>CAXNKU010000001.1:0-318252 GCA_964203045.1 Gaiellales bacterium
TTCCGGCAGACTGAAATCCGCGCAAACCATGTTGCCGATGCAACCAATCGTGGTGTCGCTAACGGCAAAGTCGTTGCCGGGCTTAACGTCCGGCGCCTCAATGACGGGTGTCAAATGTACTTTGCGGTGCACATTGACGATCTCGCCTGTGCTGTCGATCGAGAACGGAGGCGTTGGAGGGCTTCTCGCCATTCTCGCCGTTTACCAGCATCCCAAACTTTGCGATCACCATGCCGTGCTCACGAGCCTTGGCTGCCATCCAGCTCTGTTTGTCGGCCCGGGGATTGACTCGAATGACGTCAGGACGCGCCCAAGCTCGGCTGCATCGCCAGTGTTTCTTGGCGTCGGTAACGGCCGAGTAGCCGCCATGAAAGAAGCCCTCCGGAAGAACCGCCAGCTGCACACGCTTTGCTGCCGCATCATCAGAGCAGTGTTTCTGCCTTTTGATAGGTGGCTTCTCGGTCGCCCTCGATCGGACAGGTTTGAATTGCTGCCGCCCGCAGAGTCATTTAGACATCCCTCGCGTCACTCGTTGTGAGCGTCAGATCCCCAGCGGCAATCAACTCGCGAACATTGTCGCCGCGATCGTACATCAGCAATTCTTGGGCGCTCTGCCCGAGATCTCTTCGCGCCGCTTGACAGAGGCAGCTTCGTCGACAGACAGCGTGTAAAGATCGTCTGTCTTGTTGAAGATGACGCCGCAGGTAGCCCGGATGCGCTCTCGACCGATACGAGATCTCGTCGAACGTCCTCGTCAGACTGCAGCTGGATCGCGTTCGAGGGGATCGCCCCAACCGCCGCCACCCGGGCTCAACACGCGAAGAACATCGCCCGCCTTGAAAGCGATGCCGTCAGTCTTGGTTGGGTGAGGAGCACACACAAAGTTCTTTTTTAGTATCTACACAGAGCCAAGCCCAGCCTGAGCCAAATCGTGTAGCTCCAGCTTTGTTGAAGGCCTCTTTGAACGCATCTCGTGCCATCGACAAGAACACGGATGTCCTTGCAATAACCAGTGCCGCCGCGGAAGAGGCCCGCGCCACCCGAATCTGTCCGTAGACCGAGGCGCTCAATGCGCACGGGGTAGAAGGTTTCCGCAAACTCTCCCGGCCTGTTCTTCGACTCAGGGGCGACGTCGACCGTGTCGGCTCCATCAGCAAACGGACGAGCACCAGAGCCAGCACCGGTGATCTCTCGGAAGCAGTGAACGACTCGCCGTTCTCGTCCTTGCCAAAGAACCCGTACGACGAGATCGATTCTTGCGACGCCGGAATATAGCCACCGACAGCGCGGCCAATCAATCCCAAGCCAATATCAAGAATGCGAAGCAGCGGGAACGTACGCCAGCCACAGGCTGCTGGGTAATGCGGGTTGAGCACTGTCCCCTTCGGAACAACGCATTCGATGACTTGGTTGACGCCGTCGTTGACAACCATGTCGGGCGCGAAAGCGCTCGAACAGCGTGCTCAGCGATTTCGCGTAGTACGACTCGTTGCCAGGCCAGTTGAGCGAGCCAATAACCTGCTCATCGGTGCCGGTGAAGTCAAAGACAACCTTGTCGAGGTGCGTCTTGATCAGCTTTGCTCGCAGGCGAATAAACCGGCGCGGCTCAAGAGGCTGAACATCCTCATACTCACAGAAATCTTCGAACTCGTACGTCCCGTCGGGAATCATCGGAAGAACAACGTCCCGAAGGTCGCGAGCACAACGATTGAGCAGCATCTGCCACGTCTCTTCGACGGTGGGACGCCCATAGCGAGCGATCACTTCCTCGACGCGTTGTGCACCGATCTTGCAGGCGTTGATAAAGGCATCGATGTCGCCTTGCAGGTCATCAGGGAACCGTGAGTTGTTGAGGATCGTCTCGTACAGAGCCTCAGTTACGAACACCACGATCGTAGAGCTTGACCGGAGGAATGATCATACCCTCCCGGAAGATCTCGTAGGCCGCGAGCGGGACACTGCTCCGGCGTCATACCGCCAATGTCATTGACGTTACCGAAGACCTGAATCCAACCGGCGACGCGAGCCCTCGCGAAACACCGGAACGGTGATGCAGATATCGAGGCTAGATGGGTGATGCCGCCGTCCGACTTGTAGACGTCGTTGAAGATGAAGATGTCACCTTCGTACGTCCGATCGCTAAAACGACTGATGATTGGAGTCGGTGTGGAGGCGAAGGACAACGCTGTAACGCTTTGTCCAGCGGCATTAAAGATGCCGGCACGATGGTCGTGCTGCTCGCGCACAATTGCTGGACCGCGCGGTGCGATCAACGATTGCTTCCATTTCGCGTCGAGCCGATTCGAGGAGCACCTTTCGATGATCTCGAACAGGATGGAGCGCGAGTTCTGCTTGATTTCCGTTGGTTGCCATGTCGACTCCTACTGCTGCTGTTCGGATGATCAAGTTGGCGTATCCGTCGACAGCGACGGACCGATTGGGGTGGCACGACGATCGTTGAGTCGTACTGCTCGATGACCGCTGGGCCGGCGAACGAGTCGCCCTGAGCCAGCTGCGAACGGTCAACGGTCTGGCAATCCTGATGCCCGTGTCGCGGTCCAAGTAGACGCTCCGCGTTCCAGCCGATCGTCGGTCGACCCGTCGCCGGTGTTCACATCATGCGGATGCGATCACGAGGCCGACTGCCGGCGCCCGGTTCCGACGCTGCGGTCGAAGCTGTTCGGTGACGATCTCGACCAATTGCTGGAAAGCGGCGGCGCCGTCGAGGAGGTGCTGCGGCGCTCCGCGTCGCGCGGTATCGCCGCATCGACGGTGTCATTCGGCACAGGAACTGGTAATCTCAGTCGCCATACCGACGTAGCGAAGGTCGGCAAGCGCTCAATCTCAATCGCGTCGGCTGAAACACTCTGTGCCTCAAGCGCGGCACGAGACTGAGCCTCGAGGTCTGTAAAGCGATCGGCAAGACCCGCCAGTCAATCTGGTCCTCACGGCCCATAAAGGTGCGGACGTTCGCTTCACGAATGTCTGCTGCGAGCAGCCCCAAACAGGAGCCAAGTTCTCCTGGGGTTTGCAGGCACGATCGATCTTCTTTGATAGCCCAGCAACTCAGCAAGTTGCGCGGCATGAAGAGGACCCGCCCCACCGTACGCAAAGAAAGTGCGTAGTCGCGCGATCGCGACCGCGTAGCCACCGAGACCACGAACGGCACCCGCCATCGTGAAGGCAGCCAACTCCAAGATGCCGTAGTGCGGCCTCTTCAAGGGTCAGACCGAGACCATCGGCACCTCTCGACGGCTGCGTCCGATGCTGCGACATCGAGTTCGAGGCTTCCGTCCAACAATGCAGTTGGGACTCTTCCGAGCACGACGTTGGCATCCGTGACCGTCGGCTCGACGCCTCCTCGTCCATACGCGGCAGGTAACCAGGAACAGATCCTGCGCTCTCGGGACCGACGCGGAGACGATTGCCCGTGCCAAGCGTGGCAACCGAGCCTCCACCTGCACCGACTCGAAACAAGATCGATGGTTGGAGTTCGCATTGATAAATATCCAGTCGTGCCTTGGTCGTCAGGACAGGACGTCCATCCTCAACCAGAGCGACATCTGTCGACGTGCCGCCCATGTCGTACGTGAGGACCTTCGTTTCGCCAATGCGATCGGCGAGCGCTGCCATACCCACGACACCTGCACTTGGGCCCGAATAGGCAATCGAGATTGGCTGGTTGACGACGCGATCATGACGAGAAAGCCCACCCATCGACTTCATCATGAAGAGCGATCCGTTGTAGCCATTCTCTCGCCGTCAGGACTCGGTCTGGTTCCCCGGAGGTAGTCGCTAACCATCGGGCATCAGCACCGCGTCAGAGACAGGCTGGCTACCGCACGTCTCGTACTCACGAAACTCGGGGAGCACCTCCGACGCGATACTTACGAAACAGCCTTCGTGCTCTTCGCGAACAAGCTTCGCGAGCACGCTCCTCATTCGATGGGTCCGCATGGCCGGTGCAGGAAGCAGATAGCTAACATGAGTTGATGCCCTTCTCCTGGAACCAGCGCGGCAACTGGACGAAGCCGAACTCAACGCCTTCAACTCGAGTCTTCGGCAGGTCTACAGCCGTGATGTCGCAAGTGCGTCAGTCCTGGTGAACATCTGAGCGGCGCGCGCAGCGGCTGGGATCCGAGCGCAATCGCGCTCCCACACTGGGACTCGCTGGTGCCGTAACCGCGGTTGATTGACGTCTGAGTCACCACGAGACCGATTCGGTGCGCTCACTGTGACCGCCGACACCGGCTGAGCGCAGCCGCCGCCCTGCGCCAGCAGGCTCGACGTCACCGGGGGCGAAGCCACCCTCTTCTCTCCAAGCACAGCGAGACCATCAACCGAACGCGACGCGTGGCGTCATCTGGCGTGGAAGGCGTCCATGAGCTCAGCACTTCCCCGCATCGTTCCGGGGCCTACCGAAGTCGGTGAACGTGCCACCCGTGTCGACTCCAACGCGTACGCCCATTACTTTGCTCCCCGTAAAAGAATTGTCAATCGATACATCATTTGGTTTCCAGGCGGTTGTACCCAGGGTCCGAATTCGGACAGCGGATAGAGCGAGTGGTCCTTCCACCTCAACATGAGCGGGCTCCGGCAGCCAACTCGCGGTGTCGCGGTAGTCGTCGGCAATCTGCTGTCCGTTTGTCAGACACGTGAACCCACGTCCATCGGGTGATTGCAGTGGAGCAGCAAGATTGCGCCCTTCTGCGTAATCAGTCCACCATGCTTGAGATCCGCAGGATTGTTCACACCGTGCCTGCCAGCGTACCGCCGCGCTGCGGAATCAACAAATCGCCCGAGAGAAAAATGCACTCTTCCCAGCACTCGTGGTGCGCCTCTTGACGCGCCTCGCCGAAGCCCGGCGTCATCACGATGAAGCGGATCATGCCGGCCGGACCACCATGGCGATCCCCACCCGTTGGGTCAGGCCAACGCAAGGATTTGTGCATGATGCCGTGGGTAAGCTCGGCATCTCTGTTTGAGTCCAATTCCCCGCGCCACACCGAGGTGACGTAAGGCTCGCCGTCGTAGTAATCGTCGGCGCTCAGCGCCTTGGATTCCAAAAGACGAGAATATGAGCACCGTTGGCAGAAGACATCTCCAGCGTCCCGCCACCACGCGGGATGGCCAGATAGCCACCGGCTCCAACTCGCTTGCCGTTGCCAGTCATGTCACCGTCGAAGACGAACATCTCTGGCGCGGCCTCATCGGCCTTCTCAAGATGGCTCCAACCTGCAGGAATCCGAACCATGTGGGGTCCGTGATTCCCGAGTTCATATCGCGAGAATCGAGACGACTCTCCAAGTTATGAAACATTGGGAGCTCGTTTTCGTTTCGCCAAGGCAGGTCGTACATATTGAAAAACTGCGCTTCGCTTGATTCCAGTGACTCATCGTAATACCTCCGCCAAAAGGGCTACTCTGGCAACAGGTTTCGACTTCAACTTCAGCACCCGCAAATGAGCGGTTAGATCGAGCTTCTCTTCATCGCCCTTGCTCGCGATTTCGCCACCGTCTTCGAGCTCTGCCCACCCCGTTGTGAGGTCTGCGTGGCTCGTAGACCGATGAGCAAACTGTGGTCAACGAGAGGGATTGGAACCTCGTGCCACGTCCCTCGGATGGCACATTGAATCCCACAATCACCTGGTACGACAAAAGCCGACAGTGAAGAAAGTTCTGGCACGCCATTTCGAAGCCGAGGGTACAACCGCCACAACGAAGAGAAACGGGAGTCGATACAATGGCCGAGCAACTTTACCTTTAACGTCGAAAGTGAAAGCCTTCTGACCCGCAGGCGATACCGCGACAACAAACTCCATCAGCTCGGTGTCGCACTCGTGCATCGAACCGAGGTAGACCTTCATCGTGTCGCCGTAAACATGAGGAAGCGGGTCGCCCCGTTCGGCGATGATCTCGCCGAACGGGGCAAACGTCTCCTCAGACACGAGGGAGGGACTTAGGAGATTGCTTCCAGCCATACGAGCCGACTCAACTAGCCCGTGACGCCGAACTGATTCCAGCGAAGCAGACCGTTAGCAGTGTTGCTCAGCGTGATGCTGACGTTGCTGCTGTGGGCATGATCCTTGCCGGTCCACGCGATCGGAATGATCGGCAGCTGCTCCATGTACAGCTTCTGCCCATCTGCGATCGCTTTGGCACTGATGGTCGCATCGGGATCGACGGACCCTCCGATGATCGGCAGCAATGCAGGGTCGTTCCAACCGAAGAAGTTGAAGTACCCCATCTCTCCGCCGAACGAATAGAAGTAGTAGTCGGCAGTGATTGATACCGGGCGCGTCGAGGTTATCGACGAACGCCTGGAGGTCGCCAGTACGACCGTACTTCTTGCCGTCGAACTGAGCACGAGGCTGCTTATCAAGCTTTCACCTCCGAGGCCGGCTGCAGCGAGAGCGGTCTGCGTGATGATTGCCAACTGCTCATCAACAGGCAGACCCTCTGCGTACGACAACACGAGTGGCTCACCAACGGTGCTGAGTACAGCCTTTGCCGCTTCGACATCTGTCTGGTAGGCCCAGTACTCCTCGGTGTATCCCGGCTGAAATGGCAGCAAGATCGACTTGTACGGCTTTGCTCGACCAAGGAATACCGACGACAAGATGTCGTCGTACGGCAAGGCGCGAGCGATCGCCTGACGAACCTTCGGGTCGCCCCACTTGCCATCAAACGTGAGGGCGAGATAGGCGGTGGTTGTGTCATCGACGTGCGTGACGCTAATACCTCCGCCTTCGAGGCCTCGTCGAACTGCTTCGAGTCAACTCGCCCGCATAGGACGACTCGCCGGCAATCAGCAACTGCAGGCGGGACGAGGCATCGGCAACGCCCTTCTGCACAATCGTCGCCACTGGCGGCGCTTCGCCCCAGTAATTGTCGTTGCGCGCCAGGGCAGTGACCTCAGCGCCAATTGGTTCGCGCCACCTGCACGCAGCTTCAGCGGAGCATCGGGCCGAAGCCTGCCGTGTTCTGGTTGAGCCACGGGCAATTTCCAAACGGATCCTCGGCGGCGACGTTCTTCTCGACCTCAGTCGAGTCGTAAACGACCGGCCACCCAAAGCCCATGGACAATGCAAGCAGTCCATTAGGTGCCGCCTGGGCGATGGTGAAGGTTGTAGTCGCCGACGACGGCAAACCGCTCCATCGCACCAAAGCCGCCGATAACGCCACTAGCAGATCGAAGCCGTTCCCTTGTCGGCAAACGCCTTCTCAAAGGACCACTTGATGTCTTCCACGGTCATCGTGTTGCCCGCGTTGCTGACAACGCCGGAACGAATCTTGAACGTCTGCAGAACCATGCCGTCGGCGGAAGTCTCAAAACTCTCAAACCAGGGCAGACTCGACCGATGCGGCACTTGCCGCCCTCTTCAAGGATTGGCAGCAGTTCGTCAACCGTGTTGTACCAGCGGTAGTTGGTGAGCCCCTCGTAACACGCAAGGAACACCGCTACCGCAGCGCAGGCTGTTCTGCGCAGGACCACCAGGGTTGATCGCCTCTGCGGGGCCAGCCATCGTGTATACGATCGGTATCCGGAGCCGGCTTCGGCGGTTGTCTCGGCAGCCGTGTCTGTTGTAGCAGACGAATCGGTGCTTCCGGAGCTGCTCACAGGCGGCAAGAAGCCATCCCGTGCCGGCGAGCCCGACAGCCGCAACACCGCTGCAGAACAAGCATGTCCTCGCGAGTTAGCAAGTGCATTCTCAACTCTGCGCGCTCCTCATTACTGAGATTTAGCGGCTTCATTTCCCCTTCACTCATGATCTCTCCCAATCCCTAAAGTTGACGGTATGTGACACCTACATTCGTGATCTGTATACAAAGCAAGACCACAAAGTCAACAGATCGTATGCACATGCGCTCAATCGTCTTCAGAGAATCGGCCTACGCCGGAATGCTCGTCTTCCTCGGCGCAAGAGTCTCCAATCGATGCACCGCGAAAACCGCCGACTGCAACAAAGCCAGCGACAAGGCCGGCGTACCCGGAACGAATCCGCAAAAGCATCCCGCTGCGCGGTCGCAACGATTGTTCGCACCTCAGCCGAGACGTCATCGCCCATTGGATTCGGGCTCCACCGCCAAACGTGAGCCTGCATCTATCGGTCCCTGAGCCCCGACTTCGCGGAGGGAATCGCTTCGTAAAATCGGCCCGGAATAGTCGTCGCCACCACAACACTCTGTGACCGCAATGGCCAGTAGGTTTCCAAGATTCAGCGCAGCAGATTGCACGCCAGCTAACACACCGCTCCGGGAGGCTGGGCCACTCCGCAAGACAATCACAACGCTTGCCGTCGGGACAACGGCGACCGTCAGAGCCAGTGCGCATTCGCGCTGGCCGTGGGATGTCGAGGTACGTGGAGTGCACGTCGAGATTCAGAAGCCAGAAGGCGCCTACCGCCTCGATCACGAACGCGACCATCAAGACTTGCCGTAGCCCGAAACGATGGATTACTCGAGCCGACCAGAGCAACGCGAGCACCGCAGCCAATCCTGTTTGCGGCAGCAGTGCAATTGCGGCTTCTAGCGCCGTGAAGCCAAGATCACGTTGAAGGAAAATTGCGGTCAAAAAGAACACGCCCGTCACGGCGAAGAGGCCGGCCACGGCAACCGCGATGCCAGCACTGAGTTGACGCCATACCAACCCGGGGCAAGGTGGTCGCCTACCAACCATCCTGAGCGCGAGGCAACGCCTCACCAACACCACAACACCGGCGCCAAGCGTTGCTATCACTGGAAGGGCGGAGCCATCGCGGCTCAACAGCACCAACCCAAACATTGAAAGCAAGAGACCGATCACGAGCACGATGTTCCACTTGATGTGGAGATCAACAACGACGGCCTTGTCGATGATCTGACCCTTGAGGAACAAGTGAGGCGCCAAGTATGCCTACCAGGGCGATAAACACTTCCGGGCAAAAACACGGCCCGCCAGTCTCCAACCTGGAGCAGTGCTCCTCCAATGATTGGGCCGATGGCCAGACACCACCGACCGCGCACCCTGCCCAGATCGAGAGTGCTCGAACCAGCGCCGACCCGCTATAGGCCGATCGAAGCTGCGCCACGCCCACGTGGGCAATGCAAATGCCGCACCGACTCCCTCGGGACGAGCCGCGCCGCGATGAGCACGTCAACCGTCGGCGCCAGCGTGCTGCCAATAGCTCCGAGCAAGATCAGACTCATACCAAGCTGAAAGACGCGTCGGCGACCCCACCGATCAGCATGGCGAGACCTCCAAACACCAGCAGCGCAACGAGCGGTAGAAACAGCGCGTTCGTCACGAGTTGAGAGATCCGTAAGATCGGCACCCAAGCGTTCGGCGATGCGTGGCGAAGCGATCGGAACGACGGACTGGGAGTAAGCTTACATGAGGAATCCCGTCGCCCCAGAAAGCGCCAAAACCCAATACTTGATTGGCTCTGGAACACTCGTGCCGTTGGAATCTCGCGTCTCCGACATACGACCTCGACCCCAACGTCGTCGCGGCACGAATCATCGCTGGGATTGTTGATGGGGAGCGGGACCTGCCTGTGGAGGCGTTTCAGGGCTGATGCTGTGGGACAGGCAATCTTCCAGAGGCCTACTACCCCACCACCCGCAACACCGTCACCTCGGGCCGGGCGAAGAAGCGAAACGGGACGAACGTCGTGCCCACACCACGCGAGACGTGCATGGTGAGGGCATCGCGGTGGTAGAGGCCCTCGGTGTAGCGATGCCCAAACTGTGAGAGGCGCAGGCGGCCGGTTGGCCACGGTACGCAGATCTGGCCGCCATGCAGATGGCCCGTCAGAACGAGGCCGTTGGCGTCGGCCGGGGCGGCATCGAAAACGTCGGGATAGTGGGCGAGGACGAGGTTGAGATCGGCCGTCTGCTCGGGCCACGCAACACCCGGCGGCAGGCTCTGTGCCTCGCCCTCGGGCTTGTGGGGGTCGAAGCCGGTGATGGCAATCGTGGCCGCGCCCTCGGTGATCGTGATCGTGCGGTTGCGCAGCAACTCGACGCCGACACTGGCAAGGTCGGGGATCTCACCAGCACGCGAGAAGGGGTCGCGAACATCGCCGACGTCGTGATTGCCGAGCGTGGCATAGACACCCAGTGGCGCCTCAAGCTCGTCGAGCAACTCCATCAGGTCGGCGGTACCGCGTGGGTGGGTGAGTAGGTCGCCGGTGATGGCGATGAGATCGGGCGCGGCGTCTTGCACCAGCGCGAATGCGCGACGGGTGGCCGCGAGGTTGACACCTGGTGCGCCGAGGTGCAGGTCGGAGACGTGGGCGATCCGGAGGCCGTCGAGATCGGCGGGCAGACCCGCGACTGAGACCGTGCGGTCGAGGCGGACCACCGAGCGGGCCTCGGCCACGCCAGCGGCCGCACCAAGGGCAGCAAGACCGGCAAGCGGGAGGAAGAACACGCCCACAGCGTACTGGGCAGCGGCAGGCCTACTTATCGATTATTTCCTTGCTTACTTGCCGGGGAAGGCGGCCGCAAAGCCGCACACACCCCACAGGCCTCGACCCAGCCGCCGGGCAATGGCGACGCGGTCGGCGAGCGGGCCGGCGTCGTCGAGGTTGGGCGCCATCGGCAACTCGCGCGCGAGGCCCGACAGTGCCAACACGCGCGCGAGGTCGCGGCCGGCGATCGGGCCATCGCGGGGCACGACACGCGCCAAGAGTCGGCCGAAGTGGTCGCGTTGCTCTTTGGCTGGCACCACGTCGACGACGCGCCCCTGCAGCCAGGCCTTGGCTGCGGCTGCGGCCTCGTAGCCAAAGCAGCCTGCTGGTTTGCCGGGATGTTCGATCTCGGGCGTGTCGATGCCGACGATGCGCACCGACCCCTCGTAGCCCTCCATGCGGATGCGGGCCGTGTCGCCGTCGAGCACGTCGAGCACGAGGCCTGGGCCAGCCGCGATCGGGCCGTCGGATTGGCTGGGGCTCGCGGGGGCCTGCACCTGTCGCGCGATGACGACCGCAGCGATCAGCGCAACGAGGACGAGGATCAGCGAGCGGTGCCGGTGCATGCACCGATCATGGCTGGACGTGACGCGCTAGGAACGCGCAGAAACAAGACGCGGTTGCATGGGTGCAACCAGATCGAAGTACTCGACAGCCTGCTTGCCCACACTCTGTGTCAGACGCCAGTCGGACCACGCCGCAGCAACGATCGAAATGCCACCCGGCAAGAGGCGAATCAGGATGCCGCTCGTGCGACGCCGCGCAACCTTGCGCACGACATCGGCACCGATTGCCGTCCCGAGCGCAACCGCAGTCTCTGGTGGCATCGTGCCAGCTACGCAGGACATCGATCGACAACTCTTCGCTGCCAATACGAATGATGTCGCCATCGATCTCAGCCGCACCAGCCGCCATGCCGAGCACGATCATGATGTCCAGCCGCCGCAACTCGGTCTCCTGCACATCGAGACCCCGCAGGTGGGCGAGTGCGAGCACCATCCGCGCCTCGGTGACCGTCATCGCCAGCGAATCTGCCACAGCCGCCGAGAGCTCGATGACCGTGCCGGCCGCCGGGATGACTGCCGGGATGCCACTGACCGCGCCACGCGCCGCACTGCGCCACGCGACATCGCGCACCAACTGGCGCTCGAGTGCACGATCGTCGAGGTCACGACGCACGATGCGCGTCACGTCGGCTCGCACCGCGGTATCCGTCGCAAACTGGCTAATCGCAAAATCGATCGCCGTAAACATGCCCGTGCCAACGCGCTCGGCAAGCGTCGAAACCGACAAGCCACCAAGGTCGGCAACGGTCTCGACCGTGCGCCCACGCGTCGCGCTCGCAATCAACGCGCCCGAGACACCCTGCGTCGCGAAACGCTGACCCGAACTCGCAAGCTTCGAAAGCTGACCGATCATCGCTGTGCTGTCTCCGGCCGTGTCATTGCGCCAAGGCTACCCGACGAAACGACTCGTCGCGTACTAGACCTTCGTACCGACGACCGACGGCACCTGCAGCTTGGCCTTGACCGACGGGCTCAGACGCGTGACATGGCGCTTGAACTTGAGCTCGGACTCCTCGATACCGGCAGCCGCACCCAAGAGCTGGGCGAGATGCAGAATCGGAATACCCAACTCGCGACCCGAATAGGCTGCGGCCTTGCGCTGCCAGGCATCCAGCGAGAGATGGCAGAGCGGACACGGCGTGACGATGACATCGGCACCAGCATCGATCGCCTGCTCCAGCGGCTGCACGAGCTCGCCCAGAGCGACGTCTTCGCGGGCCAACACGATCGGGAAGCCACAGCACTTGACCTTGGCGGGATAGTCGATCGGCTCGGCACCACACGCCATGATCAGACGCTCGAGCGACTCGGGGCGATCCGAATTCTCGAAGCCGAGAATCTTCGCCGGACGCAAGATCTGGCAGCCGTAGAACGGCGCGACCTTGAGGCCCTCGAGGCTCTTGACGGCAATGCTCTTGAAGCGATCGTAGCCCTCACCCGCCGAAACCTCCCACAACAGGTGGCGCACATCCACGCCGCCCTGATACGTCGCCGCACCGACTTCCTTGAGGTTGTCGTTGACGCGATTGAGGACCGCCGCATCCGCCTGCAACGCCATATTGGCCTGACGCAAGTTGAGGGTGCAGACGTTGCAGATCGTGAGGATCGTGTCGCAACCCGACTGCTCGGCTTGGCCGAGAATACGCGCCGAAATGTGGAGGTAGTAATCGGGCTTAGCCTCGTGAATGTCGCCCGCGCCGCAGCACGTGACACTCGGCATCTCGATCAGTTCGATCTCGAGCTTCTTCGCGATCGCGCGCGTCGAAGAATCAAGCTCTTTCTGCGAAAGGCTCGCGAGGCAACCGGGGTAGTATGCGTAACGCTCCTGCATGGGGGAATCAGCCTTCCTGAACAGCGTCGGGATGCACGGCCGTTGCACGGCGCGGCTGACCCTTCGCTTCTTTTTCAAGCAGCTTCCAGAGCCGCTTGACCTCGTCGTTGTCCTTCGCCTTATGCGGGCTCAGGGGGTTCGGAACCTTGCCGGCGCGTGCAAGCTGCAACGCAAACGGAATGTCCTTAATCGCATTGGCCGGACCGATCGTCTTCGGGACCAACTCGGTCTCGCGGAGAAAACCACCCTTGTACGTCGAATCGACGAAGACCTTCGCATGCTTCGCACCCGGGTCGCTCGTGAAGCCCTCCTTGAAGGACTCGGCACCAAGCTTGGCGATCGCATCGCGCGGATCGACACCCTTCGGGCAACGCTGATTGCAGAAGTAGCAACGCGTGCAATCCCAAATGCCGTGCGCACCACTGAGGTCGCGCAGACGCTCACGCGTGTCCTTATCGCGAGCATCGCCAACGAAGCGGTAGGCCTTGGCGAGTGCTGCCGGTCCGAGGAACTCCGGATCTGCCTCCATCGAGTTGCACTCCGAGACACAGCAACCACAGAGGATGCAGAGCGACTCCTTGTGGATCAGAGCCGTATCGGCCGGATCGATCCGCCACTCCTTGGCAGGAGTATCCGCATTCTTGGTGTCGAGAAACGGCTTGACAGCACGAATCTTGTCCCAGAACGGCGCCATATCGACGACGAGATCCTTGATCACCGGCAGGTTGCCCATCGGCGACACCGTGATCGTATGACCAGCCTCAACAAACTTGCGCATCGGCACCTTGCAGGCCAACGCGGCACCACCATCGACACGCATGCCGCACGAACCACAGACCGACATACGGCACGACTTACGATACGAAAGCGTGCCATCGCACGTGTCCTTGATCGCGTCGAGCGCGTCGAGGACCGTTGCCGTGACAGGGATCGTGACGGTAAACGTGTCGAAACGCGACTTGCCCGTCTCGGGGTTGTAGCGGCGCACCTTGACGGTCGCCTCCATCGTCTCCGTGTCGTACGCACCCTTGAGGGTGGTGAAGTGAGCATTCTCGATCGCGGCCATATCAGTAGCTCCGTGCCAGTGGCTGATGCTTGGTGATTGTCACCGGGCGATAGTCGAGGCGAACCTCGCCACCGTCGTTCCAGTTGAGCGAGTGCTTGAGCCACTGATCGTCGTTACGCGTCGTAAAGTCGAGCCGCGAGTGCGCACCACGACTCTCCTTGCGCGCCACGGCGCTCGTGACGAGACAATCGGCACACTCGAGCAGCGAAAGCAGCTCCAGCGCCGTCGTCAAGTCGGTATTGAAGACCGAGCTGTGATCGTCGAGGCTCAACGTCTTCGCGCGCTCGCGCAGATCATGCACCTTTTCTTGGCACTCGAGCAGCGCCTCGCCGGTGCGATAGACGCCAGCCTTGTCGTACATCGTCTTGGCGAGCTCCTCGCGGAGCACACCGGGGCGCTCACCCTCGGAGTTATTGAGAATCGCAGCGATGCGGCGATCCTCATCGGCCAGTGCAGCCGGCTCGATGCGGGCACCCGTATCGCCCTGCTCAAACACGCGCTCAGCAGCAGCCTGGCCGGCACGACGACCGAACACGATCGTCTCCATCAGCGAGTTGCCACCAAGGCGGTTCGCGCCATGGACCGAGACGCACGCGACCTCGCCCGCGGCCCAGAGGCCCGGCACCATCGTCTCGCCCCAGATATCGCAATCGACGCCACCCATCTGATAGTGGGCACCCGGGCGGACCGGGATCGGCTGCTCGATCGGATCGACGCCGGCGTAATCCATCGCCAACTCGCGGCTACCAGGCAGACGCGACTTCAACTTCTTCCAACCAAGGTGCGTCAAGTCGAGCATCACACAACCGTCGACGCCGCGACCATCAGCAATCTCGCGCCACTCAGCACGCGACACGACGTCGCGGGAGGCCAGCTCCATCGCGTTCGGCGCGTCGTGGACCATGAAGCGCTCGCCATCCTTATTGCGGAGATAGCCACCCTCACCACGACAACCCTCGGTGATCAGCACGCCGTTCGACTTAAGCGTCGTCGGATGGAACTGCATGAACTCCATGTCCTTCAGCGGCACACCAGCGTTCCAGGCAAGCGACATGCCGTCGCCCGTGCACGCAAACGCGTTCGTCGTGCCGTAGTACATACGACCAACGCCACCCGTCGCGAGAATCACATGGTTGGCCTCAATCGCATGCAGGCCACCCTTCTGGGTATCCCAAGCGATGACACCAGCGCAACGACCCTCGTCGACAACAACCTTGGTCGCGAAGAACTCCTCGTAGACCTTGATGTCGTACTTGATCAATTGCTCGTAGAGCACGTGGATCAGGACGTGGCCCGTGATGTCGGCCGAATAGACCGTGCGCGGCGCACCAGCAGCACCGAACGGACGCTGAGCCAACTTGCCATCGGAAGCGCGCGTAAAGATCGCGCCCATGTGCTCGAGCTCGTAAATGTCGTCCGGCGCCTCACGGCACATGACCTCAATCGCGTCCTGGTCGCCGAGATAATCCGAACCCTTGACGGTGTCGTAGGCGTGGCTCTCAGGCGAATCCTCGGTCGCATTGCCGAGCGCGGCATTGATGCCACCCTCCGCAGCACCCGAATGTGAACGCGTCGGATGAAGCTTCGAAATGATGGCGACATCGACACCGGCACGCTTGGCTTCAATGGCTGCGCGCATGCCAGCGAGACCAGCGCCCAGCACAATCACGTCATGTCGAATCACGAGGTTCCTCCGAAAATGGGGCGTGGCAGTGCCACGCATAGTTGCAGGGTACGTGCGACCCCGGACAACGGCAAGCACGTTGCAGCCGATACATACGGGAAAGAGCTATCCATTAACCTCTGTATCGCATCGGATTGGCATTTGGAGTAATGCCCACGTAGCCTGCACGGAATGGTTCGAATTGTTATCCGCGAGGCGCTTGACCTCTACCGAGGCCTTTTCCGCCCGCTCGTGCTCGTGACGGGCCTGATCTTTCTGCCCCTCGCAGCCGCCATGCTCGCGCTCGAACTGGCCGTTGCCGACTCGCAGAGCATGCAGCAACGCATCGCGATCATCGAAGTCGTCGCCTCGCTGCTGCTGTTCGTCCCACTCGCCTCGATCATTGCGATCCGCTCTGCGATGGCCTCCGAAAAGGGCGAGCCGTTGACGCTGCGCCAGGCGGCAGACGACGCCTTCGAACTCTTGCCGACGTACGTGATCACCCAACTGATGGTGCTACTCGTGATCGTCGCGCTGCCAGGAATCCTGATCGTCGGCGGCTGGATTAGTGGCTCGCAACTGATGCTGACGCTCGGGCTCGGCACACTGCTCGGCTCCGCAATCCTCAACGGCGTACGCCTCGGCGTGGCCACCGTCTCCGTCGTGACGGGCGATGCGCGGATGGCGCCCGCGCTCCGCCACTCGGCCCAACTGACACGCGGCCGCTACTGGTCCACGCTCGGCGTGATCGTCGTCTTCTCGCTGTTCGCCTTCGCCATCACCATCGCACTCTCGTCGCTTGGCCTGGCAGCACCCGAGGGAACGACCCAGTCGATCATCGGAGCGATTATCAGTGTCATCACCAACGCCCTGACCGTGCCGCTGATCGCACTCGGCACCTACCGGCTGTACCGCAGCCTGCAAGACGCCAAGCGCGTCTGAATCGCGATCGCTGGGCCACCGAAAGGCGACGGTCGATTGCCCGCGGCTCGTTGCCGGTTGGTTACCTCCGATTCGTCAGAGACCGGTTAGGGTTCCCGCACTTAAGGAGTACGAACATGGCTACTGATACCAACCCCCGCATGCACGCCGGCAACGGCCTCGAGGGCATCTCGATCGGCCCAAGCGAGATTTGCCTCGTCGACGGCGAGAACGGCCAGTTGATCTATCGCGGCCATGACGCCGAGGTGCTCGTCCGCGAGCACACCTTCGACGAAGTCGCCTTCCTGCTCTGGACCGGCCGACTGCCCAGCGTCGACGAGACCAACGAGTTGCGCGAAGTCGTCTTCGACAACATGCGCAAAGTTGCCGCCGAGCCCGCCACCGTCGCCACGCTCAATCCCAACGCACTCACGATGGACGCCGTGCGCTCCGCAATGAGCGTCTGGTCGATGGGCCGCAACCTCGCCGAAGGTGGCACCCCCGCCGACGCCCAGGCCGCACTCGGTGCAATCGCTGGCTCCGTCGCCTTGCTTGGTGCACGCCGCGCCGGCGTGACGCCCGGCGACATTCAGCCCGGCGACACGATTGCCCGCGCCTACCTGCGCATCATGACCGGCGCCGAGCCGACCGACGCACAAGTTGGCGCCCTCGACGCGTACCTCGTGTTGACAGCCGAGCACGGCATGAACGCCTCGACCTTTACCGGCCGCGTGATCGTCTCCACCGCCTCCGACATCGGCTCCGGCCTCGTCGGCTCGATCGGTGCCCTCAAGGGCAAGCTGCACGGCGGCGCACCCAGCCACGTCTCGTCGATGATCGACGAGATCGGCACGGCCGACAACGCCGAGCCATGGTTGCGCGCCAAGATCGAAGGCGGCGAGCGCCTGATGGGCTTCGGCCACCGCGTCTACAAGACGTACGACCCGCGCGCCCGCGCACTGGGCGAAGTCGCAGAGCGACTCGGCTCGGACGACGAGCGGCTCGGACTGGCCCGCCACGTCGAGCAGACGGCCCTGCGCCTCCTGCACGAGTACAAGCCCGACCAGCGCCTCTACACCAACGTCGAGTACTACGCGGCCGCGGTCCTCGAGACGATCGAACTCGATCCGGGCCTCTACACGCCAACCTTCGCCGTCAGCCGCACGGCAGGCTGGACAGCGCACATGCTCGAGCAGATCAACTTCCCGCGTCTGATCCGCCCCCAGGTCGAGTACGTCGGCCCAATGCCAGCGAAGTAGTTCCACCAATGTCCAGAAGGGGTCAGGCACGATCTGGACATTTGTTGGCCAAGGTAAGTCGTTGCCAATGTCCAGAAGGGGTCAGGCACGATCTGGACATTTGATGACGAGCTAGCTCGTCTGCCAAATGTCCAGATCGTGCCTGACCCCTTCTGGACATTAGGAGCCTGAAAGCGAAGTCGGATACCCTGCCGCGTATGGCGACTGCCCTTGGAGCCGCCCGCTGGCTCCACGCCGCGGGCCACACACCCGCGCTCCTCGCCAGCCTGCAGGAGACGCGCTTTGGCACGCGGTCGCTGCTGGCCGTCAACCCCGACGAGACGATCGTCAGTGCGTATGGCGCGGGGCTACCGGCGATTCCACCGCGGCTCGTGCACACCGCTCACGGCGAGGGCGTCTGGCTCGGGGCAATCGCGTACGACGCCGGACTCGACCTGCTCGGCATCACGCCGCGCCACCAGCCAACCGACCCGGCCTTTCTCGCGCACTACTACCGCACCTACGCCGTGCTCGACCATGCGAACGGCACATGGGAGATCCTTGGCCCCGCCGGCGCGACACGCGACCTGCTTGTCGAGGCCACCAGCGCTGACGACCCACCGGCGCCAAACGAGGTAGCGCCTGCGCGCACGGCGACCAGCGGCCTGAGCCGAGCCGCGTACACCACCCAGGCTCGCGAAGTGCAGCGCCTGATCGGCGAAGGCGAGGCCTTCGAGATCAATCTCACGCACCTGATCCGCACGCCGTGGAGCGACGGAGGCTGGGACCTCTTCGAACGCCTCGTCGCCGTCGCCCCCGCCGACCACGCCGCGTACCTCGCCGGCGAGGGTGTCGAACTGGCCTCCGTCTCGCCCGAGGTCTTCCTCCACATCGAAGACGGGCACGCCGAGACGCGGCCAATCAAGGGCACGCGTCGTCGTGGAGCGACACCAGCTGAGGATGAGGCACTGGCCACCGAACTCGTGGCCTCAGCCAAGGACCGCGCCGAGAACGTGATGATCGTCGACCTCTTGCGCAACGACCTGACCGCCACGGCTGTGCCCGGCTCGGTGCGCGTGACCGCACTCTGCGAGCTCGAGCGAACCGAGAATGTGATGCACCTCGTCAGTGCCGTCACCGCACAGATTCGTGACGACGTGCGGCTGCCCGACGTGCTCGTCTCGTGCTTTCCCGGCGGCTCGATTACCGGCGCCCCCAAGCGCCGCGCGATGGAGCTGATCGACCGCCTCGAAAGCGACGCGCGCGGCTTCTACTGCGGCACGATCTTCGCCTTCGAGCCGGCCCGCCGCTCGCTGACCGCCAGCATCGCGATTCGCACCGCGTCGATCTCGGACGGCGAGGCGCGCTATGGCGCCGGTGGTGCCGTGACGCTGCTGTCCGACCCCGACGATGAGGCCGAAGAGACGATCGTCAAAGCCCAGGCGTTCCTGCGCGCCACCAACGCGACACTCGAGGGCTGGCAATGATCCCCGTCTTCGAAACCGCACTCGTTGAGGACGGACGGATTCGCCTGCGCGAGCGACACCTTGCGCGTCTCGCGGCGTCGGGTGGCTCGCCCGAGCAGGTCGCCGAGCTCGATCGCCTGCTGACCGAGGTCTGTGCGCGGCCCGAGCAACCGTTCGTCACCCGCATCGACATCTCGGATGCGGGGCTCGTGGTGATGACGCGCCCGCTTCGCTCGACCTCCCCCGTCGCGCTGCCGATCAAGCGGGTCTACGACCCCGGCGTCGAGTTGCGGCACATCAAGATCGCCGATCGCTCGTGGGTCGACGTCGTCGAGGCCGAGTTTGACGGCGCCGAGGTGCTGCTCGTCTCCGAGGACGACCTGGTCGGCGAGACGACACGCGCGAGCATCATCGTGCGGCTCGCAAATGGCAGCCTCGTCGTGCCCCGCCTCGCCGGGATTCTGCAGGGTGTGACGCGTAGTTGGGCACTCGACGAGACGGGCGCCGCCGAAGCCGACGTGCACCTCGCCGACCTCTACGCCGCGCAGGGAGCGGCCGTCTTGACGGCCGGCCGCGGCGTGATCCCCATCGCCAGCGTCGACGGCCAAGCGATCGCACGCGACGCCATCTTCGACGAGCTGCAGACGGTCTGGCGGGCGCTGCCATGATCGTCATCCTCGACAACCGCGACTCGTTCGTTCTCAACATCCAGCACCGCCTCGCCGAGCTTGGTGTGCCCGCCCGCGTCCTGCCATCGCACAGCACGCGGCTCGACGAGATCTCTGCACTCTCGCCGCGGGCGCTGATCGTCTCGCCCGGCCCGCAAGGACCAGACGAGGCCGGCATCTCGACGGCCGCGATTCGCACCTTTGGTCGCGACATCCCCGTGCTCGGCATCTGCCTCGGCCACCAGTGCATCGCCGTCGCCTTCGGCATCTCTGTGAGCCCGAACGCGAACGCCATGCACGGCCAGGCCGCCGCGATCGAGCACGATGGCGAAGGAGTGCTGGCCGGTCTGCCCTCGCCGTTTACCGCCGGGCGCTACCACGCACTCGCCGCCGCCGAGCCCGCTGCCGACAGCGAACTCGTCGTCTCCGCGCGCCTCGAAGACGGGCTGATTATGGGACTGCGCCATCGCACGCTCCCGATCGAAGGCGTGCAGTTTCATCCCGAGAGCGTGCTGACACCCCTCGGCTACCGCATCCTCGCGAACACCGCACGCCAAGCCGGCTACACGATCGACGATGCAGTGATCGACGGCCTTGTCGCCGACGCGCTGCGTGTTACGGGCGCTTGAGCGCGAGCAGAGACAGCATCTCGTAGATCACGTTGGCGGCCATCAAGGCCGTCTGCTGACCCGGCCCGTCGTACTGCGGCGCGACCTCAACGACATCGGCACCGACCAGGTTGACACCCTTCAAGGCCCGCACGAAGTCGAGCGCCTGGTCCGCACTCGGCCCGCCCACCTCGGGCGTGCCCGTGCCGGGCGCGATACCTGGATCGACGAAGTCGATATCGAACGAGAAAAACAACGGCGTATCACCCGCGCGCTCGGCCACCGCCGCGCCAAACTCGGCCGGCGTCCACTGGCGCAGCTCCTGCCACGGCACGAGCCGAATGCCAAGATCGGCCGCGACCTGATAATCCTCGGGCCCATACAGTGAGCCGCGCTGGCCCGCCTGCAACGACTTAGCCGGGTCGATCAGACCCTCCTCGATCGCACGCTTGGCGAAGGTGCCGTGGTTATACGGCAGACCGTTGTACTGGTCCCAGAGATCGTGGTGCGCGTCGAGCTGCACGTAGGCCAGCGGCCCGTGCTTCTTCGCCACCGCACGCAACTCGGCAAGCGCCACCGAGTGGTCGCCGCCCATGCCGATCGGGACGGCACCACGATCGAGAATGCCCGTCACGTACTCCTCGATACGCGGCAGCGTGTGCTCGATGTAACCCGGCACCGTCGGCGCATCGCCCGCGTCGACCACCGACAGGTTGCCGAACACCATCACACCCACAGCCGGGTTGTAGGGCCGCAACAACGCAGAGGCCGAACGGATCGCCTCGGGACCAAACCGCGAGCCAGAACGGAACGACGTCCCACCATCCCACGGCATACCGAAGACGGCGGCGTCGGCGCCATCGATCTCGGGGATATGCGGCAAACGGGCGAAGGTACGCACGCCGGTAAAACGCGGCGAGGCGAGGGCGTCGGTCGGCTCATGCATGGTCATGAGGGGACTCTAGCGACACGGACCAGGCGGAGGCCACGCGGCGGGCAACAGTTCGCACGTATTCTCAGTTGGTCGGCGCAATGCCGGCGTCCGCACTCCATGCCACGCATCCTTCGCCTCTTGCTGATCAGCGCCGTCGTCGCCGCCATCGCGACCGGTGGTGTCCTGGTCTGGGCACTGCAGGCAGACAGCAGCGACTTTGCCTTCGTACCGCGCGCAGCAGTACCAACGATTGGCGTCGTCACCGTCGCCGGGCAAGAACCAGCACCAAAAGGCGCCGGTTCGCTCTACTACAGCACCGTCGGCGTGCGCCACGCCACTATCTTTGAAACCTGGTTTGGGGTCGGTGATGGTGGCGAACTCGTGCCCGCCCACTCGATCCTCCAGCCAGGCGAAACCGAAGCCGATCGCTCGCGACTCGACACCGTCGCCATGGACTCGTCGCAGAGCGCAGCGACGGTGGTCGGACTACGCGCGCTCGGCGTCCCCGTCACCGTCAAATCCAAAGGCGTACGCATCGTCGGCATCGACCCGCAGGCTCCAATCGCGACCTCAGGAGCCGTACTCGGCGACATCATCGTTGCCGTCAACGAGGAGCGCATCAACACCACGGACGAACTGCGAACGGCACTGACAGCCGTCGGTGCCAAGCAGCCCGTCACGCTCATGCTGCATCGCGCCGGCGAGATGGAAACCGTCACCACGCAAACCATCAAGGGACCGAAGAACACCCCGATGCTTGGCATCGTGCCGAGCGAAGCCTCAGTCGTCGAGTCGACGCGTAAGGTGACCTACAGCATCGAAGGCGTTGGTGGACCCTCCGCCGGGCTCGCCTTCGCACTGCAGATCTACAGCGCCGGCAAGGGCTACACAAACCTGAAGGGCCTACGCGTCGCAGCCACTGGCACCCTCAACATGCAAGGTGCGGTCGGGCCGATCGGCGGGGCTGGCGAGAAGGCGATTGGTGCTGGGCGCGTCGATGCAGATCTCTTTCTGGTGCCGATGGCGAACGTTGCCGATGCTCGTGCTGGAGCGCCGGATGGCGTCCGCGTGATCGGTGTCAACAACTTCACCGATGCTTTACAGGCCATCAATAGCGCCACGACGTCCTAGCCGAAAAAACCCGCATATTGCGGGGAATTCGGCTTGAAACCACTTGCCCCGCTTGGCCCCTAAACGTAACCTGTTGTTGTTGCTGAGGAGAGCCTTCTCGCAACCGTAGTTCGTACCCGGAGGAGACGTTGTTGGTGTCTGCGCGCGCATGCAATCAGTGCTATTTCCGCGTGCACGATCTCTGCGCGCTGCCCCGCACCGAGCCCTGCGCGACGTTCCGTCCCGCTCAGCGCCAAGGCCTTGTACCACCGCCCCAGGCCCAGCTGATCGAGCGTCCCGCCGCGGCAAGTCTCGCCGCGCAGGCCTCCGCGTAATCACCTAGGGTTCTCACATGAGCGACAGCACTCCTAAGAAGAGCGATCGCAAGCCGTACATCCTGCTGATCGTGTTCGCAATCGTGTTGGTGTACCTGCTCGCCTTCAGCCTGGTCAATACGGCACAGGTCAGCGTCTCGTTCGTCGCCTTCTCGACGACGACCGCACTGATCTGGGTGATGATCGCCGCTGCCGGGCTCGGCCTCGTACTCGGCATCGTGGGCATGCTTATGCTCGGCCGTCGCCACCGCCGCCACCACCAGGGGTAGGTCAGGCGATCAGCTTCCTAATGCGACGAAGGGGTCAGACCCTTTAGTCGTATTCCCGCACGGTCCACCGTCAGAGTCGAATCGCGTTATGCGGTCATGCGACTAAAGGGTCTGACCCCTTCGTCGCATTGACGACTAGAGCAGTTGCGCGAGACGGGCGATGCCCTCGTCCATCTCCTCGGGCTTGACAGCCGAGAAGGCGAGACGGAGGTGATCCTTGCCAGAGCCATCGACGAAGAAGTCGGAGCCCTTGACGAACGGCACGCCAGCCTCGGTCGCCTTTGGCAGCAGCGCATCGCAATCAACGCCTTCGAGCTTGCCCCAGAGGAAGTAGCCACCCTCGGGTGCGCGGTAGGAGAAGCGGTCGCCGAGGTGCGTATCCAGTGCAGCGACGAGCGCGTCCTTGCGTGCCTCCAACTGCGGGCGCGCACGGTCTAGGCCCTTGTCGAACTCGCCGGCCGCGCAATACTCAGCCACGGCAGCATGGGCAAAGTGAACAGCGCCGATGTAGGTCTGGTTGGCGATGTAGGCCATCTTCTTGCGCAGCTCTTCTGGCAACAGCAAGGCACCGGCGCGGACGCCAGGGGCGATCGTCTTCGTAAACGACGTCGAGTAGATCACGCGACCAGCGGTGTCCAGGTCGACCATGCGAGCAACGTCGTTGCCGGAGAAGCGCAGATCGCCATACGGGTCGTCTTCGAAGATCCAAAAGCCATGCTCGGCCGCCAAGTCGACGAGACGCTGACGAACGGCAAGCGTCGTGACATTACCGGCCGGGTTTTGGAAGTTCGGGATGATGTAGACCAGCCCAGGCGTCTTGCCAGCCTTGATCGCAGCCTCGAGTGCATCGACATCGATGCCGTCCTCGAGCAGCGGATACGCGTCGACAGTCGCGCCAAAACGCTTCAGCGTCAGGATCGTGCGGTCGTAGGTCGGAGCCTCAACAGCGGCGCGGCCACCCGAGCCAGCAAACAACACTTCAGCAAGAAATGCGAAGGCCTGCAGCGAGCCGTTCGTGACGAAGACGCCGGCCGCATCGAAGCCCCAGCGATCGCCAATCCACGTGCGCAGCGGCATGTAACCCATCGGGTCGCCATAGAGCAGCATCCCCGTCGCATCCTTGTCCATAGCGCGCGTGATAGCGCTCTTGAGCTCGTCGACGGGAAGAAGGTCTGCGGACGGAACGCCGCGTGCAAAGGAGATAGTGGCCATGCCTCGCAGTCTACGAATCCGTGCGGCGTTGTGCGGCGGGTGTCATGGTGCGGCTGAAGTTGGTGTGCGTGCGGCTGGGGTCGGGCGCAAATCGCGACGCCCATGATCGCGTCCGCGTCAGTCCTGTCGAGCGCGCGCACGTAGCGTCGGGGACACCAGCCGATGCGAAAGCCCAGAGACCCTCAGAGCAGGTTGACAGCGATCTACTATCGCGAAGCCGATGGGACTGAGCCTGTCTGCGACTACCTACGAGCACTCGGACATGAGCGCGAACTTCTCCTCAAGAATCAGATTCAAAGACTCAACGAGCTTCATGATGGCGCTCCCCACCTGCCCTTCCCGTATAGCTCGCAGGTTGATGGTGAGTTGCGCGAATTGCGCTGTCACGCAGGCAGTGAGCATTACCGCATTTTGTACCGCCGCTCTCGGCGCCTCGTCGTCTTGCTCCACGCGTTCCGAAAGACCACTCGCTCTATTGCCGCGAGCGATCTCGCAGTGGCTCACGCGCGTTGGTCCGAATTTGAGAGTGGCATGAACACAACACCGCGCCCAGGGCGGCGCCCAATCGGAGGAGACGCACCATGACCGCGAGAACCGTACTTAGCACGCGTGCTAATATTATTTCTATGAGTGATAGTCCAGATACAAGGATCAGCCCGATCGGAAGAACCGTCGCCGAGGACATTGCGCAGCGACGTGCAGAGGACCCGGAATACCGCCGCCTCGACGACTACTACCGCCCGATGATGGACCTCGCAACCGCAGTGATCTTGCGGCGCGGCGCGCTCGGTATGACACAGGAAGAACTCGCTCGCCGCATGGGTACGACCGCGTCCTCGATCTCGCGCATCGAAAGCGGCCAACATCGCACGCGGCCCGACACCCTCAAGCGCCTCGCCGAGGCGCTCGGCGGCACGGCCGTGATGGGTTTCGAGTTTCCCGCCGCCGACAACGCTGAGGCGACGTCGGTCTTGGTCACGCTCTAGCGCGACTCGAATGTCCGGATGGTGCCAGGCACCTTCTGGACATGGTTGGCCGCCCGTCGAACGGCAGCGCGCTCCGACAGGACACCGATGCGACGCGAATGTCCAGAAGGGGTCAGGCACCATCTGGACATTCGCGAACGTTAGGTTACGAGCCGTGCGTGGCCAGATGTCCAGATGGTGCCTGACCCCTTCTGGACATTGGAGTTGGGTGGCTTAGTGCTTGGCCACCAGGTCGGCCATGATTTGGGCGGCCTCGGTTGGGTTTGTGCCGACGCGGACACCCTTGGCTTCGAGAGCCTCTTTCTTGGCGGCAGCCGTGCCCGCCGAGCCGGAGATGATTGCGCCTGCGTGGCCCATCGTCTTGCCTGGGGGCGCCTCGAAGCCAGCGATGTAGGCGACGACGGGCTTCGTGATGCGCTCGGCAATCACCTCGGCCGCCTTCTCCTCCTCGTTGCCACCGATCTCGCCGACCATCACGATGTACTCGGTGTCGTCATCGGCCTGGAACATGTCGAGCGCATCGATGAACGACGTACCGATGACGGAGTCGCCGCCAAGGCCGATGATCGTCGAGTTGCCGAGACCCTTGGCTGCCAGCTCGCCACCAATTTGGTACGTGAGCGTGCCAGAGCGCGACATCAGGCCAATCGGACCGGGCTTGAAAATCTCGGCCGGGATGATGCCGATATTGGCGATACCCGGCGAAAGTGCGCCCGGGCAGTTCGGCCCAAGCAGGTGAATGCCGCGGGGTCGAATGTAGTGGTAGACCTCGAGCATCTCGTGAGCAGGGATGCCCTCCGTGATGCAGATGATCTGCGCCACGCCCGCCTCGGCGGCCTCGAGAATCGCTTCGGCCGCAAAGCGCGGCGGCACGATTACGAGCGCCGTATTGGCACCCTGGTGCTCCACGGCATCGGCCACAGAGTCGTAGACCGGAATACCCTCGACGTCCTGCCCGGCACGACCCGGCGTGACACCCGCAACGACATTGGTGCCGTAATCGCGGTTGCGCAGCGCGTGGAACGTGCCCTCACGGCCCGTGATGCCCTGGACAACGAGGCGCGTTTCCTTGGTCGCAATGATGGCCATGGCTAGCTCGCTTCCTTAGCGAGGCGGACAGCAGTCGCTGCGGCCTCGAGCATCGTCTTCTCGACCGTAATCTCTGGGCGGGCCGCCTCTGCAAGCAGGGCGCGTCCCTCCTCGGCATTCGTGCCGTCGAGACGCACGACAATCGGTGCGCGGATCTCGGTGGCTTCGAGCGCGCTGAGCAAGCCCTTGGCGACCTCGTCGCAGCGCGTGATGCCACCGAAGATGTTGAACAAGACGCTATTGACCTTGTCGTTGCTGAGCACGATCTCGAGCGCCGTCGTGATCTTCTCGGCGCTCGCGCCACCACCAACGTCGAGGAAGTTGGCGGGACGGCCGCCAGCCTGCGCAATCACGTCGACGGTGCTCATCACGAGGCCTGCACCATTGCCGAGAATGCCGACGTCGCCATCGAGCTTGACGTAGGCGAGATGGGCCTCGCGCGCGGCCTGCTCCTGCGGGTCCATCGCTGCGAGATCGCGCATCGCCTCGATATCGGGATGGCGATAGAGCGCGTTGTCGTCGATCGTCACCTTGGCATCGGCCGCAAGCAGCGTGCCATCTTCGAGGAAGACCAGCGGATTGACCTCAACGAGCATGGCGTCCTCGGATTGGAAGACGCCGTACAGCTCGGCGAGCATGACGCCAAGAGCCTTGCGCTCATCGAGCGGAATGCCCGCGGCGGCCATCAACTGCACGCCGTGGAAGCCGCGGTAGCCGAGCGCCGGATCGACGTGCAGGCGCGCCAGCATGTCGGGATGGTTCGCCGCCACGTCCTCGACATCCATGCCGCCCATCGTCGTCAGCATCAGTAGTGGCATCTTGGCCGAACGATCGAAGGTGATCGAGACGTAGTACTCCTTGGCAATCGCCACGCCGCGCTCGACCCACAGGCGGCGCGTGATGTGCCCCTTAATGTCGAGGCCGAGGATCGCCTGGGCTGCAGCCTCGGCCTCGTCGGCGTTCTTGACGACCTTGACGCCACCCGCCTTGCCGCGACCACCAACGAGCACCTGGCTCTTGACGACGACCGTCCCGCCGAGCTCCTCGGCCGCGGCCCGTGCCTCGGCAACCGTGAAGGCAATCCTGCCCTCAGCAACAGGGATGCCCGCTTTCGCGAACAGTTCTTTGCCTTGATGCTCGTACAGATCCACGGTGCCTCCCGGCTTACATCTTCTGGTATTCGGGGCCGCTGCCGCCCTCGGGCGGGGTAAAGCGGCCACCCTTGGCGGTGATGGCACCGCACTGAACGCAATTCGACGGATCCATATGGACGCGCACCATGCCGTCGCGCGACTCGGAGCCCTCGACGATCTCGTAGACCTGCGCCGGGCACATGTTGACCCACGTCTCAGCGAGCTCGCGCGGCACGCGCGGCTCGTGGATGCGCAGGTGGTTCGGCTGATCGTCGCGCGTCTTGTTGCCCGACAAAAAGACGCTCGACAACTTGTCGAACGTGTACGTGCCATCGGGCGTCGTGTAGCGACTGTTGAGGTGTTCGACCTCGTGCTTCGCGTCGTCCGTAAAGGCCGTTGCGCCCAGGGGAATCTTGCCCTTCGAGGCGGTGATCAGCGGCACGATCGAGCCGCCCAAGATCAGACCCTTCTGGAACTGCTGGCGCATGTTGCGGACCTCATAGAGGTCCTTGCCGATCTCGCCGTTACGGACCGACGAGTCGTACGCAGCCAATGCACCTGGGGCGCTGACGTCGTGCCCAGCCCTGAGCGCAGCGTGGATCGCCTGCGCGGCCAAGATGCCCGAACGAATCGCGTAGTGCACGCCCTTCAGGCGAGGAACGTTGACGAAGCCGGCGCTGTCGCCCACGAACAGCGCACCCGGCAGGCTGAGCTGATCGGGCATCGCGTAGTAGCCACCCTCGGGGATGATCTTCGCGCCCCACTCGAGGCGCTCGCCACCCTCCAAGATGTTGCGGACTAGCGGATGCAGCTTGAGTTCTTGCAACAGGTCGTGGACGCTGAGCGACGAGTCGGCCCAATCGAGACCGACGACGAGGCCGATCGAGACCTGGTCGGGACCCATCGGATAGATCCACGAGCCACCAAATTCGCGATAGCGACCAGCACCGCGCAGCGGCCAGCCAAGCGTGTGGATGATGCGATCGAGCGGCTTCGTGACCTTCCACAGTTCTTTGACGCCAAGCGCGTAGATCTGCGGGTACGGGCTCGAAACGTCGAAGGCCGTCATCGCGGCTTCGCGCAACTTGCCCTGCGCGCCCTCGGCGAGCACCGTCACCTGGGCCAGCACTTCAGTCGCGGGAGCCGCGCCGGGCTTCTCCACGCCTTCCTTGTCGAGACCCTTAATGCCGGTACGAATACCGACGACGCGACCGTCCTCGACGAGCAACTGCTGCGCATCCGTCTCGGGCAGCACGTACGCACCGAGCGCCTCGGCCTGCTCGGCGAGCCACTTGTTGAGGGTCGCAAGCGACAGCGCATGATTGCCGTGGTTCTTAAACTCGGGCGGCGTCGGCAGCTTGATCTGCCGCTTCTGGCTGGTCAGAAAATGCACCGACTCCTTGTCGACCGCACCGTAGGTCGGAAAGTCCTCGTCCTTGAGGTCGGGGAACAGATCGCGCAGCGGCTGCAAGTTGACCATCGCGCCACTCAGCGAGTGGCTGCCAACGGCCTTGCCCTTCTCGATGACGACAATCGGGACTTCGCCGAGCTTCTCGAGCGACTCGGGATCGTCGGCCAACAGTTGGCCGAGCTTGACGGCGCAGGCGAGACCCGCAGCGCCACCACCGACGATGCAGACACCGGCGGGAATCTTGAGATCTTCGGGTGCTGCCGGCTGATCAACCGCGTTCGCGGGATCGTACGGCGGTGGAAATTCACTAGGAAACGTAGGCATCCCCGGCACGATAGCGTGGACTCCCTACGGGCCCGTAACAGAGCCGATCCAGCACCAACCTGAGACCAGGGAGGACATGACAACCGCGCGGATGTGGTGTCCTCCCCTGCAGCGACGCTTAGGGAACACATGGCGTTTTGGGTAGGGAGGACATGACATCCGCGCGGTTGTCATGTCCTCCCTACCAGAGCCACACGTTGTCTCGCAAGCTCGGAAGGAACCCCTAGCCACGTCGCGCTGTGAGTACCCCGTCCATCGTGAACTCGTGATGCTCCCACATCCGCATGGATGCGAGTTGGCCGTCGCGGGCCGTCATCGCCTCGACGATTCCGGGGTGTGCGTCGTTGCCCGGCGGCAGCGGCAACTCGACTTTGGCGAGCGCGAAGGCGTCGGCGTAGAGCTCGGCGCGGCGCTGGCTGATCTCCGAGACCAGCAGGCGATTACCGGAGGCCGCCGCGATCGTCAGGTGGAAGCGATTATTGAGGACACCGATCTCGCTCGTCGTGTGCGGCTGGTTGATCTCGTCGACGAGCTCGCCCAGGATGATCAACTCGTCCTCGGTGATCAGCGCGGCTGCAAGCAACGCGGCGTGCGCCTCGAGCCCACCCAAGACCTGCGCCTGATTGCGGAACGTCTCCGGGTTCGTTGGCGAACTCCCGGACAGAAACGCCATGTGGCTCGACGCCACGAACGAGCCACCGAGACGACCACGATGCGTCTCGAGCAGACCGTCGGCGCGCAACTCGGAAAGGGCCGCGCGGACTGTCATCACACCGACGCCAATGCGCTTGGCCAGCTCGGTCTCGGCCGGCAGCCGGTCGCCATCGCGCAAGACACCAAGAACAATCGCCTGACGAATCCGTCGCGCTACCTCAGCAACTGCGGTCGGTGTGTCGATCGGCTCGAAGACCACGTCGCGTACGTAGACGGGTTCGTCTTCCCAAACAGTTGTATCGATCTGTCCCATTGCGGTGACTATACGCAACGTGCGCGTGACTTACGAGTTATTCGCCGCGAGCTCGAGCAAGACCTGACCGGCCTGTACGCCCTGCCCTGCTTGCACATGCACCGTCTCGACTGTGCCGGCCTGCGACGACGTGACCTCGTTCTCCATCTTCATTGCCTCGACGACCGCCACGACCTGGCCGGCCTCGACGTGATCGCCCTCGGCGACCTCGAGCTGCAGCACCGTGCCCTGCATCGGCGAGATGATCGCGCCCTCGGCAGCCCCGCCCGCGCCACCACTCTGGCGGGCACGAATGCGGTCTCGCGCTTCTTCGGCACCAGCCGCAGCCGGCAGGCGCAACACCACGTCGTAGCGCCGACCGTTGACCTCGACGGGGACATGGCGCGGAATCGTTGTGCCACCGGCGGACTGCGCAGGAGCAGCAGTTGGCTCGTCGGCGAGCGCAGCGCAGGCATCGGCCCACGCGCCCTCAACCAAACCGGCGCAGGTCTCGCCCGCCGCAAACTCGGGTGCGCGCATGACGATGCGGTGCATCGGCAGGAGCGTCTTTGGCCCGACGATCTCGTACTCATCGAGCGCGCGCCGCATGCGGGCAATCGCACGCTCGCGCGACGTATCCCAGACGAGCAGCTTCGCGACCATCGGGTCGTAGCGGTCGTTGATCTCGCCGCCCTCCTCCACGCCCGACTCGACGCGGATGCCCGGACCACTCGGCGGTCGATGACGAAGCAACTTGCCCGGCGATGGCGTAAAGCCGTTGCCCGGATCCTCTGCGTTGACACGACACTCGATCGCATGCCCACGCATGACGATGTCGGACTGCGCAAACGACAGCGGCTGGCCCGACGCGACGAGGATCTGCTCGCGCACGAGATCGACGCCCGTGACCAACTCAGTGACGGGATGCTCCACCTGAATACGCGTGTTCATCTCGAGGAAGAAGAAGTCGCCATGCCGATCGAGCAGGCACTCGACCGTGCCCGCGCCGACGTAGCCAACGGCCTCGGCAGCCGCGACCGCCATCGCACCCATCCGCGCCCGCAACTCCTCGTTGACGGCCGGCGACGGGGACTCCTCGACGATCTTCTGATGCCGACGCTGCAGCGTGCAATCGCGCTCGCCGAGATGCACCGTGGTGCCGTGCGTGTCGGCCATCACCTGGATCTCGACGTGCCGCGGATCCTCGACGTACTTCTCGACGTAGACCGCACCGTTGCCAAACCAGGCCTCGCCCTCGCGCTTAGCGGCCTCGAGCAGACGCTCGGCATCGCCAGCCTCGTGCACGACCTTGAGGCCACGACCACCACCACCGGCCGAAGCCTTAAGCGCAATCGGCCAGCCGTACTGCTCGCCCAACTCGACGACGCGGACGGGGTCTGTGATCTCCTCGGTCGTGCCAGGCACGATCGGCACACCGGCATTGGCCATCAGGATGCGCGAGTTGATCTTCGAGCCCATCGCATCGATCGCGCTCGGCGGCGGGCCAATCCAGACCAGCCCGGCCTCCTCAACCGCAGTCGCAAACGGAGCGCTCTCGGCCAGAAAGCCGTAGCCCGGATGGATCGCCTGCGCACCCGTGCGCTTGGCGGCGTCGATCAGCTTGGGGATATTGAGGTAGCTCTCGCTCGGCGCGGCGGCGCCAAGCAGCACGGCCTCGTCGGCGTAGCGCACGTGCGGTGCACCAGCATCTGCCTCGGAATAGACGGCGACCGTCTCGATGCCGAGCTCGCGGCAGGCACGAAAGACGCGGATGGCGATCTCGCCACGGTTGGCAACCAGGATGCGATCAAACGGCGGCGTCATCGCGCATCGATCCCGTTGTCGATCTGCTCGCGCGCAGCCTGCTGACGCCACGCGCTGCGGTAGGCCGGATGCCCCGCGAGTGGGCCATCGCGCTCGACGATCGCGAGGGCAGCATCGATCGCACGCTGCTCTGCCGAAGCCGTCTCGTCACGCGTCTCTTCGCTCACAGCGGGATGTTTCCGTGCTTGCGCTTCGGGCGCTCAACGCGCTTCGTCAACGACGCCTCTAGCGCGTCGATCAATGCGTGACGCGTCTCGTGGGGCAGGATCACGTCGTCGACGAAACCGCGCTCGGCAGCCGTATACGGATTCGAGAAGCGCGCGCGATACTCGTCGATCAGCTCGGCCCGACGGGCCTCGGGATCGGCCGCTTCGGCCAGCTCCTTGCGATAGACGACGTTGACGGCGCCCTCGGGCCCCATCACCGCGACCTCTGCCGTCGGCCAGGCCAAGTTGACGTCGGCGCGCAGATGCTTCGAACCCATCACGTCGTACGCACCGCCATAGGCCTTGCGCGTAATCAGCGTCAGCTTCGGCACCGTTGCCTCGCCGTACGCGTACAGCAGCTTGGCGCCATGACGAATGATGCCGCCCCACTCCTGCTCGGTACCTGGCAAGAAGCCCGGCACGTCAACGAGGGTGAGAATCGGAATGCCGAAGGCGTCGCAGGTGCGCACGAAGCGCGCGGCCTTCTCGCTCGAGGCGATGTCGAGCACGCCCGCGAGCTGGCCCGGCTGGTTGCCGACAATGCCAATCGAGTGTCCATTGAGACGCGCGAAGCCCACCACGATATTGCGGGCGTACGTCGGCTGGATCTCGAAGAACGCACCATCGTCGACGACCGAGCGAATCACGGCGTTCATGTCGTACGGCTTGTTCGGACTATCGGGGATCAGCGTGTCGAGCTCGGTGCAGAGACGATCGGCAGGATCGTCCGTCGGCGCCCACGGCGGAGCATCAACATTGTTCTGCGGCAAGAACGAAATCAGCGCACGCGCATCCGCGATACACGCGGCCTCGTCCTCACAGACGAGGTGGCAGACACCGCTCTTCTCGGCATGCGTATCCGCACCGCCGAGCTCTTCCATCGTGACCTCTTCGCCCGTCACTGCGCGCACCACATCGGGGCCGGTGATGAACATGTGCGAGGTCTCGCGGACCATCAAGATGAAGTCGGTAATGGCGGGCGAGTAGACCGCGCCACCCGCGCAGGGTCCCATGATCAGCGAGATCTGCGGGATCACACCCGAGGCGTCGACGTTGCGCTGGAAGATGTCGGCATAGCCGCCAAGCGAAACGACGCCCTCTTGGATCCGCGCGCCACCCGAATCGTTGATGCCGACAAACGGACAGCCATAGCGCAACGCCAGATCCATCACCTTGCAGATCTTCTCAGCGAAAACCTCGCCAAGCGAGCCACCGAAAACCGTGAAGTCCTGCGAGAACGCGAAGACGCGACGACCGTGGATCAGGCCATGCCCCGTGATGACACCGTCGCCATACGGGCGGCGATCGGCGAGCTCGGCATTGCGATGCTGGGCATAACGATCGATCTCGCGAAACGTGCCGGCGTCGAACAACGCCTCGATGCGCTCGCGCGCCAAGCCCTTACCGCGAGCGCGCTGGCGCTCCTCGGCCTTCGGATCGATGTGCTGCGATTGCGCGCGCAGTTCCTCAAGATGGGCGATGCGTTGTGCTGTAGAGCCGGGATCGTGGCGATCAGTCACGGGGTCATTGCCTTCCTGCCGGGAACGGCGAGAGAATAGCCCTTCCGGGCGGACTCAGCGGTCGTGTGTGCCCCACGCCTCGCGCAGCACGCCGCAGACCTCGCCCACCGTGGCGTGGGCAGCGAGGGCGACGCGCATCGGCTCGAGCATGTTGCGGTCGGGGGTGTCGGCAGCGGCACGCACGTCGGCAAGCGCCGACTCGACCGCGCCGCTGTTACGGGCAGCACGCAGCGCCTGCGTGCGCGCTACCTGCTCTTGCTCAAGGTTCGCGTCGAGCCGATGGATCGGCACGACAGGCTCCTCGTCGTTGCGGTACTTGTTGACGCCGACGACGATGTCGTCGCCACGCTCGAGCCGCATCTGCGAGCGATACGAGGACTCCTCGATCTGGTCCTGGATGAAGCCCTCTTCGATCGCGCGGACGCTGCCGCCCTTGCGATCGATCTCGTCAATCAGCTCTTGCGCACGCGCTTCCAACTCGTCCGTCAACTGCTCGACGTACCACGAGCCGCCAAACGGATCGGCGGTGGCAGGGACGCCCGACTCGTGCAGCAGCACCTGCTGCGTCCGCAAGGCAAGCGTCGCCGCGTGCTCGGTGGGCAGCGCAAGCGCCTCATCGAAACCGTTCGTGTGGAGCGACTGGGCGCCACCGGCGGCAGCCGAGAACGCCTGCAGCGCAACGCGGACGAGATTGACCTCGGGCTGCTGGGCCGTCAACGTCGAGCCGCCCGTCTGGGCATGGAAGCGAAGCATCAGGCTGCGCTCGTCCTTGGCGCCAAAGCGGTCGCGCATAAAGCGCGCCCACATCCGGCGTGCGGCGCGGAACTTTGCGACCTCTTGGAAGACATCGTTGTGCGCATTGAAGAAGAAGGACAGGCGCGGCGCGAAGGCATCAACGTCGAGCCCACCATCAACGGCAGCCTGCACGTAGGCGAGGCCATTGGCGAGCGTAAACGCCAACTCTTGGACCGCCGTCGAACCGGCCTCGCGGATGTGATACCCGGAGATCGAGATCGTGTTGAAACGCGGCAGGCGCGCCTGGGCATAGCGAATCGTGTCGACCGTCAGACGCATCGAGGGGCGCGGCGGATAGATGTAATTGCCGCGCGCCGCGTACTCCTTCAGGATGTCGTTCTGGATCGTGCCGCTCAGCTGCTCGGGCGCAACACCCTGGCGCTCGCCCGTCAATTCGTAGAGCAGCAGCAAGACCGAGGAGGGCGCATTGATCGTCATCGACGTCGAAACGTCGCCGAGCGGAATGCCCTTGAAGAGGCGCTCCATATCCTCGACCGAGTCGATCGCGACACCCGTGCGACCAACCTCGCCGAGGCTGCGCGGATCGTCCGAATCGAGACCCAGCTGCGTTGGCAGGTCGAAGGCCGTCGAAAGACCCGTCTGACCACGCTCGAGCAAGAGCTTGAAGCGCTCGTTCGTCTCCTCCGCCGAGGCAAAGCCGGCGTACTGACGCATCGTCCACGCACGGCGTCGATAGCCATCCGGGCGCACGCCACGCGTGTACGGAAACTCGCCGGGCGGAGCGATCGCAGCAGAATCGCCTGCGCCGGAATAGAACGGCTCGACGGGGATGCCCGATTCGGTGGTGACGTTGTCCTCGCTCACAAGGCAGCAGAGTAGCCGGACGCGGGTCGGCAGACACCCGTAGACTGCCTGCGTGGCCACCGTCACCATCCGACTCTTCGCCGGTCTCCGCGAACGCGCGGGCACCGGCCGCCGCGAACTCGACGTGCCCGACGGCACGACCGCCGGAGCGATCTGGTTGCTGCTCGACCTCGGCGACGAGCCTGCCGGCATCGCCTACGCCGTCAATCGCACCTACAGCGACCGCTCGACGGTGCTGGCGGACGGCGACGAGGTGGCACTCATCCCACCCGTCTCCGGCGGCTCGGACGTGCCACGGATCGGCGTCGCGATTACCGCCGACCCGATCGACATCGCGGCCGCTCACGCGCGGGCCAACGACGAGCGAGCCGGCGCCCAAGCGGCCTTCACCGGCACCGTCCGCAACGCCACCAACGGCAAAGACGTCGTCCGGCTCGAATACGAGGCCTACGAGGAGATGGCGGTCGAAGAGCTGACGCGCATCGCCAACCAAGCCGCCAGCCGACCACGACCTCGTGGCCGTCGAAATCGTCCATCGCACCGGCGTTGTCATGCCCGGCGAGGCGTCCGTCGTCATCGTCAGCACCTCGCGCCACCGCCCATCAGCAATCGCCGCGACCGCGTGGATCATCGAACAACTCAAGGTCTCCGTCCCAATCTGGAAGCGCGAGGTCTACCTCGACGGCTCGGTCTGGGTCGGTCAAGGGTCCTGAACAGCAGGACCGCCGGGCACTAGATCAGTTCGCCGCCACGCATGTCGGGGTGGTTGCGCTGAAAGTCGAGCGTCAGGTCGTCGAGCTCGCGGGCGCGGGCGATCGCCGGGCGCGCAGCAACGCGGGCAAAGTGATCCTGCACAGGCGCGCCGCCAACCTGGACGTCATCCACGAACGATTGCCAACCAACCAGCATGTAGAGATAAATGTCGGCGACGGTAAATTGATCGCCGAGACACCACTCTTTGCCCGCCAACTGGGTATCGAGATAGGCGCCATGCTTTGCCATGTTCGTGATGCCACGCTCGCGGATGCCAACGGCGCCAGACTCGTCCGTCGTCATAAAGCCCGGCATCATCAGCGGCCACCACGCGCTGTGCAGCGTGTTGGCCGTCCACATCACCCAGCGATAGACGTCGGGGCGGCACGGATCGCCGATCGGCGGGATCAGACCCGCGGCGGGAAAACGGTCGGCAATATGCAGCAGAACCGCGCCGGTCTCGTAGACCGTCGCATCGCCATCGCGCAACGCGGGGACGCGCTGCAGCGGATTGGCCTCAGCGAACGATGGATCGAGATCGCGCTGCTTCGGATGGACGTTGACGACCTGGTAGTCGGCACCCGCCTCTTCGAGGGCAGCACGAGCCGCAAAGGACGAGGAACCGGTGATCTGATACAGGTGAATCATCGCTATTCACCGTACCAAAACGCATGTCAAGCATCGCCGCACCCGATCAGCGAGGCCTGCCGGCCACGCGGGCCAATCGCTGCTCAGTGAGGCTTGCGACGAGCCTTGCTTGCCTCGAAACCGGCAATCACAGCAAAGATCGCGATCACGAGCACGATTAGGCCGATGAACAACTCCGTCACGTACTCCTTCTGCCCAGCCTCTTCAGCCGCCATGGCAGCTGCCGGGAGCAGAAGTAGAGCGAAAAGCGTGAGTGGCAAGAGTCGGCGTAGCATCATCAACCTCGTCGGATGGTAGGTGTCGGTATTCCGACGCCGTCAGCGTAGCCGAACCTGCACCCGGCGGGCGAAAACACAGGGTCGACTACTATGTCGATTTCTGACGCTTAGGAGCCGATATGGCAAAGGTGGCACAATTCGAGAAGGGCAAGACCGTCGTCTTCGGACCTGAAGGTTTTGCACGTGTTGAAAGCATCGGCGAAAAGGTTGTTCTTGGCAACAAGGTGACCGTTGTCGACCTCTTCGTACTCGACTCGAAGATGAATGTCACCGTGCCACTCGATCGCGCTGTTGAGCGCGGTTTGCGCCACGTCACCAGCAAGGCCTCCGCCGACAAATCGCTCAACGCGCTTGCCAACGAGCGCAACGAGCCGATTCCATGGAACCGCGATGGTCGCCTGCTCAAGGATCGTTTCGCCGAGGGCGAGATCAACGGCATGATCGAGGTCTTCGCCTCGCTCATCGATACGGCCGAAACACGCAAGCTCAACGATGGTCAGCGCACACTGCTGGACCGCGTTCGCAAGGCCTACGCACGCGAGATTGGCGAGGCGCTCGGTCTTGACGACGAGACCACGCAGGCCCGCATCGACGCGGCCATCGCCACCCGCATCGGCCCCGCCGCGTAGGTTCGTCATGCCCGGCCCCACGCTGCTCCCTTGGACTGGTGATGAGGCTGCTGATCGACTGATCGCGACGGACCCGAACGCGCTGCTGATTGGCTTCGCGCTCGACCAGCAGATCACGGTGCAGAAGGCGTTCGCGGGTCCGGCGACTCTGCAGGCGCGACTCGGGTTTCTCGACCCTCAGCGCATCGCCGACTTGGACCCCGACGTCTTCCTCGCTGCGTGCCGCGAGCAGCCTGCCGTGCACCGCTTCCCCGGTTCAATGGCCACGCGCATCCAAGATCTCTGCGCAGTGCTTGTCCGCGACTATGGCGGCGACGGCTCGCGCCTCTGGACGGAGGCGACCGATGCAGCCGATCTTGCCGCCCGCCTTGGAGCCTTGCCTGGCTTTGGCGAGATGAAAGTGCGAACAGTGATGGTGCTCCTGCACCGCCAATATGGCGTCGATCTTCCGGGCCTCGCAGAGCGGATGCCTGCACATCAGACACTCGGCGACGTCCGCTCCGCCGACGAGCTCGCGGCGTACCAGGCGGGCAAGCGGGCAGCCAAGGCTGCCAAGCGCGCCGCTTCAGCGTAGGCTGTCCTCCATGGGCAAGGGCTACGCAGAGGGACCAGCGGTTGAGGCGGCCGAAGAGGCCCGCGAACGCATGGCCGACGGCCCCACTCCGCAGGAAGTCCCAAAGCGTCGCGCCATCCTCGGCTCAACAGCAGACCAGCCCAACCCGCACATCCTCGGCTGGGAAGACGAGATCGATGCCGACGCCCTCTTCGCCTCGGGCGACGCCTGGGGCCTCCGCACCGTCGTCCTCGACGACCCGGCCTAGCCCCTACGTGCCAATGTCCAGAAGGGGTCAGGCACGATCTGGACATTTGATCGACGAGCTAGCTCGTCATCAAATGTCCAGATCGTGCCTGACCCCTTCTGGACATTGGTGTCCGCGGCAAGATTTAGCTCGAGGCCAGTTGTAGCTTCCGCCGCCGCACTGTCTTCTCGTTCACGCCGCAGTGTGCAGCGATTTCGCTGTTGGTATACCCCCACAGTTTTGCTGCTCGGGTGATCGCAGCAGAGTCAACACTGGTGATGATTTCGTCGAGTGGTGGTCGAGTGGCCTCGACGCCAGAGCGCACGATTAGATCGGCGTTACCTGTCAGCACTGCCCCGCGGTAACACGCAATCGACTCTGCCGTACTCGCGTCGTTATCGAATACGTCTCGAAACACACCGCGCCCCAGGGGCACGTCATGAAATGGCTGTCCCAAACGCACCCCGGCGTTCGCAGCACACCCTCCCCATTTCCATTGCTCTGGCTCTGCGCAGAGCCCAGCACTCACCGGATTCCACGCGACATACCGCATGACATTCTCTAGATACTCGGCGGAATCAAGAATGGTGCTCGAGTATCGGCGCATCCAGACGTGCCCCATAGATGCGTGTCGTCGGTTCCACTGGTCGGCGTGAAGCGCATGCAAGCGATGCATTCCGGCATCCAGATTTTGCTCGCGCAGGCTAACGACAAGATGATGATGATTGGACATCAAAACCCAATCCAGCACACGCCATTCGTACTGTTTCACCACCTCGTTGAGGAGGTAGACAAAATGCCCGCGCGAATCGTCATCGCCAAGGACTGGCATTCCTCGACAGCCTCGTCCGATGATGTGAAGAGGGATATCGATGGGTTGAGCGCGCGGGAGGGCGAGGCATGTCTCTAGCCAACCATGCCCCACCTCACCGAGGTGAGACATTCTTGGCTGCCTTTGGCACAGACGAGCAACGGCTTCGAACGCGCTCCGACAGAGCACGACCAGACTCGGGCGCGATTCACTACCAGCGTCAAGCGCTCGTCAATGTCCAGAAGGGGTCAGGCACGATCTGGACATTGGCTGACGAGCTAGCTCGTCGATCAAATGTCCAGATCGTGCCTGACCCCTTCTGGACATTGACCCTGGATCGCGCTTGGGGTTGGATGGCGCTGTCTTACTTGAGCAGCGGGGCCCACACCTGATTACGCCGCGCTACTTTAGGACCCAGCCGCCGTCGCTGATGACCGGGACGCGGTCGCCCTTGGAGGTCACGCCGGTTACGTCGAGGTCGTCGCTGCCGATCATTACATCGACGTGGATCTTCGAGACGTTGAGGCCGCGGTCGCCCGTGATTTTTGCGTCCGGGAAACGCGTTGAGGAATAGGCTGAGCCGAAGGCGACGTGCGCGACTGCGTTTTCGTCGAGCAGCGTCGTGTGGTAGACACGGTTTGACTGGCCGATTCGCGACGCTCGATCGACAAGGGCAACTTCGCCCAGGCGACCCGCACCCTTATCGCGCGCAAAATAGGCGGCGAGATACTCGCGCTGCTTCGCTGTCTTCGCCTGAATCCGCTGGAGCTGACCACCCGCAAACTCGGCCTTGATGCCATCGAACATCTGACCATCAAGCGACAACGGACGCGTGCAGGCGAAATGGCCCTCCGCATAGCGGTAATCCGGGCTCGCAAAGACCTCCTCCGTCGGCAAGTTTGCGCACCAACGACGACCATTTGGCGTCTTCATCTCGGCCGCACAAAAACGCGTCTTCGGTGCGAGCCCGACCTTCAGATCTGTACCAGGCGCCTTGAACTCAATCGACACGAAGTTGCGCTTGTTGACGAGCGCTGAGCGCTTAACGAGCGTCTCCACATGCTTGCCCCACGCACCGGGCGCATCGTCCGCACCGATCCGACAGAACGACAAGAGATCCTTCGCCAACGCACGCTGCGCACGCTCGACCGACAGCTTCGGATAGACCTGCTTCGCCCAACCAGGCGCCGGATAGGCAACCACACAGAAGCGCGCCGTGCCCGCCGCGACCGCCTTCAGGTACGCCTCGCGACCCGGCATGCGCGCCGTCATCTCCAGCATCGCCCGCTTCGGATCGATGCCCTTCATCAACCCCGGGTTCTCCTCGCCGGCAATCGAAATGATCGACGCGTCGGCCGCGACGAGATCCTTCATGCGCGTGAGGTGCCAGCGTGGCGACCACTTGAGCGTGGTGACATCCTTCGCGCCCGTGATCCGCGCACGTCGAACAACCGGATCGACGTACAAGACATCCACAAAGCGCGCACCCGAGGCGTAGGCCGCCTCGACGAGAGCGTGCACGTACGGGCGGGAGCCCGGCTCGCCGTGAATGGCGACGGTGTCGCCTTTTTTGATGTGCAGGCAGGTATCGATGACGGCGGCCGCATAGCGGTCGAGCTCACCGGAAGTCATGACGGTCATACCTAGACCGTAGCGGGCGGCGCTGCCGGGAACATGCTGAAGTCGGCTCCTGTACCCTCTACAACAGTCAAACGACGGAGTGCTGGTGACGAAGGAAGAGAAGATTGAAGTCGAGGGCGAGGTGACGGAGTCGCTTCCGAACACCATGTTCCGCGTCATGCTCGACAACGGGCATGAGGTACTCGGCCATATCTCGGGTCGTATGCGACGCCACTACATCCGCATCCTGCCTGGCGACCGCGTCAAGGTCGAGCTCTCCCCGTACGACCTCACTCGCGGTCGTATTACGTACCGCTACAAGTAGCGGACAACTACCACTCAGGGATCTCGGCCGGCCCGGACGGATCGGTCTTGGGTGGCTTCGGTGGTGCAGCGCGCCTCGACTTAGGTAGTGCCTTGGTCTTGCGTGGGCGACCTCGGCCGCGCTGGAGATTCATGCCATCCGTCGAAAATGTCGTGCCGGCAGGCTCGTCGTCGATCACGACGCGGCGCATGCCGGAGGCCGTGAACTCCGGCGCCGGTGGTGCCTCGACAACTGGCTCCTCGACTTTGACCTTGCGCGGGCGGCCGCGCTTGGGCTTGACTGGGGCATCCTCGACGACTTCCGCCGGAGTTGACTCCACGCTCGGCGCCTCGACGGCCTGATCGGTTTCCGGCTGCACCTTGCGGGGACGTCCACGCTTGCGCTTGACCGGAGCCTCGTCGGCTTGTTCCACTGGAGCCGCCTCGATCGCGGGAGCCTCGACCGCCACAGCCTCGACGTTCTCCTCGGGCCGTACCTTGCGGGGACGACCACGCTTCGGCTTGACGGGCACGGAATCCTCGACCTCGGTAGGCGCGGGAGTGGCCTCCACCTCTGTGGCCTCTGGTGCTTCGCCATCGACAGCCTCGACCGTCGCCTCGCCCTGCGGAGACTCGCCCGTGCGCTTGCGCTTCCGACGGCGCCGACGCTTTTTCGGCTCCTCGTGAGCAGCCTCGTTTGGCAAGGCGCCGATCGACGACGGCAGGACCGAGCCCTGGAGTGCGGCTGCTGAGACGCGCGAGCGCGTCGGGCGCTTGACGCCGCGTGGCAATGGAACGTTGGAGCCCAAGGCTGCGGCAAGTGCGCGCGGATCGGCCGACATGCGGATCCGCGCGTCTTCAAGCACACGCTCGGCACCCATGTCGACCGTGCGGATACAGGCGAGGAGGGCAGAACCAACATCGAGCGGCTGCTCTTCGGCAATCGCAACGATCGCCTTGGCCTGCTGGCGCGCAGCATCGCCCGAGCGGCCGGACAGGCTGCGGACGAGATCGCGCCCGCCCTCGAGTGCGGTGATGACGCGACGCTGCTGCGCATCGCCAGACGCCGCGGCGAGTCGCCAAGCCCAGGCGGAGACGTAGTGGTCGGACGCTTCGCCAAAGCCATCGCCAAGCGCGAGCAGCAGCGTGCGTGATCCCTGCTGACGATCCTGGCGCCACGTCGGTGCGCGCTCGACGAGCCGCACGGCCTGCTCGAAGAGGTTTGTACCCGGGCCGCTCTGGGCGAGATCGCGGAGCGCCTCGAGCCGCAGCTGACGATGCCGGTTCTCGGCCGCGCACTTGGCAAAGAACACCATCCGCGCCTCGCGTGGCACGGCGACGAGCACGCGCGCCAACTTTTCGAGGTCCTTCGGCTGGGCTCGCTCGGCCGCGTGTTCGGCCCACAACTCTTGCTCGTCGAGCGGCAGACGATCGACGGCGACGGTCTTCCAGTTGTCGCAAATCACCTGCGCGCGCCGCACCGGGTCGGGCGTGACGGGCACGACCCATGGCGCCTCGCGGACGAGCGCCTTCGGCAATCGGCGCCAACGGCGGCGTACGCGCGGCGGCCGCGGCGTGACGAGCGCGCCCGGCTGGAACGTATCGACGTCGAGCAGCGAGTGCAGGGTGATCGTGCGGTCGGTGTGCGGTGCGGCAGCCTCGGCGAAGTCGACGACGACGCCAGATTCCTTGCGGCGATGCAGGCGCATGACGCGCCCGACGCGCTGCTGGTAGACACGACGACTCGCGGTCGGTGCGAGATGCATGCAGACGGTCGCGCGCGGCGCGTTCCAGCCCTCAGCGAGCAGCTGGGCGTTGACCAGCACGTTGACTTCGCCACGCTCGTAGGCGGCAAGCGTCTCGGCGAGCTCGCGCGGCGGCGTGCGTCCAGAGACTGCGGCGGCCTTGAGGCCAATCGCACGCATCGCTGCTGCGACACGGACGGCGTGGTCGACACCGGCGGCGTAGACGATGCCCGGGCGCTGCCCAAACATGTCGAGGTAGTACATCGAGGCCGCCATGTTGACGGCGTCGTGGTCGAGCGCGTCGGCGAGCTCTTGCTGGTCGTAGTCGCCACCAACAAGTCGGACGCGCTTGAGCGATGTGCCAGGCGGTACGCGCACAGCACGGAGCGGGGCGACAACACCCGTCAGGACGGCCTCGCCAAGCGGGAAGTCTGCAATCTCGGCTGGGAAGACGTCGCCGACGTGCTTCTGCAGCAGCTGGTCGGTGGCGGTCATGCCGATATAGGTCGGCGTATCGAGGCGTCGAATCGCGGCAGAGGTGCGATCGCCGAGCGCCGTGTGGGCCTCGTCGCAGAGGATCACGCCATAGACGTCGCGGCTGAGGCGATCAGCGTTCTTGATAAACCACGCGTAGGTCTCGATGGTGATCGGCGGCACCAGCGGCGGCTTGGCAGCGCCGAGCACGGCGTCCTTGAGGCGATGCGCGTAGCCCTGCTCCTTGAGGTCGCGCTCGAACTGGTCGACCAAGAGACGGCGATGGGTGAGGATCAGAACGCCGGTGATCTTGGCGGCATCGACAAAGGCAGCAGCGGCGACGGTCTTGCCGGAGGCGGTCGGGTGCTTGAAGCGGTAGCGGCGAATGGCGCCAGGGTCGTGGATCGGCTCTTCACCCGTCGCGTCGTCATCGTCGTCGTCGTCATCGTCGTCCGAGTCGTCGATGCCGGCGAGCGTAACGCGCGCAACCGGACTGTCGATGATCCGTGGCAGTTCGACAGGTGCGTCGTCTTCGTCATCGTCCTCGAAGCCGAACTCGGTGTCGTCGTCATCGTCGTCATCGCCCGAATCGCCCACGACGGCGGCACTCTCGTCGGCCAGCTTCGGCGCGTCGTTCTCGGGCTGCTCGAGCTCGTCCTGCTCGGTGCGCTGCGAGCGTTCGAAGTCGCCAATCACGGCGGCGAGCATGCCGGCGAGGGCGTCGACCTGATGAGGACGAAGAGCAAGGCCCGATTGCAGGTGCGGCTCGTCGGCGGCCAACACGCGCTGAAGGCCGAGCGGAAGTGCGTAGCGGCGCCGATATTCGGCCGATGGCGAGGCAAGACCCGCTTCGATCTCGTCGGCGGCTTCGAGGTAGGCGCTGGCCCAGAGGCTGCCCGCGCGAATGCCGTCGGTGTCGTCGGGCGCGCGGATGCACTCGCCAATCCAACGATCGACTGCGTCGAGCGTCGGACGACCCGTCATATCAACGAACTCTGTGCCTGTAGCCGTATTGCCGGCTTCGAGCATTCACGCCTCCAACCACCTCGCGACACGAGCACGACCACTGGTCGGCTGTCACTCGGTGGATCTGCGGTGCCCAACGGCACCGAACATGAGCGAAATGTAGCGCACCCACCGGTACACACGTCGCGCGTGACAACCGGCGGCACGCCGGCTGCTACCCTCAACCTATGCGATTTGCCTTTTACGGGAACGTTTCCGACACGCTGTCCACCTTCGCCGACCGCCTCAGTGCCGCCCTCGTGGCACGTGGCTACGAGCGCACCGAGGATCTTGGCACCGCCAACCTCGTCTGCAACTTCGTCGACCGCGAGAACGTGCGTCCGTACCGCCGCGAGAGCGCGACGACGTTCTGTGCCGCAATCTACGAGGGCGATGCACCACCAGCCGATTTTGCCGAGGCAATCAGCGACTACTACCCCGTCCTCGTCCGTGCGCTGTCGAACGTCTCCGTGCGCGTCGTCCCCGGCACCGAGGTGCGTTTCGGCACGATGGAGCAGGGCAACTACGCGATTGCCGACGACGGCTCTGATGCCTTCTTCGCCAACCTCGCCGAGCGCCTCGCGCCACTCGCCGAGAGCCACCTCGTGATCGACAACATTTGGAATCCCGATCTCGAGCCCGAGCTGTGGAATGGCGATGAGATCACCGAGTCGCTGACGATCGCTGGCCAGCGTCTCGACGCGATGAACCTCCTGCCCGCGCCGTTCCCGATCGAGAAGTACCTCGATAAGCGCGACCTCGAGCACGTCAAGCGCCTCTATTCGATTGGTGGCCTCTCGTACGGCAACCTGTCGGCCCGTAAGGATGCGACGCGTTTCTGGATGAGCGCCTCGGGTGTCGACAAGTCGAACCTGAAGGACATTGGCCGCGACATGCTGCTCGTGACCGACTACGACGAGCCTGCCCAGGCGATGGTGATGTCGGTACCGCCCGGCATCGAGCCACGCCGCGTGTCCGTCGATGCGATCGAGCATTGGAAGGTCTACATGGAGCACCCGAGCGTGGGCGCGATCATGCACGTGCACGCCTGGGTTGAGGGCGTCGACGCCACCGAGATCAACTATCCGTGTGGCACGGCCGAGCTAGCCGACGCCGTCGCCGATCTCGTCCGCGTGCAGCCCGACCCGGCCCACGCCATCATCGGCCTCAAGAACCACGGGTTGACGATCACGGGCGAGACGCTCGAAGAGATCCTCGAGCGCGTCGAGCCGCACATTCTGCGGCACATTCCGATGGCGTAGGCTTTGCGTATGCGTCGTCTAGTGCTCCTAGGGTTTGTCGCTCTCGGAATCGCGACGTCCCTCACCCTGGGTCTGGTGACTGCTCCTCCAGCCACCGCCGCTCAGAAGGTTGCGGCCACCCTGTACAGCGCAGATACCGGCGACTTGCAACTGCGAGGTTTCTATGTGCCCCGTGGCCTCTTTGGGCACGATGGCCTTGGATTGGAGATCCGCTTCAAGGGCGAAGACAGCGAGCTCCAGAGCGTGCGTGTGTACCTGCCGGCGGGTCACGCAAAGCTCGCTCGCCTCCCCGTGCGCTTCGACGATGCACCCGAGGGAACGGAATACGAACGTTGCCTTCCCACTGGGCCAGCGGTTCCGATCGGCGCCAGAGCGGTTTCCTCTCAGACCTGCACCGTGTTCGGGCCGGACTCATTGGTGACGATGCTCGTTCAGACGTTCCCTAAACGCGTGCCGGATTTCGGCGGCCGCTTTAGGGACGCCATCAATGACGTTTACGTGTCCGTGCTCTCGACTGGAGGCAGCGGGGACTTCCCGACGGTGCACCCAAACCCGACCACCGTCGTCGACACCAAGAACCTTGGTGAGTACACCGTGCCCGGATTGGGGTCCCGACTCACGATGGTGGACGCGGCTCTTCTGCAGGCGTATCCGCGCTGGTCGAAGTTTTACTCCGGTACGCGCGCTCGCTCGGCGACGAACCACTTCCCCCTCCTCTTCGGCTCGCTGACCTTCGCCGGCAAAGGTGTCTACGGCCCAGGCAATCGCTATGGCTCACCGACCAACGAGTTCGGCCGGAACGTCTACATCGACACACTTGATTCGGACTACGGTGATGGGTGGCGTCGCGTGATGGGGGTCCTGACCCAGCCGACGAATGGAACGTTCTGCTACGAGTTTTCCAAGAAGGGTGGCTCGGGCGGCAAGACGGGTGTCTCCACGAAGAACATCTACCGAATGACGGTGATCGGGCCAAGCCTGACGCCCGTGCTGAGCCAGATAATCAAAGGCCCGACGTTCGCCTACGGAGGCCCGAATTACAATCCGTTGAAAGAAAATGTGGGGCACGAACTTCTCGCCGGAGCAGACGGATTCGCTGATCCAGCAGACGCTGATGATGGGGCCTGAGTGGCGACGCCCGGTCAAGGGCACGGACTGCGCGCAGACGCTCCGACAACTCCCGGACAGCTTCTATTTGCAGTAAGGGTGATCGCTTCCGGCCTGGGGCTTGGTACCAGACAAGGCCGCTCGCGACGCTAGGGGGACACCACATCCGCGCGGTTGTCATGTCCTCCCTACCAGAGCCACACGTCCGTCTCGCACGCTGCAGGGAGGACATGACAACCGCGCGGATGTGGTGTCCCCCTTGAAGAACGTCAGGCCGACCACGATCGCTGAGATCATGATCACCGTCGAGATGACGACGATCAGGCGCATCATCTGGCCCGGCAGGCCGTAGACGCGCGCGAGGATCAGCGTGTGGAAGGCCGCGGGCATCGCGATCGAGAGGTAGTAGACAGCGGGGATGTCGATGCCGGTTACGAGGTCAATGCCAAACAGAATCGCTGGGGCAATCGCGAGTCGCAGCACGATCGGGCCCGCGCCACGCCAGAGGTCGTGGATGTCGTGCGAGATGCGATCGAGGGGCAAGGCGAGGCCGAGTTCGAGAAAGCCGACCGGGCCCATGAGGAAGACGACCCAGTCGGTCGGGCGCTCCACGTACGGCACGATGTCGAAGCCCGCGACGCGGATCGCGACGGCGATGATGGCGAAGATGAGCGGTACGTTGATGATCTGCCGCGCAATGCCCTGCCACGTGCGTGGACGCGAGCCATTGCCGTAATGCGCTGCGATCGTGGTGGAGACCGAGACGATCGGGATCAGATACATGAACTGTGCGAACAACACCTGGAGCGCGAGTCCCGCCGGGCCGAAGACCGCGTTGATGACGGGATAGCCGAGCGTGACGGTGTTGGTAAACCCGGCCCCGAGCGCGAGCGCGCCCTGCTCACCACGATCGCGCGCCACGCTGCGCGCATAGAGCAACCCAAGTCCGAGCACGATATACGACGCGACGATGACCGCAGTGAGGGCCAGCAGCGTCGTCATGTCGGCCGGCACGACGCTGTAGGCAAACAGCACGACGATGGGCGCGAAGAAGTGGAAGTAGAAGTTGAAGATCCGCTTGTTCCACGGCGCGGCAGTCTGTGGCGATCGCCATTGCCAGGCCAGGCCGATCGCGAACGAGCCGACCCAGAGAAGGGCGATCAGCATCGGTCACCGCTAGGCGTAGAACAGAATCCGATCCACTGAGAAGAGACTCGACGCGCCATGCCCGACATCATCGGGCATCGACACCTACTCGTACTGCAGCGCCTCGAGCACGTCGAGCTTGGCAGCGCGTCGTGCCGGCAGAATCGCCGCCACGATGCCCGCCACAATCGAGAGCACGAGGAAGATCACGATCTGCACCGTGGGGAAGACGAAGGAGAGGCCCTCACTCTCGAGGCCTTTGCAGACAGCCCAGCCGAACATGATTCCCAACAGGACGCCTAAGACGCCACCGATGATCGAGGTGATGACGGCCTCCCAACGGATCATCGCGCGCAGCTGTCGACGCGTCGTACCGACCGAGCGCAGCATGCCAATCTCGCGGGTGCGCTCGAAGATCGACAGCACGAGCGTGTTGACGATGCCAAACAGGGAGATCATGACGCTGAGCGCGAGCAGGGCGTAGAAGATGACGAGGATCGTGTTGACGCTCGAGGCGACCTGATCCTTCTGCTGCGCATTCGACTGCACCTGCGCGGTGGGATAGCCCTTCAGTGCCTCGTCGAGCGCCGCCTGCACCGTGTCGGGGTTGGAGCTCGGTGTCTCCGTCACAAACACCGTGTTGAGACCGGTCGCGTTCGACTGCAAGAGTGGCTTGAGCGCAGCCTGATCCACCACGAAGCCATTCAGAATCGTGGGATCGGTGTAGGTGCCCGCGACGGTAAATGTTGCGCTCTCACCGCTGATGGCCTGGATCGTGAAGCTGTCCCCCGTTGCGAGTTTTAACGTGGTCGCAATGGCTTCTTCGACGAGAGCCTTGTCTGTGCCCAGGCTCTGGACAGCCTCGTCCGAGCCGTTGTTCCAATCAAAGGCGTAGACGTCTGTGATCGTCTTAAGGTCGACGCCAATCAGGGCGAAACTCTGCCCGTCGACCTGCGCGGCGGTGCCACCGACCGGCGAGGCAGTCTCGACGCCAGGCACGGCCTTGACGGCGTCGAGCACACCCGCAGGAAGCGAGCCACCAAAGCCGCGAGCAGTGACGGTGACGTCGCTCTTCAACGAGTTATCAATCGCGCCGGTAAACGATTCTCGGAGACCGCCGACGAAGATCGTCACGAACACGACGAGGCCGATGCCGATCATCAAGGCTGCAGCCGTGACAGCTGTGCGGGCGGGGTTGCGCGCCGCGTTCTCGGAGGCGAGCTTTCCGACACCGCCAGCGACCTTCGTAATTGGGACTGAGAGCACGCCGACGACTGGGCGGACGATGAAGCGCGCCAGCATCGCAACGGCGACGAAGATCAGGATCGCGCCACCCGCGAGCGTGAGGAGTCGGCTCGTCGTATCGGCTTCGCTGATCAGACCGAAGACCATGCCGGCCGCACCGAGCACGGCAATCACGATCGCGAGCGCAGGTGTCAGCTTCTGGAAACGCCCAACCGGCAGCGTGGCTCCTTCGCGGAGCGCCGCAATCGGCGCAATCTTGGTCGCCCGCAGCGCAGGAAAGATCGAGGCCAGCACGGTGATCCCAACACCAACAGCGAGCGCGACGACAACCGTCTGCCACGAAAGAATCAGCCCCGTGGCCGGCAGGCCAAAGCCAATCGCACCAAACAGCTTGTTGAGGCCCCAGGCAAAGACCATCCCAAGCCCAATGCCGATGATCGAGGCGACGGAACCGATGATGAACGCCTCACCCACCACGGTGCCCAGGATCTGCCGACGCGAGGCGCCAATCGTGCGCAGCATCGCGAATTCGCGCGTGCGCTGGGCGACCGTAATCGAGAACGTGTTGTAGATGATGAACGCGCCGACCAGCACAGCGACGCCCGCAAAGGCGAGCAAGGCGTAGCGAATGATCTTGCCGATCAGGTCGTTGAGCACGCTGGCCTGTTCGTCGGCGTCTTCCTTGCCGGTCTGGACGATGACGTCCGTCTGCGGCAGCGCGGCGCGCACGTTGGCCTTCAGTTCGTCGTCCGAAACGCCGTCCTTGGCTTTGGCGTAGATGTAGCTCGCCTTGCCCTGCAGCGACCACCAGTTTTGGACGTCAATCAGCGGCGCCAGCACGGTCGTGGAGCCACCGAGCGACGTCGTCCCGTCGCCGTACTGCACGATGCCCACGATCTTGACGGGCTTGATGCCATCCTGCGTGGCGAGCGTGACGGCCTGGCCCACCTTCGCCTTGGATTTCGTCGCGATCTCCTTGGCGATCGCGATCTCTCCGGTGGCCGCCGGCAGTCGCCCCTCGATCGGCGAGTACGGGTTGAGTTCTTCGGACACGCTGGAGAACACGAAACTCGGCGCGCCACCCGTCTGATCCATCGGCTCGCCGTCAACGATCACATAGCCCTGGACCTGGATAAACGGCTCGGCAAGTCGCACACCGTCGGCAGCCCGCACGGCTGTGACGAGATCGGCGTTGAGGAAGACCTCGGTCTGGGGGTCTTTAAACGGGGGCTTCTGCTTGACGACCACGTTGATCTTCGAGTTGCCTTGCTGGAAGATCTGAACGAAGGCGCGATCGATCTGGTCTGTCAGGACGAGCGTGCCGGAGATCATCGTGACGCCCAGCAAAATTGCGATCGCCGTCAGAGCCGACCGCAGCTTGCGCGTGCTGAGTCCTCGCAGGACGAGACCGATCATGGCTACTCCAGCGTCTTGATCGTGTCGAGAATCTCGCCGGCCGACAGATGGCCAGCATCGCGCACGATTTTGCCGTCGCGGAGGAAGAGCGTACGATCGGCGATTGCCGCCGCGCTCGCATCGTGGGTGACCATGATCACCGTCTGGCCGAACTCGTCGACAGCGCGACGCAAGAGAGCAAGCACCTCGCTGCTGGTCTTGGAATCGAGGTTGCCGGTTGGCTCGTCGCCGAAGATGACGGCGGGCTTGGAGAGCAACGCGCGCGCAACAGCGACACGCTGTTGCTGGCCGCCAGAGAGCTCGGCCGGCTTATGCGTCATGCGCGTACCGAGGCCCGTGGCCTCGACGAGCGTGGCCTGCCACTCAGGGTCGGGCGTCGAGCCAGCGATCTTCATTGGCAGCTCGATGTTTTCCTTGGCGGTCAGCATCGGCAGCAGGTTGAAGAACTGGAAGACGAAACCGATCTTGTCGCGGCGCAGCAGCGTCAGCTTCTGATCGTTGAGGCCGGCGAGCTCGGTGCCATCGACGAGCACGCTGCCCGAGGTCGGCTGGTCGAGCCCCGCGAGGATGTGCATCAGCGTGGACTTGCCCGAGCCGGACGGCCCCATCACAGCGGCCAGCTGGCCCTTCGGGAAGGAGACGGAGACACCGTCGAGTGCCCGCACCTCGGAATCGCCTTCGCCGTAGATCTTCGTGAGATCCGTGGCGACAACGACTGCGTCCGTTGCGACGGCGCTTGGTGTGGAAGTGATTTCGGTGCTCATGGTGGGGAAACTCCGTCCGCTTTGCGACAGTGCTCAGCCTATCGCACGTCGTTGAGGGGCAGATGAGGTCTCGACGTTACGTCCAGGAACCACGCCGAGCCGTTCAGCGCGGAAGGAGACTTAGAGCTTGCCGGAGGCGGCGAGCGTCAGTCGTGCCCAGAGCTCTTCGCCATTCTTCGAGCGGCGAACGTAGACGCCCTGCATCGGCACGAACTCGCCTTCGAGCGAGAGCACGGGGCCGCGATTTGGGCTCGTGGCGTCGAGATACCAATCGCCATCGTCGAGCATCTCGCCGGGCTGCGAGAAGACGATGCGCGAGGCCTCGTCGTCGGACAGCGGCTCCGTCCACTTGAACGAACGGGGATTGGTCGACTCTTGCGCACCCATTAGGACTTCTTGGCGGCCTTCTTGGAGGCCTTCAGTGGGTTGAGCATCTTTTCCTTGGCGTCTGCCGGGGCATCGGCCAACGGCACGACGGCCTCGGCGCAGACATGACCCTTGACGCGCCGAAGGCACGTCTGCGGGATCGACCAGAGCGAAACTGTGCGATGACCGTGCTTGCAGATGTAGACGCGAGCGACGCTCGGGCCTTCTGCGACAGCAACGGCGACGGGCTCTGCTTCGTAGACCTCAGCGGCCTCGCCAGCAAAATCCTCTTCTGCGATCTCTTCGACGACGGCAGCAGCGGCAACCGGTGCGGCGTCAGCCTCAACCTCGGCGACGACCTCAGCAGCGACCTCAACCTCGGCCTCGGCTTCGACTTCGGCCTCAGCAGCCGGGGCGGCGTCGGTCTCGGCGACGGCTTCGACCTCTACCTCTGCCTCGGCGGCAGCGGGGGTCTCGGCGTCGGTCTCTGGTGCAGTTGCGTTGTCGTCGTCCACGATCAGTCTCCTCAGGAGAAGGCGATTCGAGCGGGATCCTATTGGAGTCCGTTCGGTGCGGCGAAGGTTCCCCGCGTGCGGAAAGCATGGCATGGTCGCCAATCCTCGGCGGCGCTCCCCGACCGGTCGTTAGAATGAGTATGTGCCGAACCAGAAAAGCTTCCAATATGACGTTGGTGTGACATGGGACGGCCGCCGCGCCTCCTCGCTGTCCGCCGCAGGTCGCCCGACGATCTTGTCGGGTCCACCTTCCGATTTTCCAATGGGCGACGAGGATCGCTGGAGCCCAGAGCACCTGTTTCTTGGCAGCCTCGCCTCGTGCACGATGATCTCATTCCTCGCCCACGCTGAGCACAAGGGGCTCGACGTGCTCGAGTATTCGTCGGAGATCGGTGGCACCGTGATGCGCCGCGTGGAGGATGGTCGCTACGCCTTCGTCCATGTGCACCAACGTCCTCGTGTCGTCGTCGCCGCCGGGCAGGCCGCCAAGGCAAACGAGTTGATCGGCAAGGCCGAACGTGACTGCTTTATCTCGGCCTCGACGACGGCTGAGGTCCAGAACGACTGGGAGATTTCGGAGCAGTGAGCGACGCGCCGCACGACCCGGTCCACGGCTCGTACCACGCGTTCTACGGCGTCGTTCGCACGTTCTGCGGTGTGCCTCTCGTCTCGTCGCGTGCCGATGTGGCGGCGGCCGACGCTGTTGTGATCGGCGCCCCGTTCGATGAGGGCGTCTCGTATCGCCCGGGCACGCGCTTTGGTCCGCAGGCGGTTCGCACGGCCGAAGACATCAATGTCACGGGCGATCGCCCAAGCATGCACGCGGGCATCGACCCCCTCAAAGAGCTGAACATCGTCGACTGGGGTGACATCGATGTTGTCGCCAGCGACCTCCCCCGCTCGCACGCGCTCTTGACCGAAGCCGCTGGCGCCGCACTCGCGACCGACACCGTCCCCGTCGTGATCGGCGGCGACCACTCGCTCTCGCACGCCATGCTCGCCGCCATGCACGGACAGTTCGGTGCCGATGGCTACTCGGTGATCCATTTCGACACGCACGCAGACACGGGCATCCCCGAGGACGGCGAGCCGCCGCACGGCACGCCGTTTCGCGCGGCGATCGAGCGTGGACATCTGAAGGGCACGAACATCTTTCAGATCGGTCTGCGCGGCACGTGGCCCGGCCCCGAGCTGTTCCAGTGGATGCGCGAGCAGGGCATGCAGTGGGCGACGATGGATGAGGTGATCGATCGCGGGATCACCGACGTCGTGCGCGAGGCGATTGACTTTGCCCGCCAGGCAGCACCAAAGACGTATTTGACCGTCGACATCGATGTGCTCGACCCCGCGTACGCGCCGGGCACCGGCACGCCTGAGCCCGGCGGCCTAACCACCCGCGAGCTGCTGCGTGCGGTTCGCACGGTGACGAGTGAGCTCGACGTGGCGGCCTTCGATCTCGTTGAGGTCTCGCCCCCCTACGACCACGCCGCGATTACCGCGATGGCCGGCCACCGCACGCTCCTTGAGGGGCTCAATGGCATGGCACTCCGGCGTGCAGGTCGCCCGGCCCAGCACGAACGCCCGTGATTACACCGCTCGTCGCCTATGCCGACCTGCACGACGATGCCCTGGTCGGCGCGCTGCTCGACCTCGCGACACAGCCAGACGACGAGCTGCTCGCCGCCGAGACGGCCCGTGCTGCACTCGCCCTTGAGGTGTCGTTTGCCGAGGCGCTTGCGCGTGCCTTGCTCGAGTCTGAGGGACCCTTCGCCGTTGCCGCTCGGCGAGGCCTGACCGCGACCGATCCACGGGTTGGCATTGCTCGTACCGAATTGGAACGTCTCGGCGTGCTCGCCCACGGCGACGCTGCTCGCATTCTGGCGCGCCATGGTCTCGATGGTGCGCTCAGCGCTCAGCGGGGCCTCGAGCACCCGACGGCCACTCCCCCCGCGGCTGCCACTCTGCTGCAGGCGCTTGTTTCTGCCGGGGATTGGGGTCGACACGCCGAGTCGCTCGTCGCCTTCCATGCCGGCGAAGGCATCGGCGAATTGGCCACGCACCGCGTGTTGCGCTGGCTCGACGGCGAGCTGGTTGGCATCGCCGACCCCGACACGATTACGCTCGACGACCTGGTTGGCTACGAGGCCGAACGCGCGCCGCTGCTGGAGGATCTCGCCGCCTTCGCCGCCGGCCAACCCGCCAACGACGCACTGCTCTACGGGCTACCGGGTACCGGCAAGTCGGCAGCTGTGCGCGCCTGCGCTGCCGCCTTTGCCGACAGCGGCGTGCGCCTGATCCAGGTCGAGCGCGACCAGCTCGACTCGCTCGAAGACGCCCTGCTGGCCTTGCGCGGTGAGGGCCCGAAGACGATTCTCTTTCTCGACGATCTCGTGGTGGACGATGCCGATCGCCTCGACCGCGCTCTGCGGGCTACGCTCGACGGTGGCGTCGCGCAGCGCCCGAGCAACGTCGTCGTCTGGGCGACCTCGAATCGGCTCAACCTGATGCACTCCTCGCACTCGGAGCGCTCCGACGATGTCGATGCAGCCGAGACGGTGGGCGAAAAGGCCGCGCTGGCCGCCCGCTTTGGCCGGCGCATTCGCTTCGAGCGCCAGGATCGCGAGGCCTATCTCGCGATCTGCCAGCGCCTCGTACGCGATCGTCTCGGCGACGTGCCCGCCACGCTCGACGACGATGCCATGCGCTTCGCCGTCCAAGGCCACGGTCTCTCGGCACGCACCGCGCGCCAATTCGCCGACGCCTATCGGCCCTAGCGCCGAGTTCTCAACGTCTGCGAATGATACGGGAAGCGGTAATCCGGGCTACGAAAATGTCTCTGCTGAGCGCGTTTTGCCACCCACCACAACCTCCAAGACGGCTCCACCCTGTGGGCCCGCTTTGAGTGACCAGCCGCCACCGACCGAATCGAGCCACGCGTTGATGATTGCGACGCCATCGCCTGGCTTCCAGTTTTCAACCGGAGGCTCGCCATTGGTCGTGATGGTCAGGCGAATCTGCGACGCGCCTACGCCCATCAACGACACGCGCGCAAACGAGGCGCGCCCGTGCTTGAGCGCATTCTGCAGACCCTGCTCGGTAATGCGATAGAGGGCCAAAGCCTCCTCATCGCCATCGTCTGGCAGCCGAAATCGCTCCTGTGACGCCTCATCGAAGGCAAACTCGACCTTCATCACGTCTCCGTAGAGTGGCGCGATGTCGCGCAAGGAGGCCAAGAGACCAACCGTGCCAAGGCCTGGTGCGAGCTCGCGACCGAGAGCACGAACACCCGTCTCGCGCACACGATCGATCTCGGCCAGCGACGTATCGAGCAGGGCGAGCGCATCGCCCGTGAGATGCTCACGCACCTCCTCAAGACGAATCGTCGAACGCAACAGCACGGTCTGAATGTCGTCGTGCAATGACCGCGAGATCTCTGCCCGCACGCGTTCATCAGCAGCCAACAGGAGAGCGCGCTCCGACCGCACCACCGCTAGACGGTCCGCGAGCAATGCCTCGTTACGGGAGATTCGCTCCCGCAGCCGCGCATAGAGACCGTTGACAATGAAGATCGCGATAACGAAAAAGGGCCAAGAGACGAGCGATCCGGACAGCCTCGGCGAAAGCGCCTCCCCAGGAACACCAGGAATAATGTATGCCGCAAGTACAGTGAAAACCCCCGCAACGAGCGTGGCTGTCGTCACAAGCACGGCGATGTACCAGGCCCGCGGCAGGACCGGCCCACTCGCTATTCGTAGTCGCCGCAGGAGGCAGGGGAACCCCCACAGGCACAGCGCGAACGCCAGACTCGTGCAGATTCCAACCGCGATGTTCGGAAAAAAATTGGCAAGAAACTCGCCGGGCGAATCTGACAGCAACCGAGCCTGCGACGTCGAGCGCACATAGAGCCCGAAGGCCGCAACGAGAAAGACGATGCTCGGATAGCACGGCCACGGGCCAAACAGCACGCGGATCGGTTCGGCGACGATGCGTCTTGGCACCGCGCTACCTCATCACGACAGGCGCTGAGGGCTGCCCGAGGTCGACGTGATCCGCATGTACTCAAGCACCGCACCCGTGCGTAGGTCCATCCCCGGCTCGGCGTCTGGCACCAACACCTTGTAGGCCCGCGACAGCTCGCGACGGACCGAGACATGAGCCAGGTGCAGACGCTCGGCGATGGCGCGCGCGTCGTAGCCCGCCGAGGCGAGGACCATCACCTCGCGCTGGCGTGGCGTCAGTCGAGCGAGCGTCTCGCTGCCTGGCAACGGACCGTGTTCGACACTCGAATGCGAGGTAACACCCAGCGTTGTGGCCTCGAGAATGTTGACGAGCCCCGCAATATCGAGTTTGCCGCGCTTCTGCAGGAACGACCAACTGACCTGCTCGCGGAGTGGCAAGACGTCCTCCACCCGCGGCACCGCGTGCTGCGAGAAGATCACGATCGGCAGCTGCGGAATGATGCCGCGCAAGGCGAGACCAAGATCGATGCCATTGATGCGCCCCTCGCCCAGTGCGAGGTCGAGCAGGGCGACGTCGAACTGCCCGACGACAGCCGCATCGAGCGCCTGGCGTGGTGAATCGCAGGGGGTGATCTCCTGCACCTTGGCTTCGGCACTAAGGCGCTCCTGCAACATGTCGCGCAACACCGGGTCGTCCTCGCAATAGAGGACGCGCAGGCCACGCGTCTTTGGGCGCTGAGAGGTCGCTGCAGTCGGCGTCATGCGCATAGTTTGCATGGTTACGCTCGGTCTGTCAGAAAATGTGGCGCGACTGCTACACGTGTACCAATCGCTGGTACCCGCGCTACCGTCGAACTAAGGTCGTACGCACGTACTCGCGCAGCACAGCACGCATCTCCTCGGGCGCCACAGCACCCGGATGGAGCAGCACGTGCAGCGCAAGACCGTCGATCAACGTCGCATACGTTAGCGCCCAAAGACCAGCGTCGATCGACCCAAACGTCTCGTCCTGTTGGAGGTCTTTGACGACACGCTCGATGCGACGCCGCCACCCGTCGTAGAGCGATGCGTAGCGCTCGGCCAGTGCCGGAGTCCTGGCCGCTCGGGCCTCCAGCTCCGTCCAGACGCGTTGCTCGGCGATCGCCTCAGGTGTATCCGGAACGTTCGCCTCGCCAAGCCGAATCAGTACCTCAAGAGGGTCGTCGATGCCCTCCACCGCGGCGTCGATGCGACGAGCCACGCGCTCAGCCGCCTCCTGCAACGCAGCCCCCAAGACCTGGTCCTTCGTCGCAAACCAGTGCGTGATCGTCCCGGTCGAAACCTGCAGCTCGGCCGCGAGGCCTCGCATCGTCGTCGCCTCATAGCCATCGCGGGCAATCACAAGGATCGCGGCATTGATGATCTCGCCGCGCCGTAGCTCCTCGACCGAGAGTCGGGGCATCCGGGCTCAGGCCTGCTTCGGCCACGCGGCGACAGGACTCGTGCCGCGCTTGCGCATCTCGTTGACGAGCACGACCTTCTGGATCTCGCTGGTGCCCTCCCAGATGCGATCGACACGGAGGTCGCGGTAGAAGCGCTCGACGGCGTTCTCGCGCATGTAGCCACGCCCACCCAAGACCTGGACACACGAGTCGACGACACGATTGGCCATCTCCGACGCGAACAACTTGATCGAGGCCGCCTTCGCGTGCAACGTCTTCGGATCGAGCGTGCCCTGCGTCACCTCCCACGCCACCTGGTACGTAAAGGCGCGGGCGGCCGCGAGGTCCGAGACGGCCTCGGCGAGCGGAAACGAGACGCCCTGGAACTCGATGATGCGCTCGCCAAACTGCTCGCGCTCAACGGCGTAGCCAAAGGCGTCCTCGAGGCAACGCTCGGCTCCACCAAGGCAGCGCGCCGCAATCATCAGGCGCTCCTCCATAAACCACTCCTTGGTCAGGTTGTAGCCCTCACCAACCTCGCCCAGCACGCGATCGGCGCTCACCTCGACGTCGTGGTAGCGGAAGATCGGATGTTCGTAGACGAAATGGTGCATGTAGCGAGGGCGACGGTACTCCTCGACGCCCTCCTGATCGCGATCGATCAGGAGCGAGACGGGGCCCTCGCCCGGGACGTCGGCCACCACGATCTGATAATCGGCGACGTCGCCGACCGTCACGTACCACTTCTCGCCGTTGAGGACGAAGCCGTCGCCCTTGCGGACGGCCTTGGTGGCGAGGACGGACGGATCCGAGCCGGCATTCTCCTCCGTGATCGCGTAACACGAGCGGCGCTTGCCGGCGATCTCGGGAATCAGGAAGCGCTCGCGCTGCTCTGGCGTGCAGTACTTGAGCACGTTGGCAGGGCGCCAGACGATGTCCCAAAGGGCATTCGTCGAACGGCCGAGCTGCTCTTGCGACAACACCTGCTCGAACAGCGAGAGGCCCTGGCCGCCCCACTCCTCACGCATATTGACCGCGTTGAGCTTGGCGTCGATGATCGCCTGATAGGCGTCCTTCAGCTCGGCCGGCGACAGGCCGTCCTGTTCGTCACAAGGGATCTCGAGCGGCAGCAACACGTCGTCACAGAGTTTGCGCGAACGCTGCTGAATTTCGAGTTCACGGGCATTGAGAGAGAGGTCCATCGTGGTCTCCTTCGACCTACACGCGGGGGAACATGTCGCGGGAGATGATCAGACGCATGATGTCCGACGTCCCCTCCCAGAGCTCTTCGAGCTTGGCGTCGCGCAGCCACTTCTCGGCCGGGTACTCGCGCGAGTAGGCATAGCCGCCAAGCGTCTGGCAGCAGGCCCAGGCCGAGAACCAGCAGGCCTCGGAGGCAGCCAGCTTGGCCATCGCGGCCTCGGCGCTAAACGGCTTGCCCGCGTCGGCCAGCGCCGCCGCGTGGTGGGCCATCAGCCGCGCCTGGTCGATCTTCATCCGCGCATCGACGAGCCGAAACGAGACGGCCTGATTGGTGTGGATCGCCGAGCCGAACGCCTTGCGCTCCTTGGCGTACTCGACGGCGTAGTCGAGCGATGCGCGTCCCATGCCAACCTCGCCCGCTGCCAGCAGCACACGCGACTCGTCGAACTTCTTCATCAGGCCACTAAAGCCCTTGCCCTCGCCGCCGATGCGACGATCCTCAGGCAGAAAGACGTCCTGGAAGAAGATCTCGTGCGTCGGAATGCAGCGCTGGCCGAGCTTGTGCAGCTTGTTGCCGACGCTAAAGCCCTCGTCACCGGCCTCGACGACGAACGCCGTGATGCCCTTCGAGCGCGTGCCCGGGGCGACCGTCGCGAAGACGAGGTAGTACTCGGCCACGCCGGCGTTCGAGATCCACGTCTTCGAGCCATTCAGCAGGTAGCCACCCTCGACGGGCTTGGCGTGTGTCGTGATCGCGCTGGCATCGGAGCCCGCCTCGGGCTCGGTCGTCGCGAGTGCGCCGAGCTTCGGGTTGGGTCCGCAGAGCGGCGGTACCCAACGCGCCTTCTGCGCCTCGGTACCGAGCTCGACAATGACGCCCGCAAAGAACGAGGCCGAGCCAATAAAGTTGCCAATCGGCGCGTCGCCGTACGTCAGCTCCTCATGGATCAGGCAGGCTGTCGAAAGATCGGTGATGCCGCCGCCACCAAACTCTTCGGGCAGGTCGTACGAGGTGAGCCCAAGCTCGGAGGCCTTATTGAACGGCTCCCACGGCGTCTCCTCCGTCTCGTCGTAGTGCGCAGCGACGGGCCGAATCTCCTTCTCGGCAAACGAGCGCGCAAGCGCAACGAGCTCCTCCTGAATATCGCTTGGCGTCACAGACATCAGCAACCTCTCTCTCCTCAACACAACAGACGTGCGAATAGTCGCACACTTGTTGTGTGGTGTGCAAGTGCCGGCCGCGATGCGGCGTGCAAACGCCGCACACCCTTTGGCGTGCAAACGCCGGCTGCTAAACGCTGAGCAAGGGCCAAACACTATTTGGCGAGCAAGTATCGGCCGCTATCCAACACGAATGTCCAGAAGGGGTCAGGCACGATCTGGACATTTGGTCGAGCGGCAACCACGATCGCTGTGCGAGCAACAACAACCACACCAACCATGAATGTCCAGAAGGGGTCAGGCACGATCTGGACATTTGATGACGAGCTAGCTCGTCTAACAAATGTCCAGATCGTGCCTGACCCCTTCTGGACATTCATGGCGACGGTGACTGGATGACCAGCGGTTATGGCGAAGGAGGCTGGACGGATTGCGACGGTGACTGGATGACCGGGCGCCGCAGGACGGGGATCAAGATCAAGGCGCCCAAAGCGAAGACCACGCCCGAGAGGACGTAGGACGGGCGCACGCCAATCAGGACGATCGCAGGGCCCGCGATCGCCAAACCCAGCGTGAACGAAACGGTTGCCGTCACCTCGGCCACCGCAAACACGCGCGAACGCAAATGATCAGGCACGGATCGCTGCAGCAGCGTCTGGCGCGAGACGTTGACACACCCCGAGGCGGCACCGCCAATCACACTGACAATCAGGATTGGCACAAACCAGGGACTAAGGCCCATAGAGGCAATCATCACGCCATCAATCAGCATGCCAATCAGCAGAATCTTCGCCTCGATCCGCCGCTCGCCAAGCCACCGCCCAATCCCCCACGAGCCGAGCAGCATGCCCACTCCCCAACAGGAGATCAGCGCCGCAAAGCCAATCGCACCAACATCGAAGAGCTTCGCCAGTGGCGCATCCGCCACCATCGCCCAGCCAACGACGCTGTACGCGACAACCTCGGCCAACACGATCAACCGCAGCAGACGGATCTGCCAAACAATGCGAAGGCCCTCGGTAAAGCGCACCTTTGGCGGCCGCTCGGCACCAACTGCCCGCTTCTCTTGGAAGCGGCCCTTTACGCTCCACACGAGCACAGCAGACACTAAGAACGAGAAGGCGTTGATGCCAAACGCCGTACTCGCACCGACTCCACCGACCAGCACGCCACCGATCAGTGGACCGACCGTGATCCCAAGGGCGAAGGCCTGCGAGACAAGCCCATTGGCCCAAGCGAGATCCTCGTCCGCCGCCAAGTTCGGAATCGCTGCCTGCGACGCCGGCAAGAACGGCATCTCTGCAGCCGTCGCGAGGAACGCCAAGGCAATCAGCATCCACGGCTCGTTCGCAAAGACGAGCCCGGCGAAGAAGACAGCTGCGCCAATGTCAGAGATGATCATCACCTTGCGCCGATCGAAGGAATCACCCAGCCAACCACCGATCGGCGTCAGGATTCCCATCGCCGCGAACGTGGCAAGAAAGACCGCCGAAACCCAGACAGCCGAGTTCGTCATCTCGTAGATATGGAACGTCAACGCGATCATCGCGACCTGCGACCCCGTCACCGAGATCGCACGCGCAGCGCTCAGGCGTCGAATAGCTGCGCGGGTACTGACCACGCGGTCAGGATACGAGATCGGACGGGTATCGCGAATCACGCGACCACTGCGATGCCAAAGTGGACAGGGAAAACCGCGTCTCGCCTACCATGAGGGCATGGCTGTTGATGTCACCGAGGCCGACTTCCAACGCGAAGTCATTGAGGCCTCCCACAACGTTCCTGTCGTCGTCGATTTCTGGGCTGATTGGTGCGGGCCCTGCAAGCAGCTCGCGCCGATTATCGAAGCCGCTGTCGCCTCGCGTGGCGGGGCGATCAAGCTCGTCAAGGTCGACACCGAAGCCAACGCGCAACTCGCAGCGAGCTTCAAGATCCAGAGCATTCCCGCCGTCAAGGCCTTCCGCAACGGGCAAGTCGTCAACGAGTTCGTCGGACTCCTGCAGCCCTCGCAAGTTGAGGCCTTCCTCGACACGCTCGTGGCAGCCGAGCCCGAAGTTGAAGCTGAGGTCGCCGTCGAGACGACCAGCGAAGAATCGCTCCGCGCCGTGCTCGCCCAGGATGAAAAGAATGTCGACGCCGCAATGGCGCTCGCCCGCATCCTGCTCGCCCGCGGCGACACCGCAGAGGCGATCACAGTTCTCGAACCGGCCCGCCACGCTCCTCAGGTCGACGGCCTCCTGGCCTGCGCCGAGATCGTGCTGACACCCGACCTCGACCCCGAGCTCGCCCGCGCACTCGAAGCGCTCGCTGGCGATCCCGAAGGCTCGCTGCAGGCGATGCTCGACGTCGTGCCGGGAGCGGACGATGCACGCAAAGACCGTGTCCGCCGGGTGATGATCGGCATCTTTGCCGAGCGCGCCGTCGACGACCCAATCGTCCTGACCTATCGCAAGCGCCTCGCCTCGGCGTTGTACTAGCGCTGCGTGCCGGGTAGCATCCCGACGTGGCCGCGCAGAACGTAACGGACGAGACCTTCCAGCGCGACGTCTTCGACGCGTCGTTCGAACGCCCCATCGTGGTGGTGTTACATGCCGGTGAGCAGGATCCAAGTGCGACCTACGTCACCGATGTCGCCGATGCGATTGCAGACCACGACCTCGAGTGCACGCTCGTCTCGATCGATGCCGAGCAAAATCCTCAGGCCACGGCCGTCTTCGGGATTCAGATCGCGCCGAGCACCAAGGGCGTCCTCAACGGCATCCTGCGCGCCGAGATTACGGGAGCCGAGCCACGCGCAGCAATCGATGCATTCCTTGCGGCTGTACCTCTCGACCAAGCAGAGCAGGCCCTGGCGTCAAACGACGAGGCACTGCTGCGGGCCGCTCTCGAAGCCGATCCACTGGAGCCGACGCTGACGATTGCGCTTGGTCGACTCGTGCTGGAACGTGGCGACGCGCTCGACGCCCACCTGCTGCTGCTGACGGTCGGCCATCATCCGATCGGTGCTGGCCTCTTTGAGCGCTCGCGCGTGCTCGCAAATCCGAGCAGCGACCCCGAGCTCGCGACTTGCCTCGAGACGTTTACGACCGACCCTGCGGGCTCGCTCAACAGCATCATCCCCTTGATTGATGATGCAGACGAAGTGCGCCTCGACACCATCCGCCGCATCTTTATCGGCGTGTTCGCAGAGCGGCCGATCGATGACCCGCTCGTGCTCGACATTCGCCAGCGCCTCGCGCCGACGCAGTTCTAAAGCTCGACCAGTCAGCCACATGCGGCGATCGGTCTGGACGGGCTGGCCCGAAGGCGCTGTCTCGTTCACGTGGAACTCCTACGAGCGATCAGGGCTGTGGCGGAGACGAGTCGCCTTGTTCGTCCTTCGCCGCAAGCGCATCGCGCCGCTTACGTCGTTCGTTCTGTGACGCAATCGAAACCAAGAAGGCAGCCGGCAACGCCCAGAAGACGCCATAGACGGCGCCACGAGCAATTGGCTGGTTGAGCGCCGTCCAATGGAGCAGCGCGATGACCGGGATCAGCACAACGAACGCGATCAGAAACTGCAGCCCCATCTCGAGGTTCTCCCAGCGCTGGATCAACTTCGGCGGAGACTGATCGGACATACCGGCAGGATACGACCTTGACGCTGGTAGCGTTCCGCTACGCAAGCAGCCGAAGGAGCGCCGCGGTGGGACGCACGACATACGAGAAGATCTGGGATTCGCACGTGATCGATAACGACCTGCTCTTTATCGACCTGCACCTGATCCACGAAGTCACGACCCCCCAGGCCTTTGAGAGCCTCCGCCTCGCCGGTCGTGGTGTCCGCCGCCCCGATCGCACGCTCGCAACGGCCGACCACAACACGCCGACCACTGCGCTCGAGGATGGCATCAGCGACCCGATCTCGAAAAAGCAGATCGACACGCTCAAGCAGAACGTCGAAGACTTCGGCATCGTCTACTACCCGTGGGGCCATCGCCGCCAAGGCATCGTCCACGTGATTGGCCCCGAGCTGGGCGTCACGCAGCCGGGCATGACGATCGTCTGCGGCGACTCGCACACGGCTACGCACGGCGCCTTCGGTGCGCTCGCCTTCGGCATTGGCACGAGCGAGGTCGAGCACGTGCTCGCCACGCAGACTCTGCCGCAGAAGAAGGCCAAGAAGATGCTCGTCCGCTTCGAGGGCGAGGCTGGTCGTGGCATCGTCGCGAAGGACTTCATCCTCGGACTGATCGGCCAGATCACCGCTGCTGGCGGCGCGGGCTACGTACTCGAGTACGCCGGCCCCGCAATCGAGGCGCTGTCGATGGAAGGCCGCATGACGATCTGCAACATGTCGATCGAGGCTGGCGCCCGCGCCGGCTACGTGGCACCTGACGACACGACTTTCGCCTATGTCGAAGGCAAGCCAGGTGCGCCGAAAGACTTCGACGCGGCCGTCGCTGAGTGGAGCCAGCTGCGATCCGATCCCGACGCCGAGTACGACCACGTCGAGATTGTTGACGTGGCAAACATGGCGCCGCAGGTCTCGTGGGGCACGAACCCAGGCCAGGTTGCCGCGATTACCGCCTCCGTGCCCGAGCCGACGACCGTCGATGAGGAGCGCGCGCTCGCCTACATGGACCTGAAGGCCGGCACGCCGCTGCAGGACGTGACGATCGACCGGGTCTTCATTGGCTCCTGCACGAACAGTCGCATCGAGGATCTCGCGTGCCGCCGCTGCAGATCGTCGAAGGCCGCAAGGTCGCCTCGACCGTCAACGCGATGGTCGTACCCGGTTCGATGCTCGTGAAGGCCCAGGCCGAGCGCGAAGGCCTCGACAAGATCTTCGTCGACGCTGGCTTCGACTGGCGTAACGCGGGCTGCTCGATGTGCCTCGGTATGAACCCGGACATCCTCCAGCCAGGCGAGCGCTGCGCCTCGACCTCGAACCGCAACTTCGAGGGACGCCAAGGCAAGGGCGGCCGCACACACCTGATGAGCCCTGAGATGGCAGCCGCTGCTGCGATTACTGGGCACCTGACCGACGTTCGAGAGTGGGAGTAGACGATGGAGCCGTTCATCCGCATTACCGGCACGACCGCACCGCTTGACCGCGCCAACGTCGATACCGATCAGATCATGCCCAAGCAGTTCCTCAAGCGCATCGAGCGCACGGGCTTTGGCGAATTCCTGTTCTTCGACTGGCGCAACGACGAAGACAACTTCGTCCTCGAGCGCCCCGAATTCCGCGATGCGCCGATCCTCGTGGCCGGCCCGAACTTCGGCTCGGGCTCCTCGCGCGAGCACGCACCGTGGGGTCTGCAGGACTGGGGCTACCGCGTCGTCATCGCCCAGAGCTTCGCCGACATCTTCCGCTCCAACTGCGCGAAGATCGGTCTCTTGACGGTCGAGCTGCCGGAGGCTGAGATGCGCGAGCTGCTCGACGCCGCACCGGCCGAGATCACGGTTGATCTGGAAGCAAAGACGATCGTGATGCCCGACGGCCGCACGATCGAATTTTCCGTCGACCCGAAGACACGCGAGAACCTGCTCAACGGCTGGGACGACATCGCCCTAACGCTGCTGCGCGAGGACAAGCTGGCCGAGTACGAACGCGACCGCGAGCGCAACGGTCCGAGCACGCTCTCACTGGGCTAAACCAGTCCAGGTCGACTCGGAGTACCAGGGGGACACTACAAACCGGGGTTTGTCATGTCCCCCTCGCCTGCGTCAGGAGCGATACGCGACGTACATGCGCTGGCCGGCAATGTGGTCGGCGACGTAGCCGGCATCGCTCCAGACGCCCCAGATGAAGCTCGAGCCGCGCCGCGAAAGCCACGGCAGGCCAAGGAAGTAGACGCCGGGTTCGGTTGAGACGCCACGCTTGTGGTCGGGCTTGCCGGCCGCATCGAAGGCGTCGACCTGCAGCCACCCGTAGTCGGTCCGAAACCCTGTCGCCCAGATGATCGTTGTCACGCCCGCCGCGGCGAGATTGAGCTCGAGCACTGGCTCCGTGATGCACGCGGGGAGCGGGCCGAGCAGGCGAGCCTGCGGTTCCTCAGGCAGGTCGAGACCGTTGCGCTCCACGTACGCATCGGCCTGATCCAACAGGTCGAGGTAGTACGCGTCGCCATGGGCGATGCTCTCGGCAAGGTCGGGAGCAAAGTGCACGACGCCATCCGCATACGACTCAGCACGGCCGTGCACAACCATTCCCTCGGCGACCAAGTCGCGGAAATCGATCGTACGTCCGCCATAGGCACCACTGAAAGCGATCGTGACGTGCTCGGCGCCGGCCGGCGGCGTCTGGAGATCCCAGAGGCCGAGCACGCCGAGCCACCAGACAAAGTCGCGGTCGCGATAGCGGCGTGGTGGGCGGGTATGCGGCCCGATCGCCATCTGCACCGAACGTCCGGAGCGCTGCAACTCATCCGCAATCTGGACACCCGATGCGCCGCCACCGACTACGAGCACGCCACCCTCCGGCAACTGCTCCGGATTCTTGTAACCACTCGAGTGGATCTGCAGCACGGGTGCGTCTGCCGGCACCAACGGTGGGATGACCGGCACTTGGAAGGGGCCCGTCGCTGCGATGACATAGTCGGCGTCGATCGCTCCGGCCGAGGTCTCCACCCGGAAGCCACGGCGATCGCCATGGCGCTGCACGGACGTGACGTCGACGCCCGTATGGATCGGCGCTTCGATCTGCTTGGCGTAGTCGACGAAGTAGTCGGCGACGCGCTCCTTACCCGGGAAGGCATCGGGGTCCACGCCCTCGAAAGCGAGACCCGGGAAGCGATCGTGCCACGCAGGACCGTTGGCCACGAGCGAGTCCCAACGACCCGAACGCCAGCGCTCGGCAATGCGATCGCGTTCGAGCACGATGTGTGGAATCCCTCGAGAGCCGAGATGCTCGCTGATCGCGATGCCCGCATGGCCACCGCCGACCACGACCACCTCGATCTCCTGAGGTAGTTCCGTCGCCACGACTCAGGCCAGCTTGGCCGTGTCGAAGTATTCGGTAAAGCGGATGATCATCCCGTCGCGCAACTCGACAACCATCACCAGATCGAAGTCGCAGCGCACACCCGCGAGATCGGCAGAGAGGAACTGTCCCTCCGCGAACGCGACGTCGCCACTCATCGCAAGCTGCTTGATGGGAACGCGCACCTCGGAGATCTCCGCAAAGGCGGCGGCGCAGGCGGCACGCACGGCTTCGGGGCCGACGGGAAACCCGTCGAAGAGCGGTCCTTCATAGACACCGTCGGGCGCGAAACGGTCGGCGATCGCGTCGGGATCGCCGTGCTCCCAGGCCGCTGCCAGCGCGCGCATTGTCTCTTCGGCGTTCATCTCAGGCTCCTTCCCACAGGTCGATCTTGCCTGCCTAGAGCGTAGCGCCTCGATGTTCTGCCCCGTTTCCTGTCTCACACGGCGACTCTCGCGGAATCGCCCCATCGCCTTTCGAAGCATTAGCCACTGTGCGGGCACCCACCAAATTCGGCCGACAATCGTTGTTCCCACGCCGCGGCGCCGCTGTCGCGTGGACATGGTGGGCCCGGGCCCACCATGTCCGGCCCGGAATCCTTGCACTAGAGCCAGAAGACGAAATTGGCGTGTGCGACATTGGCATGATTGCGTGGTTCTTGCGCGAACGCAAGGGACATGATGGGCCCGGGCCCATCATGTCCGAAGGGCCAAAAGGCTGGCCAGCGAAAGCTCACGACGAACGTAGACCCAGAAGACTGGCCGGCGAGAGCGCACGCCTACGTCTCACAGGGTCAGAGGCAGAGCGCCTAGACGTTGAAGCGCACGTTGAGAACATCGCCGTCTTGGACGATGTAGTCCTTGCCTTCAACACGCAGCTGACCGAGCTTCGTAGCCTCGGCGCGCGAGCCCGCGTTGACGAGGTCTTGCCAGTTGATGACCTCGGCGCGAATGAAGCCGCGAGCGATATCGGTGTGGATCTTGCCCCCCGCCTCGACAGCATTCGAGCCCTGACGAATCGTCCAAGCCCAGACGTCCTTTGGACCCGCGGTAAAGAATGTGATCAACTCGAGCATCCGGAAGGCCGCAGCAGCAACACGTGGCGCGCTCGGCTCCTCCTGCCCGATCTCGGCGAGAAACAACGAGCGCTCCTCGGGATCCTCGATCTCTGCCAGGTCCGACTCGAAGCGACCCGCAACCCCGACCACCTCGGCGCTGCCGGCATAGGTCTGCAGCGCCGCAACGGCCTCGGGATCGCCGGACTCGGAGGTGTTGGCGACGTACATCATCGGCTTCGCCGTCAAGAGATCGGATTGCACCTCGAGCGGTAGCGTCTTGAACTTGGCAAAATCGCGAGCGGGCGAACCAGCATCAAGCACCACACCGAGCTCGGCCAACAAGTCGGCCTCAGCCTTGGCCTCCTTCTGCCCCACCTTGACGGCTCGCTCGAGGCGCTCCAGGCGCTTCGTCACCAGCGCGCCGTCAGCAAACAACAGTTCGAGATCGACACCCTCGGCATCCGCCGCCGGATCGATCCGACCATCGACGTGGAAGACCGCATCGTCTTCGAAGGTGCGCACGACGTGGATCAACGCGTCTGCTGCACGCAAGGCCTGAAGAAACTCGCCACTGAGCCCACCATCGCGACCAGCGCCACGCTGCAAGCCAGCCACATCGACCAACTGCACCGTCGGCGGCACCAGCCGCTGCGAATCTTCGACCGTGGCGAGCGGCGCCATGCGTGCATCTGGCACCTGTGCGACACCGGTATTGACCGAAACCTCGGTCGCCGCGAACGGCTGGACGACGACGCCCGCGCCAGTCAGCGCATTGAAGATGGTGGTCTTGCCGCAGTTCGGCAGACCGATGATTCCGATTTCGAGGCTAGCCACAGGACGTGACGATATCCGGGGTCACTCTTTAGCGGCGCCGCCGCGCCGGCACGAAGAGCCGCGCGACCCGACCCGTGACGGCGCCGAGCATGTACCCAGCCACCACATCACTCGGGTGATGAACACCAAGATGGACTCGCGTGTATGCCATGGAGACCGCGGCAAGCTTCAGTGGCAACCGGGCAAACGGAACCGCATCGCCCAGTACAACGGCCGCCGCCGCCGACATCGCTGCATGCGACGACGGAAACGACGACGAGGTCGGGGCTTCGATTGTCTGTGGAGCATCCTCGAGGTTCGGACGCTCGCGCTTGGCGATCAGCTTGACGCCATAGTTGACACCAAGCGTCCCCCAGACGGCGACCGCAGTCGCAATCGCCGGGCGTGCATCGCGCTTCGCGAGCGAGACGGCAACACCAAGCACAACCCAGCCGAGCCCGCTATTGCCAAGCCGCGAGTAGCTCGTGACACCACGATCGACCTCTGGGCTCCGCAGACGCGCGGCCGCTACGAGCAGCGCTTCGTCCGCGGCAGCGATCGTCCCGAGGAGGCCGTTAGAAGCCGACGCGCGCCTCTTTCGAAAGGACGCGCATAAACGCAACCTGGCTCGAGCGCACGAACAGATCGCCAGCCTCGGAGGCGAGCTCGAGGACGCCCTCATCACCGCTCCCGACGGCCTTCAGCAGCTTCTTCCACGCTGCATCCGAAAGCGTCGCAGAGGTCGTGCCGCCCCCAACAAAACCAATCTCAACACGCACGTTCTCAGCCATACTAATGTCCTCCTGGTTGGACGATTTCGAGCAAGACGCCACGTAATGCGTCAGGGTGAATAAAGGCGACCTGCAGACCGAACAGCCCCGCACGCGGCGCTTCGTCAATCATCTCAACTCCGGCGGCCAGCAACCGTGCGCACTCGGCGTCGATATCGGCCACCTCATAGGCGACGTGATGCATGCCCTCGCCGCGCTTCGCGATAAAACGCCCAACGGGGGTGTCCTCTGCATAGGGTGCGACCAGCTCGATCATCGGGCCGGCCGGCGTGCGAATTGCCAGCGCGCGCGTGCCGAGCTCTTCCGAATCGTGACCATGATCGATGGTGGTACCGAGCAGCAAGGCGTACTGCTGAGCAGCCGCCTCCAAATCCGTCACGGCAATGCCGAGGTGATGAATGCCGATGGCGCCGTCCACAGAGCGGCATCGTATCGGAGGTCAACCGGCGCGGCCTCTCTAAGCGAGGCTGGCTTGCCGACGTGCTTCGTGACCTACAGCACGCGTTCGAGGCGCGGGTTGGGCAGTGGTTCGCGTCCACGTTTGCCGCCCGCCTTGCCGTCGACCATCACGACGTCGGCGGTAAAGTCGCGCGCGCCCCGAATCAAGGCCGAACCAACACCGTACGAGTCGACTGGCACGCCCGCAGCCTCGAAGGCGCGGATCTTCTCAGCATTAAAGCCACCGGAGACGACGATCCGAACGTTCTCGTGCCCTGCCGCGTCGAGCGCGCTGCGCACATTCCAGACCAGCTGCGGGTTGACACCACGCGGATCGAAGCGGCCCATCATGTCCCACAGCGAACGATCGACCATCGTGCCCGACGTATCGAGTCGCACGCCCCACAGGCGCTTGCCCAACGCATCGGCTACCTTCAACGCCGTCCCCACGCTGTCATTCTCGAAGTCGACCAACACCACGAGGTTTTGCTCCGGATCGGTGCAACGGGCAAAGGCCTCAGCCGCCGCGACCGTATCGCCACCGTACGCAGCAATCAGGCCATGCGGCACCGTGCCGAGACCACGATCGCCCCACCAGGCTGCCTGCGCGTCCGTCGAGACACCGATTGCGCCCGCGACGTGCGCGGCATAGCCGTCACCCGTCTGCACGCGATAGTGGTCGTGACGGGCAGGGAAGTACATGATCGGCTTTGGCGCAGCCGCCTGGACAACCTCGCGAACATTGGTCGCGACGAGGCTGCGGCGCGCGAGGCTGCCGAGATACACCGTCTCGAGATGGCAGAAGTGGGCGTAGTCGCCCTCGATCGTCATCACGCTCTCCCACGGCTCGATCTCGTCGCCGTCGTAGAGCGCATGGACTTCGAGCTGCTCCCAGCCGGGTTCCCAGGTACCGTCATCACGCGTGAGTCCTGCACACTCACGCAACGTCGCGATCGCCTCGTCAACGCCACCAAGCACCGAGGAATAGCGCTGGAAGACCTGCACCAAGACGCGAGGTCGATGCTCGTCACGCTCCAACACCTTCTGCGTGTAATTGAAGTACGCATCGGAGTAGTAGCCCGCGCGAATCTTGTCGATCGGGAGGTCGAAGACCTCCGAGGGCAGGCGGGTCTTCGTGGTGCGGGGCAAGACGTTCATCTGTGGCGAGGATCGTACAGGGAATCGCAGATCCGCCACGACCCGCATACTGCCTGTGTGGCGCTCGTCACCTATCTGCCGTCCTCCGACTACGTGGCGATGCCGTGGCTCAACGGTGCTGGTGTGACCCACGAGATCGCGACCGACGACAGCCCGGGCGAGAGCGAAGCGCCATTTCTCTGGCGGCTGTCGATGGCCGACCTCGCCGGCGATGGTCCCTTCTCCGAAATCCCAGATGTTGATCGCATCCTCGTCTTGCTTGAGGGCGAGGACGTGCAGTTGACGATCGCTGGCGCCGACCCCGAGCCGCTCGCCGAACACGAGGCGATGGCCTTCCCTGGCGATGTGCCAACGAGCCTCACGATGGCACCAGGCAGTGGCCGCGATCTCAACCTGATGTGGGATCGCACGCGCGTGCAGGGGATGGTCGACATCTTGAACATTGGCGACACCCTCCAGATCGAAGAACAGATCGCCTTCGCGATCGCACTCGGCACCTCCGCCACGATCGAAGTCGATGGCGACGAGCACGTCTTGGGCGAACAAGATGCTCTCCAGCTCGATGACGCCACAACCTTCGCCGTCCTTGACGGCGAGGTCTACGTGGCCCGCATCGACTAGCCAAAAACGCTCCCCCGGACCGCGATCCAGGGAGGACACCACAACCGCGCGGATGTCATGTCCTCCCTGGCATGGACGCACCACTGGTGATGGTTGGGGAGGACATGACATCCGCGCGGTTGTGGTGTCCTCCCTGGATCAACGTCACGCAGCGGATGGCGCCACCCGCTCGCCGACGGGCTGGCTAGCCGAAGACGCCGGCCGAGATCGCCTCGGCGACGGCTTCGAACTCCGCGCCGAGCGAACGATCCTCGACCAGCGGTGGCGAAAGGGCGCGCACCTTCTCGTACTCGGCCTCAAGCAGGTCGCCAGATCGCAACGGACGTCGAAGGTCAAAGCCCTGCGCAGCGGCAACCAACTCGACTGCCACAACGCGACGCGCCAGCGCCAAGACCTGCATCGCCTGCAACCCGGCCGTCGCACCCATCGAGTTGAAATCCTCTTGACCCGCGCTCGTTGGCAGGCTGCCCACGCCGGCAGGGTGTGACAGAACTGCTCCCTCGGCGACGAGGCTCGCCGCCATGTACTGCGCGATCATCAGGCCCGACTTCGTACCTGGGTCGGCAATCAGAAACGGAGGAAGTGCGTGCGGATCGCCACTGCGCCCATCCATCAAGCGAAAGATGCGGCGTTCCGAAAAGGCCGCCAACTCCTGCACAGCAATCGTCAACATGTCGAGCGGCAACGACAGTGGCTGGCCGTGGAAATTGCCGCCCGACAAAACATCGCCATCCTCGACGAACAAGAGTGGATTGTCGGTCACGGCCCCGTACTCTGGCTCGATTGCCTGTTCCACGTAGGTGAGCGCCTCACCGATCGCACCGAGCACCTGCGGGACGCACCGCAGCGTGTACGCATCCTGCACGCGCTCGCAGTCGGCGTGGCTCTCACGCATCGTCGACCCAGCCATCAACTCGAGCATCCGCGCGGCAACCGCCTGTTGCTCGGAGCGATTACGCAACACATGGAGTCGAGGATCAAACGGAGCGGATGAGCCAAGCAAGGCATCGACCGACATCGCAGCGGCGACCTGCGCAGCAGCGTAGAGTCGCTCGGCGTCCGTGACCGCGAGCGCACCAATCGCAGCCATCAGGTGGGTGCCGTTAAGCAGCGCCAGCCCCTCTTTCGGGCCGAGCGTAATGGGAGCAACGCCGATCGCGCCAAGCGCGTCCGCCCCCGGCAGGCGAACGCCACTCGCCGAAATCGCCTCCCCCTCACCAATCAGCACGAGCGCGAGGTGTGCAAGCGGGGCGAGGTCGCCACTCGAACCAACCGAGCCGCGCGACGGTACCACTGGAGTGACATTGCAGTTGAGCAACGCAATCAGCGATTCAACGAGCTCGACCCGCACACCGGAATGGCCACGCGACAGCGAAGCAGCCAGCAGGACCACCATGCCGCGCGTGACATCGCTCGGCAGCGGTTCGCCAACGCCAACAGCATGGCTGCGCACAATGTTGACCTGCAGCTCTGACAACTGGTCGTCAGGAATGCGGACCGACTCGAGCGAGCCGAACCCCGTTGTGACGCCATAGACAGCGTTTCCTGCACCCGCAACGCGAGCAATCATCTCGGCAGCGGCGCCAATGCGTGCTCGTGCACCCTCACCGAGTTCGACGTCCGCTTTGCCCGTCGCTACGGCGACGATCTGCAAACGCGTCAGCGGGGAACCGTCGAGCAGCACGTTCGAGAGGGGGCTCATCTAGATATCATCGCGCACTCGCAACCGCTTGCACGAATGAGCCATCGACGAGCGCCTGCCCATCGATCGAATCGTCGATCCAACCAGAGACGAGCGCGGCTGCCACAATCGCTCCGATCGTCCGATCAAAGTACTCGCCACCCGGCAGAAGCTCGACGGCGTTTGCTGCGAGGTCGTAGTTGCTGAGGCCCGAGAGGCCGAAGGCCACAGCCGTCGGATCCTGTTTCGTCAGCCTGCTCACGTCTGCGATGACCACGTCTTGTTGATAGCGATCGAAGGCGTAGAACTCCTGCCAGCCACGAATGAAGGCGAGAATCTGGCCTGGCCGCTCGTCGGCAACGGCCTGGCGCACGACCAGCACGTGCGAGATCAACCCGGGATAATCGCCGGCCGTGTAGAGCATCTGAAGCGTCGGGTCGGCAGCAAGCGCAACCGCTGCCTGCTCACCGGTCATGGCGGCCGCCGCGACGTCGCCGCGCACGAGCATTGCACCAGGATCCAACCCCTCCGCAGCAACCACTTGCACAGCGTCGGGTGGAACCTGCTGTTCGACAAGTGCGCCCTGCAGGAGCAACTCGCCTTCCGATCCTGGCGACACGGCCACCTGCTGCCCCGCCAGACTCGGAATCCCCGCTAAGTCGTCTCGACCCAAGATCGCCTCGTTGGACGTACCAGCCGTGAGCAGCAGCACAGTCCGAATTGGGAGCCCGGCGGACACGAGCCTGACGGCATCGTCGGACGAGACCACTGCTGCATCGACAGTGCCGGACTCCAACGAGCTCTTGAGGTCTGTAAAGGAAGGCGCGTCGGTGATGCGCGTGCTCAGACCCTGCTCCCCGAGCAGGCCATGCATGCCAGCAACGCGCACCATGGCGAGCGTCAGCGATGGGCGTCCCGTGATGCTAAAAATGCTGGGCTCGGCAGGCAGGCTCGCATCGACAGTCGATGGTGGTACGGAAATCGTGAGCGGATCTACCGTCGTGCCGGCCGTCGTCGTCGCGCCCCCCGAGCTACCGCACGCCGCAGCAACCGAGGCCACCACAATGGCACCGAGCATCACAACCCAACGGACGTGTCGAATCTCCATTCCCATCTACGCATCATGCCTTGACCCGAACGTGTCTGTAGCGCAACAGCCAACATGCGGCACACTTTGAGCACGATGGCTTCGACCACGGACTTCTCTCTGACTGCCACTCCGGGGCGCCAACTCCCGGTCGCCGTGCGGGCTGAGGGTTGTCGCATCTGGACAGCGGATGGGCGCGAGTTTATCGACGCCTGTGGTGGCGCGATGGTGATGAGCGTTGGTCATTGCCACCCGCGCCTGATCGAGGCACTCAAGCGCCAGGCCGACGAAGTCACCTTTACGTACCGCTTCGCGTTCTCGAATGAGCCGATGCTCGAGCTCGCGGATCTGCTCCGTGAGATCTCGCCGATGCCACGCACGTGGTCGTTCTTCAACTCGTCGGGCTCCGAATCCGTCGAGTCGGCGATCCACCTGGCCCTGCTCTACTGGCAGTTGCTTGGTCAGCCCGCGAAGACGGAGTTCATCTCGCGCTACCCGTCGTACCACGGCTCCACGATTGCGGCACTTGGACTGTCGGGTACGAGCCGTCGCGATTCGTTCGAGGCCTTGCTGACAAAGAACGCTGTCGCCCAGACGCCCAATGCCGACATTCGCGCGCGTCGCACGCCCGCCGACGAGGTCGAGTTCGCGATCAAGCAGCTTGAGGACGCGATCGCGGCGCGCGGGGCAGACAAGGTCGCTGGCGTCTTTCTCGAGCCTATCACGGGCGCGAGCGGGGCCGCCGTGACGCCGCCAGATGGGTACCTCCAGCGGGTCCGCGAGCTCTGCACCCGCCACGGCCTCTTGATGATTTGCGACGAGACAATCACCGGCTTTGGTCGCACAGGTACCTGGTTCGGCGTCGAGCAATGGGGCGTGTCCCCCGACGTGATCACGTTCGCCAAGGGCGTCACGAGCGGTGTCGTGCCGTTCTCGGGCATGCTCGTGGCCGGCGACGTTGCCGACGTCCTGATGGCTTCGCCCGACGGATTTCCTGTCGGGCACACGTTCTCGGGCTATCCGCTGGGCTGTGCGGTGGGCGCCGAGATGATTCGCGTGATCCGCGATGAGGGGCTGCTGGAGAACGCGCGCCTGATGGGCCAGCGCCTCCGCACTGGCCTCGAAGCGATCGCTGCCACGACCCCTCACATTGGCGATGTTCGCGGCATGGGCCTCTTGCAAGGTATCGAATTTGTGGAAGACGCCGAGAGCCTCGCTCCCCGTGTTGGCGCAGCCGCGCGCGTGACGGCTGCCGCACGCGACCGGCAACTAATGATCTACTCATGCCCAACCGCCTTTGGCAGTAGCGTGCTGGAGACAGTCCTACTTGCACCACCCTTGAATATCACCAGCACAGACGTCGATCAGATCCTTGAACGACTATCCGACGCGATTGGAGCCGCATGACCGAGATCGATGACGCAGCAGCGATGTACCGGGCAGCGGTCGACGTAGCCCTGACGGGCGAGGTTGGGATGTGCCCCGATTTTGATCGTCACCTGCAAGAAGAGGTTTGGCGGCTGCTCTGCGCCGACCGCGATCGCCTGCTGACGTTCTGTCAGCGCATGGGCATCATCGTCGGCCGCTTGACGACGCGACAGACGCTCAAGAGCGAGAAGCCGATCTTCGAGCTGATCGTGCACGGCGACGATGCGGACACCGTCCGTCAGCTCGCCGGTCGCGATCGACCGCTGCGGTAACGAAACGCAGCTCCGACCGGGATCAACTTTGCTTTGGGGTCAGACCCTTATGCAAAGTTTCCAACTTTGCATAGGGGTCTGACCCCAAAGCAAAGTTGATCGCCTCGGGTTAGCTCTGCCGTACCATCCCGGTATGTCCCGCCGTCCCGTCGTCATCAAGCTCGGTAGCTCGACGCTGGTCGATGCCGATGGGCGCTTGCGTCGCAGCCGACTCGATCGGATCGCCGACGAGATTAGCCAGGTCGCCAAGGACACCCCGCTGTGCATCGTCTCGTCCGGCGCCATCGCACTGGGCATCGGGGCGCTCAATCGCGCCGAGCGGCCGACGACGGTCGCCGAACTGCAGGCCGCGGCCGCCGTTGGCCAGGCCGTGTTGCAGCAGGCCTGGCAGCGTGCACTCGGGCGTTCCGATCGCGCAACAGGACAGGTGCTGTTGGCCGCAGGCGACTTCGAACGCCGCGAGTCGTACCTCAATGCACGACATACGCTCGAAACGCTGCTCGCCTGGGGCGTCACCCCGATCGTCAACGAGAACGACTCGACGGCCACGCAAGAGATCACCTTTGGCGACAACGACGCCCTGGCAGCGCAAGTTGCCGTGTTGCTCGGTGCGCGCCTGCTGGTGCTGCTGACCGACCAAGAGGGTCTCTACACGCGCGATCCGAAGCATCCGGATGCCGCGCTCGTCCGTGAGGTGCCCGATCAAGCCGCGCTGGCCGCCATCGATACGACCACTGACGGCTCTGCCTGGGGCAGCGGTGGCATGCGCTCGAAGGTCGCGGCAGCCGAGCTCGCGCGCGCAGGTGGCGCGGCCTGTGTGATCGCCAATGGTGGCCGCAGCGGCGCAATCGCGGCGGCCGTAGCAGGCGAGTCGATTGGCACGCGCTTCCCGGCTCGTGGCGACGCACCGTCGGCCTACAAGCTCTGGCTGCTCCACGGCCTAACGACAGCAGGACGCATCGAAGTCGATCCCGGCGCCCGCAAGGCATTGGAGTCGGATGGCGCCTCGTTGCTGCCCGTTGGCATTCGAAGCCTGAGTGGCCGCTTTGCTGCGGGCGATGGTGTGGAGCTCGTCGATGCGAACGGCACGGTCTTTGCTCGTGGCGTCGCCGAGATGGGCAGCGACGAACTCAAGCGTCATGTCGGCAAGCGGGGCGCCGATCCCGCCGTGCATCGTGACCGCCTCGTGCTGATCCAACCAGCCTAGTTCTCCCTCACAGGCGGTATCCTCCGCGTATGAGCGCTACCACGAACGCCGACATCAGCAGCCGCGGTCGTGCCGCTGCACGCGCACTGCGAAGCGCCGACACCGACCTACGCGATGCGGCTCTGCAGGCAATTGCGACCGAGCTGGAGCGGAATGCCGCGGCGATTCTGGCTGCCAATGCCGAAGATGTTGCAGTAGCCGTCGCCTCGAATACCGCCGCCTCGCTCGTTGACCGTCTAACACTCAACGACGAGCGCCTGGCAGCGTTGGCCCAGTCGGTGCGCGACGTCGCAGCGCTGCCCGACCCCGTTGGGCGCGTCGTCGAGGACCGTCGCCTGCATAACGGACTCGAGCTGAGCAAGGTCTGCGTCCCGATCGGGCGCGTCCTCGTGGTGTACGAATCGCGTCCTAACGTGACCGTCGACGTTGCTGCGCTGTGCATCAAGTCGGGCAACGTAGCGCTGCTGCGCGGCTCGGCCGCAGCAGTGAGAAGCAATGCGGTACTGGGCGACACCGTGCGCGCCGGACTCGTCGCTGTCGGGCTGCCAGCCGACGTCGTGATCTCGATTGAGGGGTCGCGTGACGACCTCGGCGAACTCGTCAGCGATGCCAGCACCGCCGACATCGTCGTGCCGCGCGGCGGCGAGGCGCTCAAGGACTTTCTGCTCGAGAAGAGCCGCATCCCCGTGCTGGCAGCAGCCGGTGGCATTTGCCATGTCTACCTCGACCGCGACGCCAATGCCGAGATGGCCGTGTCGATCACGATGAATGCCAAAGTGCAACGTCCCGGTGTCTGCAATGCGGCCGAGACGCTACTCGTGCATGCCGACCGTACGGATCTGCTCCAGCCTGTTCTCTCCGCGCTGCGCGATGCGGGCGTCGAGCTACGCGGTGACGAGCGCACGCGCGCCGCAATCGACTTCGAGATCAATGCCGCGACCGATGCCGACTGGGATGCCGAGTACCTCGACCTGATCCTCGCCGTCCGCGTCGTCGACGACCTCGACGCCGCCCTCGACCATATCGACCTCCACTCGACCGGCCACTCCGAGGCGATCGTGACCGACTCACTCGAGGCCTCCCGCGTCTTTACCGACGGCGTCGACTCTGCCTGCGTCTACGTCAACGCCTCGACGCGCTTTACCGACGGTGGCGAGTACGGGATGGGTGCCGAGGTCGGCAACTCAACCGCACGCCTGCACGTGCGAGGCCCGATCGGACTCGAGGCCCTGACGACCACCAAGTACGTCGTCATCGGCAACGGCCAGACACGCGGATGAGCACGCCGGCGCGCCCGCTGCGGGTTGCGCTTGATGTCTCGGCAACGCGGCTCGGCTCCGCTGGAGTGGCGCGCACGATCGTGCAACTCGCGGACGCCCTCGACGCACGAGCTGACGTCGGTTTGATCCGGCTCGGACTTGGTACGCCACCCAAGAGTGGCAGCGCGGCGCGGCGAGCGCTCGCGCTCCGCCTCGATTTGGAGTGGTATCCGCGCGGTGTCCGGCGCGAGGCGGCCGCGCGTGGCGCCGACGTCCTCCACCTGCCGCTACCGCGTGGTCCGCTCTCCCCCGGTTCGCCGCCGACGATCATCACCGTCCACGACCTCGCAGTCGTGCGCTATCCCGAGACATTGAGCGGCTGGAATCGGCACTACTCGCAACGCACGCTACGACGGGTGCTGACTGCCGCCGATGCAATCGTTGCCGTCTCGGATGACACGGCTGCCGATCTGGCCGCCTTCGCACCAGCGTTGAGTGATCGTGTCCACGTGATCCCGAACGGCGTCGAGGAGTTCTGGTCGGTGCCTGCGGAGGCTCCAGATGTTGCTGCCCCGTATGTGCTCGCCGTGGGCACCCCCGAGCCACGCAAGAACCTCGCCCGCCTCGTCCAAGCGATGCAGCGTCGCCAGACTGCCGGCGCGCCCGAACAGCTCGTGCTGGTCGGCGCAGACGGCTGGGGCGCAGACGAACTACCAACCGTTCCGTGGCTGCACCGCCTCGGCCGCGTCGACGACCGCACGCTACGGAGCCTGTACCAGCATGCGGCCGCCGTCGCCGTGCCATCGCTGCACGAGGGATCTGGTCTCCCCGTGCTGGAGGCATTCGCTGCAGGCGCACCCGTCGCCGCCGCTAAGGTCGGCGCGCTCCCCGAGACCGCAGGAGATGCCGCAATCCTGTTTGATCCGCTCGATGTCCGCGCAATCGCCGCCGCCATCGACGAGGCCATCACCGACCGCGACCGTCTAATACCCCTCGGTCACACCCGCACGAAGGCGGCGACGTGGTCGACGGCGGCAGAACGCTACGTCGCTCTATACAACAGCCTGCACTAGCGACACTTTGGGCCCGGGCCCAGAATGTCGCGACCTCTCGCTCCTCTGACCCACCAATCGTGCAACGTGACGATTCTGCGATTTGCAACACACGACTGTCACACCCAACCATGCGGGTTTGTTGGCAGTTTCGGACATGGTGGGCCCGGGCCCATTTTGTCCAACGGAGTTTTGGAGCGCGAATTAGCCACGCGCAGACGACAAGTTGGGGCCGCGCAGACGACACTTTGGGGCCCGCGCAGACGACACTTTGGGCCCGGGCCCAGAATGTCGCTACGGCCTGAATGAGCGACACTTTGGGCCCGGGCCCAGAATGTCGCTACCTCGGTGTATTGGAGGGTGCGAGGCCCGGCGGCTGGCCCGCGAGGACCGTCGGGTGACGGCGGATGAAGCGACCGACGTTGCGGAGATGCCAGACGGTTCGCTTGTCGAAGAAGGCGCCGTCGCTGGCGGCCTGGTGTGCGTGGACGACCTCGGCGGCGGGCTCCTGCCAGATCTCCCAGCCGCGCTGCCACAGGCGCCACTGCAGCTCGATCTCCTCGACGTAGAGTGGTGCGAAGGCCTCGTCGAAGCCGCCGACGTCGTCCCATGCCTCGCGGCGGATCAGCAGGAAGGCGCCAAGCGACCAATCGATCTGGCGGGCAGAGTCGGGCTCGCCGAGATAGTGGTCGGCCGCAAAGCGCGACGGTGGCAGCAGCTTCCGCAGTGGTGTGCGACGGATGATCGAACCGATTGGCTCGGGGAAGTTACGAGCGGCCTCCTGATAGGAGCCATCGAGATTGCGTAGCGTCGGCGCGACGAGGCCACAGCGCGGATGCTCCTCCATAAAACGCACGAGGCGGGGCAGACATTCGAGCTGCGCGATCGCATCGGGATTAACGATCGCCAGATAGTCGCCCGGCGCCGCGGCAAACGCGACAGCCTGATTCTCGGCGTAGGAGCGGGTAGCGGGCTGCTCGACCAGCACGCAGTCGGGATAGTCGGCGCGGATCAGTTCGGCGGTGCCATCGCCCGGGCGGTTCGCGACCACCACGATCGTCAACGCATCGCCCATCTTTTGCTGACGCAGTCCTGCGATCGCGTCGGGCAGATCGTCGGCTTGGCCAGTCGAAGTGAGTGCTGCCACGACACTCGCGGGCGCACCTGCGGCCACGGAGCGAACAGCGCGCTGGCGCTGCGGCGATTCTGCGAGGACGTCCTGCCAGACAGCGACGAGGCGATCGGCGGCAGCCGTCCACGTCAATTCGGCCGCACGAACGAGACCTGCTGCTCGGCAACGCTCCCTCACGCTCTCGTCGTCGAGCAGCGTCGCTAGACCAGTGGCAATCGCCGACACGGACAGTGGATCCACCAGCACCGCCGCACCGCCCGCCACCTCGGGCAGGGCAGTTGCATCGGCCGCAAGCACAGGCGTTCCACAGGCCATTGCCTCTGCAATCGGCAGACCAAAACCCTCATAGAGCGACGGAAAAGCAAAGACGCCGGCCGCTGCGTAGAGATCTCGCAGCGCAGCCTCTCCCTCCACGTAGCCAACCCGATGTACCGCATCCGTGAGTCCGAGTTTGGTGATGCAATCGGCCAGCTCGTCATGGTCTTGCTTCGCGTTGCCGACGAGCACGAGTGGCGGCATCGTGCCTCTCGTTTCACGCACGCGGGCGTAGGCCTCGAGCAGGCGCAGGAGATTCTTACGGGGCTGCAGCGCGCCAATAAACAGCACGTAGCCTGGCTCTAAGCCGTGAGCAGCACGCACGCGATCGGCTGCCGTTGGATCCGGGGCGTAGACCGTCGAGACCCCATTGGGAATTGCAATCACCTTCGCGGGGTCAAGCGCGGGCTGCGACTTAAGCACATCGAGACGTGCGTGCTCAGAGACCGTCACCACCCGGGCAGCGCGCCTCATCGACCACGGCACGATGCGCCCAAAGGCCAGCGCATCGGCTTTGGGCATCAACTCAGAGGCGAAGCGATACGACGAGTCGTGAACTGTGACGATTCCCGGGCACGGGAGACTCGGTGGCAAGACGTAGTTGCCGTGGAACAGCGCGGGTCGGTCGGCTCGAAGGCGCGCTGGCAGGCTGACGGCAACCCGGCGATAGTTGGAATCGACAGCGACAGCGACTGGACATACGACACCTGACGCCGTAATCGCCTCTGGCACTTTGGCGACATCCCGAACGTAGGCGAGCACCTGAAAATCGAGGTCAGACCGCGCAGCAATCGCCGTCAGCAACCCCGTCGCGACAGTCTCGTCACCCGTGCGCTGGCGGCCGATGACATCGGCATCAAAGGCAATGATCGACGGCATCGGTCAGCCGACGCGGCCGCCGCGCACGGGACGCTCGCGCGCCTCGTCCGGGAAGACCGCCTTATCGCCGAGCGAGAGCCGCGAGAACTGTAGGAACGACGTGACGAGCCGCCCGGGCGGCCGCGATGCACTGCGGACCGCGTAGAACAGGCGGCCTGGCTCGAGCCCCTTGACCGTCGCAGTGGCCAGCCGCTTCTCTTCGAGCTCGCGCTCGACGGCCAGCCGCGAAAGGAACGTCACTCCAAGCCCCGCCTCGACGGCAGACTTCGCCGACTCTTGCAGACCCAACTCGGCAACGATATTGAGATCGCGCACCCTCACGCCAGCCGCGCGAAGCTCGCGCTCGACGACGGTGCGGACGCCCGCACCCTCCTGCTGGACAACCAGTTGGACATCGAGCAGGTCGCGCATCTCGATCTCTTGACCGGCAAACGGATGATCCGTCGGCACAACCAACACGACCTCGTCGCGCAAGAATGGCTCAAACACGAGCGATCGATGCGGACGCTCCGCACCAACGATGCCGAACTCGAGCTGGCGATCCAGGATGCGATCGACAATCGTCTCGGTGTCGTCAACGCGCAACGAGACGATCACGTCGGGGTTCTCCTTATGGAACGCGCCGAGCAGCGCAGGCAAAATCCGCTCGCCCGGCCCCGTCGATGCACCGACCACCAAGTGGCCCGTCAGCTCGTCGCCCTCGTCTTCCAGGCTCCGAAAGAGATCGCGCTCGGCCCCGAGGATGCGCTGGGCATGCCGATAGGCGACATTACCGGCCTCCGTCGGCTCGACCACGCGACCGGAGCGATCGATCAGCTGACACCCCAAGCGCTTCTCAAGCGAACGAATTGCCAAGGACACGGCGGGCTGGGTGACGCCAAGCTGCTCAGCGGCCTGCGAGAAGCTCGAACGATCGACGACGGCAACGAGGGCTGCGAGCTGTTTCGTATCCATGCTTACCGCTCGACCCTTGGCCCGGCAGCACCCTCGCGCAATGGCGACTGGGCGGCATCAAAATAGAGTCGCAAGGCCTCTTCGTCTGCGCCTCGATCCAAGGCCAGCTCGATCGCATCGAGACGCTCGCTCAGCCACGCCGCATCGATGCGACCACGCCGAGCGCGCATCAGCTTGTCGTGATGCGTACGCTCAACGGACTCGTCGTCCGAGAACAGGCGCTCGTGCAATTGCTCGCCCGGACGGCGACCAATCACGACGACCTCAATGTCCTTACCGGGCTCGCGGCCCATCAGGCGAATCATGTCGTGCGCGAGGTCCCAGATCTTGACCGGATCACCCATGTCGAGCACGAAGACGTCGCCCGATTGGCCGACACCGCCAGCCTGCACGATCAGCTGGACGGCCTCGGGGATCGTCATAAAGAAGCGCGTCATCTCGGGGTCAGTAACGGTGACGGGGCCACCCTCGTCGATCTGGCGACGGAAGGTCGGAATCACCGAGCCAGACGAGCCGAGCACGTTGCCGAAGCGCACGGCCATGAAGCGCGTATTGGGGTACTGCTGCGCCTCGGCTTCAACGACGTATTCGCAGAGCGCCTTCGAGGCCCCCATCGCGGTCTCGGAGATAACCGCCTTATCCGTCGAGACGAGCACGAAGCGCTCGACACCCGCATTCGCCGCGATCTCGGCAAGTGCGCGCGTCGCGATGACGTTGTTGCGCAACGCGCTAAACGGGTTGGCTTCCATCAGTGGCACGTGCTTATAGGCGGCGGCGTGGAAGATCACGCTCGGCTTGGCTTCGGCAAGGATCTTGCGCATGCGGTCCGAGTCCTTGACGTCGGCCACGCACGAGACGATGTTGGCAATCTCGTGCTCGCGCAGCCACTGATCAATCTCGAAGAGGTTGTCCTCGGCATGGTCGATCAGCGTCAGGCGCGCAGGCGAGAGTCGGCTGATCTGCCGCACGAGCTCTGACCCAATCGAGCCACCCGCGCCCGTCACCACAACAGACTGACCAGCCAAGTACCCACCCATCGAGGCAAGATCAAGGTTGACTGGCTGGCGGCCGAGGATGTCTTCGACGCGGACCTCGCGCAGACGCCGCAAGAGGTTCGGGTCACCATCGAGCAGGTCATAGAGTCCTGGCAGCGTCTTGACAGGCACTCCCGCGCGGCGACAGGCGTCGACGACGCGTTGACGCGCAGTACCATCGGCACCCGGCATGGCGATCACGACCTCGTCGGGTGGCGAGGCCTTCAGAATTGCAGCCAACTCGTGCGTCGTGCCGTCGACCTTAACACCATGGAGGCGCATGCCCTGCTTGCGCGGATCGTCGTCGCAGAGGCGAATCGGCGTCATCCGGAGGGAGCGGTTTGCAAGCATCTCGCGCACGATGACGGAGCCCGCATCGCCAGCGCCGACGACCAACACCTCGCGGCCGCGCGGGAACAACGTGCCCCGACCCTCAAGGATCGTGCGGGCAATTGCACGCACGCCAACCGTGCCGAGCAGCAGCAGCAAGAAGTAGATCACGAGGACGCCGCGCGGCGGCGTTGCCGCCACAGGTGGGAAGAGATTGGCGTAGAGCGCGACGACGACGACAGCAATCAGTGAGGCGCGCAGCAACAGGCGAACGTCGCGGAGCGAGACGTAGCGCCACCAGCGCGTGTAGAGGCCATTGAGCACGAAGACGGCGACCGTCAGCACCACAATCCACGGCAGTGTCGCCCAGAACAGCGTGTTCGCCCAGATCGGCACGACGTCGAAACGCAGCTGGAACGCGAGCCACCACGCCGCCGCGGCAACCGCAGCATCAGCCGCTAGATGACCGAGCCGATGCCAGGAAGGGAAACGCATATCAGCAATCATTATAGGTGCGTAGCGGTTCCCCTGCATGTCCCAGGCGACGGTTCGATAACGGGGGCGGACATGACAAGTGCGAACTTGTCATGTCCTCGGGCCAACTCCGAGCCTGACTTGATACCGCTGGGTTAGACGAGGCCGTTGAGTGCCAGATCGACCAGCAGGGCGGGATCGCGCAGCGTCGGGGCGGCCGATGGCCCGCGGGGGGCGATCACGAGGTCGTCGACGCGGGTTAGCTGTTGGAGTCGACCGTCGGCGATCAGGGCCCGATCGACAGCGCCGAGCGTGCCAGCGAAGGTCGTCCAGACGGGTGTGCCGAGCACGACAGCCTCGCGATTCATCGTGCCGCCCGCCGAGATGACGAGGTCGGCCGTCGCGACGAGGCTACGCGCATCGACGGCGTGCTCGGGCACGATCACGCGCGGCAAGTTGAGCGCGCGGACCGCTGCGCCCTGCTCTGCGGTCCGCGGCAAGACCACTTGGTCTACACGAGGGTCTGCCGAGAGCGTCGCCAACACCTGATCGAAGAGCGGATTATCCGTGCGGTGATAGAGCGCGAGCTCGGGCGGCGGCCGCATGATCGCCAGCAGCGCATCGGTCCGCACGCCAAGGCTTTCGCGCACCGACGGATCGGCTTGAAAGCCCCACAGCGCGTACTCCTCCTTGAGCCCCGGAAAGCACACGACCTGCGAGGCACGCGCACCATGAGCGGTGATCGCCTCGACGGGGATCGCGTCGGGGATCAGGACCCGCGAGGCCAGCCGGCAGTTGACGCCATGCTGCAAGCGCGCACCCTCGTAATCGAACATCGTGACTGCGGGAAAGCCCAGCAGGCGCGCGACGACCGGCTGATCCGTCGAACCGTGCGCCAGCCCGACGTCGAAGTTGCGGCTCTTCGCCCAGCGCCGCAAGGCATGCACGCGCCCGGCAGCAGCACGACCCTTTCCGATCCGCGAGCGCCCACCATGGCTGCCAATCTCCTCGACCTTGAGGCCGTGCATGGCGGCCTAGCTCGGCCGTCTGCCCATACGGGCGGGCCGTCAACTCGACCGTCGCACCACGCGCTTCCAGCACCCGTACAAGCGGCGCCAGCACCAGGACGTGTGGCGCGTTGGTGAGGTCGATCCAGACGCGCATCGCGCCTTACGCGATCGGTACCAGCGCGGCCTCGAGCGCGCCGACAAGCGATCGCCTGGTCGGCCGGGGGCAGCGTCGGGTACATCGGTAGTGCGAGGCACTCGCGGGCAGCACGCTCGGTCTCCGGCAGGCTGCCGACCGCGTAGCCAAGGTCGGCGAAAACCGGCTGGAGGTGATGCGGCGTGTCGTAGTAGACGACATTGCCGACCTCCGGCCGCCTTCAAGGCAGCCTGCACTGCATCGCGATCCTGACAGCGGGCGACGTAGAGGTGGTAGATCGGGTCGGCACCGCGGCGCTGTGCCCGGCAGCTCGACGAAGCGACCAAGGCCGAGCTCGTCGTAGCGCGCCGCTGCGGCCTGACGCATGTCGTTCCAGCCAGCCAGCTCGGGGAGCAGGACCCGCAAGATCGCGGCCTGCAGCTCGTCGAGGCGGGAGTTCATCCCGATCTGCGTAAATGTGCGCTTGTCCTTCGAACCGTGGAAGCGCAACTCGCGGATGCGCTCGGCGATCTCGGCGTCGTTCGGTGGTGACGAGACCGCCGTCGCCAAAACCACCGAGGTTCTTGGTCGGGAAGAACGAGAACGTCGCGATGTCGCCGATTGCACCGCAGCGAACACCGTTGAGCGATGCTCCAAAGGACTGAGCCGCATCTTCGATCAGGATCAGATCGTGACGATCCGCGATTGCTCGCAACTCCGTCATCGGTGCGGGATGCCCGAACAGATGGACGGCCATGATCGCACGTGTGCGTGGGGTGACAGCAGCCTCGACAGCGGCCGGATCGAGCTGATACGTGTCGGCATCGATATCAGCGAAGACCGGCGTTGCACCCACGGCGCCGATCGATTCGGGAGTCGAGTAGAAGGTATAGGCCGGGCAGATCACTTCGTCGCCGGCGCCGATGTCGTAGGCGCGCAAGGCGAGGATCAAGGCATCGGTACCGTTGGCAACACCGACCGCGTGCGCAACGCCAATATCTGCAGCCGTCTCGGCCTCGAAGGCCTTGACGTTGGGACCGAGGATGAAGACGCCGCTGCGAATCACCTCATCGACAGCAGCCGAAATACGGTCGTGAAGCGGCTCCCATTGGCCGCGCAGATCCATCAGTGGAACACTCATGTGCGGCAGGATACCGCCCCCATCGGGATGGGGCGGTAGGCTGTGCCCGTGTCGGAGATGCCACGCATGGTTACGGATGCCGCTGGCGTCGACGAGGTCACCGCTGCGGCGCGGCAGGCAGGCACCTGCACGCTCGATACGGAGTTCCTCTGGGAGAAGACGTACGCGCCCCAACTCTGCCTCGTGCAGGTCGGTGTTGGTGACGAGATTTGGCTGATTGACCCGCTCGCCGGTGCACCCCTCGAGCCGCTCGGCGAGCTGATCGCCGACCCAGCGGTCGAAAAACTGATGCACGCTCCTTCCGCCGATCTGATCGCCTTTGGACTGCACTTCGGCACGCTGCCGGCCAACGTTTTCGATACGCAGATCGCCGCGGGCTTCGTGGGGCTCACAGCGAGCGCGAGCCTTGACCGCCTGCTTGAGGCCGTCTTGAAGGTGCGCCTCGACCACAACGAGACGTTCTCCGATTGGAGCCGTCGGCCGCTCAAGGAGACGCAGATGCTCTATGGCGCCGACGACGTCCGCTATCTCGCGCCACTTGTGGCTGCGCTGCGCACCTCGCTTGCCGAGCGAGGGCGATCTGAGTGGGCTGCTGCCGAGATTACCCGTCGCTTCTGCTCCGCCGATAGTGCCGGTGGCGACCCCGAACGCGCTTGGCGCAAGGTGCAGCGTCGCGGCCGCCTGTCGCCGCAGGCGCAGGCTGTGCTGGTGGACGTCGCTGCGTGGCGCGAGACGTCTGCTCGCCGTCGCGACCAGCCGTCTGGCTGGGTGATGAAGGACCCGACCGTTGTTGAGGTCGCACGCGCGATGCCACGCTCGGCAAACGACCTGCAGCAGATCCGCGGAATGGGCAAGAGCCTTGGCGAGCGCGATACCGCAGAGCTATTGGCTGCTGTTGCGAATGGTCTGACACGCACACCGCCACCGGCCGAGCGCTCCGTCCCTCAACGCATCGCCAAGCAGGTCGAAGCAGTTGCCACGCTGGCCGTGCCGATGGCGCGCATTCGCTGCATCGACGCCGACCTCGCACCCGAGCTCGTTGCCAATCGTGCCGATCTCGATCGGTTCCTCGAGGCGGTCGTGGCGGATGAGGACCTCTCGACGTTGCCGCTTGGTCAGGGCTGGCGCAAAGAGCTGCTCGGCGACGATCTGATTCGCCTCGTGGCGGGCAAAGTCAGCCTGTCGTTGAACCAGAGCGCGCCCTTCCTGCGCATCGAAGACCGCTAACGATGAGCGCTAGTCGTCTCGCCTTGGCGGTCGGTGTCGGCAGCTTTACGCTGGTCGTCATCGCGATCCCGACAGACCTGATCCACAATCCGATCTTCGGGCGTCAGATCGAGGCCACGGTCTGGGCCTGGCCCGTCGCACTGCTGACAGCCGTGTTGGTCGGCGTGCTGGTCGCCCTCCCCCGCCCCTCCAGCTGTCGACCCGCGACACGCACCGGCTACGTCGGTGGTGGCCTCGCCTATTTGGCTGTCGGATGCCCGACCTGTAACCACCTCGTCGTGCTTGCATTGGGCACGACCGGTGCACTGGCCTGGTTCGCACCAGTTCAGCCATTCCTCGCTCTGATCGGACTGGCGATCCTCGGCGGCGCGATTATGCACCGGGTCTGGCTCTTACGCGGAACGAGTATTACCACCGCGTAGGCATGGCCGTTCGGACAGGGCGGACACCACATCCGCGCGGTCGTGATGTCCGCCTCAGGCGAGCAGCGGCAACTACTAGGACAGCCATCGAGCTCCCGCAGGAGGACATCACAACCGCGCGGATGTGGTGTCCGCCTTGCGCAACGACGCTTCCGGATCGTCGTTGACGACCCGGTAGTAGGTGTCGCGCTGGATCGCGCTTGCAGCTCTACGCGTTGCGAATGATGACCGGCAGAAGTCCTCGCTCGGTGGCGCGGTATGTCGTACCGGCGCTCGAGACGACGTTCTCTTCGAGCATCACGGAGCCGAGATCGTCGGCGCCGAAATGCAAGGCAATCTGGCCGATCTTCATGCCCTGCGTCACCCACGACGACTGGATGTGCGGAATGTTGTCGAAGTAGAGGCGCGAGACGGCTTGGACCAACAGGTACTCAAACGAGGTCGGCGTCTGGTTGACGGTCTTGCCGAGCTCGGTGTTGTCGGGCTGGAACGTCCACGAGATGAAGGCGCGGAAGCCAGGGACCTCGTCCTGCAGTTCGCGGATGCGTCGGAAGTGCTCGACGCGCTCCTCGAGGGTCTCGACGTGCCCGTACATCATCGTGGCGGAGGTCGTCATGCCCTGGCGGTGCGCCTGGCGCATGACTTCGAGCCACTCGTCGCTCTTCGTCTTCTTCGGAGCAAGGATCTTGCGCACGCGATCGACGAGAACCTCGCCGCCGCCACCCGGGATCGAGTCGAGACCAGCATCGCGCAGGCGCGAGATCGTGTCGGCGAGGGAGAGGTCGGCGCGGCGCGCGATGTACGTCACCTCGGGCGGTGATAGAGCGTGCATGTGGAACTTCGGATAGCGCTCTTTGATGTCGCGGAACAGATCCTCGTACCACTCGATCGACAGCTCGGGGTTGTGGCCACCCTGCATCAAACAGCCGGTCCCACCAACCGCGATCGTCTCTTCGATCTTCGCGAAAATGATGCGCTTCGGCAGCACGTAACCCTCGCGCGTATCACCGGGCTTACGGTAGAAGGCGCAGAAGTTGCAGTCCGTCACGCAGACGTTCGTGTAGTTGATGTTGCGGTCGACGATGTACGTGACCTCGCCCGGGTTCGCCTTGCGATTACGAATCTCGTTCGCCGCCGCACCGATCGAGACCAGGTCGCGCGATTGCATCAAGGTCAAGGCATCAGCATCCGACAACCGCTCGCCCGCGAGCACACGATCCAGAATCTCGGTGACGGTGCGAGTGGAATCGACGACGGCCATTAGCCTCTTGCTCCTTGCGTTGCTCCCGCGAACTCGAGCGTGGGAACCGAATCGATGATGCCCGCTTCTGCGGCTAGTTCGAAGTATCGCTGTAATCCCTCGCGCTTGCGGTCGCTAAAGCCATAGTGCAGGTTGTCGAAGTAGCGGGCGAGGAAGCCAGCAGGGAAGCCGTAACGCTCGGCAGCGGCCTCGGCGACCAGTGCCGCGTGCTCCGAGGCATCGGCAACAGCCGAGGCGAGCGCGTGGTCGAGGGCGAGTAGCCGGTCGACGGCAACGGTTCGACGAGCAGCCCAGACGGCGAACACCATCGGGAGCCCGGTGCGCTCGAACCAGAGTTCGCCGAGATCGTGGTGTGGCGTGGGGTCTTCGATGGCCGAGCGCAGAGCCTCGTCACCGATCAAGAGCGTGGCGTCCGCTGGCAGGCCCTCGGCGCGAATCTCGACGTTCGGGAACAACACCCGTACGAGTGCAACCGACGCGGCGCTCTTGGCAGTCACGGCAATCGAGGCGATCGCCGGCAGCGGGACATCCGTGACAAGGTTGACCGAGTCGACCTCGCCCTCAGAGGCGATACAAATCGACGGCAACAAAATCCAGTCGGCCGCGTTGTGCGCGTAGGCAATGCTGGAGACGTTGGCGACATCCAACGCGCCCGCGGCGAGCAGCGCGTTGAGCCCCGTCGGCACAGCCAGCGTCTCCTCGATCGTGCCCGGCTCGAGTCGATGCTCGAGCGACCACGCCAGCGGGAAGGTATTAATGAAATCTACCCGGCCGACGCGCAGGGGATTCACCGATCCCACCGCCGCAACTCGTTGTAGAACGTGTCGCGCTGAACGGGAACCTTGCCGGCCTCCTGAATGACGCGGACGAGGTCGGCAACCTTCTCCTCCGTCGGCGTCACAGCACCGGCAGCGTGAGCGATTTTCTCCTCCACAACGGTGCCCTGAATGTCATTGGCACCGAAGGAGAGACCAACCTGGGCGAGCGGCGTGGAGATCATGATCCAGTACGCCTTGACGTGCTCGATGTTGTCGAGCATCAGGCGCGAGACGGCGATCATCTTGAGGTCGTCCTGGCCGGTCGAGAACTTCCAGCCACGACGCTCGAAGACCGTGTTCTGCGGGTGGAACGGCAGCGGGATGAAGGCCATGAAGCCGCCCGTCTCGTCCTGCAGCTCGCGCAGCGACAGCAGGTGCTCGATGCGCTCTTCGTACGTCTCCACGTGGTTGTAGAGCATCGTGCAATGCGTCTTGAGGCCTAGGCCGTGCGCGATGCGATGCGTCTCGAGCCACTGTGCACCCGGCTCCTTGCCCGGCGCGATGATCTTGCGTACACGCGGCGAGAAGACCTCGGCGCCACCACCAGGCAGCGTGTCGAGACCCGCGTCGATCAGTGCGCGCAGCACCTCCTCGTGGTTGAGGTCGGAGGTGCGCGTCATGTGATGAATCTCGGAGGCCGTGAAGAGCTTAAGGTCGACGCCCGGCAGGCCCTTCTTGAGGGCCGCGGTGATGTCGACGTAGTACTGGAAATCGAGGTGGGGATTCTCGCCACCGACCATGTGGATCTCGGTGAAGTCCTGCGTCGAACGCACCTCTTGGGCGTGCGCGACGAGGTCGTCGATGTCCCACATGACCGCGTCGGCCTGCTTCGACGTGCGGGCAAACGCACAGAACTTGCACTTGACCCGACAGATCGTCGTGTAGTTGAGGTACAGGTTATTGACGAAGAAGACATCGTCGGTGCCGCCGCGCTGACGACGTGCAAGGTCGGCAAGGGCACCGAGCTCGAGCACGTCGTGCGACTCGAGCAGCGTGATGCCGTCGTCCAAATCGAGGCGTTCGCCCGCGACGACCTTCTCGCGAATCTCCTGGAGTTCCGTGTTGCGCGTGATGGTAGCCATGCCAGATTCCCGTCGGTGGTGTTCTATGTATCGCGGTCGACAACACCGCGGACGACCATCCGCAGGGGCGTCGTGTCGAGGTCGCCGGTGATCAAATCAAGAGCCTCTTCGGCATTCCGAACAAGCTCACGTGCCGTGTCGCGCGCCTCATCGAGCGCGCCCAGTTCGCCAACGCGAGCCAAGAGTGGAAGCACTGCTGCCGGCTCTGGCTCGCGACGCAAGGCGTCGGCAATTTCGGCGTCAGCGCGCGCGGCATAGAGCAGCGGCAGCGTTGCCGTGCCACCGATCAGGTCCGTACCGAGCACCTTGCCGGTCACGGTCGAGAGCCCGTCGCAGTCGAGGATGTCATCGGCAACTTGGAAGGCGAGCCCGAGCAGGCGCCCGTACTCGGCGAGCGCCTTGGCATCGGCATCGCCAAGACCGCCGAGGCGACCACCAAGCCCGCAGGCTGCCGCGAACAGACGTCCTGTCTTGAGCGTGCAGCGCTCGAAGTACTGCTCCGGCGTCGTCTCGGGACGGCGGGTCTGCAGCATCTGCAGAGCCTCACCTTCCGACAGGCCGAGGGCAGCCTGTGCCAACAAGACGAGGCTGTCGATGTCATCCGTCTCGGCGAGCACTGCAAACGCTCGCGCAAACAGAAAATCTCCTGTCGCACCCGCAATCAGATCGCCGTGCTGTGCCCACACGGTCGGACGTCCCCGGCGCAGCGAGGCGTGGTCGAGCACGTCGTCGTGCACGAGCGTGGCCATGTGTACGAGCTCGACAGCGCTGCCAGCCCGGATCAGGTTCTCGTCGGACTGCCCCGCGGCGGGAGACGAGAGCAGGACCAACAGTGGGCGAAGGCGCTTGCCGCCAGCCGCCAGCGTCTCCGCTGCCGTCGCTGCCGTCGAGCCGCCAACCCACGCTACGTCGTCTGCCAAGCGCTGTTCGACCCGCTTGAGGTAGTCACTGATACCGGGCAGAGCCAGCAGGTCGGCGTAGGTAATCGTGCTCATGCGGCGCTCCGTCGAACCGTGCCGACATGCAGCGCCACGATGCCACCGCCGAGGGTACGGAAGCGCACGTCGTCTAGGCCAGCCTCGTACATCACGTGCGCGAGGCTCGTGGTACCTGGAAAGCGCTTGACCGACGCAGGCAGGTAGGTGTAGGCCGCGTTCTGTTTGTCGACGAGCCGCCCCACACCGGGGACGAGCCGATCGAACCAGAGCGAATGGAACTTCGAAACGACACCAGACTCGGGCGTGGTGATCTCCAAGCAAACAACCTTGCCACCCGGACGGACGACCCGAACAAGTTCGCGAAAACCCAGGCCAAGGTCGGCGACGTTACGAATGCCAAAGGCCACCGTCGCTGCAGCAAAACGGTCATCTTCGAAGGGCAGGTCCAGCGCATCGCCGTGGATCAGCGTGGCCTGGTCGACACCGCGCTTGCCAATCTTGACGCGACCACGATCCAGCATGCGCTCTGCAAAATCGAGACCAATCACTTCACCACTCGGGCCAACGCGTTTGGCGAGCTCGAGCGTCAGATCGGCTGTACCGCAGCAGCAATCGAGCACGCTGGCTCCAGCGCCAACCTCGGTCGCCTCTGCTGCGAGGCGACGCCAGCGGACGTCAAGCCCGCCCGTCATGACGCGATTCATCGCGTCATAGGGACGAGCGATCCGATCGAACATTGCCTGAACGCGCTCGGGAGGCAGCGTGCCCTCTTCGGCGCTGTACTTGACGGGGAGATTATTCATCGCTCATGCGTCAGCGCCCCAGCGTGGCAAGAGTTCGATTGTCGATGCCACAGAGATCAAGCACGCGACCCGCGACGAAATCAATCGCGTCGTTCAGCGAATCCGGGTGCGTGTAGAACACAGGCATGGCGGGAGCGATAATCGCGCCGGCCTCGGCCAGCGTCGTCAGAGTCCGCAGGTGGAGCAGCGACAGCGGCGACTCGCGCGGTACGAGGATCAGCTTGCGCCGCTCCTTCAGCGCCACGCCCGCGGCACGATGAATCAGATTGGCCTGGCTCGTAGAGGCGATCGTGCCGCACGTCGCCATCGAGCAGGGGCAGATCACGTAGGCATCGACCTTGGCAGAGCCCGAGGCGTAGGGAGAGAACCAGTCTTCGGCGCCGTAGAGCGTGGCTTGGTCGCCGCCGTACTCCGTGATCAGGCGTTGGATCGCTTCGGGGCCAGGAATCGAACGATCGCGGTAGACCTCCCACGCGATCACCTCACCCGCTGCCTTGGAGGCACAGACGCCGACCTCGGCCCCCGCGGCGGCCAACCCCGCGAGTACGCGGGCGGCATACGGTGCGCCAGAGGCGCCAGTGATTCCGAGGAAGACTCGCATAGTCAGTAACGGGCGTTGCGTGCAGGATACGACAGTCCGGGGTTTGCCCCGCTAGGTGATTCGCGACCCGCCGCTGAGCGGATGCTCCGGGATCTGACCGACGCTCACTCGGACTACCCTAGCCGCCCGTAAACGACGAACGGCCGGGTGTCACCACCCGGCCGTCGCCACCATCAAATTCGTGTTTCCGAGCGGACTACGGACCGGCCGCACTGGAGGGGGTGCCGGCAAATATGCCGCCCGCCTTCTCGCACGAGGCCGGATAGTCCTTGGCCGTGGCCGCATTCGGGCCTGGCGTCGTACCAACCGCAGCCGACCACGTTGCGACATACCCGGCGAGACACGAGATCTCGTCTTCCGTGTACGTTGCCTTGAAGGCCGGCATGCCGCCCTTGCCGTTCGTGATCAGATCCAACGCCGTCGCATAGTCCGGCTTCGCCTCGTCGAGCACTGGTCCGACGTTGCCAGCAGTACCTGCGTTAGCGAGCACGTGACACGTCGAGCAGGCACCGGCCGCAAAGGCCGCTGCCCCCGGCTCAGTTGACGCCGCACCACCCTCGGCGGGAACCTTCGACCCGTAGAACGTCAACGTCAGCAAGACGATCGGAACCATCACGCCGATCGCAAGCGCAATCGGGCGGCGCGAGAGCCGACGATCGGGGTTGCGGTCGATGAACGGCCAGCCGATCAAGAGCACCATCCAGATCGTCGGGATGATGATCGTGCCGACGATCAGCAACTGCGGCGTCTTGAAGATACGCAGCAGCTCGAAGAGGAAGAAGAAGTACCAGTCAGGCTGCGGGTGGTAACCCAGCACACCAGGGTCGGCTTTCCCCTCGTAGGCAGGTCCGAGCAGGCCACCGGTGCGCTCGGCCATTGGGTCGGTTGGGATCTCCCCAAACTGCGCGTACCAGAGAATCGAGAGCCCCATGATCAGGGCCACGACGATCAGGCTGACGATCGTGTCATGGAAAACGGCGTTCGGGAAGAACGGCTTGCCATGACGCTGTTGGAAGGCGTACTCGCGCTGATACCCCTCGCGACGTTCGCGTGCAGTGAGACGTGGCATTAGACGTCACCCTCCGTTGGCTCCATGCGCGACCAGGGCGGCGAGGTCACGCCCAGGCGGACGACAAGCAGCATGTGCAGGAAGATCAGGCCGCCAATCGCGCTTGGCAGCACCAGCATGTGCAGCGAGTAGAAGCGCGACAGCGTGTGAGTACCGATCTCTGGGCCCACCATCAGGATGTACGAGAGTGCCGGTCCGAGAATCGGCGCCGTGCCATTGATGTTGACGCCGACGATCGTGGCCCAATAGGCGCGCTCGTCGAACACCAGCAGGTAGCCGGTAAACGACATGCCCATCACGAGGATGAAGATGATCGCGCCCGTGATCCACGTCATTTCGCGCGGATACTTGTAGGCACCGAAGAGGAACGTGCGTCCCATGTGCAAGAAGAGCAGCACCACCATGACGGACGACCCCCACTTGTGCATACCGCGAACGAGCCAACCGAGCGTGGCCTCGTTGGTGATCCACTGGATCGTCATCCACGCGGTGTCCGGATTGGGCTGGTAGTACATCGCCAGAATAATGCCGGTCGTGGCTTGCAAGATGAAGACGGTGATCAGCGCTGAGCCGAGCGTCTGCAGCCAGGAGATGTCTTTCGGGACGTTGCGGAACAGCATGAACTTGCCGAACGAGATCGCACCGGAGCGCTCCTCGACCCAGTCGACCGGCATCATCGCGATCTCTTTTGGTGGCGGCAACAATGTGGACATCGTTAGTTCCTGTCTCAGGCCGGGGATGGGTAGAGCCAACCGAGCAGCCCGCCAACAGGCGCACCGGGCAGCTTGAAGGTATCGGTCATGACGACTTTGCCGTCAACATCTTGGGTCGCAAACGGGCGGCCGACGTAGAGCGTGCCGTCTTCGACCTTGTACTCGAAGCGGTTGAGCGGGCGCACAGGTGGGCCCGCCGTGACGATGCCCTCAGTGTCGTACTGGCCGCCGTGGCACGGGCAGGCAAAGTTCGTGGACTTGAACTGGACCGGGCAGCCGAGGTGCATGCAGACGTTCGAGATGATCGTGAACTCTTCGGCACCATCGCGGCGCACGTAGGCGACCCGACGATCGAGCTCACCGAGCTTGCCGCGCTCGAAGATAACGGGCTCGTACGTGCCCTCCTTGAAGTCCTTGTTGTCGGCCGGACCGAAACTCGCCCAGTACCAGTCCTCCGTTGCGAAGGCGGGTCCGAGGACGAAGCCAACGACAGGAACCGCGATGGCGACACCGATTAAGCCACCAAGGCCAACGGTTGCGCCGGTCAAAAACTTGCTGCGACTAATGATCGCGCGGGGATCCGCCGGGTCGCCGTACGACGATGCTCCAGCTTTATCGGTGTTCTTAGCCACGTGCAATGCCTCCAGTCACGTAGGTATCTTGGGGGCGGTGCCCGTGTGATGTCAAAGTCGCCACGAAACGCACAATCCTCTGGTTCGTCATTTTGCACTCGTTTCGACGTGCTGGAGCGAGCAGGAATTAATGCAGTAACGCATTCCTGTTGGCCCTGGGCCATCCGGGAAGACGTGCCCGAGATGGCCGCCACAGTTTTTGCAGACGACCTCGATGCGACGCATGCCGTGCGCGTTGTCTTCGCGCGACCCCACGTTGTCGTCGAGCACGGGGCGCGTGAAGCTCGGCCAGCCGGTGCCCGAATCGAATTTGTCGTCCGAGTGAAAGAGCTCCGTACCGCAGCCAGCACAGGCGTAGACGCCCGGTGTGTGGTCATCGACGTACGCGCCGGTAAACGGCGGCTCGGTTCCTTGCTGGCGCAGCACGGTGTACTGCTCCGGCGTCAGTAGCTGGCGCCATTCCTCGTCTGTGCGTTCCACGCTCACGATTTCCTCAGGCAGTGCGATTGGTCGTCATGTCCGTTTGCGAGCATACCCAGCGTTGTCACCGGAGTGGCCATCTAGCGGACGCTGCCCGGCATCTCAATGCCAAACGAAGCCCACCGCGCGTCGACCTGCGCCTTGACATCAGCGGGAATCCGGTTGACCTCGGGCCAACCGCGCTCGTACCCCTCGCCCTCCCACGTCGCCGTTGCATCAAAGCCGATCTTGCCTCCGAGCGCTTTGATGCGGGCAGCATGGTCGAGCTGATCAATCGGACCGTAGGACATCAGAATGTCGTGTGCAGGATCGACGTTGGCGCCGAGTTGCCAGACGACCTCGGTGTAGTTGTGCACGTCGACCCACTCGTCGACCACGATTACGGCCTTCGTCAACGACAGGAGACCCGTGCCCCAGATCGCGCTCATCACCTTCTGCGCATGCCCAGGGAAGCGCTTCTGAATCGAGACGATCACGCAGTTATGAAACGTGCCGGCGTAAGGGATGTCGTAGTCGACAACCTCGGGGAGCGTCACGCGGACGGCCGGGAGGAAGATTCGCTCGGTCGCCTTGCCAAGCCAGAGGTCCTCACACGGCGGCGGGCCAACGACGATCGACGGATAGATCGGATTGCGGCGCGACGTGATTGCCGTGACGTGCATGACTGGAAAATCATCGACCGGCGTGTAATAGCCCGTGTGGTCTCCAAACGGGCCCTCGGGCTTCGTCTCGCCCCTCACGCAGTAGCCCTCAATGATGATCTCCGCATTGGCCGGGACCTGCAGGTCGACAGTCTTGCACTGGACCAACTCGATTGGTTGATCTCGTAGCCAGCCGGCAATCATGTACTCGTCGATGTGCTTGGGCAGCGGCATCGAGCCCGAGTAGGTCGTGATCGGATCGGTTCCGAGCGCGAGCGCGACTTCCATGCGCCCCTCGCCTTCGCGATGATCGGCAGCGCCGTCCTTGTGCATCTGCCAATGCAGACCGAGCTCATTCTTGCTGTGCTTTTGGAGCCGATACATGCCGACGTTTCGGCCGCCCGTGACGGGATCTTTCGTGATCACATTGGCGAGCGTCATGTAGGGACCACCGTCGTTCGGCCACTGGAACTGGATCGGCAGGAGGTCGAGATCCGGCTCGGGCCAGACGACCTCTTGGCAGGCACCAGAGCGCACGACCTTGGGACGTGCATCCGCAACGCCCTTGAGGCGGCGGAGCGCCTGCACCTTGTCCTTGAATCCCTCTGGCGGCTTCAGTTCGAGCAGCTCGGCAATCTCGTCACCGATCGAATCGAACTCGTCTCGGCCGAGCGCCAGCAACATGCGTCGCTCCGTACCGAACTGGTTGATCAAGAGCGGGATTTTCGAACCCTTGACGTTGCTGCACAACAAGGCAGGACCGCCACCCTTGAGCGCGCGGTCGGCGATCTCCGTGATCTCGAGATACGGATCGAGCTCTTGGGTAATCTCGACGAGCTCGCCCTCGCGACGTAGCAGTGCGATCCAGTCGCGGAGATCCTTCGGACCATTCATCGGACATCCCCCATCAGGCGTCGGTGCTCCTGAAGCGGACTGACCGCATCCGCGTCGGAGACCAGCGCGCAAAGCACCGTGGGATCGCCGCTGCGTAGGGCTTCGCGAGCGTTAAACAAGGCGTTGTCACGAGGACCGGCGAGGTGGCGCGCCGTCGCGAGCCACAACTCAGCGTCGACAATCACTCCGCCCTCCGCCCGCAGATGGGCGGCCAGGGAGACGAGGTCGGCGAGCGCAGCAATCGCCTCGACGTCGCCGGCGGCACAGACCTGCACGAGCCCAGTGGCATACAGGTAGTCGCCAAGCAGGAGTGCCTGCTCGCGGTCGGGGGCGGCAAAGGCGCGACCGCGCGGGGCATGGTGCACGAGGTAGCCCTCGTAGATCGTCTCCACTCCGTCTGCAAAAAGCTCGCCTGCAATCGGACCGAAAAGTTCGTCGCCGTCACGCTCAGACGGATCGATCACTGAGCGCGCCCAGACGTCGCTGCTACACGCAGCCGCGTCGACGATGCGATCGACGCGCGACGAGGTGCCTACGCCAGCCATCGAGCAACATCCACGGCGCTATAGGTAATGACCGCACGAGCACCAGCACGGCGTATGGACACGAGCGACTCGAGCATCGCCGCGTCGAACGCAAAGGCCCCAGCGTCCGCGGCATGCCGCAACATCGCGTACTCGCCCGACACTTGGTACGCAAGCACAGGCAGATCGCTCTGCTCCGAGAGGTCGGAGATCACATCGAGAGCGGTAATTGCGGGCTTGACCATCAACATGTCTGCCCCCTCTTCTTCGTCGATCAGCCCCTCGCGGACGGCCTCGATCCGGTTGGCTGGATCGAGTTGGTGCGAGCGTCGATCGCCGGCCGAAGGAGTCGAGTGCGCGGCATCGCGGAACGGCCCGTAGAGGGCCGAGGAGAACTTCGAGGAGTAGGCCAAGATGCCGACAGATTCGGCAAAGCCCTCCTCGTCGAGCGCATCGCGGATAACGCCAATGCGTCCGTCAAACATGTCGGAGGGCGCGACGAGGTCGGCACCGGCCTGGGCGTGAGCGACGGCTGCACGCGCAAGCGCCGGCAGCGAAGCATCGTTAAGGATCTCGCCGTTCGGACCGACGAGTCCACAGTGGCCATGGCTCGTGTACTGGCAGAGGCAGACGTCGGTGGCGATCACGAGCCCTGGCGCAGCCGAGCGAATCGCGCGCACCGCTGTCGGCGTCGGACCATTCGGATCCCAGGCAGACGTGCCCTCAGCATCCTTCTCGTCCGGCAGGCCGAAGAGCAACACGCCGCTGACACCAAGCGCTGCCGCCTCAACCGCCAACTCGGCTGCGAGGTCTGGCGTCACGCGATCGACGCCAGGCAAGGCGCCAATTGACTCACGACGACCCTCGCCGGGCAACACGAACAGCGGCAGGATCAACTGCGCGGGCGTCAGCATGGTCTCGCGCAGCATGGCGCGGAGACCAGGAGTGCGGCGATTACGGCGTGGTCGGCTCTCAGGGAACACGCTGGAAGGGTAGGCGAGGTCGTGCCGCCATGGCGCCTACTCAGTCCCGCAGCAAGACCTAATCGATCTGAAGCGTGGCCTCTGGCAACACGCCGGTGTCGACCGGAATTGTCTCCGTGACCTCGGTCAAGACCTCAACCGTCTCCGTGACGTCCGTGAAGACCTCAAACGTCTCGACGGGCACGGTGTCCGTGACGACGCCCGGGAGCGGCAGCGTCTCGTCGGTCACGGTCAGCATCAACGAGTCGGGCTGCGGCAGCGTAAACGTCGGAATGCCCGTGGTGTCCGCGGTATCCGACGGGGAGTCGCTTTCGAAGAGGTCTCCCCCATTGATCGCAGCAGCAGCAAGCACGATCGCCACCAGGGCAATCGCCCCGACGATTACCGCCAACCCTGCGTCCGAGATACCGCGCCGAGGGGTCGTTGGCAGCGGCGGAGCAACCATTGGTGACTGGCATCAAGTCCACTGGAAGGTCGACACCAGCGAGCACACGCAGGCGCTCCGCAACCAGCGCAGCGGGCGGTGGCGGTCGCTGAGGATCGTCGGACAAGAGCGCGAGCATCAGGCCGTTCAAGGCGGGCGCAATCTCGGGCGCAAAGCTTGCGGGCGAGGCCGGCGGCTGCGCCGGCTCGCGGCCCGTCACTAGCAGATAGAGCATGGCACCCAGCGCACGAACATCGCTCGAGGCTGTTGGAGCCATTGCTCCGGTCGCGATTGCCGCGGCGCGTGCAAGACCAGCGCCCATCACGACGGGGCGGCCCGAGGCGTCGAGCACAATCGCGTCGGCCACGAGACCACCATGGGTCTGGCCGGCCGCATGCAATGTCGCCAACGCATCTGCGACATCTGCGGTCACGAGCAGCGCACTCGCCTGCGGCAAGAGCACACCACTGCTCAGCAGCGGACCGTCGGCCTGAGCCTCAATGTGAACGATCGTGTCGTCAACGAGCCGGAAGACATCGAGCACCGGCGCCAAGCTGGCATGCCGAGTTGCTTTAACGGCTTCAAGCGACCGCTCGACCGCGGCAGCTTGCTCGCCACCCGCGATGCGCGCCATTGCCACGCGATGATCGGCGACCTGATCAACAGCAAGCTCACGCTCCACGCCACCAAGAGTCGGCAGGGGTGCAACAGGGCGGTAGCGTCCGGAAATGGGCTCAGTCATGATCGTGTTCCAGTCGGGCGGTTAGGCGCGAGCACCACCGCTGTATACCATGACCAACGAGCCACGCTCGTAACTTTCACCGAACGATGACCACTGAACTCCCTCATGAGCGCGTGCCTGTCGACGAGGCGCGAGCCCGTGTAATCGCTTCTGTGCGGCTCTTGGACACGGAATCCGTCGCCCTCAAGGACCTCGCTGGGAGAACTGTTGGGCAGGCGGTAACCGCTCCACACAATCTTCCCGCCCACGCCAATTCGGCGATGGACGGGTACGCCGTACTTGCTGGCACTGCTGGCCCGTGGACAATCTCTGCTCACATCCTCGCGGGTGACAATCCCGCTCCGCTCGTTGCCGGCACGGCCGCAGCGATCGCCACCGGCGGCGTGCTACCCGCTGGCGCCGACGCGATCGTGCCGATCGAACGCGTCGAGGTTGTCGACGATTTGGTGACCGCCACCGCACCAATTGCGAGCGGCGACTTCGTGCGACACGTCGGTGCCGATGTGCAGGCGGGAGACGTCGTCCTCCACCCCGGCACCCGGCTGAGCCCACTCGCCACGTCGGCCGTTGCCGGACTCGGCCTGACGAGCGTGGCCTGCATTCGACGACCCCGCGTCGTCGTCCTGACAACCGGCGACGAGCTCGTGCCACCAGGATCACCCCTCGAACGCGGACAGATCCACGAGTCCAACTCGGTGCTGGTCTGCGCCACGCTCGCCGCGGCCGGCTGCGAAATCGTACGCGTCGACAACGTTCCCGATCTGGCCGACGCCACCCGCTTGGCCTTTGCCGCCGCGCTTGCAGATGCCGACCTCGTCGTCTCGACAGGCGGCGTCTCCGTTGGCCCGCGCGACCACGTCAAGCCCGCGTTGCTCGAACTCGGAGTGACCGAGCTCTTTTGGCGAATCGCCACGCAGCCTGGGCAGCCGGTCTGGTGTGGCTCCGCACCCAACGGCACGCTCGTCACGGGCCTGCCTGGCAACCCGCTGTCATGCCTCGTCGGTCTGCATCTGCTGCTCGTTCCGGCCGTCCGCGCAATGCTCAGTGACGACCCAGAACCCGTCACCGTCCGTGCCGAACTCGCCACCGCGATCAACCCGCTGCCAGAACGCCTGCGCGCCATTCCGATGCTGCTGCGGGCTGGAGTCCTCGAGCAGCTCGGTGCCGGCGCCTCCCACCAACTGTCGCGGGCGGCTCGCGCCAACGCGCTGGCACTGATCCCAACTGGCACCGTCGAACTCCCCGCCGGCACGATCATCGACGCTGTCCCACTCACCTAGTCGCTCACCTAATCGCCTGCCTGTGGAGGGATCCGCCGAACCCGGGCGCGCATCGCGCTACGGTGCCATCGAAGATCCGAAACAACGTTCAGAACGAAGAATCAGAACCATCGATCAAGATCAACGATCAAGACCAACGAGGCAGGCCATGACGGAGTATCGAGTCGAGACAGACAGCATGGGCGAAGTCAACGTGCCCACCGACCGCTATTGGGGTGCACAGACCGAGCGTTCGATCGACAACTTTCAGATCGGCATCGGCACGTACCACTGGGATCGTCCGATCATTCGCGCACTCGGTGTGCTGAAGAAGTCGGCCGCGCGTGCCAACAAGGATCTCGACCAGCTGCCACCCGACATTGCCGACATGGTGATCGCCGCCGCCGACGAGGTTATCTCCGGCAAGCTCGACGACCACTTCCCACTCGTTGTCTGGCAGACGGGCTCGGGCACGCAGTCGAACATGAACGTCAATGAGGTCATCTCGAACCGCGCGATCGAGGTCGCTGGCGGCGTGATGGGCTCGAAGGCACCCGTGCACCCGAACGACCATGTCAACCGTGGCCAATCGTCGAACGACACCTTCCCGACCGCGATGCATATCGCCGCAGTCGAGGTGCTCGACCAGGTCCTGATCCCGAGCGTCACGCTGCTGCGCGACACGCTCGATGCCAAGGCCAAGGAGTACGCGGACGTCGTCAAGATTGGACGCACGCACCTGCAGGACGCGACGCCAGTCACGCTCGGCCAGGAGATCTCGGCCTGGGTCTCCCAGATCGACGATGCCCTCGCCACGATTCGCCGCTCAATCGATGGCCTGCTCGAGCTCGCAATCGGCGGCACAGCCGTTGGCACGGGCCTCAATGCTCACCCCAAGTTCGGTGACCTCGCCGCCAAGTACATGGGCGAGGAGACGGGCTACGCGTTCTACTCGGCCGAGAACAAGTTCAAGGCACTGTCCTCGCACGACGCGATGGTCAACGCCTCGGCCGCCGAGCGCACGCTCGCGGGCGCGCTAATGAAGATGGCGAACGATGTGCGTCGCCTCGCCTCCGGCCCCCGCGCTGGCATCGGCGAGATCTCGATCCCCGAGAACGAGCCGGGCTCGTCGATCATGCCGGGCAAGGTCAACCCGACGCAGTGCGAGGCGCTGACAATGGTCTGCGTGCAGGTCTTTGGCAACGACGCTGCCGTCGCCTTCGCAGGGACGCAGGGCGATTATCAGCTGAACGTCTACAAGCCATTGATGGTTTGGAACGTGATCGAGTCGGCCGAACTGATCGCAGCGGCCTGCACGTCGTTCAACGACCGTTGTGCCGTCGGCATCGAGCCGAACTTGGAGACGTTGGAGCGCAACCTCAACGCGTCACTGATGCTCGTGACCGCTCTCAACACGCACATTGGCTACGAGAACGCCGCCAAGATTGCCAAGAAGGCGCACCACGACGGCACGACCCTAATCGAGGCAGCCACGGCCCTCGAACTGGTCACCCCAGAGCAGTACGCCGAGTGGGTCGTCCCGGTCGACATGACGCACCCGCTCTAAGGGCTTAAACAACCACGCTAAGGCTGTCCAAACGCTCTACGGACTTGAATAACCGCGCTAAGGCTGTCCAAACGCTCTAAGGGCTTAAACAACCACGCTAAGGCTGTCCAAACGCTCTAAGGACTTGAATAACCGCGCTAAGGCTGTCCAAACGCTCTACGGACTTGAATAACCGCGCTAAGGGTTGAACCACGCAAATCAAGTCAATGTCCAGAAGGGGTCAGGCACGATCTGGACATTTGTTAGGCGAGCATGCTCGCCAGCAAATGTCCAGATCGGCCTGACCCCTTCTGGACATTGACCCTTGGCAGGCGTCGACTACGCGGCAGACGCTAGGGCGCCAAACGCTGTTGGCTACGCGGCAGACGCTAGGGCGCCGAACGCTGTTGGCTACGCGTCAGACGCGAGGGCGGCGACGACGCCCGCGCCGACCAGCACCGAACCGCCGACGACGAGGGCGGCAGGCAAGGCGCCCGTGCCGGCTGCGCCGATCAGCGTTGCGAGATCGGCGCCGCGCACCAAGAAGATCAGGAGGCCGACTGCCGCGACGGGGCCGAGGCTCCAGATGAGACGAGGCAATCCACCCGGTCGCGTGATCAGCGTCCATACCCACAGGGCAGGCACTGCGATCAAGACCGAGGCGGGACTACCGGCCAGCAGCAAGACGGCGCCACTTAGGCCGATCGCAGGAGCAGCAACCAACGGCAGTGGGGCGCGGAAGCGATAGCGCAGCAGGTACGTCGCAATCGCGACCGCGACGATACCGGCGGCGATCACTAGCACCACAGCCAGCACGCCGGCACGTGGCCAACCAGACCCCGGCGGCGTATCGATGGCGCCCGCGAGATTGGTTGCTCGTGCGATCAAGACCGTCGCAATCCCGGGCACCGCACCAATCGCGGCGACGATCAACGCCGCACTCCAGCCAGCACGCGACGGGCGCCCCACGAGCAAGGCCTGTCCGGCGGCAAAGAGCGGCCCGATCAGCAGCGCGATCGCTAGTAGCGCAACAGCATTGCCCGGAATCACCCGTCCCGACACGGCGATGTAGACGCCACTCGGCGGCGATGGTCGCGGCTCGGCATCAAGGCGCACCAGCAGCGTGCCGACCGCAGCACCGACCGCACCCAGCCGACCCTCATCGATTGCGGCGACACCGACACCCCCGTCACCGTCGCCAAGCTGAATCGCCGCGACGCCCGCATTAAGAAACGGCACCTGCGCGCCCGCAGGCGTGACGGGCGCAATCAGATCGAGCAGCTGCACAACGGGACTCGCTGGGCTGGCCTCCCCTGCATCTGGCTGGCTCGCGATCGATTCTTCGAGGCCACGCAGCAGGAGCTCTGGGGTGCGCACACCGCCCGTGCCCGCGAAGCGAATTGGCAGCACTTCCGTTCGCGACCCAATCGCCTCGAGCGACACCACAGCAACGGGACGCAACCCGGCGGCACGCAAGTCCTCGAGCAGGCGTTGATTTCCGGCTTGGCCAACCGTGGCGCCGTCGGTCGACGCCAGCACCAACGTGCGGGCGCGTTCCACACCCGAAAGATCACGCGCCAACTCAACAATCACGGCTGTGCCCGTCGCGTTGTCGTTGAGCCCCGGACCGGGCGAGACATCGTCGCGATTGGCAAGCACGACAATCGCCTCGTCGGACGGACCCGGCTCAACGACCCAAATATTCTCCATCCGCACGTCGGCACCGCGAGGACCTGGAGCCGTAAAGACGGAGCGCTCGACGGTCTCGCCGCTCGCCTCGCTGAGCGAACCTGCAACGCGATCGGCAGCCTGCTTCCCGGTCAGCGTTCCCGGTGCCCGGTCGGGTGCGTAATCGGCGAGCTGACGCGCATAGGCAGCAGCACGCGGCCCGTCAAAACTCGGTGCCACTGCAACCGTTGCAGACGGCCCAGCCGGCGTACGAACACTAATCAGCAGAATGATCAGCGCCAGCAGCGGCGGGACGATAAAGGCAATGCGAAGCGCGCGTCCGGCGGTACTGCGCGGACCTGAAACTCGTTGCACACTGCCACGCTGGTTTACCACAGGCCTGCTGACGGTAGCATTGGCCTGTGCAGAATCCGCCTGTGGTCTTAATCATCGATGACGAAGAGTCGCTTCAGGAGTTGCTGACGCACGCGCTCGAACGCGATGGGTACACCGTGATCGTGGCCGGAACAGCCACTGCGGGCCTTGCCGCCTTCACGCGCGATTCTCCCGATGCGATCCTGCTCGACGTGATGCTCCCTGACGGATCGGGGCATGACGTCTGCAAGGAGATCCGAGCGACCTCAACGGTGCCAATCATCATGCTGACGGCGCTCGATGACGAAGTCGACAAGGTCGTGGGTCTCGAGCTCGGCGCCGACGACTACATCACAAAACCCTTCGGTATGCGCGAGCTACGGTCACGCGTGCGCGCCGTGTTGCGCCGCGCCGCAATGACGATGCCGAGCGAAGATGAAGCGCCAGTCGTTGAGGAACGCCTCGAGCTCGCCGGCGTCGTGATGGATCGTGCGCGCCACGTCGTGACGGTCGATGGCGCGACCGCCGACTTGACCTACGTCGAATTCGAGATTCTGGCGACGCTGATGACGAGCCCCGGCCGCGTCTACAGCCGCGGCCAGTTGCTCGATGCCGTCTGGGGCTCATCCGACTTCCGCGAGCCGCGCACCGTCGACGTCCACGTGCGTCACCTACGCGAGAAGATCGAGGCCGATCCAGCGACACCGGCGCGAATCCACACCGTGCGCGGTGTTGGGTACCGCTTCGAGGGGTAGCGGCCTGCGATGGACTGGCTCGTCGACCGCGTCTTTCCGTTTCGTCGCCTGACCGTCTGGCTCGGCCTACTCGTGCTCGTCGTCAGTGCGCTCGCGCTGACGTTCTCGTACCTGCTCGTCATTGCCTCTCTCGAAGACAGCCTCGTTAGCAACCGTGTCAGCATCACTGCGCGCGCGGCTGAGACATCGGCACCGACCTTCGCGACGAACTTTGCCCGCGCGCTGAGTGGCGCGGACGGTAGCCCCGACACGAACGCAGTGACGCTTGCCTACGGCTCGCTCACCAACACGGATGCCGCCGTCTACCAGCTGATCGCCGATGGCCATCTGGTGCCGGTGACCACGCTCGCACCACCAACTCCGAGCAGCGTGGCGCTTGCGGCGGCGGAGGCAAACGGTGTCCAGAGCGGCGTCGGCGCGGCCTCAGGACGCCGTGTCGCCGAGGCCGCCTACCGGATGCGCATCAGCGGCACGCAGTACGTGGTGGTCCTGCAATCGAGCCTCGAGGACATCGACTCGACCGTCAAGCTGACCAGCCGCCGTAGCCTGCTCGGTGCATTGATTGCGCTGCCGCTCGCGGTTATCGTCGGCGCCTTGGCCGCCGCACTCTTGACCCGCCGAATCCGTCGCCTCGAACGCGCCTCGAGCCGGATCGCCGATGGCAACCTCAGCGAACCGATCGTCGATCGCGGCATGGACGAGCTTGGTGGACTGGCCGTGGCGCTCGATCAGATGCGCAACGAGTTGGCGAGCACCGACCTCGCACGACGGGCGTTCGTCGCCAATGCCTCACACGAGCTGCGCACGCCGGTCTTCGCGCTGTCCGGCTTCTTAGAGTTGCTGATCGACGAAGAGGACGAAGCGATGCGCCGCCAGTTCCTCGCCACGATGCAAGATCAAGTCGAGCGCCTGACCCGCCTCGCAACGGATCTGCTCGATCTGTCACGCCTCGATGCCGGCAAGTTCGTGGTCGTGCGCGAGCCTGTCGAACTCGCCGAAGCGGCCGCGCGGATTGCCCTCGACCTGACCCCCGTCGCCAATCGCCGCGGCGCGACGATCGTTATCGAGACGACACCGGCGATGGCGCTCGGAGACGAGACGCGGATCGGCCAGATCACCCGCGTTCTGATCGACAACGCTGTGCGGCATAACCCGGAGGGCGTCACGATCTGGGTGCGCACGGCACAGCGAGGCGACGCCACCGCTGTGATCGTTGAAGACTCTGGCCCGCCCATTCCACCCGCCGAAGCCGCAACGATCTTCTCGCGTTTCGCGCGTGGCAGCGGCGCCGGTGAAGGCTCCGGACTCGGGCTCGCGATCGCCTCCGAACTCGCAGATCGCATGGGCGGTCGTTTGGTGCTCGATCAGTCCGGACCTCACAAACTGTTTCGCCTCGAACTGCCGGCCGATCAAGCCCTGCTGTGAATGCAACCAGCCAACCCCAACTACTGTCGTCCCATGCTTGACGTTGGTGAACGCCGATTGACGATCGTTTCGAACCGTGGCCCGATCACCTACACACGCGTGGACGGAGAGCGCGTCGCGAGTCGTGCCGGTGGTGGCCTGGTCTCGGCGCTGCGTGGCCTCGTGCGCTCACATCGGGTGACGTGGATCGCCTGCGCAGTGACCGCCGAGGATCGCGAGGTCGCGAGCGAGCAGCGGGGTCACGCAGTCCCCGAAGAGGATGCTGCTGGCAACCCGTTTCTGCTCCACCTCGCCGAGCCAGACCCGGCGGACTTCGATCGGGCCTACCACGAGGTCGCGAATCCCCTGCTCTGGTTTATCCAACACGAGCTCTATGACTTGGGTCAAGCGCCGATCGTCAGCGACGACACGCGCGCAGCATGGGCTGCATACCGTCGCTACAACGCGACGATGGCCGCAGCAGCCGCAACCGAGTACGACGCGGATGCACTGATGGTGCACGACTACCAGCTCTACTTGGTCCCCGCGATGCTGCGCGAGGCAGGTGTCACCACGCCGATCTTGCACTTCACCCACATTCCGTGGCCCGCCCCAGAAGCCTGGCGCCTCCTCCCTGTCGACCTGCGCACCGAACTCCTCCACGGGCTGCTGGGCGCCGACATCGTTGGTCTTCAGACGGCGCGCGACGTGCGCAACTTCTTGGCCACGTGTGACGAACACCTGACGGAGGTCACCATCGATTTCGACCTGCGAACCGTCCATGTCGTCAACGATCACCAGGGACGCGACGTACTGATTCGCCACTATCCGATCTCCGTCGATCCGGACGAATTCTACGAACACATCACAGCACCCGAGATGATCGCCGCCACCGCCGAATTGACCGAATCGCGCCCCTGGCACTTGATCCTGCGCGTGGACCGCACTGATCCGTCGAAGAACATCGACCGCGGCTTCCACGCCTACGATCGCCTGCTTACGCGACGCCCCGATCTCCATGGGGCCGTCAGCCTGCTGACGCTGCTGGATCCGTCACGCCTCTCAATTCCGGCCTACGCAACCTACTTCGAGACGATTCAAGCAACGTGTGCTGAGATCAATGCGCGCCACGGCCGGGATGGTTGGCTCCCCATTGACCTACGCATCGGCGATAACTTCCCTGTCGTGATTGCCGCATACCAACAGTACGACGTCCTGCTCGTAAATGCGCTTGCTGACGGAATGAACCTGATTGCGAAGGAAGCCCCCCTCCTCAACGAGACCGACGGCGTCGTCGTGCTGTCGGAGCGGGCGGGTGCGTACGAGGAACTCGAGCCGTTCGTGCTCGGGATCGACCCACTCGACATCGAGGCAACGGCCGCGCAACTCGAGCGCGCAATCGACCTGCCTGCTGCCGATCGCGCGGCGCGCTCGCTCGAGTTGAAGCAATTCCTACTGAAGCACGATGTCAGTCGCTGGATCGACCTACAGCTGGGCGACCTTGACGCCTTGACTGAGGCGCGCCGATGAATGACCCCCTGCTGATCGTCGCCGCACTCAACGGCACCCGCCAGCGCGATGCCTGCCCGAAGGTGCCGCTGTCGCCCGAGGAGCTTGCGGCAGAGGCCAAGCGTGCAGTCGAAGCGGGCGCCGGCATGGTGCACGTGCACGCCCGTAAGAGTGATGGCTCCTCCACGTTCGACTTCGTGATCGACGACATCGTGGCTGCGATCCGTGGCGCCGTTGATGTGCCGATCTCGATCTCGACGCAGCGCGCACGCCAGACGTCGCTCGGCACTGTCACGGCGCTCTTCAGCGTGCTGCGCGATTTGCCCGACCTTGCTTCCGTTCACGTTCGACCACCCGAGGCCGAACTGCCGGCGCATCGCGAGGAGGCACGCCAGATTATCCAAGCGTTGGACACGGCCGACGTTCGACCCGCACCCGTCGCTGGCAGTCTCGATGCACTCGGCGACCTCGAGGTGCTCTACAACGATTCGCTGCTTGGCCGAGCGCCGTTTGTGATGCTGACGCTCGGTGCGGCGACCTCCGAGTCGTCCGACCTGGCTGCCGGCACGCCCCAAAATGTCCTGCGCCTGATCGACGCGGTCCGGTCGGTGCTCGCGCAGCCGCCGATCGTGGCTAGTGGTCGCGATGCTGCTAGCCCAGTCGTGCAGGCCGTCGCTGCCGCGGCGGGCGAACACATCCGCGTTGGCTTTGAGGACGCAGCCACGCTGCCAGATGGATCTCCTGCGACGTCGAACGCTCAACTCGTCGAACACGCCGTTCGGCTTGGCGCCGCCCTCGGGCGTGCACCGATGCCGCCCGCCGAGGCGCGGCGACTGCTTCGCTGATCGAGCGGCCGAGTGGCCACGCCTCTGCGATACCGTTGAGGAGATGTCTCGCCGATCGCTCATCGTCATCGTCGCCTTGGTTGGGATTGGTGCGGTCGCACTGTTCGTTGGGATCCGCGGCATGGCCGACGCGACTAAGGCAGAGACTGCGCCAACCGAGTCGAGCCTAATCCCGGCGTTTACGCCGACCAAGGCCCCCGCCATGACCGGGGAGACGATCACCGGTGAGCCCTTCGACCTGGCGGACTACGCGGGCAAGCCGATCATCCTCAATTTCTGGGCCTCCTGGTGTGGGCCGTGCCGACGCGAGATCCCCGCCATCGCCGCTTTCGCGAAGAGCCACCCGGAGATCCAGGTCTTGGGCGTTGACTATCAGGACGACGTGGCCGACGCCGCCGCCTTTGCGAAGACGAACGGAGCAACGTGGCCCAGCGTGGTCGACGATGGTCCGATTGGCAGTAGCTACAAGGTCCCGGGACTTCCCACCACGTTCTTGATCAACAGCGAGGGCCAGATCGTCGAACGCATCCTGGGCGAGGTCACCGAGCCGATGCTCGCCGCGCGCATCAAGGCGATGAACGAGCAGTGATCGGCGCGATCAGCCTGTCTGGTGTCGGACTCGCGACGGCATTTGCCGCCGGCTTGATCTCGTTTCTGTCGCCTTGCGTGTGGCCGCTCGTGCCGGTGTATCTGTCGTACGTCTCCGGTGTGCCGTACGAAGAGATCGGCGCGAACAGGCGCCGCGTGGTGATCACCACGTGTGTCTTCATCGGCGGCTTCACGATCGTGTTTGCGCTCTACGGTCTTAGTGTCGGCTATCTCGGCACGCTCGTGGCGGACTATCGCCGCTCGATCGAGGTCGTCGGCGGCATTCTCGTGATCCTGATGGGCCTCGCGCTGCTCGGCTTTGCCCAACAGCTGATTGGCCGTGGCGCTCGCCTCGAATTGAAAGCACGCCCTGCCTCGCTGGGCGGTGCGGGCCTCGCCGGCGTCGTCTTTGCTGTCGGCTGGACGCCATGCATCGGCCCAGTGATGACCTCGATCCTGCTCTATGCCGCGTCGCAGGGCAGCGCGGGTGGTTCGCTGCTGCTATTCGTCTACGGCATCGGCCTCGGCGTGCCGTTTCTCCTCAGTGGCCTGCTCGCCTCGTGGCTGCTCGAGCGCACCGGTGCGTACCGCAAGTACGGCGTCTGGGTCAACCGCGCAGCCGGCGTCGTGATGATCATCGTCGGCATCATGCTTGCAACGGGCCAGCTCGCCCGGATCACGCAGCAGCTGAGTGGCTATGGCGTGATCGTGTAGGCGTCCGATGCGACGAAGGGGTCAGACCCTTTAGTCGCATTTCTGCAAGCTACGCTGATTCTTCGGCGTCGAGTTAGACAGAAATGCGACGAAAGGGTCTGACCCCTTCGTCGCATCGGAATCGCATCGCCATCCCACCGCTGCACGCCAACTACACGGAGAGTTCGTAGCCAGCGAACGCCGGGATCAACTTTGCTTTGGGGTCAGACCCCTATGCAAAGTCGGTCGGTTCTGCCAAGTCGGTCGCTTAGGTCAACTTTGCATAGGGGTCTGACCCCAAAGCAAAGTTGATCACCAGCTGCGCACTGGGCGTCAGGGGTGTCGGCCAGTCATCGGCGGAGAAAATCCCGAGCCCAATCACCTCCGGCAGCATCAGCCCAAACGGGCCGTCGGAGCGGAGCCGAAAAACACCGGCCATCTCGGTCTCGTTCTCGAGCTCGGTCAGGATCGTGCCGAGGTGCTCGGGCGGCGGACCGTGATACCCCAACTCCTCACCGAGTTCGCGCACTGCGGCCTCGGCGTACGTCTCTTCGCCATCGACATGTCCCGAGCAGGCGACGTCCCAAAAACCGGGCGACGAGTCCTTGCGTAGCGATCGGCGCTGGAAGAGCATGCCCTCTGACGTCTCGACGACGACGCTGACTGAGCGGTGGATCAACGTCGCATCGGCATGACATTCGGCGCGCGTGCGATAGCCCAACACGTGGTCGTCTCGATCGACGACGCAGAAGATTTCGTCCTGCCGCTGCACGGGGGCCGGTTGCATGACGCATATCGTATGACGCGATGGCCAAGGTCGTATCCGTTGTGGGCAATCGCCCCCAGTACGTCAAAGCCGCCCCGCTCTGCGTGGCGCTGGCCGCGCGTGCCACCGTCGTGGGTGTGGATACGGGCCAGCACTACGACCCCGAGCTCTCGCAGATCTTCTACGACGAGCTCGGCATCGCGCCACCCGAGCACCGCTTGGCGGTCGGCTCGGGCACGCACGCCGAGATGACGGCGCGCATCCTCGAACGCATCGAACCCGTGCTGATCGCCGAGGCGCCGGACTGGTGTGTCGTCTACGGCGACACCAACTCGACGCTGGCGGCCACGCTCGCAGCCGCCAAGCTCGGGATTCCAATCGCGCACGTCGAAGCGGGGCTGCGCTCGTTCGATCGCTCGATGCCCGAGGAAGTCAACCGTGTTGTCACAGACGGCCTCAGCACCGCCCTCTTCTGCCCCTCGCAGACGAGCGCCGACAACCTGGCGGCCGAGGGCATCGTCAATGGCGTTGCCATCGTCGGCGACGTGATGGCCGACGCCGCTCGCCTGTTTGGCCCGATCGCCGAGCGCTCGACGGCGGTTGCCGACCTCGGCCTGACCGCTGGCGGGTACGTGCTCGCCACGATCCACCGCGATGCCAATACGCGCCAGCCCGCACTCGGCCACCTGGTCGCTGCTCTCTCGGCGCTCGACTGCGATGTCGTGCTGCCGTTGCATCCGCGGACCGCTGCCGCGCTCGAACGGGAGGGCCTCGCCTTTGCCGGCCATGTGCGCGTGATTCCACCCGTCGGCTACCTCGAATTTACCGCCCTGCTTCGTGGTGCACGTCTGCTGTTGACCGATTCGGGCGGCGCCCAGAAAGAGGCGTACTTCCACGCGGTTCCGTGCATCACCCTGCGCGATCGCACGGAGTGGGTCGAGACCGTCAGCGCTGGTGCAAACGTGCTCGTCGGAGACGACGCAGCGGCGATTGCTGCAGCGGTCGCAAACCCACCGGCACCGGCCGCCTGGCCTGCGTTGTACGGCGATGGACACGCAGCCGAGCGCATCGCCAGCGCCCTGCTCGACTAGCGTTCAACAGGCTTTCTGACCCGCTGCCGCAGCAGCCCGGGCTACGCCAGCGGTACCATCTCCCTCGTGCAGCGCGATGTCGCAGTTGTCGGAGCCGGCTACGTCGGTCTTCCTCTCGCAGTTCGTCTCGCAGAAGCGGGGCGCACCGTGGTGTGCCTCGACCCAGACGCGAGCAAGATGGAGCGCCTCAATGCGGGTGATTCGTACATCGAAGACGTCGACTCTGCCGACCTCGCGCGCCTCGTCAGCGAAGGCAAACTGGCTGGCACGACCGACGAGACCGAGCTGCGCGACGCCGACGCAATTTTGATCTGCGTGCCGACGCCGCTATCCGAGCACCGCGAGCCCGACCTTGGCGCTGTCCGCTCGGCCACCGCCGCTGTTGCTCGCAACCTCCGCAAGGGCCACACCGTCGTACTCGAATCGACCACCTACCCCGGCACGACGCGCGACGTGCTGCAGCCGATGCTCGAAGAGGGTGGCCTGCGCGCCGGCACCGACTTCTTCTTGGCGATGTCGCCCGAGCGCATCGATCCAGGCCGCACGGACTTCACCGTCCACACCACGCCAAAGGTGATGGGTGGCATTACGCCGGCCTGCGCCGAGCATGCCGCCGCCGTCTATCAGGGTGCTGTCGACACGATCGTTCGCGTCTCGTCGCCCGAGGCAGCCGAGCTGGCGAAGCTGCTCGAAAACATCTTCCGCACCGTCAACATCGCCCTCGTCAACGAACTCGCAATGCTCTGCGACAAGATGGGGCTTGATGTCTGGGAGGTCGTCGACGCGGCCGCTACAAAGCCGTTCGGCTTTATGCGCTTCGAGCCCGGCCCAGGTCTTGGCGGCCATTGCCTACCGATCGATCCGTTCTACCTGACGTGGAAGGCCCGCGAACACGAGTTTTCGACCGAGTTCATCGAGCTGGCCGGCAAGGTCAATGGCAACATGCCGAGCTACTGCGTCGACCGTGTCGCCCGCGTCCTCAACGATGCCTCAAAGAGCGTCCGTGGCGCCAAGATTCTCGTGCTCGGCGTGGCCTATAAGAACGATGTTGGCGACATGCGCGAGTCGCCGGCGCTGCCGATCATCGAGCTGCTGCGCGAGCGTGGCGCCGTGCTCAGCTATCACGATCCACACGTCGCCTCGATGCCCGAGCTCGGCCTCGACTCGGTCGCACTCGATGCCGCGACGATCCAGCAGGCCGATGCCGTCGTGATCATCACAGGCCACAACGCTGTCGACTACGAGCTGGTCGTCGCGAAAGCCAGTAGCGTCCTCGACCTGCGCAACGCAACCGGGCGACGCGGGTTGGAGGGCGACAATGTCTCCCGCCTCTGAGACACCGATTCGCATTGGCATCGTTGGCCTCGGCTACTGGGGTCCCAACATGGCCCGCGCGCTCGCCAGCACGCCTGGCTGCCAACTCGCCTACGCCTGCGACCTCGACGAAGGCAACCGCGCCCGCCTCGAAGGCCGCTACCCCGGCACGGTCATCACCGATCGCTTCGATGACCTCTTGGAGGACGACACGCTCGATGCGATCGTCGTCGCGACAGGCGCACCGAGCCACCACGCGATCGGCATGCGCGTGCTCGAGGCCGGCAAGCACGCCCTGATCGAGAAGCCGCTTGCCCTGACCGTCGCCGACGCCCGCGAGCTCGTTGCCACCGCCGCCGCGAAGGATCGCGTGTTGATGGTCGGCCATCTGTTGCGCTTCCATCCCGTCTTCGAGCGCCTCAACGAACTCGCCCAGGGCGGCGCGCTCGGGCGCATGTTGTACCTGTATACGAATCGCCTCAACTTCGGCAAGGTGCGCGCCGACGAGAACGCCCTCTGGAGCCTCGCGCCCCACGACATCTCGCTTGCGCTGGCGCTGGCTGGCGAGCGCCCCGAGGAGGTTTCGGCACGTGGCGAGGCGTTCCTTCGCGAAGGCGTCGAGGACGTCGTCTTCGGCTACCTGCACTTCCCCAGCGGTCTCGTGGCTCACCTCCACGTCTCGTGGCTCGATCCACACAAGAGCCGCAAGTTGACGGTCGTTGGCTCCGAAGGTATGGCGGTCTTCGATGACACCGAGGCCGACCGCAAGCTGACGGTCTACGAGAAGGCGTCGTCGCCATCGCGCTTCGACACATGGGGCGAGTTCCAGGCGCTGCGCACCGGCGACGTCCAGATTCCGCAGGTCTCGAACGCCGAGCCGTTGATCCAAGAGACGAAGGCGTTTGTCGAGGCGATCCGCAATGGTGCGGCGACCATCGCGTCGGGCGATGAGGGACTTGCTGTCGTCGAGGTGCTGACGGCGCTGCAGACATCGCTCGAACAGCACGGCGCACCCGTGAGGCTCGACAGCCAATGAGCGACGTCCACCCCAGCGCGATTGTCGAAGCCGGCGTCACGCTCGGCGAGGGCGTCGAGATTGGCCCCGGTGCCGTCGTCCGTAGCGGCACGGTGCTCGGTGACGGCGTGACAATCGGCGAGTACGCGGTGCTCGGCAAGCGGCCGAAGCTCGGTCCTAAGTCGGTCGCCAAGGGTGGCGAATTGTCCGGCCTCATAGTCGGCGCTGGCTCGACGATCTCGACGCACGCCATCGTCTACGCCGGCACGACGCTCGGCGAGCGCGTCATCATCGGCGACCACGCCTTCGTCCGTGAACGCTGCTCGATCGGTGCGCAGACAGTCATTGGCCGCGGTGTGACGGTCGAAAACGACACCACGATCGGCGAGGGCTGCCGGATCCAGTCGCAGTCGTACATCACCGCCAAGAGCCTGCTCGAAGACGATGTCTTTATCGCCCCCTGCGTCGTGACGACGAACGACAATTTTATGGGCCGCACCGAGGAACGCCACGCGCTGCTGAAGGGCCCGACGATTCGACGCGGCGCGCGCATCGGTGGCGCTGTCTGCATCTTGCCTGGCATCGAGATCGGCGAAGAGGCCTTCGTGGGCGCCGGCGCGGTCGTCACCCAGGACGTGCCTGCTGGCAAGGTCGTCGTCGGTGTCCCCTCGCGCGTCCTGCGCGATGTGGCCGACGAGCAGCTGCGCCGCAACGGCGGCTGAGGACCCGCCACCGCGATGGATGTCGCTCTCGCCGGGTTTCTGACGGGCCTCTCGCTGATCGTCGCGATCGGCGCGCAGAATGCCTACGTGCTGCGGCTCGGCCTGGCGCGTAACCACGTCGGTGTCGCCGTCGCGATCTGTGCGGGCGCCGATGCGCTGTTGATCGCGATCGGCGTCGGTGGTCTCGGCGCAATCGTGCAGACCCACGGTGACGTGCTGACCGCGATCGCGCTGCTCGGTGGCGCCTACCTGCTCTGGTTTGCGTTCCGCTCCTTTCGCAGCGCACTCCACCCCGACGTGCTCTTGCCCTCGCAGCAGGAGCCACAGGCCGTCGCCGCCGTCGCCGTGGCCGTGCTCGGCCTGACGTTTCTCAACCCCCACGTGTACCTCGACACAATCCTGCTGGTCGGGACGATCGGCGCCTCGTTTGGTGCCGATCGCTGGTGGTTCGCACTCGGTGCTGCGATCGCCAGCGTCGTCTGGTTTAGCGGCCTTGGCTTCGGCGCCCGACTGCTCTCGCCCCTGATGGCGCGGCCGGTCACGTGGCGCGTGCTCGACGCGGCAATCGGCGTGGTGATGCTGACGATCGCGATCGTGCTCGTGCGCTCGGCCGTGCTCTAGACAGTCCGCTACGGTGAGGGGCATGTTCGAACTAGAGACACTTCCCAACGGCGCCCGCATCCTCAGCGCCCCGATGCGCGACGCAGCCAGCGTCGCCGTCGTCATCTCCGTCGCCTCCGGCTCGCGCTGCGAGCAGCCAGCGTCGGCAGGCATCGCCCACTTCTCCGAGCACATGTTGTTTAAGGGCACGGAGCGCCGCCCGACGGCACGCGACATCTCGGCCGAGATCGATGGTATCGGTGGCGAGTTCAACGCTTTTACGGGCAAGGAGATGACCGCGTACTACGTCAAGTGCGCGGCCGCCGACGCCCCGACTGCGCTCGACGTCCTGTCCGACATGTTTCTCCACTCGAAGTTCGATGCCGAAGAGCTCGAGCGCGAGAAGGGCGTGATCGTCGAAGAGATCAACATGTACACGGATACGCCGCGCGACATCGTGGGCCAGGTCTACGACACGGCGCGCTACGGCGATTCGCCGATCGGCCGCCCGATCATCGGCACCAAGGAGACGGTGCGGGCCGCGACGCGCGAGACGTTTACCGACTACATGAGCACGTGGTACAAGCCCGAGCGCATCGCGATTGGACTGGGTGGTGGCGTCTCCGAGAGCCTCGTGGCCGACGTGCGCGAGCGCTTTGGTGGCCTCGCCGCCGAGAGCACGCCCGCGCTGCCCGAGACGATCGTGCCGACCATCGCCGAGCCGATCGTGGCCGTCGAGCACCGCGAAGGCGACCAGGCTCACATCGTGCTGGGCGTCGATGGACTCCGCACAGCAGACGAAGATCGTTACGCGATGGCGGTCTGGCAGGCCGTGATTGGTGGCGGCATGTCGTCGCGCCTCTTTACCGAGGTTCGCGAGCGACGTGGCCTTGCCTACTACGTGTTTGGTCGCAACGCGAGCTACAGCGACACCGGCTCATTCGCCGTGCAGGCCGGCGTGGACATCAACCGTGCCGCACTCGCCGTCGAGGTGATCGCCGACGAACTGCGTCGCATGGTTGCCGAGCCGATCCCGGCCGACGAGATCGCCAAGGCCAAGCGCTACCTGATCGGCCACACCGTCCTCAATCAGGAGGACCCGGCCGGTCGCATTTTCTTTGGCCTGCGCCGCGAGCTGCTCGATGATGGCTGGGTCGACCTCGACACCGTCATTCGCGGCATCGAGGCCGTCACGATCGAGGACCTGCTGCGTGTCGGCGAGCGCGTCGTCCGTCTCGACCATGCCGTGCTGGCCGCCGTTGGTCCGCTCGACGATGTCGACGGGTTGCGCGCGGCGATCGGCGCCTAGTATCAGAGCCTGATTCCGCACGCCGGGTAGACTGCCGCTGTGGAACGTGAAGACGATGTAGCGCGAATGTTCGCGCGGATGGACGCGCTGATCGACGAGTTGGCGGGTTCGACGCCGCGCATCGACCCCCATACGCACCTCGGCGTCGACGAGGACGGCATGGCGCAGACGCTCGAAGAGCTGGTCGGAAACCTCGATGCGCACAAAATCGACCGCGCCGTCGCCTTCCCGCTGCACGATCCGGACCGCGGCGAAAACTACACCGTGCCGAACGATCGCGTGCTCGAGTGGGCCGCACAGAGCAACGGTCGCGTCGTCCCCTTCTGCCGCCTCAACTTGACCGGCGATCCACTGACGGAGGCGCGCCGCGCGATCTCGCTCGGAGCCCGTGGCATCAAGCTGCACCCGCGCGCGCAGGCCTTTAGCGTGGACGACAAGCGCCTCGACCCGATCTTTGCGATTGCCGCCGAGCACAAGCTGCCGATCCTGATCCACGCTGGACGCGGCATGCCGCCAATTGGCGATCAGCTGGCGACCGCGGCCGAGCGTCATCCCGATGCGATCTTGATTCTCGCCCATGCTGCGATCGTCGATCAGGACCGCATCGCGAGCCTGGTTGCTGGGCGCCCGAACGTCGTCTTCGATGCCTCGGCCTGGAGCCCCGTCGATCTGCACGGCCTGCTGACGCGCGTGCCGCCCGAGCAATTGGTGTGGGCGTCCGACCTGCCCTACGGCACGATTCGCGAGAGCCTCTTGGCAACGCTCGCCGTGCTGCTCGAGGTCGGTGCCAGCCGCGAGGTGACCGCCGCGATCGTTGGTGGCACGATGGACCGCCTCCTCCGCGGCGAGCACGCCGAGCTCTCCGCAGCCCCAATCGCCCCGCGTGAGCGCGTCGTCAACTTGGCCCGCCAGCGCGTCGGCGGCTACCTCGTCGCCCTCTTGCCATCGATCTGGCAGCGCCGTCCCGACTACGTGGGCCACTTCGGTCTCGCGGCCGCGGTCTGCCGCGACGATGAGGGCGAACTTGGTTCCGTCGCCGAGCTGATCGTGCTCGCCGATGCGACGTGGACGGCTGCGCTGGAGCGCGCCGACCCAGAACGCCCTACGCTCGACGATGTCCGAGAGACGTTCGAGCTTCTGCTCGCCGCTTGGGTCTTCGCCTATTCGCCCGTTACGCAGCGCCACTGGGAGGCCCTCGCATGATCGCCACTGTCGTACTCGCCGCCGGACGCTCCGAACGTTTTGGTTCGCCAAAGCTCCTCGCCGAATGGTGGGGTCGCCCACTCGTCGAACGCGCACTGGAAATCGCTCCGCCCGGCCTCAAGGTCGCCGTCATCAGCACACCAACGGCCAAGCTGTTGCCGCTTTTCCAAGCGCATGGCTTCCAGTGCATCCGCAATCCCAAGCCGGCGCAGGGCCAGTCCTCCTCGCTGCGGCTCGCACTCGACGTGATGCCCGCCGAGGTCGAAGCCGTGCTCGTGCTGCTGGGCGACGCGCCGGCTGTGCCAACGACTGTTGTCGATCGCGTGCTGACGGCCTACCGTCGCCTCAACTGCGCCGTCACGGCGTCGTATGAGGACCGCACCGCGCCGCCGGTTGTGATTCCGCGCTCCGATTGGGAGCACATTGCCGCGACGGGTGACCGTCCGGGCGAGGCACTCGACCCCCAGCCAATCGACATGAGCGATCTGCTCAGCGGTGGCGAGGACGTCGATACCCCCGAAGATCTTTTCCGGCTGGCAGCGTTGCGCGCCGGTGTCGAGTTGATCGAGCCAATGAGCACGTCCGAGCTCGACTCGCGCCTCGACGACCCCGAGCCCTTCGCGGTCCGTCTGCGACGCCGAAAATCGGCAACAATCGAGCGCCCGTCGGTGACACCCCTCGCCCTCGAGAAGCTCGCCATCGAGCATTTCCGCGGCACCGAGGTAATCGCCCGCGTGGGCGACGAGTACGTCGGCCTGCTCGGGTAGGACACCACATCCGCGCGGTTGTGATGTCCTCAGGTGGGATATTCGCTCGGGCTGAGGGGACATGACAAACCCCGGTTTGTCATGTCCCCTCAGCAGTTACCGCTGCTCCACACGAGGACATCACAACCGCGCGGATGTGGTGTCCTACCTGGATCGCGAGCGGCCCTTAATCACGCGCCGTGGGGTCGTGCCTTCCGTGCCCCCGGAGCGCTCCCTGCTCTAGCAGGCAGCGTGCTTCTCGAGCAGCTGCATCAGCTCGACGAGGAACGCGTCGCGCTGACGCTGCAGATCTGCAATCGAGCGGCCGGCGGCCTCCTCGTCGCAGCCCGCGACCATCTTGTCGCGTAGCTCTTTCGTCAACGGCGGTGCCTCAAGGCGCGTCCATGGTTCGAGCAGCGAATCGCCGAAGTGGTCGAGCATGTGGCCCATGCCGCCCTCGCCGCCCGCCAGGTGGAAGGTGAGGCCGACGCCCATCTGCGCCCAGCGCACGCCCGGTCCATAGACCAGTGCGACATCGCATTCCTCGACGGTCGCCTCGTCGTTGTCGACCATGTGCAGCAGCTCGCGCCAGACGGCGTCTTGCAGACGATTGGCGACAAAGCCGGGCAGCTCGTTGGAACAGCGCAGCGCCTTCTTACCGGCGCGCGTATAGAAATCGAGTGTCCAGTCGACGACGGCTGGATCGGTCTGCTCGCCCCCCACCACCTCGACCAGTGGCACGAGGTAGGGCGGGTTGAAGGGATGTCCCACGACGAGCCGCTCGGGGTGCGCGGAGGCACCCGCCATGTCGGTCATGCGATAGCCCGACGTGCTCGACAGGATCGGTACGCCCGGCGGCGTCGCGGCGTCGATCTGCGCCAACGTGTCGATCTTTAGCTGCAACACCTCCGGACAGTTCTCTTGGATCACATCGGCGACAGCGCCGACCTCCTCAAGCGTGTCGACCATCCTCATCCGCTCGCGCGAGGCACCCGGTGCGAGCCCGAGCTGCTCGAGCGACGGCCAGGCGATGTCGAGCAGACGCTGCAGCTTCTCGGCCCCATCCGGCGCCGGGTCCCAGACCACGACGTCGTAGCCCTGCGCCAGGAACTTCGCAGCCCAGCCACCACCGATCACACCCGCGCCAACGATGCCAACGGTCTGGACTTGATCAGCGGGAGTCTTCGGGGTCCACGTCATAGATCAAGAGCGTACAGGGCGCCGCGAAGGTACTCGTTCCGGCTAGTTCAACACGCTCAACACAACGAACGAACCGCGTCGAGCTACTCGCAGTCGCAGTCCGCGCAGATCTTCTTCAGCTGCGCACGCAACGAGTCGGGACACGGCTCGTCGCAGGCCTGACGCACAACCGTGCGCATTCCGGCCTCAAAGCTGTAGCACTTGGCACAGGTTGGGCAGACGGCGAGGTGCTCTTCGACGGTGCTCACCTCCTCGACAGAGAGTGCGCGATCGACGTAGGCCTGCATGCAGCGCTCGGCCTGCAGACACGGTTCTGGGCGGGCCTGGGTGCTCATGCTGTGCCCTGCTCGGCGTGATCGGCCAGGGCGCGCTTGAGCACGCGCCGTCCTCGATGCAGACGGCTCATGACGGTGCCAACGGGGATCTCGAGCACATCGGCGGCCTCTTGGTAGGAGAGATCGCCGAGGTCGACCAACACCACGACCTCGCGGAACGGCAGCGACAGCTCGGCCAACGCGTCCAAGACAGGACCCGGCGAGAGTCGCTCGACCAAGACATCAACATCGGCGACCGGGTTGCCACCGAGACGCTCGTAGAGGTAGTAGTCGTCGGCCTCGAGCCCCAACTGCTCGGGTGCTCGCTTCTGCTTGCGCGCATTGTCAATCGCGAGGTTGTGCAGGATGCGCAGCAACCACGCGCGCAGATTCGTGCCGGACTCGTACGAGCGCCACGAACGGAAGGCGCGGGCGTAGGCCTCTTGGACAAGATCCTCGGCGGCCTGGTAGTCCCGTGCCAGGCGGCGAGCGACACGCCAGACATCGTCGGCGAGAGCGAGCGCCTCTTCGTCGAAGGCGAGTCGTGCAGGATCGACCGCTGGATCGAGCTGGTCGGGAGCGTCATCGGACACACTCCGAGGGTACCAGTCAGCCGCGCGAGGATCGACGGGCGCTACGAGAGTTGGGCAATCCATACGATCCAAAACGCCGTTGCAGTCGACCGCATTCCATCCGTCAAGCGATACTAAGGGTGTGCGACGCCTTTTTTATCGCCTCACCAGCCTCAAGGCCTATCGGTGGCTCGTGCTGATCACCCTCGGCGCGATCTACCTCAACATCGTCTCGGGCGCCCTCGTGCGGGTTACAAATTCGGGTCTTGGCTGCCCCGACTGGCCCCTCTGCGAGGGCAAGGCGACACCACCCATGCAGTTCCACGGTCTGATCGAGTTTTCGAATCGCGTCATCGCGTTCGCCGTCATTGTTGCTGCAATCTTGTTGGCGATCGCCGCCTGGCGCTCGATTCGCCAACACTCAAAATGGCTCTTCCGTGGCTCGCTCTCGATCGGCATCCTGACCTTCATGCAAGGCCCACTCGGTGGGTTGACGGTTCTGCTCGATCTGCACCCGATCGCCGTCATGAGCCACTTCGTGTTGGCATTGATCGAGTTCGTGATCCTCGTGGTGCTGACGCTCGAAACGTTCGAGATCACCCCCGACTGGTCCCCAACCCCCCCACGGTGGCTGCCGGCTGGTGGAGTTGTGTTGGCTGTGTGGGCGTGGATCGTCATCATCTCGGGCGCAGTCGTGACGATGTCTGGCACGCACCCAGGGAGCGACAATGTGCCGCGGCTGTGGAACCTGCTCGACGCGGCCTATCTGCACGTGCGCATTGCAGCCACCTTTATCGTCGTGCTCGCCGTCTTCCTGATCGTCCTCGCACGCGTCATTCGGCCGCCACGGGTCGTGACACGGATGGCGTGGGCGCTGGTGATCGTGATTACGGCCCAGATCGCGCTCGGCGAATGGCAGTGGCGCACCCAGCTGCCCTGGTGGCTCGTGCTGCTGCATGTCTCCGTTGGCGCGCTCTCGCTTGCAGTGACGGCCGGCTTTGGTTGGACGCTTGTCGTTTCGCGTCGCCCCGCCCGCCGTCTGCGATGATTAGGGCCGGGTGGATGCCTCTCTGATTCCTGTCGCAGGGATCATCGCTGCCGTTGGTGTGGCGATGTTGCTCGTGACCAGCTTGGTGCCGCTACGCGTGGTTGGCGCGGTCTTGGTCGCTGCGGGTGGTGGCCCACTGGTCGTCACGCGCACGTCGTTGACCGACCAGCTGCTCGACCGGCCCGCCCTGCTCGGCGCTGGACTCGTCGCCGCTGTCGTCGCGCTCGCTGTGCTGACGCTCGTCTTTGAGCGCTACCCCTGGCTCGTGCCGGTGATCGCGCTCGTGATCGGCCTGCGCATCCCCCTGCGTACCCCGCCAAGCCCCACCGATCACCTACTGCCGCTCTACCTCGTGCTGGCAGCTGGCGTGATTGCCCTCGTCTTGCGCTCGCTGCGTGGCACATCGCCACCCAACCGGCTCGGCTACGTCGGCTGGGCGATGGGGGCGTACGTGATCTTCGCGGCCGCCAGTCTCGCCTGGACTGCGGATACGCAAGCCACAACCTATGCCGTTGTCGCCTTTACTCTGCCGCTTGGACTGTTGGCAGCGCTGACAGGCACGCTGTTGCCGATCCCCCCACTGACGCGCGTTTTGCCATGGCTCCTGATCGGGGTAGCCGTCGTCTTGGCCGTGGTCGCGCTCTGGCAGGTGCAGGCGCACGAGATATTCTGGAACGAGAAGCTGATGCGCACCAATGCCTATGGTGGCTACTTCCGTGCCAACTCGCTGCTCTTCGACCCCAGCCTGTTTGGGCGCGTCGAGGTGCTCGCGCTCGTCACGATCGCCGGACTGCTGGCGCTCGCGCCACCACGAAAAATCTTGCTGCTTGCAGCCGCCGCCAGCATTCCGATCTTCGCCGGACTCGCCGTCTCGTACTCCCAATCGTCGTTCGTCGCGCTCGGCGTTGGCGTCATGGTGATCGCCTGCATCGTTTGGCGTTGGCGAGCCGTGATTGCGTTGGCCGTCATCATCCTGATCGTCGCAGTCGGCGCGCTGGCCCTCCCACAAGGACAACAACTACTCGATGAGCCCGTCCAGAAAGCATCGAGTGCTCGCCTCGGTCTCGTCCAGCGCTCAATCGACCTGTTCGAGGCTCATCCGATCCAGGGCAGTGGGCTTGGTGCCTTCGCAACAGCGACGGGTAAGAAGAAGGCAGCGCCGCATAACGTCGTCTCGGGTACGGCGGCCGAGCTCGGCATCGTCGGTGCCTTGACGCTCTTCGCGGTTCTGTTGACCGTGTTGTGGGCGATTCGGAATCGTCGTCCAGACGCAGATCGGCCAACCCACTTGATCCTGGCCGCGCTGTTCGCCACGATCTTTGTCCATGCGCTCGCCTACGACAACTTTTTTGCCGACCCGGCGATGTGGGTAGTTGCCGCTCTGCTCGCATCCGGGGCGGGCCTGCTTCCGCTCGTGCGCGACGAGGACGAGAGGCCAGTGTTGAGCGGGAGCATCGCATGAGGGATAACCGCGGACTCGCGCTGCTCGGCGTTCTGGTTGGCCTCGTGCTGATCGCCGTGCCGTGGCTTGGGAGCGACGCCTGGGCGTTCGTCGCGCCCACCGCCTCGGCGAGTGGCCTGCTCGGACCGCTGGTACGGGCGGCCAATGGCGACTGGGATCTTGGGATCGTGCGTGCGCCGGCTCTGCTCGCCGGCGTCCTCGCTGCCGTGCTCGCGATCGTGCTGCCGCGACGCGAACCGGTGCGTCGCGTGCTGCTGATCGTCGCCACCGTCGGCGTCGTGCTCGCGCTGCTCGTCCCCGCGACGCTGCTCCAGGTTGGCCTGCGCGATGGGACCGCACCGTGGTTCCATACGAATGACGCGGCCTATCAGGTCGAATTGGCGGGCCAGCGCATCCTCGACGGGCACAACCCGTATGGCGCCACCTACGTCGGCACGGGACTCGAACGATTCTACTCGCTCGACGGCACACCCGTCATTGATGGGCGCGTCGAAACGGTGGCGCTTGAGCACCTCGCGTACTTCCCTGGTCTACCCGTGCTGGGTGCCGTCAGTGCCGCGCTCCCCGGACCGCTTGGCGACATCCGCGTGCTGATGCTCCTGTTCGCACTCGCGCTGCTCCCTGCTGCCCTGCTCCTCCCTGGCGCGCTCGAGCTGCGGCTCGCCGCGGGTGCGCTGTTAGCGGCTAATCCCCTGATGATCCGCAGTACGTGGTTCGGCATCCTCGATGCGCCCGTGGTGTTGGCGCTCGTGCTCGCCTTCGCGCTGTCCTTGCGTGGCCGCTGGGGTTGGGCGGGAGCACTCGTTGCGCTCGCCCTGGTGCAAAAGCAATACGCCTTTGTGGCGATCCCGTTCCTCGGCGTTGCTGCCTGGCAGGCCGGTGGTGGAGCAGCCCTCAAGCGCGCGGGGGCCTGGCTCGTGGGCGTCACCGCGCTCTTCACGCTGCCCTTCCTGTTTTGGGGACCAGGCGCCTTTCTCGACGACACGATCGTGTACGGCACGAGCGCGTACCGCATCGTCGGCTACGGGTTGAGCGGCATCCTCGTGGACCTGAACGTTGTCGTCCGCGACGGGTCGTACCCCTTCGTGCTGATTGCGCTCGTCACGTGGCTGCCACTGACACTGCTACTCGTACGTCGCCAACTGCGCGACCCAGCACCATGGCGTGCCGCACTCGGCTTCGCGCTCTCCTTCCTCGTGCTGGCCTGGGTCGCTCGCTACTTCCAGACCTCCGGCTTCGTCTACCCACTCGTCGGCCTGATCATCGCCGCCACGATCGCCTTGGCACCAACCTTCCCCTCCAACGACCGCGAGACTTTGTGAACACACGCCTATTGCTCGCCCGCCACGGCCACGCGACGAGCGGTCCCGACCATCGCTGGACGGCCGAGGACCCGCTCACCGAGATCGGGCAGGCACAGGCGCGCGAGCTCGGTGCGGCTCTCGCGGCACGTAGCGATCGTCCAGATCGCATCGTGGCGAGTCCTGCAGTCCGTGCCCAACAGACTGCGCAGGCCTGCGCGGAGGCGCTTGGGTTGGAGATCACGACCGAGCCGCGATTGATGGAGTTTGGCAGCGGTGCGCTGAGCCCCTTCACGCTCGCCGAGATGATTGAAGAGGCACCCTACGACGACATCTGGCACCCCGAAGATTCGGCTTGGGATGGCGAGACGATCGGCGCGTTCTGGCAGCGCACGGGCGAGGCTGCCGAAGCAATCTGGCAGACCGGTGGCCAACCACTCGTCGTCTCGCACGCCGGCACGATCCAGGGCCTACTGCGCTGGACGATGGCGATTCCGCCCGAAGCGCCCGACTCGTTTGCCCTCTTCGTTCGCAATGCGAGCCTCAGCGAGGTCGTGGTGCGCATCGATCGTCACGGTCGCCGCCGCGCCGAGCTGCATCACCTTGGGGCAACGGACTTCCTGTCGACCGTCACCGAAATCTAAGCGCTCGGTCCGTCAGCCCGCGAGACAGTGGATGGGTGGGGCGGACATGACAACCGCGCGGATGTGGTGTCCTCCCCAGGAGTTACGCTTGGGAAGCGTGGCGCTGCAGGGGAGGACACCACATCCGCGCGGTTGTCATGTCCGCCCATCAGACGCCGCTGCAGCCATCATCAGCGCAGATCGTCGTCCAGGCTGATGGCCAGACCATCTAGACCGACGCTGACAGTCTGGTAGCGTCGGCACTGCAATGACGAAGCCCGCTGACAGTCCGGTCGACGACGGCCTCGGTGCCGTCTTCGCACCCGTGCGCACGACCAACGCCTTCGAGCAGACCGTCGAGCGCCTCGGCCGTGCGATTCGCATGGGCCTGCTCGCACCCGGCGAGCAATTGCCGAGTGAGCGCGACCTTGCCCAGCACCTTGCGCTGTCGCGCTCGACCGTGCGCGAGGCTCTGCGTGTGCTGCAGGAGGCGGGCTATCTCGAAGCGCGTCGCGGACGCGGCGGTGGCACCTTCGTCAGCCTCGAGCTGCCCTCCGATGCAGCCCGCCCGCCGGAAGATGGAGTGCGCGACCTGCGCGGTGCCGAGCTGGCCTCGCTGCTGCGCTATCGCCGCGTGCTCGAACTCGGCGCGGCCGAGCTGGCAGCCGAAAATGCAACGCCTGCCGACTGTGAGTTTTTGGCCTCGCTGGTGACCGAGATGATGGGCTATCACCTCTCGGACTACGGCTCGTATCGCGCAATCGACTCGCGCTTCCACATTGCCATCGCCAACATCTCGGGCTCGCCCGATCTCGCTGCGGCGATCACCGAATCTCAATCCGCCCTCTCGGACGTACTCAACAGCGTGCCGCGCTCGGAGCAGTCGATGATCAACTCGCAGGAGCAGCACCGCCGCATCCTCGCGGCGCTCGAGGCCCACGATCGTGATGCCGCCCGCGTTGCCATGCGCGAGCACGTCGAAGGCATCGAGCACCTGCTGTCGGTCCTGATGCCGCAGCACACGGCCTAGTTCGCGAACGCGTTCACGCTCGTCCTGCGAAGACTCAGGCTCTGATTCCCTGTACGCTTGCCGGTAATGGACGTCAAGGGACTCGTACTCTCGGGCGGCGCGGGCACGCGACTGCGCCCCATCACGCACACGCGCGCCAAGCAATTGGTGCCTGTCGCGGGCAAGCCTGTCCTGTTCTACGGGCTTGAGGCGATGGCCGAAGCGGGCATTCGCGAGGTTGGCATCATCATCGGCGACACCGGCGACGAGATTCGCGCCGCCGTTGGCGATGGCTCGCAGTTTGGTCTCGAAGTCACCTTCATCCCGCAGGATGCACCTCGCGGCTTGGCCCACGCGGTGCTGACGGCCGAGGAGTTTATCGGCGACAGCGCCTTCTGCATGTACCTCGGCGACAACCTCCTGCGCGATGGCGTCGCCAGCTTCGTCGACAAGTTCCGTCAGGGCTCTGCCGACGCGATGATCCTGCTTCAGCACGTGCCAAACCCGTCGGAGTACGGCGTCGCCGAGCTCGAGGACGGCAAGGTCAAGCTCCTCGTCGAGAAGCCGAAAGAGCCGAAGAGCGACCTCGCACTCGTTGGCGTCTACCTCTTCACCACACCGATCTTTGCTGCCGCCAAGGCGCTCGAGCCTTCGTGGCGCGGCGAGTACGAAATTACCGACGCCATCCAAGGCCTGGTCGACGGTGGCCTCACCGTCGAGCCTCACATCGTGACCGGCTGGTGGAAGGACACGGGGCAGCTCGTCGACATGCTCGAGGCCAATCGCCTCGTGCTCGATGCGATCGACACGGATATTCAGGGCGAGGTGATCGACAGCAAGCTTGAGGGCCGCGTGATCATCCAGGCCGGTGCGACCGTCGAGCGCTGCCACATTCGTGGCCCTGTCGTGATCTGCGCCGGCGCCACCGTCCGCGACGCGTACATCGGCCCGTACAGCGCGATCTCAGAGGACGCTCACGTCGAACGCGCCGAGATCGAGCACGCGATCCTGCTCGAGCGCTCCAGCATCATCGGCATCGAGACCCGCATCGAGGACTCGCTGATCGGTGCCGACTGCGTGATCACACACTCCGACGCGATCCGCTCGGCCAACCGCCTGCTCGTCGGCGATGGCTCGCGTATCGAACTCCTGTGAGCCCGACCCCCCAGACGACACCAATCGACGGTGCGCTCGTCGTACCGTTGACGCGCCACGAGGACTCGCGTGGCTGGTTTCTTGAGGCCCGTAAAGAGTCGTGGTTTCGCGAGCTCGGCGGCAAGCCAAGCATGCAGACGAACATCGTCTACTCCAAGCAGGGCGTCATTCGTGGTCTCCACTACCACGAGCTCGGCCAAGACGACCTCTTCTTCTGTGCCCAGGGCATGGTCCGCGTGGTGTTGTTCGATCGGCGTGAGGGCTCGCCCACCGAGGGTGTTGCCTGGAGCATCGACATCGGCGAAGACAATCCCGCTGCGGTTTATGTGCCGGGCCGGACTGCCCACGGCTACGAGTCGCTGACCGATTGCCTGTTCTGTTACCACGTCACGCACGAGTACAACCCGGATGACGAGAACACGTTTCCGTGGAACGACGAGCGCGTCAAGCACCTCTGGACGACGGACACTCCGATCCTCTCCGCCCGGGACGTGCTGGACGGATGACGGTGCTGGTGACCGGCGCGGGGGGCCAGCTGGGCCGAGCCGCGCTACGCGAACTCGGTGCCGACGGCATCGGCCTGCGTCGTGCCGACCTTGATGTGACCGACGCCGCCACCGTGCTGGCCGCCGCCCAGCAGCACCAACCGACCCTGATCCTGCACGCGGCGGCCTGGACCGACGTCGATGGCGCCGAGACCGATCGCGACGGTGCCTATCGCGCCAACGTGCTCGCCAATCGGCATGTCGCCGAGGCCGCCAAGGCGGTCGGGGCACGGCTCGTGACGCTCTCGACCGACTTCGTCTTCGATGGGCGCAAGAGTGAGCCATACGTCGAGTCGGATGCGACGAACCCAATCTCGTACTACGGCGAGACCAAGCTGCTGGGCGAGCAGGCCGCGCTCGAGGCCTATCCCGAGGGTACCTGGGTCGTGCGCACCGCGTGGGTCTACGACGAGCAGGGCAGCAACTTTCCACGGCTGATCATGCGTCTCTCCGAGACCCGTGACGTCCTGCGTGTCGTTGAGGACCAAGTCGGGAGCCCCACCTACGCCGGCCATCTCGCGCCCGTGCTGCTGGACCTCCCCAACGTCGTCCCGGCCGGCATCCATCACCTCGCCGGTAGCGGTGCTGTGACCCGACTCGAATGGGCCGAGGCCGTGCTCGCCGCGGCTGGCCGAACGACCGTCGTCGAGGGTGCCACCAGCGACGAGTTTCCAACCCCCGCCGAGCGCCCGTCCTACTCCGCCTTGGGCTCCGAACGAGCCGAGACACCGGTCCTACCGCCATGGCGCGCAGGCGTGGCGGCGTGTATGGCAGGCTACGTCGCATGAAGCGCGTTCTCGTCTCTGGTGGCTGTGGCTTTATTGGCTCGCACCTCGTCCGTCGGCTACTGCGCGAGCACTCCGACCTGCACGTCGTCAACATCGATCTGCTGACCTACGCGGGGCGCCCCGAGAACGTCGCCGACCTGGCCGACAACCCGCGCTACACGTTTGTGCACGGTGATATCGCCAGCGTCGAAGACGTTGCACGCGCGGCCGAGGGCTGCGACGGCATCATCAACGTCGCCGCCGAGAGCCACGTCGATCGCTCGATCATGGGTGGCGACGAGTTCGTCACAACAAACGTCTTCGGCACTAAGCGCCTGCTCGACTATGCCCGCACGCACGAGCTGCGCTACCTGCAGGTCTCGACCGATGAGGTCTACGGCGACGTCGATCCGCCGCACCGCTCGCAAGAGGGCGATCCGCTGCACGGCTCGAGTCCCTACGCCGCTTCGAAGGCCGCCGGCGATCTGCTCGTGCTCTCATACGCGCGGACGTTTGGCCTCAACGCCTCGATTACCCGCGGCTCGAACACCTACGGCCCGTACCAGTTCCCCGAGAAGCTGATCCCCCTGTTTACGACGAACGCCTTCGACGGCAAGGACTTGCCGCTCTACGGCGATGGCATGCAGGTGCGCGAGATGCTGTTCGTCGAAGACCACTGCTCGGCGATCGATCTGGTTTTTCATACGGGGGCGGCTGGCGAGGTCTACAACGTTGGTGCCGAGCACGAGGTGCCGAACATCGAGACGGCCCACAAGATCATCGAGCTGACGGGTGCCGATCCGGCCACGCTGAAAAGCGTCGCCGACCGACCCGGCCACGACCGTCGCTATGCACTCGATTGCTCCAAGCTGCGGGGCATCGGCTGGGACCGCACGACCGACTTCGACACAGGCCTCGCGCTGACGGTCGACTGGTTTCGTGATAACCGTCCCTGGTGGGAAGCGATCAAGAACGGCGAGGCCTTCGCCGACTACTCCGCCAAGAACTACGGCACCCGCAGCTAGCCGTGCGGGTACTCGTCGCCCGCTGCTCGATCGGCTACTCCGGGCGACTGACGACACGACTGGCCTCTGGCGATCGCATCGTCATCTTCAAGGACGACGGCTCGGTCTGTGTCCACGGCCCCAAGGGTTTTAAGCCGATCAACTACATGTCGGGCCCAACCGTGCTCGAGGAGGTTGCTGGGCTGATCACCATCCGTCGTCCCGCGACGGGAGAGACGCTGATGATCGAGATCGAGGAGATCATCGCCGACAGTACGCACGCCCTCGAAGACAACGCCTCGCTCGAACGTGAGGGCCGCGAACTGGAACTGCATGCGCTGCTCGAACGCTCACCCGACCTAATCGAGGAGGGCATCGAGGTGCTGGAGCGCGAGCACATCACCGACGTCGGCCCCGTCGACTTTATCTGCAAAGACACCGAGGGCCGCATCGTGCTCGTTGAGGTCAAGCGCGTCAAGGCCGTCGCGGCTGCCGTCGAACAGGTCGTGCGCTACCGCGAACACGTCGAGAAGGACGCCACCTTTGCTGGCGCCCGCGCCATCGTGCTGGCCCCCGAGTTCGCCCCCCAGGCACGCAACCTCGCCGAGCGGCGCAACGTGGAGTGTGTGACCCTCGACGTCGCAGCCCTCTACGCAGGCACGGAACCCGACCCGCAACTGTTCTGAGGGGGACACCACAAACCCCGGTCTGTCATGTCCCCGGGAGGAGAAGCGGCATCTGCTGGGAGGACACCACAACCGCGCGGATGTCATGTCCTCCCTACCCCATCGCATGAACGCTCAATACGCCACTGCCGGGAGGACATGACATCCGCGCGGTTGTGGTGTCCTCCCAGCCCCAGCGAATGGACCACCCGAGGACATGACAGACCGGGGTTTGTGGTGTCCCCCTAGAGCCCCATCGCATGGAAGCCGGCGTCGACGTACGCCACGGTGCCCGTCACGTTCTCGGCATCCAGGAGGTACGCGGCGGCCTTGCCGACATCGTGGGCATCGACGTTGCGCTTCAGCGGCGAGCGTTCGGCGACCATCTCCTCCATCACCGTAAAGCCCGGGATCGAGCGGCCGGCGAGAGTGCGCACGGGGCCCGCCGAGACGGCGTTGACGCGAATGTTCTTTGGGCCAAGATCCGCGGCGAGGTACCTCATCGTCGAGTCCAAGGCAGCTTTGGCCACGCCCATAACGTTGTAACCCGGCACTGCACGCTCACCACCCAGGTACGTCATCGTCACGATCGAGCCGCCGCCACGCGCCTCCATCAGCGGCTCGGCGCGGCGCGCCATTGCGACGAGCGAGTAGCAAGAGACGTCGAGTGCCAGCCAAAAATCGTCGCGCTGCGTCTCGATGAAGCGCTGCTGCAGATCGTGCGCCTGCGCGAAGGCGATCGAGTGCACGAGCAGGTCGAGGCCGCCGAGCCCCTTGGCGATCTCGCTGAAGGCGTTGTCCATCGAGGCGTCGTCGCGTGCATCCATCTCGACGACGAGGTCGGAGCCAATCGAGGCTGCAAGTTCGCGCACGTTCTTCTCGACGCGCTCGCCCTGATAGGTAAAGGCAAGCTTGGCACCCTGCGCATGCAACTCCTCGGCAATACCCCACGCGATCGAGCGCCTATTTGCAACACCGGCGATGAGAGCGAGCTTGCCTTCGAGCATGGGGTCCTCCGAGAAATCAGGGTACCGAGCAATCGTACGGGGTCGGGTTCGCGAACGAGCCCGACCCCGCGACGACTACCGGCCGCTGGCCTCGGCGTGCGCCTGGCCAGCCAGGACACCGACGAGATGCAGCTTGTATTCGGTCGAACCATCGAGGTCGCCCAGCGGGCTGAGCCCCTCGCCGGCCTTGGCGATCGCGTCTTCCAACGAACCGCCACCGTTGAGGACAGACTCGAAGCCCGCCAGTCGCGTCGGGTGGTCGCCGACGCCGGTCGCTGCAGCACGGACACCGTCTGCACCGATGCTGACACCGACACCAATGATCGACCAGTCGATCGCGCGCCGGTGGAACTTGGCGTAGGCCGACTGGCCCGCACCCTTCGGCAGGCGAACCTGGGTGATCAACTCATCCTCGGCGAGCGAGGTTGTCAGATAGCTGGTGATCAGGTCGCCAACGTCGATGCGACGCTCGCCACCCGAACCGCGGACGATCACCGCGCCACCCGCCGCAAGAATTGCTGCGGGCAGATCGCCGTGGGGATCGGCATGCGCAAGCGAGCCACCGATCGTGCCGCGATTGCGGATCGTCATGCTGCCAACCCCAGCCGCAGCCTGTGCGACGACGTGGCAGTGCTCGCGAATCAGTGGATCGTTCGCAACCGAGCGGTGGGTCGTCATGGCACCAACGGCAATCTCATCGCCGTCTTCGCAAATGCCAACCAACTCTGGCACCCCGCCGAGATCGACGACTGCGCCCGGTGCTGCCAGACGGAGCCGCATCATCGGCATCAGCGACATGCCACCAGCCAACGGACGGGCGCCCGCCTTGACGGCAGCCAAGGCCTCGTCGAGCGAGGTGGCCTTTGTGTATTCGAGTGTGGACGGAATCACGACTTCGCCTCCTGCATGACGTTCCAAATACGCGCTGGCTGCATCGGCATCTCAAGGTGCCGAACACCAATCACGGAGAGTGCATCAACCGCCGCATTGACGATTGCCGAAGACGCGGCGATCGTGCCGGCCTCGCCGATGCCCTTGACCCCCATCGGGTTCGAGGGCGACGGTGTCGTCGTACGGTGCAGCGTCATCGGCGGAACATCCGCCGCGCTGGGTACGAGGTACTCGACGAGCGTCGGCGTGAGCATGTGCCCATCGTCCGAGTAGACCGTCTCCTCGAACAACGCCTGTCCGAGGCCTTGAATGATGCCGCCGTGGACCTGACCGTCAACGATCATCGGGTTGATGACGTTGCCGCAGTCGTCGACCGCTGTGTAGTTGACGACCTCGACGCGGCCCGTGGCCTGGTCGATCTCGACCTCACACACGTGCGTGCCGAAGGGGAACGTGAAGTTCGGCGGATCGTGGAACGTAGTCGCCTCGAGCACTGGCTCGATGCCTTCCGGCAGACTGGCTGACGTCCAGCCCGCGTACGCGAGCTCTTGAATCGTCTTGGCGCGGTCGGGCGAACCCTTGACCTGCCACGACGTGCCCGTCCACTCAAGATCATCGATCGAGCACTCGAGCAGATGTGCCGCCAACTCGCGCGCCTTCTCGCGGACCTTGCCGAGCGAGCGGTAGAGGGCAATGCCACCGACGGCCAGCGAACGCGAGCCGTAGGTGCCAAGACCGTACGGCTGGAAGGCCGTATCGCCGTGGATCACCTCGACGTCGTCGAACGGAATACCAAGCTCGGTCTGGGTGATCTGCGACCAACTCGTCGCGTGGCCCTGGCCGTGTGGCGAGGTGCCCGTGATGACAGTTGCCTTGCCCGTCGGGTGCAGGCGCACGGTTGAGTGCTCCCAGCCCGGCGCACCAATGCCGAGCGCTGCGGTGACGGCACTCGGTGCGAGACCACAGACCTCGACGTACGTCGAGAGTCCGATCCCGCGGTACTTGCCGCGCTTCGCCGCCTCGGCTCGCCGCTCTTCGAAGCCTGCGTATTCCGACAGCTCGAGGGCAACCTCAAGCGTCTCGTGGTAGTCACCCGAGTCGTACGAGAGGCCCGTTGCCGATGCGTACGGGAACTGGTCGGCCTTGATGAAGTTGCGACGGCGAACCTCTGCGGCATCGATGCCGAGGTCGTCCGCAATCGCATCCATCAGCCGCTCGATCCCGTGCGTTGCCTCGGGGCGACCCGCGCCGCGATAGGCGTCGGTCGGCGTCGTGTTGGTAAAGACCTGACGAATCGTGATCGAGACGTCCTGAATGTCGTAACAGCCGGGCACCATAAATAGCGTCAGGTGCGAGATGGACGGCGTCAGGAGCTGGTTGTAGGCCCCGTTGTTTTGGACCGCATCGAACTTGAGTGCAAGGATCTTGCCGTTCTCGTCGACGCCAGCCTCGTAGTACTGGACCTGGTCGCGACCGTGGATCGTGGCGACCGCGTTTTCGGTGCGATCCTCGATCCACTTGACGGGACGACCCACGACCTTGGAGGCCGCACAGACTGCGAACTCCTCGCGATACGTGTTGAGCTTGGCGCCGAAGCCACCACCCACGTCGGGGGTGACGACGCGCACCTTCGCCTCGGACGTGCCGCAGACGATGCTGACGAACGTCCGCACGAAGTGTGCGACCTGCGTCGAGGTGTAGAGCGTCACCTCACCGGTCGAGTTCGACCAGTCGCCAATGCAACCACGAGTCTCCATTGGCATCGGCGTCACGCGCTGGTTGACGACGCGCAGCGAGATCTTCTTCGGCGCCTTCGCCAGCGCGTCGGCAAAGCCGTCGGTGACGTGCGCGAGCGTCTTGACGAGATTGCTGTCGTACTCGGCGTGCACGAGGGGTGCACCGGGCTCGAGCGCCTTCTCGGCATCGACGACGACCGGGACCGGGTCGTAATCAACCTGCACGGCATCGGCCGCGTCGCGGGCGAGGTAGCGATCGTCGGCAATCACCATCGCCACGGGCTCGCCGACGTAGCGTGCGAACTCCTTGGCCAGAATTGCCTGCTCGGGGTGGCGAACGTCGCCGCCCGGGTTGGAGGCGCTCAGCACGCCGGTCTCCACCGGCAGCGTCGCGTTGGTCAGTACGGCGTGGACGCCGGGCATGGCTAGGGCGGCCGAGGCATCGATGCTGTTGATCTTCGCGTGTCCAAACGAGGAGCGTACGAAGGCAGCGTGCAACATGCCGGGTAGCTTCAGATCATCGACGTAGCGACCCTCGCCCGTGACGAACTTGCGGTCTTCCTTGCGGAGTACGGCCTCGCCGACGCCGCCGCTGGTGAGTCGTTCGGTGGTAGCCATGCTCAGTTCCTCGCCATCTCGTCAGCGGCGCTACGAACTGCAGCCACGATGTTTTGATACCCAGTGCAGCGGCAGAGGTTGCCCTCGAGCGCTTCGCGAATCTCGTCGTCCGAGGCGTCCGGATGCTGCTCGATCACACCGAGTGCGGACATCATCATCCCCGGCGTGCAGAACCCGCACTGGAGGCCATGGTTCTCGTAGAAGGCCCTCTGGATCGGGTGGAGCTCGCCGTTCTGCTCCAAGCCTTCAACCGTGCGCACGGCGCTGCCATCGGCCTGGACTGCAAGCAGCGAGCACGACAGGACGGTCTCGCCGTCAAGGTGCACGGTGCAGCAGCCACACGTCGACGTGTCACAGCCGATGTGGGTGCCAGTCAAATTGAGTGTCTCTCGGAGGAAGTGCACAAGCAGCGTTCGCTGCTCGACTTCCGCCGTATGGGCCGTGCCATTGACGGTCACGGTGATGGTCTGTCCCATCGAATCTCCTCCTCTGTACCCTCGGTCCAGGGCACTAAACTGATCCTAGTCTCTTCCTACGCAAAAGGGAACCTCGGCTAGGCGACCCACAAGTTGGGCCGGGTCGATCCTCTAGGCTCTCGGCTGTGGCTATGACCCAAGTAACGATCGACGTGCCCGGGTCCTCCGCGAACCTTGGCCCTGGCTATGACTGCCTCGCGATTGCGTTGCCCTTTCGGCTGCGCGTGAGCGCCGAGCGCCGCCCCGGGCCACTCTCCGTGCAGCTTGCCGGCGAAGGCGCCTCGTCGCTGCCACAGGACGCCAGCAACCTCGTTGTCTCGACGCTGCTTGCCGAGCTTGATGAGCGCGGCGACGACCTCGCGATCACGATCGAAAACGAGATCCCCCTCGGGGCCGGTTGTGGCTCATCCGCTGCGGCAATCGTGGCCGCCTTGGCGGTTGCCGATCGTTTGCGCGAGCGCGAGTTGAGCAACGCCAGCCTGGTCTTGCGTGCCTCGGCCATCGAGGGCCACCCCGATAACGTCGCCGCGAGCGTGCTCGGTGGCATCACGATCGCGGCTGGCGACCCTGCCGTCGCCCGTCGCATCGATCCGCCGGCCGCACTTGGCCTCGTGGTAGTCGTTGCCGATGAGCGCGTTGCGACCTCGCAGGCTCGTGCCGCACTCTCGACCGACGTCCCGCGCAGCAGCGCCGTCTGGAACATCCAACATGCCGCGCTACTCGTGCATGCGTTGCATACCGGCTCACTCGAGGATCTCTCTGTCGCGCTCACCGACCGTCTCCATCAAGACGCGCGTGAACCCCTGATGCCAACCTTTACTGCGCTGCGTAGCCGCACAGCCGAACTCGGCGCGCTCGGTGTCACGCTCTCTGGTGCGGGACCCTCGGTGCTGATCTGGTGTGCTGCGGATGCAGCCGACCAGGTCGCTGTCGCCGCACGCGCGATCGCCCCCACTGCCACCGTGCACGCCGTGCGGCCAGAGCATTCGGGCCTGATCGCTAGGTAGGACATCAGGCCCGGACACCACATCCGCGCGGATGTGGTGTCCTCCCCCCAGCGCGACCATCCAGGTCCACTCGTAATGGAAGAGGACATGACAAGTGCGCACTTGTCATGTCCTCCCTCGCAGCCAGGCCCCTGACTTGATTGCGCCCGTCGTCGCGTTGGATGGCGAATGCGACGAAAGGGGTCTGACCCCTTTGTCGCATTCGCCTCAGTACGCGACGACGCGGCTGCCGCCCTCGGCGGCGAGTCGCTGCTCCTCGGCGCGATAGGACGAGCGCACGAGGGGGCCGGCGAAGACGCTGCCGAAGCCGAGCTCCATGCCGGCCTCGCGGAAGCGCCGGAAGGAATCGAGTGGGACCCAGCGCTCGAGTGGCAGGTGCTGCTCGGTCGGCTGCAGGTACTGGCCGATCGTGACGACGTCGACGTCGTGGGCGCGCAGGTCGTGCAGCGTCTCGATCACCTCGTCGTCGGTCTCGCCCATGCCAACGATGATGCCGCTCTTCGTGAGCAGCGGACCGCGCTCGGGAAAGTTCTCGACCCACAACTCTTTCGCGCGCTGAAGGATGTGTAGCGCGCGGTCGTAGTCGCCCTTGATGCGCACCTTCGGCTGGATGCGACGGACGGTTTCGATGTTGTGGTTGTAGACGTGCGGCTCGGCCTCGAGCACCGTCAGCATGCCCCGGTCTTCGTCGCCGAGGAAGTCGGGTACGAGCACCTCGACCTGCAACTCGGGATTGCGTCGGCGCAATGCGCGAATCGTCTGCGCCCAGTGCCCCGCCCCGAGGTCGGGCAGGTCGTCGCGATCGACGCTGGTGATAACGAGATGACGCAAACCCATCCGCTCGGCTGCTGCTGCTAGCTTGGCCGGCTCGAGTGGATCGACGTCCTCGCCACGCTTGGCGCTGTTGACGGCGCAATAGCGACAGGCCCGCGTGCACGTATCGCCGAGGATCTGGAACGTTGCAGTGCCTCGCCCCCAGCACTCACCGATATTGGGGCAACCGGCTTCTTCGCAGACCGTGGTGAGGCCGTTCTCGCGCACGATGCCGTTGAGCTCTTCGAAGCGCGAGCCAGGGCTGGGCGCGCGCACACGCATCCAATCGGGGCGTGTCTTGGCCTCTGGGCCCCAGGGCACGCTATGCCTCTCGAAGCTCGAAGAGGACGCCGTCAGGGTCCGCGAGACCCGTCACGCGCTTGCCGTTCGGCAGCTCGTTGACATCGTCGAGGAACGGCGCATCGCGCGTCAGTCAAATCGGCGAACGTAGCGTCAAAATCGTCGACTACGATCGTGATGTAGAGCCCAGCCTCGGCCAGCCACGTCTTGCCGAGCTTGCGCTGCTTGGCGCCACCCTCAACTGTCACGACCAGCTGATCACGCGTGGCCGTAAAGCCCAGCTCAGTGACGTCCGAGAGCACGCAACCGAGACGGTTCTCGTAGAAGTCGCTCGAGCGCGCGAGGTCGCTGGCAAAGACGGTAAAGCGATAGCCGGTGATCATGCGGGCAGTGGCTCCCAGGTGTGGTTGAGACGCTCGCCCAGACGGGCAAGGAGGGCAGTAGTTGCTTCGGCGCGGTCGATCGACCGGCCGGCCTCGATCGAGGCGGTCGTGTAGCGCGACGCCTGCAAGCCACAGCCGACAAAGAGGTCGAAAGGCTCGAGGTCGCAGTCGACGTTGAGGGCAAAGCCGTGCGTCGAAATCCACGAGGCGACGTGTACGCCAATCGAGGCGATCTTGCGATCTTCGACCCAGACGCCCGTGTGCTCTTCGCCCTCGCGCGCCTCGGCCTCGATGCCGAGATCGCCGAGCGCATCGATCATGGCGCCTTCGAGGAGGTCGACGTAGCGACGCAAGTCGCGGCCCATCGGTGCAAGGTCGAGCACGGGGTAGCCCACCAGCTGGCCGGGACCGTGGTACGTCGCCTTCCCACCACGCGCAACTTCGACGATCGGGATGCCTCGCTGCTCCAGCATTGCCGGATGCGGAATCTCCTCGGCCACGTCTGTACGCGTGCCGAGCGTGACGACAGGCTCGTGTTCGAGCAACATCAGCGTGTCAGGAACCGCCTGTTGCGAGCGTGCACCCGGCGAGGTTCTCCATCATCGCGAGCGCCTCTGCGATAGGGCGTCTGGCCGGGCAGGTCGATCAGATAGGCCGCACTGGCCACCGGCGTGCTCACGCCCCGTACGCCTCCTCGTCCCACGTCTGCAGGTTCGTGCGGATCTGAGCCATGAACTGCGACGCATACGCGCCATCAACGAGTCGATGGTCGTAGCTGATCGAGAGGTACATCATCGGGCGAATCGCGATTGCCTCGGAGCCATCGGGGCCCTCGACCACCATCGGGCGGCGGACGATCGCTCCCGTATCGAGGATGCCCACCTGGCCAACAGGCAGGATCGGCGTGCCGTAGAGCGAGCCGAAGACGCCCGGGTTGGTGATCGTAAACGTGCCACCCGTGAGGTCATCGATCGTCAGTTTCTTCGAGCGACCCCGCACCGCGAGATCGGCAACCGCTTGAGCCAAGCCGAGCAGGTTGAGCGTCTCGGCGTTCTTGATTGCCGGCACCATCAGGCCCTTGCCGTCGTCGACCGAGACAGCCATGCCGAGGTTGACGTAGCGCTTGATGATGGCGTCGTTCTCGCGGATCTCCGCGTTCATCCACGGCCACGCAGCCATCGCGTCGACGGTCGCGCGCATGATGAAGGGCAGGAACGAGAGGCTGACGCCATAGTCATTCTTGAACTTCGGCTTGAGGCGATTGCGAATGTCCGTGACGCGACCGAGGTCGACCTCCCAGACCTGCGTGACATGCGCGGCAGTCTCGATCGACTCGCGCATGTGCTTCGCCGTCACCTGGCGGACACGGGAGAAGGTGTAGATCTCCTCGCCATTGCCGGCGGGGGCCGCAGCGACGGCTGCGGCGGGTGCGGCAGGCGTTGGTGCGGCAGCGGGCGGTGCGGCAACGGGAGGTGCCGCTGCTGGCGGAGTCGCAACCGGGGCGGCCGCTGCGGGCGGAGCAACGGCCGTTGGCTCGGCCATCGGCGCGGCGTACCCACCACCGCTGGCGCGGGCGGCGAGGAAGTTCTCGACGTCCTTCTTCGTAACGCGTCCACCCCGACCGGTGCCAGCGATCTGGGCGATGTCGAGCTGATGCTCGGCGACCATGCGGGCGACGACAGGCGAGACGAAGGCGCGATCTTCGCCACTCGTCGGCAGCTGCGTGACAGGCACGGGAGCAGCGGCGACAGGCGCAGCCTCAACCGGTGCAGCAGCGACGGGTGCAGCCTCGACGGGCGCAGCGACCTCTGCAGGAGGTGCAGCAACCGGGGCAGCAGCGGACGGTGTGGCGGACAGGTCGGTCGACAGCACGGCGATGCGCGTGCCGACGTCGACCGTCACGCCCTCGGCGACCAGCAACTCCATCACGACGCCAGCGGTGGGCGATGGCACTTCGGTATCGACCTTGTCCGTCGAGATCTCGACGATCGTCTCGTCGGCCTGAACGGTGTCGCCAACTTGTTTGAGCCAGCGGCTAATCGTGCCTTCGGTCACACTCGACCCCATTTGGGGCATTACCACGTCCACATTGCTCGCGACTGCCATCGCAGGACCTCCCTGAGGGTCATTGCGTCTATTAGGTCGAACCCTAGCGCGGACGGCTGACCCGTGGTGCCCCGCACCGATGCATGATGTGTCGGTGGAACCGGTTATCAGCCTTCAGGGGGTCACCAAACGCTTTGGCGATCACGCCGCTCTCGGGCGGCGTTGACCTCGAGGTTAGGACCAAGTGAGATCCGTGGTTTTCTTGGCCCAAACGGTGCTGGCAAGACGACGGCGATGCGCATCATTGTCGGCCTTTGCTGCGTGCCGATGAGGGTACGGCGACGGTGTTGGGTGGCGACCCGTGGGGCGACCACGCTGTGCGCAGCCGAGCTCGGCTACCTGCCCTCCGACCCGGGCCTCTACGGCCGCATGCGTGGCAACGAGCTGCTCGATCACTTCGCAGCGCTCTCCGGACGCGAGCCCGTGTTACGTGCTGCTGCTGTCGATCTTCTGCGTTTCTCGAATGCCGACTTGGAGCGCCCCGTGCGCACGTACTCGAAGGGCATGCGGCAAAAACTCGGCGTCCTGCAGGCTGTCCAGCACGATCCGCTGCTCTTGATCCTCGACGAGCCCGGTGAGGGTCTCGACCCACTCGTGCTGAGTGGCCTCGTCGAGCTGTTGCGCGACCGCCGCGATGCCGGGCGCGCGATCCTCTTCTCCAGCCATGTGCTCGCCGAGGTCTCCGCTCTCTGCGATCGCGTGACGATGATTCGCGATGGTGCGATCGTGGGCGAAGGCACGATCGCCGAGCTCTCCTCGCAGCGTGCACGCACCGTGGTCCTCGAGCTCGTCGACCCCACGACCACGGTCGACCTGCCTGGCTGCGAACTGACCGACCGCACGGGCACGCGCGTTTCGCTGAAGCACCATGGCGACATCGGGCCGCTGCTGCAGGCACTCAGCCTGCTCGACCTGCACGACGTTCGCATCGAGGAGGTCTCGCTGGACGAGGTCTTTATGGAGTACTACCGCGACCACGAGGCGATGGCGTGAACCGCGCTCTGATCGTCCGCCTGATCCGCGAACAGCGTGTGCGGCTGCCGCTTGAGGTCGTGCTGATCGGCCTGTGGGGATTCTTGCTCGTCGCGGTCTTTGCCACGAGCGAGGTGTTTACAAAACAGCTGGAGGCGCAGGCCGACCAATTCGGTGACCTGCTCGACCTCGTGGGGCTCGACCCGCTTGCCCAGTGGGCTTCGATCGGCTTTCAACACCCGATCTTCCTGCTGGGCGGTGGCCTGTTCGCCGTCGGCCTGAGCATCCGTGCGATCGCCGGCGAGCTCGAGGCGGGCTCGCTCGCGCTGGCGCTTTCGCGCCCACTGGCCCGCCGCACGTGGTTTCTGTCGCACCTCGTCGTGCTGATCGTCGGCTGCGTGATCATCGGCGAGGCCTACGCACTCGGCTGTCTCTTGGCGGTTGCACTCACCGACCCGATGGGCAACCTCGAGTCTGGCTCTCGATGCTGCTCGCCGGTCTGCAGTCGGCACTGCTCTTGCTGGCACTCGGCAGCATTGCCTTTGTGATCAGCGCGTTCTCTTCCGAGCGAGGCCGCGCACTGTCGTGGTCGGTCGGAGTGATCGTCGTGCTCTACGCAGGCAACTTCTTGCTGCCACTGTGGGGTCCGACGAAGGCAGCCGCCCAGCTATCGCCGTTCGCGTGGTTTAACCCGGCCCCGCTGCTGCAGCGCGGCACGGTGGCGTGGGGAGATGTCTTGGTGCTGCTCCTCTACGCAGCAATTCCGCTTAGCGTGGCTGCTTGGCAGTTCGCACGGCGGGACCTCGCTGGGGGCTGAGTTCCGGCATGCGAGCAGGGCCGCGTCGATAGCGCGGACGGCCCGGACCAGGTCGCCGTGGTCGCGGGTGGAGGCGGCTGCCACCACCACCGTCGTCGGACTCTTCGATGTCGTCGGCGTCCTTGCCCAACATCAGCCAGGCAACGAATCCGAACACGCCCAGTCCGAGCACGATGGTGCACCGAGCCGAACTACGACGAAGATCCACGTTTCCACATTGCGTAGCCTAGTCACATCTGACGACGCTTGTGTGGCACCCGTTCCGATCGGTGCATTGACGGATGACCCGGGCCCGTCGCGGCCATTCCCGCGTACGCTGTCGGCATGGATAAGGACGACAAACGCCGCGTCCTCGGCGACGCGATCATCCTCTGCGGTCGCTGTGGCTTTGCGCGACGCTACATGGAACTCGAGGGACCACCCGATCTCACCGCCTGCCCGGACTGCGGCAGCGAGATGATCAAGGAGTGCCCTTCCTGTCAGGCGCCATTGCGATCGATCATGCAGGTCGATTGTCGCGTCTGCGGAGCGAACCTCCGCCCGCCCGAGGCCTTCGGCGTACCGATTCGACGCAAAGCCGAGCCGTACGACAAGGGTCCGGTCCAGCTGCCCGAGTAGGGCTATTTGGCGAGCGCCGCCTTGGTGTTCTGCTTTTAAATGGGTCGGACAACGTCTGGCTTCGGCAGGGAGGACATGACAACCGCGCGGATGTGGTGTCCTCCCCCATTCACCGCACCTGACCTGATCTGCCTGCACGGGGAGGACACCACATCCGCGCGGTTGTCATGTCCTCCCTGAGTCGCCGCCCCGTCTACCTGAGAGCACACAGCGTCGTAGAGGTTCGGCGGGTGGCACCTACGGCGTGACGTCGCCGCGACCGATGCGACCAAGCGCCGACGAATCTTCTTCGCCATAGCCGGCTGCGATCAGCGCGTCCTGCCATTCGGCAACGAGGCGTGTCAGCCGCAGCTCGAGACCGACGGCCTCGCCCTCTTCGATCGCGATCCCGAGGTCTTTGCGGTGCAGCACGGTGCGAAAGCCCGCCGGGTACTCGTGCGAGATGTACTTGGGCGAGCGCGTCGTCAAAATCCACGAGCCAGCGGCGCCGCCCGAAAGTGCTTCGACGAGCGCCTCCATCGGTAGGCCGGCCTGCTCGGCATAGGCAAGGCCCTCGCCGACCGAGGCGTAGGTGCCACTGATGATGATCTGGTTGACGGCCTTGGCGGCCTGCCCCGCACCGGTTGGGCCGAGGTGGGTGATCGTCTTGCAGAACGCTTCGAGGATCGGCTTGGCGCTGGCAAACGCGGTTTCCGAGCCACCGACAAAGGCGGTGCAGACGCCATTCTTCGCACCTTCGGCGCCACCCGACAGCGGTGCGTCGACGACCTCCACAGACTTACCAGCCAGCGCCTCGGCCAGTTCCTTCTCGGCGCTTGGCGAGACGGTGGAGCAGTCGAGCAGCACGGCGCCATCGCGGATGCCCTCGATCACGCCGTGGTCGCCCAGCACCACGGCCACGAGATCGGGGGTGTCAGAGACGCACGTCACGACCACGTCGGCATCGCGCGCGGCATCGGCCGGCGAGTCGGCGCGGCGCGCGCCCCGAGCGACCAGCTCGTCGCCCTTCGACGCGGTGCGGTTCCAGACCGCGACCTCGTGGCCGGCGTCGAGCAGGTGGCCGGCCATCGGGCCGCCCATCGTGCCGAGGCCGATGCAGCCGACGCGGGCCATCAGCGAATCTCCGAAAAATGAATCACGGTCACGGTATCGTCCTCCCGGACGTCGCGGTTGTAGAGACGGCGTAGAAAATCGACGAACTCGTCGAGTGTGCGCAGTTGGGCGTTCTCATGCTGAATCTCGCGCGGCGAGACATCGCCGAGCGGCTTGACCTCAACCTTGTCGATGACGGCGTCGAAGACGCGCTCGCGGGGACCAAAGCGCTGGCCGACGAGGACCGCCACGACCATGCCCTTCTCGTACTTGTTGCTCTTGTCACCGAGACGGATCGTGACCGTCTTGCGGCGGGTCTTGATCTGGTCGGTGACCAGCGGGCTGTAAAACATCAACGCGTGCACGTACGCCTCCCGGCTCTCGTGTAGCGCATCGTATCGGGCGGGTGCAACTGACTGTGTGATCAGGCGTGCGTAGACTGACGGGATGCGCCGGCTCTTTTTCGCTGTCTCCGCGACGATGTTCGTGGATTCGCTGCTGTACCTCGCGATTGTGCCGCTCCTGCCGTGGTACGCCGACGAGTTCGGCCTCTCAAAGGTGGGCGCCGCTCTGCTGCTCGCGAGCTATCCCGTCGCCTTCTTGCTGGTCACCACGCCGGCGGGGTGGCTGGCTGGTCGCTTCGGCCCACGTCGGGTCGTGATGGTAGGCACGACGTTCTTCCTTGCCGCGACCGCCCTGTTTGCGCTCGCGCAGACCGGCGAGCTAGTCATCCTCGCACGCCTCCTGCAGGGTATTGGTGGTGGCATCGGGTGGGCCGCGGCGATGGCGTGGCTGACTGGCAACGTGGTGCCGGAGCGCCGCTCGCGGGTGATCGGTGCGATCTCCGGCGTGCTGTCTGCGGGCGCCGTCGCCGGTCCTGTCCTCGGCGCCGTCGCCGGGGCCACGTCGCCGGAACTGGCCTTCGGTATCGCTGGGGCGATCGCACTGGTTGCCTTGATTGCGACGATCCTAACTCCGGCCGGCGCAACGCTCCCGAGGGACCCCGCGCTGCACCGCACGCTCGGGCGGCTCTTGGGCCATCCGCTCGTGATCTGCGCCCTCGCCCTCGCCCTCGCCGACGCGGGCGCCGTCGCGGCCGTCGACCTGCTCGGCACCCTCGCGCTCGGCGCCGCAGGCGTCAGCACGACGACAATCGGTATCGCGATCGCCGCCGGCGCCGCTCTCGGTATCGGCGCGGGCATCGTGGCCGGTCGCATCGGCGAGCGCGTCGGCTCGTTTCGGATCGCAATGATCGGCGGCGTCGGCCTTGGCGTGATGCCGTGGCTGCTCGCCTTGCCACTGGAGCCTTGGATGATCCTCGCCGTGCTCGTGGCGATCGGCCCCTTTTTCCCGATCCTGATGACGGGCATCTTTCCGCTGATGACCAGTGCGGCCGACGACCTCGGCCTTTCGCACGGAACGGCCAACGCGCTCGCCAACATGGTCTGGTCGGCAGGGTTCGCGATCGTGCCGCTCGCGATCGCGCCGATCGCAGAGGCGCTTGGAGATCCAGTCGCCTACGTGCTGTCGGGTGCGCTCGTTGTGGGGTTGCTCGCGTTCGCAACGATCATGCGCGCACGATCCCGGTCGCTGTCGCTGTCGTACTGAGGCTGGCACCGATCATAGACTAGAGCGATGAAGCGGATCCGCCTCGCCGTCGGCGCCACGATGCTCGTCGATGGCCTGCTGTACCTCGCGCTGTTTCCGCTCCTGCCGATCTTCGCCGAGCAGTACGACCTCTCTAAGGTCGAGGCAGCACTGCTGTTGTCCGGCTATCAGGTGGCCTTTGTCGCCACCGCGATTCCTGCTGGTTGGCTGGCGGGCCGCCTGGGCGCGCGCACCGTCGTGGTCGGCGGGCTGATTTGCTTCGTCGCCGCCTCGGCCCTGTTTGCCGTGGCACCGACGTTTGGCGTGCTGATTGCCGCTCGCATGCTGCAGGGCGTTGCGGGTGGCTGTGGCTGGTCGGCCGCGATGTCGTGGCTGACGGAGAACACGGCGGCCGACCAACGCTCCCGTGCGATCGGGCTGATCTCGGGGATCTCGTCAGCGGGTGCCGTCGCCGGCCCCGCCCTCGGTGCCTTCGCGGCGGCGACGACCGTGCTGCTCGCCTTCTCGTTAATCGCCGTGATCGGTGCCGTAGCAATGGTGTTGGCGCTACTCGCGCCGGCTGGGCGACGAGCACCGCCCGACCCGCCGCTGGTCGCGACGGTGCGCCAACTGCTGCACCACCCGGCGATGATTATGGCCCTCTGCTTCGCCTTCTGCGTATCGGTCACGATCTCGACGGTCGATCTCCTCGCCGTGCTCGAGCTCGGCAATCGTGGCATCGGCGCCACGATGATCGGTCTGGCGTTCTCGTTCGGAGCCGTGTTGGGGGTCGGCTTCGGCGCGCTCGCTGGGCGACTCGCCGACCGCTACGGCAGTTTCGGACTCTGCCTGGCTGGCTCGGTTGGGCTGGTTGCGATCTGCCTGGTGCTGGCCGCGCCCCTGCCGAACTGGGCGCTGATCGGCGCGCTGATCGCGATGGGACCGCTGTTTCCGCTGATGATGACGGGGATCTACCCGTTGATCGCTGCGACATCGGACGAGCTGGGACTGTCGCACGGCACCGCGAACGGCTTCGTCAACATCTGCTGGTCGACGACATTCGGGGTGATGCCTCTGATCGCCGCCCAGATCGCCGAGTGGGACGGTGACGACGCCGCCTATCTGGCGGCCGCGGCAACCACGGCCGTGCTCGCCGTGATCGCTGTATTAATGCGGTCTCGCGCGCGAAATATGTCACTCTCACACTAAGAGTGCCGGTTCTCGTTTGCGAACTTGTGGCAGGGTTCGTATAGTCCCGTTGGCACTCGCACTAGGAGAGTGCCAACGATTTCTACCATTCCAACTACCGACCTGGAGGTCAGTATGAACCTCAAGCCGCTTGGCGATCGAATTATCGCCGAAGTGCTAGAGGAGGAGACGACAACCGCTAGCGGTATCGTCCTCCCCGAAACCGCGCAGGAAAAGCCCTCGCGCGCCAAGATTCTCGCCGTTGGCAGCGGTCACTACGAGCTCGGCCATCACGTGCCGCTCGAGGTTGCCGTGGGCGACGAGATTCTCTTCTCGAAGTACGCCGGCACTGAGGTGAAGGACGGCGGCAAGGAGTACATGATCTTCCGCGAGTCCGACGTTCTCGCCGTGATTGGCAGCAGCAAGCCTGCCAAGGCCAAGAAGTAACCCCACCCCTTCCACTGAACGAGGAATAATTTCATGGCTCATAAGGAAATTCGCTTCAATGAGGAAGCCCGCCGCTCGCTCCAGCGCGGCGTGGACACCCTCGCCGATGCCGTCAAGGTGACGCTCGGTCCCAAGGGCCGCTACGTCGTCCTTGATAAGAAGTTCGGCGCCCCGACGATCACCAACGACGGTGTCACCATCGCCCGCGAGATCGAGCTCGAGGATCCGTTCGAGAACCAGGGCGCTCAGCTCGTCCGCGAGGTTGCTACGGCAACCAACGACGTTGCCGGTGACGGCACGACGACCGCGACCGTGCTGGCCCAGGCGATCGTCCGCGAAGGTCTCCGCAACGTGACCGCGGGTGCAAACCCGATGGGTCTCAAGCGCGGCATCGAGAAGGCAGTCGAGCAGGCTGTCGCCAACATCAAGTCGCAGTCGAAGGCTGTCTCGGGCAAGGAAGACATCGCCCGCGTCGCCACGATTTCGGCTCGCGATCGCGAGATTGGTGACGTCATTGCTGACGCCATCGAGAAGGTCGGCAAGGACGGCGTTGTCAACGTCGAAGAGGGCCAGACCTTCGGTCTCGAGCTCGAGTTCACCGAGGGTATGCAGTTCGAAAAGGGCTACATCTCCCCGTACATGATCACCGATGGCGACCGCATGGAAGCCGTGCTCGAGGATCCGTACCTCCTGATCGCCAACCAGAAGGTCGGCGCTGTCAAGGACATCCTGCCCGTGCTCGAGCAGGTTATCCAGAGCGGCCGTCCCCTGGTCATCGTTGCCGAGGATCTCGAGGGCGAAGCTCTCGCCACGATCGTCGTCAACAAGCTCCGCGGCACCTTCACGGTTGTTGCAGTGAAGGCCCCGGGCTTCGGCGATCGCCGTAAGCGCATGCTCGAGGACATTGCGATCCTCACGGGCGGCGAGGTCATCACGGAAGAGATGGGTCTCAAGTTGGAGAACACCTCCATCGCCCAGCTCGGTCGCGCCCGCCGTATCGTCGTGACGAAGGACAACACGACGATCATCGACGGTGCCGGCAAGGGTGACGACATCAAGGCTCGCATCAAGCAGATCAAGCAGGAGATCGAGAATTCCGATTCCGATTTCGATCGCGAGAAGCTCCAAGAGCGTCTCGCCAAGCTGTCTGGCGGCGTTGCCGTGGTCAAGGTTGGCGCAGCCACCGAGACCGAGATGAAAGAGAAGAAGCATCGCGTCGAAGACGCGCTGCAGGCCACCCGCGCAGCTCTCGAAGAGGGCATCGTGCCGGGCGGTGGCGTCGCGCTGCTGAACGCAGCGTCGAAGCTGAAGTTCGACGGCCTTGAGGACGACGAGGCAACGGGTGGGCGCATCGTTAAGCGCGCACTCGAGGAGCCCTTGCGTCAGCTGGCGTTCAACGCCGGCCTCGAGGGTTCGGTTGTCGTCAACGAGGTTCGCGCTGCAAAGGCGGGCTTCGGTCTGAACGTCGATTCCGGCGAGATGGTTGACCTGGTCAAGGCCGGCATCATCGACCCGGCCATGGTCACCCGCTCGGCGCTGCAGAACGCTGCGTCGATCGCCAAGAACATCCTCACGACGGAAGCAATCGTCGTCGAGGCACCCGAGAAGTCCTCGGGTGGCGGCGGCATGCCCGACATGGGCGGCATGGGCGGCATGGGCGGCATGATGTAGGGAAGTGATTCGGGGCTTGCCCTGAATCCCGCTCGACCCTGAAGGGCCTCGGCTTCGGCCGGGGCCCTTCGCATTTCCGCACCACCTGTCAGCTCGTGCGAGAACGCGGGACTAGGGCTCATCTAGACTGGACAACGTGATCGCCCGTCAGCAATCCGGTCGGAGACGCAAGCAGGCACTTGTGACGCTGATCCTCGCAGCCACCGCGATAGCGATTGCCGGCTGCAAAAGTTCGGCCACGATCGCACCTGCTGGAGATTTCCTCTACTACGCGATCGGGTCGAGCCAGGCCATCAACAAGGTGGCGACCGGCGATCTGGGACCACCCACGACATTCACGTTGCCAGGGTCTCGGCCGGCAGCTGGCCTCATTTCGCCTGATGGAAGCAAGCTCTACATTGCTGACTACTCCAACCCCGCCGTCATCACGACCCTCCGCGCAAGTGACATGCAGGAGCTCGCGCACTCCACGCTCACCTCCGGGCAGATCAACACAGCCGTCATCTCACCCGACGGTGTCTACGGATACTTCGGCGGCGAGACCGGAATAGTCACCCAAGTCCGCCTCGCGACCCTCGAGCAGGTGCGCACCCTGTCCACGGGTACCGATGCACTCCTCATCCACACCGCAACTATCGCGCCCGACGGCGCCTATGCCTACTTTGGCACCAATAACCAACAGGTCGTCAAGGTGCGACTCGCCGATTTGACCGTCGCGGCGACCGCCACCTTGCCCGACCGCGGTGCGTACGTTGCGGGCGCCGTTATCTCCCCGGACGGGCAGTACGGGTACTACACCGTGGGCGCCACGCCTGCGAGTCTCGTCAAGGTACGTCTGGACGACATGACGCCACTTGGCTCGATTACGACAAGCGTCAACGTGGCCGACTCCACCATCATCTCCCCCGATGGGCAGTACGCATACCTCAGCACTGACGACAATCCAATGCGGCTCGTCACCATTCGGCTCGCGGACCTCGTCGAAGTGCGAGCGGAGACGCTGACGGTCAGCGGCTCCGAAGGTTGGTCCGTAATGTCTCCCGATGGCCAGTTTGCCTACGTTGGGAGTGGCGCAGGAGCGATGCAAAAGGCTCGGTTGGCCTACCCGTTTGGCCTCAGCGTGACGAAAGCCGGTACCGGTCAAGGCACGGTCACAAGCGGCACAGCCGGGATCGCCTGTGGCGCCACGTGCACACGCAGCTACCTCGACTACCAGTCAGTCACGTTGACGGCCGTAGCCTCCGCCGGCTCGACCTTTACGGGCTGGACGGGCTCCTGCAGCGGCACAACCACAACCTGCACGTTGACGATGACGGAGGCTCGGGCCGTGAGCGCCACGTTCTCCGCGCCCAACAATGCGTTCACAACCAAGAAATCGACAATACGCACCACGAACAGTTCGATCACAATCTCGACCACGCTCACGGTGCCTGGCGAGGGCCGGCTCAAGCAATCCGTCTCCGGCGTGGCACGCAAAAAGGCCACGCTCTGCTCGACAACGAAGGCTGCAAAACGAGCGGGCACGTACACCCTCACGTGCTTGCTCGGCGCCAAGAGTCGAACCGCACTGGGTCGTGGCGCCCTCCGCTTGACCGTCGCCACGACGTTCGCCCCAACTGGGGGAACTGCCCGCAGCACCAGCCGCACGGTGGTCGTGCCACGCACACCGCTCAAGCCGACCAAGCCTGCTGCGTCCGTCACGGGCTGAGCAACTGCTCCCGGCTGGCGGTCGCCAACCATCGCAGCCGTTTGGTGAATACGACGAAGGGGTCAGGCCCTAGCGTCGCCTTGCCGCTTCAACGGCTACCGTCTAAGACAGCTGATGCGACGATAGGGTCTGACCCCTTCGTCGTACCCACAACGGTTCCAGGAGATCACATGGCTGACTGCACAATCCGCATCAAGAAGAACGGTTCCGCGATGGTGAGCGGTTCGTTCGTCGTCGAAGACGTCGACGGCAACCCGTACACGATCGAGGGCGAAGCGTTTCTTTGCCGCTGTGGCGCCTCGCAGACGAAGCCGTTCTGCGACGGGTCGCACAAGGCTGCGGGCTTCGAGTCCGCGCCGCACGTTGGTGACTAACGACGGGTGTTGAGTGTTGGGAGGACACCACAACCGCGCGGATGTGATGTCCTCCCTGCCAACACGCACCGATACCAACCACGCTATCGCGGGGAGGACATCACATCCGCGCGGTTGTGGTGTCCTCCCCGCCCAACTCACCCCTGGCGCTGGCCGAGCCAGACCATGAATGGCAGGCGTTCGTCGAGGAGACCGGCGAGCGCCCAATCCTCTTCTGTTCGCGCGTCGGCCGGCGGCAACTCGCAGCCATGACCCCGTAGCCACGCAGCCTGGGTGACGAGCTGCTCAACGACCAGACCAACCGTCGTTGCCTCTGCCGTGAGCGCGCCGAAGTCGACATCGGCAGTGAGGTCTTGCGTCCCTGGCGCCTGCAATGGGTCGCCGCCCTGCTGCCCACTGATGTACGTGCGCACGGGCGGTCGTCTACCGTCGTGCACCTCGGCCCCTGTGCCGCCGTAGTCAATCAGCAGCACCCGCCCCACGCTGATGCTCCGACTAAACGCCGCCACGAGTGGAACCATCGCTGGGCGCACTGCGTATCGACCGCCCGGACGTGGTGTCACCGCCGAAACGATTGGCGCAGCCAAGGCTGGGTCGGCGGGGACCAGCGTCTCGATCAGACGCCCCGTTGAATCAGCATCGACCAGCACCTCATCGGGCCATTGCAAGAGTCGGACGGGTAGTGCGTCGAGGATTTCGTTGCCGTAGAGAAAGCCCGGGGCTGGTTTGAGTTCGGCGGGATGCTCAACCCAGCGCACCGCCCGTCCCTCCAGGGTCGTGCGCTGGCGCTCGGTCAGACCCGTGCTGCGCTCGATCAGCACCAGCTCGTGTCCGACGCCGAGCGCCGTCAGCCCCTCACTGACCCGCCGCGCAAGACCACCCGTGCCAGGGCCTGCCTCGGTGACACGAAAGTCTGCCGGCTCCCCCAGCTCGAGCCACGTGGCATGGGCCTCAGCCGTGATTGCCTCGGCAAAGGCCGGATGCGCCTCGGCCGAGGTGGCAAAGTGGCCGCCCTGGCCGATGCCTGGCCCGCGCGTGTAGAACCCCGCCTCGGGGTCGAACAGTGCGGCCTCCATGTACTGCGCGAACGTCAGTGGCCCCTCGGCGCGAATGCGCTCGACCAGCCGCTGTCGGAGCGAACTCACGCCCGGCGGAGCAACTCGCGCGTCAGACACGTCGGGCCGCCATCGCCCTTGAGCGAGACGTCGCCGCCCTGGTAGGCGTGCACCTCGATGCCCTTGGCCTCCATCGCGCGTCGCACGTTCGGATTGCCATCGAGCACAACGACGACACCCGGTGCCGTGGCGAGAATGTTGCACCCCATCGAGTGGTACTCGTCCTCGCCGAGCGGAATGATCCCGATGCCACGCTCTTGCAGCTCCTGCATCAGGGTGACCGGCGCGAGCGGCTCGAAGACGACGGCTAGGTCGTGCGTGACGGGCGAGATGAAGCTCATCAGGTGCAGCACGTGTGCGGCGCCGCGATCGTGCGGTAGATCGAAACGCAGCGTGCGTGCACCTTCGGCAGCGAGGATCTCGTCGAGCTGACGATGCGCTTCGGCGTTCGTGCGATAGCCGCGTGCCACAGCCAGCGTCTCGTTGTCGAGCCAGACCATGTCGCCGCCATCAGCCGTCGCAGTACCTGTCAGTCGACCAGCGATGGGCACCCCTGCCGCCTCGAGCGGCGCCACCATCGCCTCGCCCTCACCAACGCGCGCCGGCTTGGCCGAGCGCAGCACGATCGCGCCCTGCCCACAGGTCCAGACGGGATCGCAGACGTAGACCGAATCGACCATGCCCTCGACGGGCTCGGCGACCGTCACCTCGCAGCCGAGGCTCTCCAGCAATGCGCCGAAGGCCTCGTGCTCGGCGATCAGCCGTGCCGGATCGGGCTGGCGCCAGTCGGCGGCAGCGAAATCACCGGTTGTGGCGGGGCGGCGGATCAGGACGCGGCGCAGTGGGTCGACCATCGACTGCACGCCGTAGCGGGGCTCAGACATGCCGAAAGCCTAACCGGCTCAGGGCGTATACGAATCGAAGCCGAGCGACACGATCGCCGTAATCACTAGCGCCAACGGCATGGCAACCCACAGGACTCGTTCGAGGCGTGGGCGCTCCGCAACATGCATCGCAGCGAGCCACATCACCACGAAGATCCCCATCCCGTAACGCGGCAGCGCGAGGTACGTACCCGCAAGCACCGGCAGGATCACCGCCAGCGCCCCATACAACAAGTACTCGCTCGGAAGTCGGCGACGCAGCGTGCCCTCGATCAAGAGCAAGGCCCACGTCATCGCGAACAGCGTGTCGGCGATGTACATCACCCTTGACGGATTGTGCGTGCCGATCACCAGGCCACTCAGCACCGCAATCGGTAGGGAGAGCACGAGCAGCACATTGATACCTCGCCCCCAACCCGATGCCTGTGCCGACTGGGTCGCAAAGGGATCACCCGTGCGGTAGTAGAGGTAGGCCCCAAAGGCCCCGTAGACGATCGGCAGCAACAGGAGCGGTACGAGACGGAGCGCGAGTCGCCAATTAACGCGCCGATTGTTGTCCTTCCACACGCGGATCGCCATCGATGGCACGAGCATGATGCCAGTGGGCCGCGTAAGCACTGCCAAGACTCCGACGAGTGACGCGCCAACGATCCGACTTCGCTCGAGCAGGACGAACGTCGCAACCGTGAGCAGCAAGTAGACGCTCTCCGTGTAGACGGACGAGAACAGGTACGCAGTGGGGAAGAACGCCGTCAGCCACACGACACGACGTGCGATCCTCGTGCCCGAACGCTTCTCCACGAGTCGATAGAGCAGCACCAGCGCTGCGAAGAAGCAAGTCGTCGAGATCAAAACCCCTGCTACGAGGTAGCTGATCGAGAGGTACGCATGCACGTACCGCATCAGCATCGGATAGAGCGGCGAGAATGCAACGCCGTTACCGTGCGCCACCGTTGGGTCGTAGCCATAGTCGGCCAGGCGTTGGTACCAAATGCCATCCCACGCCCCAAACGGAGCCAACAGCGCACTGCTGACGCTGTCCTCTGGTCCGCGACGCGCCAACCCAATCGCGCCGACCACCACAAACGTCAGAACACGCGACAGCGCCCCAATCGCAAGCGGATAGCGCCACCCAGCGAGACGAGCACTGAGGTGCGGCGCGTCGGCAGGGACGACGGCCATCGTCGACGCTAGGCGGACTCGGGCTTGCGCGCGATGACGGTAAAGATGTCGCCGAAGCTGACACCAACCGTGCGCTCGGCCAGGCCAACCTTCTTGAGCACGCTGTTGATCGCGTGGCCGACGGTCGGCGAGTAGGCATCAAAACGCGAGGCGAGGTACGTCAGACGGACGCGACGCACATGCGTCGAGACCTCCGCGATCTCGAAGCCTTCGCGGCGCAGCATCTCGCAGAGCGTCTGGCGCGAGAAGTAGACGAGGTGCATCTGCATGTACCAGGGCCACCGCCTGCCAAACAGCTTCGCGAACATCGACTCGACGTCCATCGTCGAGATAGCGAAAGATGCCGCCAGGACGCAGCGCACTGTGGATCGCACGAATGTCGAGTGCGGGGTCGGGCAGGTGCTCGATGACATCCCAGAGCGTGATTACGTCGTAGCCACCATCGGGCAGCGGCGCGTCCTCGATGGCGCCGCAATGCACGTTGCCATTGATGCGCGAATTCGCGATCTCGGCACCCCAGCGCGACGGCTCAACACCTGCGACATCAAAACCAGCGTCTTGTGCGAGCGTGAGGAAGGTGCCGACGTGGCACCCGACGTCGAGCAGATGGCCGGAGCGGCGAAACTTCTGGACCTGCGCGAGGCTCTCAGAGAAGGTCTCGATCCGACCCTGTTCCTCCTCGATGTACTCCTGGTCCTCGACATCGCCGTAGTTCTCGACCACGGCCTCGTGATGCGGGCGCGGATTCATGTACACGAGGTGGCACGAGCGGCACTCGACGATGCGGCCGTGCTCACCAAAGGCGCTTGAGGTGCAGGTGTAATGGACGCGCGGGTCGGCCACACGCATGCCGAACGTGTCCTCAATCTTGACGCGGTAATCATCCGCACCACAGAGTGGGCAGCGCACATCAACCTGGGCCGAGGGGCGCTTGTCTTGCGCCGTCGAGTTCTGCGTTTCGGCCTTGTGGTTGTTGCTCATGTCGTAGTACTCCCGAAGCGTGCACTGGCAATTGGTGGAGGAAAGGGACCGGCGAGGCGGTGGAGCCGGCCGGGACGGGCAATCAATCGCCCTGCGGCCCACCAAGCGAACAGTGCCACCGCAATACCTACGAGGATATCGGAAACGTAGTGATCTGCGAAGTACACGATGCAGAAGTACATCGCGAGTGGGTAGATGCACATCACGTAGCCGAAGCGCCGATGCCAACGCAATGCGAAGATCGCGACGAGGGTGGAGTAGGCCGTGTGCAGGCTCGGCACAGCCGCGTAGGGGTTCGGCAGCATCAGACTCTCAATCAGTGACTTGCTCGCCTTGATGGGCGATGCATCGGCCTGCGCATACCCAATCTTCGTCATCTCGGGCAGGAGGCCAATCTGCGCAGCCGCCCACGGTGGCGCTGCGGGATAGATCAGAAAGATCACGGCGCCGAGCATCGAGCAGCCGACGATTGTCAGCAACGCGCGATAGTAGAGCGCACGATTTTCGAGCCAGATCAGCAGCAACAGCGTGGGCGGCACGATGAAGTGCGCACGATTGAGGAGGCCCAGGACCTGGTCGTACCACATGACTTGACCGGTCCAGAGCAGGTCTTGCAAGACGATCGTCAGGTTGTTCCCAAAGAAGATGATCTCGTCGAACTTGAGGTGTGGCATGTAGTACGGCTCGGGGTTGAGTATGTGCGCCACGCCGCGCAGTTCCTCGTAGATAAAGATGCCGATGATCAGTGGCAGAAAGTCGCGGACATAACCCTTGCCAACGCCGAGCACAAGCGCCGGAACGAGCAGGATCACGAAGTAGCGGTCGGGCGAGAGATAGATGCCCTTGATCAGGATCATTCCGCCGAGTCCGACGAGGTAGCCGACGATCAACAGTGCAATACGGTTGCGGGTCCAGAGCTGTGGCCCATTTGGCAGCAGCGGCGCGGCGTGGATAGCGCCACTGGCGTTCGGGGAATCAGTTGGCACCATCAGTTCGTTCTCCTAAGCAGGATACTTTCCTTGTCTGGAAAGTGGGGCACCCGTGCCGATTCCGCCAACGAAACGTCTATCGATGACTCCACTGCCCTCGCCCGCCGATCAACTCCAGGCACTCCGTACCGCGGTGGGTGTGGTCGAGCCCTCGCGTGGGTTCGTGCTGGTGGAGGGAGCAGACGCCGAGAAGTTTCTGCAAAACCTGCTCTCGCAGGAGTTGCGTGGGATGGTCGTCGGTGAGGCCCGCCAGGCGCTGTTTCTTACGCCCAAGGCGCGCGTCATCGCCGACCCGCGCGTCACGTTGCTCGACGAAGGGCGCTTTCTGCTCGATCTCGACCCAGTCGGAGTCGACGCGCTGGTGCGTGGACTGACGCGCTACCGCATGGGCGCCAAGGTCGCGATCGACGCGACGACAGATTGGAGCCTCATCTCCCTGATTGGGCCCGCTGCCGAAACCATCGCCACCGACGGCGTACGGATCGTCGGCCTGCTGGGCGAGCTCCCACGCGTCGATGTGCTCGTGCCGTCCGATCAGCGCGAGGCGCTTGTCGCAGCCGCGATCACAGCGGGAGCAACGCCGGTCGAGCCAGCCGCCATCGAGGCACTGCGCATCGCGGCTGGCGCGGTTCGGCTCGGCCACGACGTCGACGAGCGCTGGATGCCAGCGGAGGTCGGCCTCGTCGAGGAGACGGTGTCGTTCGAGAAGGGCTGCTTCATCGGCCAAGAGCCCGTCACCCGCCTGCACCGTCGCGGCCACGCCAACCGCGGCCCGCGCAGGCTGTCGCTCGACGCAGTCGTCGAACTGGGCACGACGCTCGAGCTCGAGGGTAAGGACGTCGGCGTGATTACCTCCGTCGCCGCTGCCCCTTGGTTTACCGAACCGCGTGCGATCGGCATCGTACGCGTCGATGTGCCAGATGGCTCGGTGCTCACAGCCGGACCGATCGCCGCGACAGTCTTGGCGTAGGGCACGGCGCGAACCTCGGGTCGACGCGTGCGACAGGGAGGACATGACAACCGCGCGGATGTGGTGTCCTCCCCACAAAGGCAGATCAGCTCAGGTGTCGTTTGGCGGGGAGGACACCACATCCGCGCGGTTGTCATGTCCTCCCCCCAAAACGAGAAGAGGGCCCCGGCTGGTGCCGAGGCCCTCTCGTTCTCTATGCGCCCGGGACGATTCGAACGTCCGACTTCTGCCTCCGCAAGGCAGCGCTCTATCCCCTGAGCTACGGGCGCGCAGCGAGTGCGCAGGATACCGAACTTCCGGTAGTCGGCGCGCCCATCAGTATGGACGAACGGCGCCAGCGTAGGCGCTCATCAGTGGCGAGATCTTGACAACGTCCCCTGTTTGGGGTGCGTGGATCATCTGACCACCACCGATATACATGCCCATGTGGTGCAGATCCGAGTGGAAGAAGACGAGATCGCCAGGTAGCAGTTGGTCGGCCGGAACATGAACACCCTCGTTCCACTGAGACCCCGTGAAGTGGCTGAGACCAATGCCGACTTGCGCGTAGGCATACGACGTTAGACCCGAGCAATCGAAGCCCCCTGGCGCACCGCCACCCCAGACGTACGGCGTGCCAAGGTACTGCATCGCCACGGCAACTGCCTGTGCGCCAATCGAACCATCCGTCGGTGGCAACTCGATCGGAGCGCTGAACTCGGCGCTCCCTGCCACGGAGCCGCCAATCTCAAAGTCCTGATTGCCGGAAGCATTCGTTGCCTCCTGCTGTGCTGTGAGCGCTGCCATCGCGGCCTGGCGGAGTCGTTCCTGTCGCGCGGCTTCCTCTTGAATCAGCGCCGCAATCTCATCTTCGAGGCCAGCAACGAGCGATTTTGATTGTGCGATACCAGCATTAATTGCCTGCTTCTCCTGCGCGCGCTGCTGTTTGAGCGTGGCCGCGCGATCCTCTGCAACTTCGAGGGCTTGGCGTTGTCGTTTGAGGGTGCGCTTATCCGTGCGAAGCCCATCAATCAGACCTGCCGCCTGATTTTGCGAACGGTCGAACAGTTCGGACACGGCGAGAATCTCCGACAGCGATTGCTGTCCGAGGATGGAGGCGATGAGGTCGGGCTCTCCGACACGATAGGACTGCTGTAGCTTCGAGCTCAGCTCGGTCTGCGAGACCTTCAGGTTGTTCTCGGTAACAACGATTTGTCGCTGGTTGAAGGCAATATCGGCATCGACCTGTTTGAGTTCCACGACGGCTTTGTTGTAGCGCTCAATCGCAGGCTCGAGTTGCGCCCCTAGCTCTGCCAACTGGGCGCGGGCGGCCTCGGCTTGGGCACGTTTACTCGAAACATCGCTGTTCGGCGCAGCCGAAACGGGGAGGGCAGCGACAAGCGCAACGCCAACGGCGGCGATCACAAAGATCAGGCGGACGACGGGTGTGGAGTGACGGAGAGGCAAGCGGAGTCTTCGGGTTCGCACCGTTGCGAGGCATTCCTGCGCTGAGATGCAATCAATCACCGTTAACAAGACGATGACTGCGCCGAATAGCGTTGGTTTCGAGGTCCGACTCACCGTACCATCGGGTTTTAAAAAAACGCATTGCGGTTGTGCAACAGCGGCGTGCCGATTGCCACGAAACGGCTGTCCGGTTGCGCATCCAACCAGAAGGCGGCACTATCACCCCATGGACGTCGTCTGGTGGGTCATCGCCGTGTTGGCGATTTTTGGGATCGTGCTCTATTCGGTTGGGCAGGTGCTGCTGCGTGGCCCAGCCACCTCCGACGTACCTAAGTCTGGCGGCATGCTGATGCTGGTCGGCGGGACGATGGTCGTCACTGCGATCATCCTCGCGATCGCGCACGTCGCACTCGGCCTGTTCTGACCCGCGCGCAGGAGACGCGGGCGCTGGTATCGTGCTCCGCAGAGGCGAGATAGCTCAGTTGGTAGAGCACGCGACTGAAAATCGCGGTGTCCCCGGTTCGAGCCCGGGTCTCGCCACTCTTCCTGATCCGCCGCCTATTTTGCGGTGATACGCACGGGGAAGCTCTTGAAGCCATTCGTGAAGTTCGAGTAGAGCCGCCGCTCTTGGCCTGTCTGCTCGATCGACTTGAGACGCGGGAAGAGCTGTTCGTAGAGCACCTTGATCTCGAGGCGTGCGAGGTGCGTGCCGATGCAGTAATGCGGACCGCCGCGGCCGAAGGCGAGGTGCTCGTCCTTCTTACGGGAGAAGTCGAGCGCGTGTGGGTTTTCGAAGACCTCTGCGTCACGGTTGGCTGGGGCGAACCAGACGACGACGCGTTCGCCTTGCTTGATCTCGACGCCGCGGATCTCGGTGTCCTCCGTCGCTGTGCGGCGAAAATGCCAAACGGGCGAGGCGATGCGCACAAGCTCGTCGACGGCCTGGTCCGTGACGCCGCCGGGCTGCGAGAACTCGCCCATCGCGCGATCGTCCTTGAGGAGCGCGAGCAGGCCGAGCGCCATCGACTGACGTGTCGTCTCGTTGCCCGCAACGACGAACAGGGCGAAGTTGTTGTCGAGATCGCGATCACCAAGCGGGCAGCCCTTGACCTCCATGTTGGCGAGGATCGAGAGCACATCGTCTTTCGGCGCGCCCCGACGTGCGTGGATCGTCTCGCGCCCCATGGCACACAACTCAGCCGCTGCCTCACTGCCGAAGGGGAGGTACTTGAAGGCCTCGGCCTCGGGCGAGCCGGCGACGTGAATCGCGATCTCGGGGTCGGAGTCGATAATCATCCGATCGCCGAGTTCGATCAGGCGGTCGAACTGCTCGGGTGGCAGGCCGAGGATCGTGCCGAGCACGCGGATCGGAATCAGCGCGGCGATGTCGTGGACAAAGCAGATGTCTTGCTTCTCGAAGGCCTCATCGAGGACCTCGTCGACGATCATCCGCAACTGGTCTTCGTACCGGCCGATCGACTTCGGTGTGAAGTCGCGCGCAAACGGCTTGCGCCACTCGTTGTGCAGCGGCGCGTCGGTCTCCATAAAGTTGCGGCGCGCTTCGAGCACGTCGGGCTCGACATGACCAATGCGCGCCGAGCCACCGGCCTCGGAAGAGAACGTCTTGGCGCGCTTGAGCACATCGAGGACGTCGTCGTATTTCGTCACACACCAGAACCCGTCGTCCTCATCGGGGTGCCGATAGACGGGCGCCTCGCGCTGCATCCATTCGAAGATCTCCCACGGCTCACGATCTACGAACAGGCCGTGGTCGAGCAGGTTGAATTGGGGAATTTCCGTTGCTGCCATGGGGGGAGACCTCCGGGGGTTGGCGTTAGCCTAGCGGATTGGATCCAGAATACAATCCCCGGCATCGGGCGTGACTTCACAACTGGCGCTAGCCCGCCGATCAAACGGGCATCGTATCTGCCCATGGCAACACCCGAAGCACGCGCATCTGAGCTCGAAGACGAGCTCGAGCTTGATCCGAAGCGCTGGCTCGCACTCGGTATTGTCGCCGCCGGCGTCGCCCTGATCATCATCGACTCGACGATCGTCAACGTCGCGCTGCCGACGATGATCCTCGATCTCAACCTCGGCCTGTCGGGTGCCGAATGGGTCAACTCGATCTACAGCCTCGTCTTCGCGGCGATCCTGATCGTCACCGGCCGCCTTGCCGACATGCGCGGGCGACGTCAGATCTACATGATTGGCCTCGCCATTTTTGCCGGCGCCAGCATCCTTGCCGGACTCGCGCCCAATGGTGAATTTCTGATCCTCGCGCGCCTCCTCCAGGGTGTCGGTGGCGCTCTCGTGCTGCCATCAACCCTATCGATCGTCAACGCCACCTTCCACGGCAAAGAGCGTGCCGCTGCCTTTGGTGTCTGGGGTGCCACGATCGGTGGCATGGCCGCGCTTGGACCAATTGCCGGCGGGCTGCTGACCACGCACTTCGGCTGGCGCTGGATCTTCCTGATCAATATCCCAATCGCACTCGCACTGATCGTGCTGTCGCTCAAGTACGTGCGCGAATCGAAAGACCCCGACGCCAAGAAGACCGGCGACGTGCTTGGGTCCGTCAGCCTCGGTGTCGGCCTTGCCGCGCTCGTCTTTGCCCTGATCGAAGGTCGCACGTACGGCTGGTGGGCACCCGCCGAGCCTTTCTCACCCGGTGGTTTGGACTGGCCCAGCTCGACGGTCTCACCGATTCCCTTCGCGATCGCGCTGTCTCTTGTCAGCATCATCGTGTTTCTCCTCAACTCGCGCTATCGCCTCCGTGCTGGCAAGCCACGCCTCGTCGACCTCGAACTGTTCAAGCTGCGCTCGTTCGGCTTCGGCAACATCACGGCGCTGCTCGTCAGCCTCGGAGAGTTCGGCGTGCTGTTTGCGATTCCGCTCTATCTCCAGAGCGTGCTCGGGCTCAGCGCCACCCAGTCGGGCCTGCTGATCGCGAGCCTCGCCGTCGGTGCCTTCGTCGCCGGTGGTGCCGCCGCGCCCGTCTCGAAGCGACTCGGTGCGCGTGGCGTTGTGCAGCTCGGCATGGCACTCGAGGCGATCGGCATTGGCGCCTTCGCCCTGCTCGTTCAGCCCGACTCGAACCCGTGGAGCTTCGTGCCCGCCCTCTTTGTCTATGGCATCGGCGTCGGCTTTGCGACTGCACAACTGACCGGCGTCGTGCTCGCCGACGTGCCAATGAGTGCGTCTGGCCAGGCCTCCGGAATCCAATCGACCTCGCGCCAGATTGGCTCGGCCCTCGGTGTCGCGATCCTCGGCGTGATCCTCGCCACCGTTATCTCTAACCAGACCACGGCGAACCTAAAGGCGCAGGGACTGCCGACCGCTCAAGCCCAGTCGATCGCCACAACCGTCGAACGCTCTGCCGGCACAGCCATCCCCGGCATTGTCAGCCAGCCCGGCGGCGAGAAGCTCGCACCCGCCATCGACCAGGCGTTCTCCGACGCAACTCGCTGGACCGGGCTAGCGGCTGCCCTCTTCGTCCTAATCGGCCTCGGCTCGAGCATGTTCCTGCCCAAGCCGAAAAACCCCTGGGAGTAGACCCAGCGAGAGGTTCAGGTACCGTTCCCGCATGGCAGTTGCAGCGTCCTCCAACGTTTCCGACATCAACTTGACGGATCTCGAGACCTTCGTGGAGCGCACGCCGCACGACTGGTTCAAGCGCCTTCGCGACGACGCCCCTTGCTACTGGCAGGACGAAGCGAATGGTCGCGGCTTCTGGTCCGTCACCCGCTACGACGACATTCTCACGCTCCAAAAGCAGCCGCTGTTGTTCTCGGCCGGTGTCGGCGGCACCAGCCTCGATGATCTGACGCCCGAGCAGGTCGAGTCGCGCATGTCGCTGCTCGACATGGATCCACCGCGCCATTCGCGCCTGCGCGCGCTCGTCAACCGTGGCTTCACGCCCAAGGCCGTCAAGGTCTACGAGGATCGCATCCGCACCCTGATCCGCGAGATCTTGGTCGAGACGATGCCGCTCGGCGAATTCGATTTTGTCGAGCACATCTCGGTCGAGCTGCCCATGCAGATTTTGTCCGACATCATGGGCTCGCCCCTCGAAGATCGCCACACGCTCGTCTCGCTCGGCGACCGCCTACTGGGCAATACCGAGCCGGACTTCGTCGGCGACCTCGTCAAGGACCAGAGCGACCTCTCGCAATACGCGCACCTGCCTTTCTCGAGCCCTGCCGCGCTGGAGATGTTTGATTACGCGCTCGGTCTGGCTGACCTCAAGCGCAACAACCCGGGCGAGGACGTCGTCACGATCCTGATCAACTCCGAACTCGATGGCGACACGCTTTCCGAGCACGAATTCAAACTCTTCTTCCTGCTGCTGATCACCGCCGGCAACGAGACGACGCGACACTCGATGTCGCACGGCATTGCTGCGCTGCTTCAGAACCGCGACGAGATTGCGCGACTCTGCGCCGACCCCACGCTCGCCGGCACGGCCGCCGAAGAGATCATCCGGTACGCCACCTCCGTCCACCACTTCCGCCGTACGGCGACCGAGGACGTCGAGCTGCACGGCCAGCAGATCAAGGCGGGCGACAAGGTCGTCTTGTGGTTTACCTCTGCCAATCGCGACGAGCGCATGTTTCCCGACCCGAACCGCTTCGACATCACCCGCTCGCCCAACAAGCACATGGCGTTCGGCCTCGGCGGTCCGCACTACTGCCTCGGCTCGCACCTCGCGCGCCTCGAGATCAAGGTCTGGCTGGAGGAGCTCGTGCCCTACCTGCCCGACCTCTACCTCAACGGCCCAGTTGACCGCATGCGCTCAAACTTCTTCAACGGCATCAAGCGCATCCCCGTCCGCTACGAGGGACCTACCACCTAACGTCGACCAACTTTGCTTTGGGGTCAGACCCCTAAGCAAAGTCAACACTGGCTGGTTGGGGTACGCTTGCGCTGCACCCCTTTTGGAGGAGAGACGGATGCTGGCAGTACGGCTACACGAGGGCGATCGAGCCCTGCACTTTGACGAGATCGAGATCCCCGTTGCCAAGAGCGACGATGAGGTCGTCATCAAGGTCTCGTCCTGTGGCGTCTGCTTCTCCGATATCCATGTCGCCAACGGCGAGTTTGGCGAAAAGCCGCGCCCGATGACGCTCGGACACGAGGTGACCGGCTGGACCGAAGAGCACGGCAACGTCTTCGTCTACACGCCGTGGGGCTGCGACAACTGTCGCTTCTGCTCGGCGGGCACCGAGATGATCTGCCCCGACAGTCACGAGGCTGGCCTGTTTGATCAAGGCGGCTATGCCGAATACATGCTCGTGCCGCACCGCCGCTACATCTTTCCGCTCGGCGACCTTGACCCGATCGATTCGGCCCCCCTCGGCTGCGGTGGCCTGACTGCTTTCCGCGCCGTCCGCCACGCCCTGCCGTTCCTTGGCAAAGGCAAGCGCGTGCTCGTGCTTGGCGCTGGTGGCCTTGGCCAGTACGCAGTGCAGTACCTCTCCCTGCTGAGTGACGCCGAAGTCCATGTCGGCGATCCCGATCCCGCAAAGTGCGCCACCGCGAAAGAACTCGGCGCAACCGAGGCTGCGAACCCCGCCGACCTCGAAGGGCCGTACGCGGCCGTGCTCGACTTCGTGGCTGCACAGCAGTCGCTCGAAGATGGCGCACGCCTACTCGATCGCACAGGACTCCTGATTGCGATCGGCCTGCATGGTGGCCGCATCCCCTTCGGCTTCGGTGCCGTGCCAATGGAGTCGCGACTGATGACGAGCGTCTGGGGTTCCCTCGCCGACTTCGGCGACCTAATTGCGCTTGCTCAGAAAGAGCCGATCCGTCACGTCGTCGAGCGCCTGCCGCTGAGCCAAGCCCAGGTCGCACACGACCGTCTCCGTGCCGGCGACGTCAAGGGCCGCTTCGTCCTCGTGCCGTGATGATCCGCCCCGCTCAAGCCTTCGGTGCCGATGCGAGCCTCGTTGAGGTTGCGTCCGGCGTCTCGCTGAGCGTGACCGATCGTGGTGAGGGCCTTCCGCTCGTGCTGTTGCACGGTGTCTCGATGAGCGCCGCGTATTTCCACTCCGTGATCGACCCCCTCGTCGAGGCGGGCTATCGCGTCGTCGTGCCGGACCTGCGCAGCCACGGCCGCTCGCCTGCGGTCGAAGGTGGACACACGATTGGGCAGTACGCGGACGACATCAACGGGTTGCTTGACACGCTCGGGATCGACCGCTGCGTGCTGGTCGGCTGGTCAATGGGCAATCTTGTCGCGTGGGAACTGATGCACCGCCACGGCCGCGAACGCGTCGTCGCACACATCAATATCTCTCAGGGCCCAACCGACCTCCAGACCGACGAGTTTCCCGACGCGCCACTCTCGCTCGAGGCTATCCATGGGTTTATTGCTGGCTGCCAGTCTGACTACCGTGGCTCAATGGAGCACTTTGCGCCCGTGATGTTTAAGGACGACCTGTCGCCTGAAGACCTTGCATGGTGCGCCGACGAGTCGTGTCTGGTCGGAGCCAATGCGGGCTGCAACATCCTGCTCGATCAGACGCTCTACGACGCGCGCGAGGCGATCGCCTCGGGCACCGTTCCGACGTTGAATATCTGGGGTCGGGACGAGGGGCTGATCCCGCTCTCGATGGGCGACTGGTGTGTCGCCAACATTGCAGGTTCCACGCTGGTGATCTTCGAAGAGTCGGGGCATTGTCCCCAACTCGAGGAGCCTGCGCGGTGCGTCGAGACCATCACCGCATGGCTCGACAAGACCGTGAGCGTCTAGATGGGCATCACTGTCCTGCTCGGCATCATGTGCGCCCTCTCATGGGGTCTGCCAGAGGTGCAGCTCGCACGCGCCACCCGTAAGCTCGGCATCATGCCGACGGTGATCGGCTCGATTGCGATCGGCCTGCTCGTCACCTCGCCGATCCTGTTTTTCACCGACGGCTTGCCCCACATTACGACGCGGGGTGCGGTTCTCATCATCGGCATGGGCATCCTGACCTTTGGCGGTTACGTCGTCGCCTTTAGTGCGTTTAAGACAGGCAAGCTGACGATTGTCGCGCCGACGATTGCCTGTGAGGGCGCTGTTGCGGCTGTCTTCGCAATCCTGCTCGGCGAATCGTTGGACACACGGATTCTGCTGCTGTTGCCGATCGCTGTGTTTGGCGTCGTGCTGGCCGCGATGGGGACAAGTGAGGACGGACAGTCGAGTGGTGCCTTGAAGGCTGCCGTTGCAGCCTTGATCTGGGGTGGCGTCTTGACGATGGCCGCTCCCGTTGCCGATGAGGTGGGTGTGATCTGGGCCTTTATCCTCGTGCGCGTCGTGGCGCTGCTGATTGCTTTGCCGATCTGCCTGAAGCTCGGCGTCGTCGGCAAGGCTCGCCTCGATTGGAAGAACGTGGCGGTCTGGGGCATCGGCGACTCGGTCGCCTCGCTCCTCTTCGTTGCCGCCGCCGACCGTGGTCCGGTTGCAGTCGCGGGCGTGCTCGCTGCTCAGTTCGCCACGGTCGGTGTGATCGTCGGCATGGTCGTTTTGAAGGAACGCCTGCGCCTCCGCCAGTGGGTCGGCATCATCACGGTGATCCTTGCTATCTCGGCAATCGCGGCCACCGGCGCCGGCTAGCGACATTTTGGGCCCGGGCCCAGAATGTCGCCTCACACCGATTACGCTCTGCGCATGCCTCACGTCTCAGTCAACAACGCCGATCTCCACTACCTCCAGGCCGGCTCCGGCGACGACATTCTGCTGCTCTGCGGACTCGGCGACGATGTGACCGCGTGGGACGCGCAATTCGAGCCGCTCAGCGAGCACTATCGCGTAACGGTGATCGATAATCGCGGCGTCGGGCGCTCGTCGCTGCCCGACGGCGAATTTACGGTGCACGACCTGGCAGAGGACGCCGCTGGGATCTGCTCAGCACTCGGCATCGACAAGGCGCACGTGATGGGGTTCTCGATGGGTGGAGCGATCGCGCAAGAACTCGCGATTGCACACCCAGAGTTGATTTCGAGCCTGGTCATCGTTGGGTCATGGTGCTACTCGGACCGGCTCTTCCGCACCTTTATCGAAACAGCCGAGTGGAGCGCTGGCACCGCCGACGACGAGCGCAAATGGCTGATGGGCTTCCTCGCCTCCACCTACTCGGTCGCCGTCTTCGAAGACGGTCGTGTTGATGCCTTCTGCGAGGCAGCCCTCAACAACCCGTACCCGCAGTCAACCGAGGGTTTCCAGCGCACCGCCCGCGCGATCCTCTCGCACGACACGCGTGACCGCCTGCCGCAGATCACAGCACCCACCCTCGTTCTCTACGGCGAAGAAGACGTCATCTGCCCGCCACGCCACTCACGACAGATCGCAGCGCTGATCCCGGGTGCCGAGCTGGTCGGTGTGCCCGCGCAGGCGCATCAGCCGTTCCAAGAGGGCCCGGCGGACTTCAACCGGATCGTGCTCGACTTTTGGGCGAACTGTTAGTCGGCGATGACAGGCGACATTCTGGGCCCGGGCCCAGAATGTCGCGTCACAACGATCAGCAGCAGTCGCAGCCCATGCCGTGCCAATCGCGCATGTGGTTGCGCACGCGATCGGGGATCACCTCGGCCGGGTAGTACTTCTTGTAGAAGTCGAGGTCGAGGTGCTGTGCCTGGTACCAGACGGTCATCATCATCGGATCGATCGTCGCTGGGAAGCGACCATACGTATTCCAGATGTAGTTGCACATCGTCTTGGTGGCGGCGATCGCCTCGTCCGACGGGTGCGGCATCTGCTCGATGGCCTGGCGATTAGTCCACGGGATGGCGCGCGTCTTGTCGGTGAAGATGCCCGTCTTGCCCCAGCGAATATCGACAACGCTGTCAACAGCCTTATCCATGTTCTTCTGGAACGGCGGCATCGCGGCCTCGAAGACTCCCTTAAGGCCAACCGGCACGGACTCGCCTGCGCCGAGCGGAGCATCGTCGGGGATCTTGAGCATCTCGAAGCCGAGCGAACCGCACGGACCCTTGCCGCCGATCTCGTGCCAGTACTGCTCGCCACCCATCGTGACGCGACCCTTGCCACCGTTGAAGGGATGGCCACCGAGGCCCATCGCCTGCGTGGCGTGCATCAGGTTGCCAACCATCAGACCCTGCTCGACGCCATTGGCATCGACCATCTGCCAGCGCTCGAACTCCCAGAAGTCCACGGCATGCGCAGGGTCGAGGAGGCCCGACTTGACGTACTCGCGCAGCGGATCGCCACCGAGGTGCGGATCGACGAGGTAGTAGCCGTGCGGCCGATCGAAGTAGAGCAGCATCGCGGAGATGCACTGGCGTGTGATGTCCGTGATCGGCATGAACATCGACGTGCCCTGCGCGTTCGGGATGCGATGGTTGAAGGCGAACAGGTTCGGACGATCGCGCGGAACCAAGAGACGCTTGTCGGCCAGCTTGACGGCCTGTCGATACAACTCGTTCGGCGCGTTCTCGTCGGCGAGCTGGTTGTGCTTCTTCGGGCGCACGTCGCGCTGCGGCAGCGCGAAGACGCCATCATCGTTGGTCCAGAACAACTCGACGTTGTGGTTCGCAAGCGGCGACGGGTACGTGCGGCCTGTGAAGGACCCGATCTTGTCTCCACTCGTCGAATCGCCATCGTCGTCGAGGAAGGGCCACTCCTCCGTCGCGAGGCCCGAGATGCCTGTTGCGGCGGCGACGAGGATTGCCTCCTCCTCGAACGCGAGCGGCACTGGCTCTTTGTCGGACTTGAAGCCCAGCGGCCCAGTCAGCTCGGCACCGAGCGCAAAGCGACGCGAGCGGCGCGTGAAGATCGACTCGAGCACCGGAAACGCGCGTGCCTGGGCGAGCGCACCAGGGTGCACGGTCGGTCGCGGAACCAACTTACGCCGGCGCTCAGGCGTGACCTTCGCCGACTTGAACTTCGGCGTGGCGTTGCCAGCGGCCTTGACGCGTGGCTTGGCAACCGCCGGCTTCGCCTTCGGTGCGACTTTCGTTGCAACCTTCGGTGCGACCTTCGGTGCGGCTTTAGCTACACGCTTCTTCGGCTTCTCAATTGCGGCCATGGTGGCTCCTAGTCAGACGATCTTGAGGTAGCGGTCGTAATCCCACTGGGTGACGGTCGTGATGAACGCGTTCCACTCGGCCATCGAGATCACGGAGAGGTCGTTGACGGCATCGCCGCCAAGAATCTCGGTGATGACGGTGTCGGCCGCGAGCGCCTTAACCGAATCGACCAGCGTGGTGGGCAGGGGCACACCGGTCTCGTAGAGGTTGCCCGTCATGTACTCGCCCGGGTCGGACTTGTTTTCGATACCGGCGCAGACGGCGGCGAGCATGCCGGCGATCGCCCAGTACGGGTTGGCGTCGGAGGCGCCGGTGCGCAACTCAACGCGAGTTGCCGATGGCGATTCGATCAGCGACCGAATCGCGCAGGTGCGATTGTCGCGACCCCACGTCGCCGTGGTCGGGGCAAAGCTGCCAGCCTCGAAGCGCCTGTACGAGTTGACAGTTGGCGCTCCGGGAAGGGTGATGCCGGCGAGGTGGTTCATCATCCCACCTATCGCCCAGCGCGCCGTTTCGGACTCAGAGCCATCGACGGGAGCAAAGACGGGCTTGCCGTCCTTCCAGAGCGAGACGTGTAGATGCATCGAGCAACCCGACACGACATTGAACGGCTTCGCCATGAAGGTTGCGACTATGCCATTACGCCGCGCGACCTCGCGAATGCCGTACTTCATGCGGAAGGCCTGATCGGCAGCCCAGATCGGATCGCCATGGTTGAGGTTGACCTCGCACTGGGCAGGGCCGTACTCGATGTTCGAGCCTTCGATCTCGACGAAGCCGTTGAGGCCCCCAAGCAGTTCGCTGAAGGTAGGCTCGAGCTCGTTGGCCTTGGCGAGCGAGTAGCACTGAATACCGTCGGTCTGCGGTACGGCGGCATCGTCGACGAGGTAGAACTCGATCTCCGCTCCGATCGACGCGGTGTAGCCGAGTCCAGCGAGCCGGTCAACGACACGACTCAAGACGCTGCGTGGCGCGGTCCGAATGAGGTCGCCGTGGTGGTCTTTGAGTTCACCAGTGACGAAGGCGACATTGTCGCGCCAGGGTAGGCGGCGTGCGGTGGTGAGGTCGGGAATCAGAAAGAAGTCGGGGTAGCCGGTATCCCAACCGCTGAGCTTGCAGCCGGCGAGAACATCGCCTGCGTAGTCCCACGTCAGTGAGGCATCGGCGAAGGCGATACCTTTTTCGAGTCGGCCCAAAAAGACGTTGGCGGGGATGCGCTTGCCACGCGGATAGCCTTGGTGGTCTGCCCAGGCCATTTCGACCTCGACGATCTCACCCTTTTCGATTGCCTTCAGAAGATCAAAATCACCTGCGCCCATCGCTCGGGCCTCCTCTCGTTGAGCCTTGTCCCGGAGGACGGACAGCGGTCAGCAGAATAACCATTTTTAGCTGTTGATGACCCGGACGGGCATCGTCTTGAGGCCATTCGCGAAATTTGTACGCAGGCGCGTGGTCGGTCCAGCCGATTCGAGGCGCAGCCCGCGATCAAGCACGGTCGTAAAGAGCGTCTCGATTTGCATCCGGGCCATGAACGCACCGAGGCAGTAGTGCGGACCACCGCCACCAAAGACAACCTGCGCGGACGAGTCGCGTGTGATGTCGAAGCGCTCGGGCTCGTCGAAGACCTCGTCGTCGAAGTTGGCGCTCGTGTAATACATGACGACCTTGTCGCCCTTCTTGATCTGCGTCCCACGCAACTCGACGTCCTCCATCGCAGTGCGTCGGAAGCAGTAGATCGGTGTCGCCCAGCGCAGGATCTCCTCGACCGCTCCCTTCATCAGCGAGCGGTCGCGATTGAGCAGGTCGAGTTGGTCGGGGTTATCCATGAAGGCCTGCATGCCGCTCGCCAGCGAGTTGCGCGTCGTCTCGTTGCCGGCGAAGACAAGTAGCTGGCAAAAGTTGACAAGTTCCGAGTCGGTCAGGCGGTCGCCTTCCCACTCGGCCTGCACGAGCCGAGTGATCAGATCGTCCTTGGGCTCCACTCGCCGCGCCTCGCAGAGGTCGCGCGCGTAGTCGAACAGGTCGAGCGCGGCCGGGCTGCGGAACGGCAGGTGATGTGGCTCAAAGCCGCGGGCCCGGGCGCGTTCGTACGCCTCGGGTGGCGGTGCGAGGTCGGGGTCGTCGATCGCGACGAGCTGGTTTGCGAGCTTGGCGAGATAGTTAGCGTCGGCGTCAGGCGCACCGAAGACCTTCACGAACACGCGGATCGGCATCATCTCGCAGACGTCTTTGACCCAGTCGAACTCACCCTTGGCGAGGCACGTGTCCAACAGGCTGTCGGCAACCGGCTGGGCATAGGCCCGATAGGCCTCGACCGTCTTGGGGGTAAAGAGCGGGCTGACGATCCGGCGAAGCCGCGTGTGCTCCGGCGGGTCTGTCTCGATCATCGAGCGGCGAATCTCCATCGACTCGGCGTCGATCTCTTCGTAGTAGATGAAGCGCTCGGCGGAGGAGAACCGTGCGGCGTCTTTGGAGATTGCGACGACATCGGCGTGCTTGGTGATGGCCCAGAAGCCCGGGTCGGGCGCGGTCTCGGGGTGCCAGTGCACGGGGTCGTGTTCGCGCAAAAGGCGGAACGACTCGTACGGCACACCCTGCTCGTAGACCTCAACACTCTTGATGTCGATTGCCGAAAGATCCAGAACTTCCTGCATGCGGTTCCACCTCCTCCGGAGAAAACTGTACCGATTAGAGATAACCCGCGCAAAAATCAGCAAAAATCGCGGACTTTCTCGCTTATGTAACGGAATTGACGCCATCAGCAGGGTTGCATTACCGGATCCCGAACCGGTACGCTAGAGCACGTCCTGCAGTCGGATTATCCGGCCGAGGAGGGGATAAAGAGAAGGAGATAGGAACGTGGCTATGGACTCTGGGGGTACTCCCCCCGCTGCCGACATCGTTAACCCGATGACCGGCCAGCACCAATTGGCGAAGGGTGCTCTGAATACGCGGCAGGTTCTGTTCTGCTGCGTGACGGGCGCTGCACCGATCTCAGCAATGCTCTTCAATGGCCCCGTTGGCATTTTGGGCGCCGGCTGGGCTGTGCCAGCTGCATTCATCATCGCGACGATCGTGTTGACGATCTTCTCGGTCGGCTACATCGAGATGGCCCGCAACGTCAGCTCGGCGGGTGGCTTCTACTCGTTCGTCTCGCACGGCCTCGGCAACGTGGCCGGTATGGGAACGGCCATCCTGATGACATTCTGCTACCTCGTCTTCTCGGCTGCGGTGGTGGGCGTGACGTCCTACTTCGGCGTCGCGAACTTCATGGAGTGGTTCGGATGGGACATCCCCGTCTGGATCTTCTTGTTCGGCACAATCATTGCGATGGTGCTGTTCAACTTCTTCCACATTGAGGTGACAGCGCGCATCCTTGGTGTCGCCCTGGTCGCGGAGCTCGTTGTCCTACTTGTGTTCTCGTTCGCCGTTCTGTTCCAGGGTGGCGGTCCCGACGGCCTCGTGTTCGAGTCGCTCAATCCGCTCGCGGTGTTTGACGGTGATAACAACATGGCGGTTGTGGCTGGCGCCACGGGTATTGCCCTGTTCGCCGCATTCTGGTCGTGGGTCGGTTTCGAGATGGCCCCGAACTACGCAGAGGAGGCCAAGGAGCCCAAGAAGGTCATGGCTCCCGCCATGTACGCGTCCGTGATCGGCCTCGGCGTCCTCTACGTCTTCGTGATGTGGATGTTCGTCGCTGCCTCCGGCAAGGCCGGTGCGGCGGAGCTCGTCAACCAGCAGTACGCCGGCGAGATTGGCTCGATCTTCTACCCGATGTCCGATCAGTTTGCTGGCTCGTGGCTGACGCTCGGCTTCGAGATCTTCATCCTGACCGGCTCGTTCGCCTGCCAGTTGGCGTTCTTCAACACTGGCTGCCGGTACCTGTTCTCGATGGGTCGTGAGGGCGTGCTTCCGAGCATGCTCGGCCGGACCCATGCCAAGTACCATTCCCCGCACATCGCGGGCCTCGTCGCTGGCGCCTTCGTGTTCCTCTGGGTCGGTGCGTTCTTCCTGTACGACCCGACGTATCTCGGTGCGCTCCTCAAGCTCGGCACGTGGAGCCCGCTGCTCGGCGTCGCCGGCATCCTCGCCATCCAGGCGCTGGTGTCCCTCGCGATCATCGTGTACTTCGCGAAGCAGAAGAAGATGCACTGGTTTAAGACAGGCCTCGCGCCAGTCGTCGCGATCATTACGCAGATCTACGCCGTGAAACTGCTGTTCGATTTCCGCGGTGACCTGTCGGGGGCGGCCGGAGTGCCGTTCATCCAGTACCTGTGGCTGTGGCCGATCATCGTGTTCGGCATCGGCGTGCTCATCGCACTGGTGCTGCGTTCGACGAACCCGCAGAAGTACGCGGGCATCGGGCGCTACCTGCACGAGGACACGCCCGCCTCGTAACGGATTGCATGCGGCCCCCGTTCGGTCCGGCTCAGCCGGTTCCGAACGGGGGCCTTCTGCGTTTAGGCTTCCCCGATGGCAACTCCTACTGAAGATCTCAGCCGCGTCGACCTGATCACGCCCGAGCTCTGGGAGGATCATGTCCCCCACGACGAGTTTGCTGTGTTGCGTGAGGCCGATCCGGTGCATTGGCACCCGGAGCCCGCACCGAACCACGGCTTCTGGGCGATCACGAAGCATGAGGACGTGGTCGCCGTCTCGAAGAACACGCAGCTGTTCTCGTCGGGCGAAGGCCTGACGATGCTGGAGGAGGTCGAGCCCGAGTCGCTCGAGAAGCGTCGTAGCCTGATCGACTCCGATGCGCCGCTGCATCAGCATCTGCGTCGCGTCGTTTCGCCGCTCTTTACCCCCAAGGCAATCAACGCTCACGAGGCCTTTGCGCGCACAACTGCCGCACGGCTACTCGATACGGCGACTGCACGGAGCGAGTTCGACTGGGTGCTCGATGTTGCCGAGCCGCTGCCGATCACCGTTTTGCTTAACATCCTTGGCGTGCCCGGCGAGGATGCCGACCGCCTGATCACCCTGTCGAATCAGATGATTGCGATCGACGATCCCGACTATGCGCCCGACTACGACAGCCTGCCGCCAGGCATCGATCCGAAGGATCTACCGTTTGGCAGTCCCGCCTCGTACCACGTGTTCGAGTACGGCCGCAAGATTGGTGAGGAGCGTCGTCTCAACCCGACCGACGATCTCGTCTCGCGCCTGATCCACTCCGACGTCGATGGCGACCAGCTGACGCCGCTCGAGTACTGCAACATGTTCCAGATCCTGATCTTGGCCGGCAACGAGACGACGCGCACGACTCTGACCCACGGGATGAAGGCCTTTATCGATAACCCGGACCAGCTCGCACTGCTGAAGGCTCAGCCAGAACTGATGAACAAGGCTGTCGAGGAGATCATCCGCTGGGCGACGCCGGTGCTGTACATGCGCCGCACGGCGATGGAAGACACGGAATTGCGCGGGCAGCAGATCAGCCAGGGCGACAAGGTTGTCATGTGGTACATGAGCGCGAACTACGACGAGGACGTCTTCGACGACCCGCACGCGTTCAACATCGCCCGCGACCCCAACCCGCACCTCGGCTTCGGCGGTGGTGGACCGCACTTCTGCCTCGGCGCCTGGCTCGCGCGCCTGCAGATCCGCGTCGTTCTCGAGGAGCTAATCGCACGCGACCTCCGTCTTGAGTCGAACGGTCTGGCCCGTCGGGTGCGCTCAAATTTCGTCAACGGTGTCAAGTCGATGCCCGTTCGCATCGCCTGACGATTCTGTCGCCGCCCTACTCGTTGTTAACGCGGGTGGACTGGCGGCACAGAAGCGCTGTGGCGTCTGCGTCCTATTGTGATCAAGCGGCACGGTAGCTCGGTGATGCCCCTACTCGCTCCAGAGTACGACGAGATGTAACACAACTCGTATCGAGATGATATACATCTTGTATGAGTGTTGAGAGATTTACGCCGGAGATCATCTCGGCCGCAACGTTGGACTTCGTCTGGCGACAGTGGTCACAGCTAGGGATTGGCCACTCGACGACGGAACGCGATCCGTGGGCGCAGGACCCGGAGGCACTCCTGATTTTCTCGCTCCCGATCGCGCGGACCGATCCAAGGCTTTTCGACGAATTGCTTGACTGGCTTCGACTCAATGGGCGGCTGATCAGCGCGCGTCGTCTTTCAACGCTACAGCCACTAGATGACTCAGAGCGCCGCTTAATCCAGGCTGCTGTTGCGTGGGGAGAGGCACACGCCTCGCCACCTCGTACGGCGACCAGCCCCCGCAAGGCTGGAGGGTCACCGGAACCAGTCTTCGCTGGTATCCGCGTCTCTACTCCCGACCCGATCTTCCTCGCGCACGGATTCTCGAAGCCTCAGAGTGCCCCGAGCGGAAAGTCGATCAGCCCAGAGTTATCGACCCCAATCGGACTGGCCTTCTCGCTGCGCGAACTGTTCGGCCTCAGCAGCAGTCGTGCGGAGATCATTCGTTTTCTGCTCACCACCGATCAGCGGGTCTCGCGTGCGGCTACCATCGCGGACGCAGCGGGCTACACCAAGCGCAATGTCAACGAAACGCTCTCGGCGCTGGCCGCCGCCGGCCTCGTGGAGCGCACCGCCCAAGGTAACAGTGCTGCGTACTCGCTCGATCGCGAACGCTGGCTCACCTTTCTTGAGCGCGAGACGTGTCCACTTGATCGTGCTTGGCCGAGCATCTACAGAGCGCTTAGTGCGATCGCTCGATGGCAGGCCGACACGGCGGACCAAGAGCTGTCCGACTATTTGCGAGCCAGCGGCGAGTACGACGTGATCCAGGCAATTCGCAACGACGCTGAGACGGCTGGTATTCGTGTGCGGTCGACTCGCCGTGCGGCCGACGCTGCTGGCGACCTCGACCAGATTACAAACGAGCTCCTCGCCCTACTCTCGACCGTGCCGGAACACGTGAGCGGCGCAGAAGGATCGCGCGCGCGGCGCTAGTCCTCTTCGACGATGGAGATGGCGCCCGTGGGGCAGCCGTCGCAGAGCGCTCGTGCGACATCCATGTCGACGGCAACGCCTGTGACGTGCGAGATGCCGTCGTCGCCAAGCTCGACTGCCTCTTCGGCGATCTCTTCGCACTTGCCAATGCCAACGCACGTGTCGGGATCGATGGTGATGAAAACCTTCATCGGGGTGCCTCCTCGGTCGACCTCACGGTATCAGGCGACCACGCGAGACCACGGCCGCAGTTAGGAACTGCGCGGATCGTTGGTGATCTTGCCGAGCCCTGCCTGGAGGCGAGCCGTACCACGCACGTGTGCCTCCATCAGCGAGCGTGCTCGTGCGGGTTTCTTGGCTGTGATTGCCCTCACGATTTCGGCGTGCTCACGATCGGCAATCGCGAGGATGGCGTCGGTCGTGGGGAGGAAGCGGCTGATGCGATATGCCTCGGCGCGCAACTCGGCGATGCGCGTGACAAGCCGAGGCGAGCCGGAGGCATCGCCGATCACGAGGTGGAGCAGGGCGTCGCGTTCACTCCAGGCCTCAAATGGCTGCATGCCGAGCATGCCGTCCACGATCGATTCGAGCAGTGCGCACTGCTCTGGCGTTGCCCGCTCTGCGGCGAGGGCAGCCGCGCCACCCTCGACGACAGCACGTTCGGTCGCCAAGTCTTCGAGTGCACCGGCGGTCGGTGCATCCGCTGCCGGCAAGAGATCGACAGCGGCACCCTCGGTGATAAAGGTGCCGCCACCCCGCCCACGTCTCGTCTCGATCAACCCTGCACTGCGGAGCACGACGAGCGCGCTGCGCAACGAGACCGCCGAGATGCCAAGGGCCGAGGCCAGCTGCATCTCGGCCGGCAGGCGATCGCCGGGTCGCAGCAGACCGAGCCCAATTGCCTCGCCGAGCCGGGCGACCGTCTCGGCTACTGCTCCCGCACCACGGACGGGCGTAAAGACCGTTCGCTCGATAAGTCGGCGAACGGTCTCTCGCTCGGTCTCTGGTGCGGTCTGACTCACGCGTCCTCGACGTCGATGGCCGCGTCTTCGATCATCTCTTCGAGCTCGTAACTGTCGTGTGCCTCCGCGAAGTGCTCGTTAACTTTGGCGACCAATTCGTCGAGGTCAGCCGCGGTTACGACAAAGCCGCACTCGTGCTCATTACAGGCCCATTGCTTGCTCATTTTTAACCGGCCTCGACACCGATCACAAAGTCGATGCTGGGATCGAGAATGTCGTCGATCAGCGTCTGATCGACATCGATACCAAGCTCGCGGCAGCGGTTCTTGTAGTGACGCACCTTCTGGAGCTGGTACTTGTCGAGGTTGAGCTCGGGCACGAAGCGCTGGTACTCGAGCATGCCAACCGCGTTACCGCGATAGAGGTTGATCGTGTCGTGCACGATCTGCGCGTACTCGGGATGCTCTTCGATCAGCTCGCGGCAGGCCGTCGTGCCGAAGGTGATGTGGCGTCCCTCGTCGGCAACGATCTCCTTGAAGCCGTGGCGCAGAGTCGGGAGTGCATTCCAGATGTCGCACGTGTCGATCACGATCTCGTACGACGGCATCGTCAGCACGCCCTCAACCCAGACGTTGTAGAGCGTTGCGAAGCGGACAAAGCCCTCTTCGATCGCCCGCATGTCACCTGCATGGCAGGCGTCGAGCAGCTGCTGGCCGTAGAACGGCAGACCTTCGTAGACGGGCTCGCCGGTCGAGAAACGACCGGACGGGTCGACGGTCTTCTCGCGGTCCATCCAGTAGGGGCGCAGCTCGTCAGGCTCGACGGCGTCGATCACCTTGTCGTGCCAGATCGCGAAAAACTGCGAGTGGCGCGCCTCCTCGACCATAAACGTCGAGAGGTACATGACCCAGTCGAACTTGCCGAGCATGTGCGCGGCGTAGATCATCGGCAGGAGTTCGTCGGTGACCTCTTGCTCGCCAGCGAGGAAGCGCACCGTGATCATCACGATGCCCTTCTGCTGCTCGGGCGTCAGCTTCTCGAAGTCGGCGCGATCCTGGCTGTAGTCCCATTCGTTGGGATCCCAGGTCTTGCGCAAGGCCTTCTCGTACTTGCGGTAGATCGGCCCGGCCATCATGTCGCGGGTAAAGCGCAGGCGCGACTCGAGAGTGCGCTCCGGAAGGTCTTCGATCGTGGACATCTCGCTCCTCAACAGGTTGAAACTCTAAAACTAGAGTTTATAGTACAAGGCTGCCCAGCGATGTCAACCGCGCGGAGGTTGGAGTCGTCCGACGGGCCAAACGCCAGCCGGACGACTCCAACCTCTGCACCGACCTAGCCTTCGTCGTGCACGCGGATCAGGCCGCCGATGACGCCAACGTAGCCGTCACCCGATGGCCCCACGTAGAGCGAGGCGTAGCTGTTGTTGAAGAGAACGCCGGTCCCGGCCAACACGCTGTAGACCAGCTTGCCGGTGCGGAAATCGATCGCGGTCCAATACCAGCGGTCGATCGTGCCTGGGCCCTTCGGCTTGGTGTACGTGTAGATCAGACCGGTGGCGGCCGAGAACTTCGGCACTACCGAAGGTGCCGATTCCGTGGTGTTACGCCACGTGGTCGTGCACTTGCCGTCCTTGCTGACATCGACGCGCGTCATGCCGGGGATCGTCGTGCGGCCAAGCGTCGTTGATTGGACATTTGCGTTGCCGTAGTTGTTCTCAACGATCAAGGCATTCCCAACCGAGATCAGCGAATTCTCGGTGGCAAACTTGCCGCGAGGGGAGATCGCCGCCTGACAGACCTTGTCGCCCGTCTTGGTGTCGTAGACCACGATACGCTCGTAGGGGCTGCCGTTGTCGGCAATCGCGACGCGACCGCCAGGCATGATCGTTGGCGTCGTACCCGAACCGATGCTCTTCTGGCCCGGCTTCTGGACGCCAGAGTTTGCATACGTCGTGCGCCACGTTACGGTGGGGAAGGTCGCCTGATCGAAGCGGTACATCGCCGCGGTGCTGACGACGTAGATGCCACCGTCCTTGCCCATCGCGAACGAGTTGGCAATCTCTTCACCGGCTGGAAGGGCCGTGACCGAGATTGCGTTCGTCTCGTGTGCGACGTATCCGACCTTGCCACCGTTGAGCGTGACGAACCAGATGTTGCCAGCGAAGTCCGGCAGCGCCGACTCGATCACGTCACCTTCGGCGACGGCGCCCGTCAGGTCGACGTCTGTGTCTACGACGAACTTCTGCTTGCTCCCACTGCCCTCAACGCTATAGGTAATCAGATGGCGGGTGGCTGTCGAGACCACTGCGCGATCCTTGTTGTCGAGGAAGAAGTAGCCGCCGGAGAGTTCCGTGTAATCACGCGTCGAGATTCCGTTAGCGCGCCCACTCTTGCTCGTCGCGGGCACCGACGGCAAGGCCAGCTGTGTGATCACCTTGAGCGTATCGGCCTGCATCAGCGTGAGGTACGCGGGCTTGCCGGGCAGGAGACAGATCGCAACGATCTGACCTTTGCTGTTGAAGGTGACACTCGCGCACTCGCCCTTGGCGTAGACGGAGGTAACCGATGTGTTCTTGCCGAGCGGCCCGGCCTGCGAGTAGGTGTCCGTCATGTACGAGTTGTTGTGAATGTTCGAGAAGTTGCCTGCAGCCATGAACGGGTTCTGTGGCACGTTCTGGAGTGCAACGGGCTTTGCGACTGCCACCTCGCCGTAGAACGGCACCGCAGCATTAAACCCCCGGCCCTGCGGAATCGAGCGGGCGGATGCGGCAAAGGGCACGATCAGTGCGGCCACCACGGCGACGGCCAAGGAGAACCCAAACGCAGCTCGACGCGCAGGCGCCTCGGCTGGCTTCAACGAGCGATTGTCACGTCGCAACGTGGTTCCCATGTCTGTGTCTCCTCGGTGAGTGCCGATAACAACGTGTGGCGTGGCAGTATCTTAGCCAGCCCATACGGGCTTTGGCTCGCTTTTCTCGCTTTCGCCAACGGATGTGTGCCGGCTCACGTGCTCGGCAGCGCTGATTGGTGGCCAACGCGTTTTGCCCCGCATTCCGGTGACCGCCTGCCAGACTCTCCTCACGCACGCATTGGAGGCGAAAGATGGCGAACGCAGTTCGTACGACACAGCACGGTGGCGTCCTCGAGGTAGTCCTCGATCGCCCCAAGGCCAACGCGATCGATCGACAGACCAGCGTCGAGCTCAACGAGGCCTGGCAGTTGTTGCGCGACGACCCAACGCTAAAGGTCGGCATCTTGACGGGCGCGGGCGAGAAGTTCTTCAGCGCCGGCTGGGATCTCAAGGCCGCTGCCGATGGCGAGGGCATGGATGGCGATTGGGGCGAGGGTGGCTTTGGTGGCCTCGAGACGCCGCAGAACCTCTGGAAGCCCGTCATCGCTGCCGTCAACGGTATGGCGGTGGGTGGCGGCTTCGAGGTGATGCTCGGCGCCGACCTGATCATCGTCGAGGAGCACGCGCGCTTCGCATTGATGGAGATCCAGCACGGCATCCTCGCGGAGGCCGCCGCCGTCCGACTGCCCCGCCGCATCCCGTACCACGTCGCGATGGAGTTGATGATGACGGGCCGGTGGATGGATACTGTGGAGGCCGAACGCTGGGGCCTCGTCAATCGCGTCGTACCCTCTGGCACCTCGCTCTCCGCTGCCCACGAACTCGCCGCCGAGCTGGCCGCTGGCGCACAACTCCCGTTGCACGCGATCAAGGAGACCCTGCTCAAGACCGAGGGCCTGACATTGCCCGAGGCGATCGTGCACCGCGAAACCCTCGAGACCGTGCGCCGAGTCCGCGCCTCTGAGGATCTCCAAGAGGGCGCTAACGCCTTCGCCGAAGGACGCACGCCTAACTGGCAGGGTCGCTAACGGGGCGGGGCATCCAGCGCCCCCACCCCTGTGCTCAGGGGAGAGTGCAGTGGCTTCCTACACCGTGCATCGCACGTTCGAGACATGCCGGGGGCACTCTTCTCGATGCGTTGACAACCGCTTGAACATTCGAATCATCGCTGCCACGGCAGAGACGACCTCAAGCACTAACTATTCGCTGGCCCGTCCGACTTCTGTTCATCCTGAATTTTGTCATTTTCGCGTCCGTCGACCACAGCCGCCCAAATGAGGGCACCCATACCGAGTGCTGCGGGGATCGAGACGACCACGCCGGCAATAAAGAGGGCTGTGTTACTCATGTCCCTTGCCTCGAAGCTGGAGCGCAACCGCACCGAACGAGAGGATCGAAGGCACCCAGATGCCGACGTAGATGCCTTGCAGTTCGCTTCCCGTGAACCAGAGCGTCACCGAGAGGATGAACGAGGCGAAAGCGGCAATGAGAATAATGGCCGCGGCGCGGATAGTCGAAAGTTTTCGCAATTGATCTACTCCTGTTTGTTCCTGATGAAACTAAAAGTGATTCCCCTAAAAGGAATCGCCTCGAAGTGGCTAGCGGCCCAACTTACGCAGCAGGCGCGACTGGATCTGGTGCGCGCCGAAACTCGGTTGTGTCGCGTTGAATCGTGATGTAGTAGTTGTCAGTGTCGGTGAGCGAGAAGAAGCTGATGCTCCACTCCATCGGAAACGGGGAACCATCGCGGCGATAGTTGACGGTTGAGCCAGAGAACGGGCGGCCTGCTTCGAGGTCGGCTTTGAGACGATCAATAACCGCCGATTCGGTTGCTGGGCCTTGCAGCGCGTAGGGGCCCTGGGCCTTGATCTCGGCGGACGACCAGCCGGTGATCCGCTCAAATGCTTTATTGACGTAGACGACCTTCGGACCGGTGGATTCGAAGTTCGTGTTGGTGATCATCACCGCATCAAAGAGCGAGTCGAAGACCGTCTCGAACAGAATCGTTGCGGTTGAGGTGATTGGAGACGGTGTTTCAGGATTTATCGACATGCTTAAAACGTAGCGCGTTTCCGCCTCCCTCGAAATCGGCGCGGGCACACTGAGGAAGACCGGTGTTAACACCCTCGCCCGAGTACCAGTCGCGACGAACCGAAAAGCAAGCAGGGTCAACGCGGCGGCATACGGCGAGCCGCCGAGCGCCCCGCCCCACTATCATCTCCGCAGTACGTCCCCGCCCCCGTAGCTCAGGGGATAGAGCAGTGGTTTCCTAAACCGCGTGTCGCATGTTCGAGTCATGCCGGGGGCATCGCCGCATCTAAACGAAAAACGCCCCGGAAACCCTGCGAATACAGGGATTACCGGGGCGCTTCGCTTAGATCAACTCGATGCACCGAAATGCATGAGGATGCACTAGAAGACTATATGGATGTTACACAAAATAGACGTAGAACGGCCTCGGCTACGGGTATCGCTAGGGGTGGGTCGAACCGCCAAGCCTTGATCTTGAAGATTTTCTTCACAGGCATACCCAAAGAACCATTCTTCATCGGAGTGATCGTGACGCTCCAGGTGCCTCTGGTTTTAAGTTTGATGCTGCACGTGGTTTTACCACTCTTGATTTTGCAGGAGCCTTTGGTGGTGGCGATTCGTAGTGTTCTTGCGGCTTTTGTGAACGTTGCGGTGATCAGGTAGTTGGTGCCGGTTGTGGCGGAGAAGGTCGCGACGAGTGTTGTGATCCTTCGTTTTGTCCATTTGACGTTCACGGGTGTCGCAGGAGCAGCAGTCGTGGGAGCATTAGTCGCGGGAGCAGCAGTCGCAGGAGCAGCAGTCGGCGTGGGAGCAGTCGGCGTGATCGTGCTTGATGGTGCTGACGCAGTCGACGTTCCCGCCGCATTCGTCGCTGTCACGGTAAACGTGTAACTCGTCGCATTCATCAAACCCGTCACCGTGCAAGACAGAGCACCAGTCGTCCACGAACACGACGCGCCACCCGAGCTCGCAGTGACGGTATACCCCGTAATCGGCGAACCACCATCCGACACCGGAGCACTCCACGACACCACACTCTGCGCATTCGCACCACTCGTACCCGACACACTCGTCGGAACACCCGACAACGTATACGGCGTAGCCGCACTCGACGCACTCGACGCACTACTCGTCCCCGCCAGCATTCGTTGCCGTCACGGTAAACGTGTAACTCGTCCCATTCATCAAACCCGTCACCGTGCAGGAAAGAAGACCAGTTGTCCACGAGCACGACCGTCCCCCAGGACTCGCCGTGACGGTATACCCCGTAATTGTCGAACCACCATCCGACGTGGGAGCAGTCCACGACACCACACTCTGCGCATTCGCACCACTCGTACGCCGACACACTCGTCGGAACACCCGACACCGTATACGGCGTAGCCGCACTCGACGCACTCGACGCACTACTCGTCCCCGCCAGCATTCGTTGCTGTGACGGTAAACGTGTAACTCGTCCCATTCGTCAAACCCGTCACCGTGCAGGAAAGAAGCACCAGTCGTCCACGAGCACGACGCGCCACCCAGGACTCGCCGTGACGGTATACCCCGTAATTGTCGAACCACCATCCGACACCGGCGCAGTCCACGACACCACACTCTGCCCATTCGCACCACTCGTACCCGAAACACTGGTCGGAACACCCGGCGGCACAGCACTCGGCGTAGCCGCACTCGACGCACTCGACGCACTACTCGTCCCCGCAGCATTCGTTGCCGTCACGGTAAACGTATAACTCGTACCATTCGTCAAACCCGTCACCGTGCAAGACAGAGCACCAGTCGTCCACGAACACGACGCGCCACCCGAGCTCGCAGTGACGGTATACCCCGTAATCGTCGAACCACCATCCGACACCGGAGCAGTCCACGACACCACACTCTGCGCATTCGCACCACTCGACGCAGAAACACTGGTCGGAACACCCGCCACCGTATACGGCGTAGCCGCACTCGACGCACTCGACGCACTACTCGTCCCCGCAGCATTCGTTGCCGTCACGGTAAACGTGTAACTCGTCCCATTCATCAAACCCGTCACCGTGCAGGACAGAAGCACCAGTCGTCCACGAGCACGACGCGTCCACCCAGGACTCGCCGTGACGGTATACCCCGTAATCGTCGAACCACCATCCGACACCGGAGCACTCCACGACACCACACTCTGCCCATTCGCACCACTCGTACCCGAAACACTCGTCGGAACACCCGGCACTACCCCCAGCCCAAAGATCGTCGCACTCCCCCGAAACGAATCATCCCCGTACGCGCCAACGATCGCAGTATTCCCATCACTCGACAACGCAACCGAAATGCCAAAATAATCGTTTGCTGCACCACCAGTTTGGGTGATCGTCTGCTGCTGCGTCCACGTCGTACCAGAGCGCGTGAAGACCGTCGCACTCCCCTGATCCACAATCGAACCAACATTATCCCAGTACGCGCCAACGATCGCAGTATTCCCATCACTCGACAACGCAACCGAAATGCCAAACAAATCGCTTCCTGCACCACCAGGTTGGGTGATCGTCTGCTGCTGCGTCCACGTCGTACCAGAGCGCGTGAAGACCGTCGCAGTCCCCTGATCCACAAACGAACCATCATCCCCGTACGCGCCAACGATCGCAGTATTCCCATCACTCGACAACGCAACCGAAACGCCAAAAAAATCGTTTGCTGCACCACTAGTTTGGGTGATTGTCTGCTGCTGCGTCCACGTGGTACCAGAGCGAGTGAAGATCGACGCACTCCCCTGATTCGAATTATCCTTGTACGCGCCAACGATCGCCGTATTCCCATCACTCGACAACGCAACCGAATAGCCAAAAGCATCGATTCCTACCCCATCGGATTGTGTGATCGTCTGCTGCTGCGTCCACGTACCACTAGTCCGCGTAAACACCGACGCACTCCCCTGATCCGCCGCCCCACTCACATCATCCCCGTACGCGCCAACGATCGCCGTATTCCCATCACTCGACAACGCAACCGAATAGCCAAAATAATCGTATACCGCAACACCAGTTTGGGTGATTATCTGCTGCTGCGTCCACGTCGTACCAGAGCGTGTGAAGATCGACGCACTCCCCTGATACGAATTATCCCTGTACGCGCCAACGATCGCAGTATTCCCATCACTCGACAACGCAACCGACCAGCCAAAAGAATCGGTTGCTGCACCATCGGATTGGGTGATCGTCTGCTGCTGCGTCCACGAGGTACCAGAGCGCGTGTAGATCGTCGCACTCCCCTGATCCGCCGCCCCACTCACATCATCCCCGTACGCGCCAACGATCGCCGTATTCCCATCACTCGACAACGCAACCGAACGGCCAAAAAAATCGCTTGCCTCACCACCAGTTTGGGTGATTGTCCCCTGCTGCACCAACACAGCCTGCGCCGACCCAACCACCACAAACAAACCCAACAAGCCAACCAGCACCACACCCAACCGGCAAAACCCGAATAAAGACTTGATCGTCACCATTCTTGTCTTAACCTCAAATCTGCCCCCTAATCAAGGCTCTAAAGGGGGAGGTGAGATGCCTAGACCTTGACGGTCTTCTTCACAGGCATACCCAAAGACCCATTCTTCTTCGGAGTGATCGTGACGCTCCAGGTGCCTCTGGTTTTGAGCTTGATGATGCAGGTCGTCTTACCACTCTTGATTTTGCAGGTGCCTTTGGTGGTGGCGATGCGTAGTGTTTTTGCGGCTTTTGTGAGGGTTGCGGTGATCAGGTAGGTGGTGCCTGTTGTGGCGGTGAAGGTTGCGACGAGTGGGGTTGTGATGCTTGGTTTGGTCCATTTGACGCTCGTAGGTGTGGCAGGAGCAGTAGTCGCGGGAGCAGTAGTCGCGGGAGCAGTAGTCGCGGGAGCAGTAGTCGCGGGAGCAGTCGGCGTGATCGTGTTTGATGGTGCTGACGCAGCTGACGTTCCCGCCGCATTCGTTGCCGTCACCGTAAGCGCGTAACTCGTCGAATTCGTTAAACCCGTCACCGTGCAGGAAAGAGCACCACTCGTCCACGAACACGACGCGCCACCAGGACTCGCAGTGACGGTATACCCCGTAATCGGCGAACCACCATCCGACACCGGAGCAGTCCACGACACAACACTCTGCGCATTCGCACCACTCGTACCCGACACACTCGTCGGAACACCCGACACCGTTGCGTTAGTGAAGATCGTCGCACTCCCCTGATACGAATTATCTCCGTTCGCGCTAACGATCGCCGTATTCCCATCACTCGACAACGCAACCGACCAGCCAAACCGATCGCCTACTGCACCACCGGTTTGGGTGATTGTTTGCTGCTGCGTCCACGTGGTACCAGAACGCGTAAAGATCGACGCACTCCCCGCCGAATTGCCCCCGTACGCGCCGACGATCGCCGTATTCCCATCACTCGACAACGCAACCGACTGGCCAAAAGAATCGTTTGCTGCACCACCAGTTTGGGTGATCGTCTGCTGCTGCGTCCACGTCGTACCAGAACGCGTAAAGATCGACGCACTCCCCTGAGACGAATCATCTTCGCGCGCGCCAACGATCGCCGTATTCCCATCACTCGACAACGCAACCGAAAAGCCAAAGTCATCGCTTGCTGCACCACCGAATTGGGTGATCGTCCCCTGCTCCGTCCACGTGGTACCAGAGCGTGTGAAGATCGTCGCACTCCCCTGATCCGTAATCGTTCCATCACCAGAGCGCGCGCCAATGATCGCCGTATTCCCATCACTCGACAACGCAACCGAATAGCCAAAAAAATCGTATGCTGTTCCTGCGGATTGGAAGATCGCCGATCCCTGCTGCGTCCACGTGGTACCAGAGCGTGTGAAGACCGTCGCACTCCCCTGATTCGTATCAGATCCAACATCATCAAACCACGCGCCGACGATCGCAGTATTCCCATCACTCGACAACGCAACCGAATTGCCAAACCAATCGCTTCCTGCACCATCGGATTGGGTGATCGTCCCCTGCTGCGACCAGACACCTCCGGAGCGTGTGAAGATCGTCGCACTCCCCTGATCCACACCCACTCCAACTCCAACATCATCCTCGGACGCGCCGACGATCGCAGTATTCCCATCACTCGACAACGCAACCGAACTGCCAAAATAATCGTCTCCTGCACCATCGGATTGGGTGATCGTCTGCTGCTGCGTCCAGACACCTCCGGAGCGTGTGAAGATCGTCGCACTCCCCTGAGTCGAATTATCCTTGTACGCGCCAACGATCGCCGTATTCCCATCACTCGACAACGCAACCGAACGACCAAAATAATCGTTTGCGGCACCATCGGTTTGGGTGATTGTCTGCTGCTGCACCAACACAGCGCTTGCAGAACCAACCACCACCAACAACCCCGCCAAACAAACCAGCACCACACCCAACCGGCACAATCCGAATAGAGATTTACTCGTCACAATTCGCATCCTACGTTAAATCTACCCCTAAAGAGGAAAAACGCTTAGCCCTTCACGGTCCTCTTATCGGATTTACCCAGAGAACCATTCTTCTTCGGAGTGATCACGACGCTCCAGGTGCCTCTGGTTTTGAGCTTGATGGCGCAGGTGGTTTTGCCACTCTTGATTTTGCAGGTGCCTTTGGTGGTGGCGATGCGTAGTGTTTTTGCGGCTTTTGTGAGGGTTGCGGTGATCAGGTAGGTGGTGCCTGTTGTGGCGGTGAAGGTTGCGACGAGTGGGGTTGTGATGCTTGGTTTGGTCCATTTGACGCTCGTAGGTGTGGCAGGAGCAGTAGTCGCGGGAGCAGTAGTCGCGGGAGCAGTAGTCGCGGGAGCAGTAGTCGCGGGAGCAGTCGGCGTGATCGTGCTTGATGGTGCTGACGCAGCTGACGTTCCCGCCGCATTCGTTGCCGTCACCGTAAGCGCGTAACTCGTCGAATTCGTTAAACCCGTCACCGTGCAGGAAAGAGCACCACTCGTCCACGAACACGACGCGCCACCAGGACTCGCAGTGACGGTATAGCCCGTAATCGGCGAACCACCATCCGACACCGGAGCAGTCCACGACACCACACTCTGCGCATTCGCACCACTCGTACGCAGAAACACTCGTCGGAACACCCGGCTGCGAGGCGAAGATCGTCGCACTCCCCTGATACGAATTATCTCCGTTCGCGCTAACGATCGCCGTATTCCCATCACTCGACAACGCAACCGACCAGCCAAACCAATCGCCTACTGCACCACCGGTTTGGGTGATTGTTTGCTGCTGCGTCCACGTGGTACCAGAACGCGTAAAGATCGACGCACTCCCCGCCGAATTGCCCCCGTACGCGCCGACGATCGCCGTATTCCCATCACTCGACAACGCAACCGACTGGCCAAAAGAATTGCCTGCTGCACCACCAGTTTGGGTGATTGTTTGCTGCTGCGTCCACGTGGTACCAGAACGCGTAAAGATCGACGCACTCCCCTGAGACGAATCATCTTCGCGCGCGCCAACGATCGCCGTATTCCCATCACTCAGACAACGCAACCGAAAAGCCAAAATCATCGCTTGCTGCACCACCGAATTGGGTGATCGTCCCCTGCTCCGCCCAGACGCCTCCTGAGCGTGTGAAGATCGACTTGACGGGCCAGTGGAACGGCTCGCGCATCGCCTTCGACGGGGGTATCAACTGCAGCGGCCGACTGACGTTTGTCGGCAAAGACGCGACGTCGTACCGCTTCGTCGAACGCATTACGAAGACCACCAGCACCAGTTGTGCCCTCGCCCGGGGCATCGACCGGTTTACCCCGCTCGCAGACGGCAGCCTCGACTACGCCTGGAAACTGGACGGTGGTGGCCAGAGCGCCACGACGACGCTTCGCCGTAGCGTCACCTGAATCACCACACCGCGCGATTGTCGTGCGAATCGCGTAATTGGCGTTATTATGCGTTTTACGTGAAGAACACTCCAGACACTTCGCTCGAGGATCTGCGCCACTTGGCAACGCTGCGTTCGCTCGCATCGGAGTTGCCTCACGCGAACCGCCGCGCACTCGATCCAGTTATCACGGATCTGACAGCGCGGATCGGCCCGATTGTGCCCAAGCGGCGTGCCGCCGCGCTGCTCGGCATCAGCGTCCAGGCGCTCGACCTTTGGATCCGACGAGACCGCATCAAGGCTCGCCGCGCGGAAGGCGCGACGCGCACAGGCGTCGACACAGACTCGCTGGTCTGGACCGCGAACCAGATCACACCCGACACGCCCCGACCCGGGCGCGTCGTCGATCTCGCACTCAAGCACGCTGCGTTCTGGCGCTTCAACGAGGCAGTGACCGCAGCTGATGGGCGTGCGTTCGCGGCACTCCCGTTCGCAACGCGCATCGAGCAGCTCGACGCACTCAACGCGTCGATGGCCGAGCTGAGTAAGATCCGCCTGCGTCCACCCACGGAGAGGGTGATCTCCCGTGGCACCTGACCAGCCGCTCCAGGTGTCTGCGCTCTTGCGAACGCTCGACGCGCACGACGTCGAATTCGTGATCATCGGCGGCATCGCCGTCGGTCTTCATGGCCATGCGCGCGCTACGAAGGACCTCGACATCATGATCGAGCCGAGCCCAGCGAACGTCGAGCGACTGTGGGCCTTCATCGAAGACGTCGACGCAGAACCGCTTGCCCTCGACGACTTCTCCGCCGATGAGTTGCCGCTCCCATTCGAGCCAGCGTCCATCCTCGAGGGCGGCAACTGGCTCCTACATACCCGCTTGGGACGTGTTGATGTGATGCAGTTCGCCGAGGGCGCACCGCCGTATACCGAACTCGCGGAGCGCAGCCTCCTGGGCGACCTGGATGGCCTCGCGGCCCCGATCCGCGTCTGCAGCCTCGATGACCTGCTCACGATGAAGCGCGCGGCCGACCGCGCAATCGATCGCGGTGATGTCGAGCGACTCGAGCAGATTCATCAGCCCGACGTCGGTTGAGCGCCAACTCCCGTAATTCCACGCGGCCCGATAGTCGCCCGGTGCCACGTGACGATTCTTATGACCTTTACCGACGCAGCAGGCGCCGTGGCCGTACTGCGCCACGCACGCGCTCGTAACGCGTGCACCGATCGCGCATGGCTCCTCGCAGTCGCTGCGTCTCGGCACGGACGACATGCATTGCCGCGGCCGACGCGTCGGGCGGGCCGTAGCGCGCCAAAACCACTGCATCCACCCAGCGCTCCGTTGGTACGGCGAACGTCTCTTGGACTCGAGCACCAACATCGCCGATGGCTTCGCCGCGTGTCGCAATGCCCTGGTCGTCGAGCCATCCTTCGATCTCCGCGTGCGCGGCGACCGCCACGCGCCGGGGATTGTCGGTTCGCCGTGCACGCGAGGCACTCGATACCTTGACGAGCCAGATCAGCAGACCGAGCAACGCCAAGACACACACGAGACCAAGCACAATCACCAGCCGACGCGGCCACGGCGACACCTCATCGACGGTGGCCTGCGTGCCGCTGGTGGCGCCTGCCGAACCACGGTTCGGCCGGGCACCATTCGGCAAAAGATTCTCGTCCCCAAGCCCTGCCAACGAGCCTCCAGGTAGCACGATGTCGCTCGTCTTGAACGCCTCTGACGAACTCGACGTGGCCGACTCGAGACTCTTCGAGGGCGTTGGCTCGAACGCCACCCAACCGGCATTCGGGAAGCGCACCTCGACCCACGCGTGCGCATCGCGATTGGTGACGACACGCCCCGAGCCCTCCAGGGTTCCCTGCGAGAACCCGAACGCGACGCGTGCTGGCACCCCAAGCATGCGCAACAGGACGGCCATCGAACCCGCAAAGTACTGACAGTGCGCGGCCCGCCGAGGCGAAAGCAAAAACTCTGGCAACGGACCCAAAATCCCCGATTCTCCGTAGACCACCGACTCGTCGTAGGTGAACTCCGTCTGGAACCAATCCTCCAGCAGTACGGCTGCCTGATACGGCGTCTCTGCCGACTTCGTCACCGCACGAGCCTGCGCATACGCCTTCAACCACCGATCTGCCACCAAAGATGCGAATATTCCCGAGCCCGTCTCCCGTCCCAGCAACTTTGGAATCTGCGCCTCTCGTCCAGCCTCTCCAAATGCGGGGTAGACCTGGCTTGCGACCGTCAGGTCCTCCGGGTCTGGACGCGACCGCACCGTCCCTGACACCACGCTGCCAGTGACGCCCCCCGTTGGTTCGGAAAAATCGGTACCCCACGGGCCGGGCTGCTCGGGTGGGGGATGCGGATTAGCGCCGTCGCGCAGCGCCAACTCGTCGAGCACAGCCTGCACTGGATCGGTTGGCGAACCCAGCACGTCCGCGTCGAGCAAGGCCGGCGTGTTTGCGCTCGTTGCGACCTCGACGATGTAGGTCGCTCCGAGCGGAAGTGGCGCGGCCAACACGACGCTGCCACCACTCGCCAACGTGACAGGACGCAGGCTGCTCGGCAGTCCACTAAAGGCGACGCTGTCCGACGGCAACGGCAGATCCTGGGTGACCACCGCGATGTTGCGCACCTCGATCTCGCGCGTCTCCAGAGGCTCCTCTTGCAACGCCGGCGCCAGCAAAAGATCGGGTAGCCGCACAGTCGTCGCTCGGGTCGTCGCGACTGATCGCTGTGCCGGCTGCCAGTAGATGCCATCGAATGCTTCAAGACTTCCGACGCGCAGATATCCGACCGTCGGGTCGTTGACTTCGAGCACAGGCACGATCTCCTCGCCGAAGTCGATCGCCTTCAGGTTCTGCTGCCAGACGAACCCAACGTTGACCGGCTCTTGGTCGTTGAACGCCCAGCGCTCCCAGTCCAAACGCCCGTCCGGCCCCAAGCCGGGAACGAACGCCACCCCGACAGCGACCAGCGTGAGCGCCCCAGCGACCCCGAGCACCACCCGCATCCGTTGCGTGCCCTGGTCGACGCGACCGGCTCCAAGCACGATCAGCGCGAGCAGACACAGTGCTGCGCCGTGCAGCCAGACTGGCTCGTGATAGAGAAAAAGCGTCGAGATTGTAGCCGCACCCGCGACCGCCAAAACGGCGAGCAACGGCACGCGAAACACAATCAGCGCACTCGCACAGACCAGTACGAGTCCAACCGTGATCAGCCGCACGATCGTCACCGCATCGGGCTCGGCAGCCGCATCGGCAGGAAAGATCACCCGCACCCAAGCCGCCGCAGCCTGACGAAGCACCTCGAGGCTCTGATCCACATAACCATCGCGCCACGGCCAGGCAGCGCTGCGTACGCCGACTACCAGCATCAGCATTCCGAGCACGACTCCCGCTAGCGCGCAGCCGCGAAGGACGCGCGAACGAAGCGTCCGCAACCCCCAGCCGAGTGCCCCGACCAGCAGGATCACGGCGATGACCTCGCGCCAATCCGCGGCGGGTACTAGCAGCAGCCTCAGATAGCCACAGACAGACGCCGCGCAGAGCAGATATAGCAGCGTCGGCACACCGCAACGTGCGATCAGGCGGCCGCTCATGCCAGCTCCGCGAGGAAGGCGATCGGTGCAGCAACTGGCACTACGTGGACGACGCCACCGACCGCGACCAGCGACGACCAGTCAGCGCTGGGGTCGTCGGTGACCTGCACGATCCGAACAGGTGTGTGCGCTGCCTCTGCGCGCAGCAGCGCCACCAACTCCGGCGCAGCAGAGGCCGTGATGATCGTCAGGGCGCCACCACTCGCGAGCCTCCGGTCGCGCGTCAAAACCGAGGCAAGCGGTAGCGTTCGGTCTGCACGAACGACGGCCAACGCATCCATCGCAGCAAACCACGACGGTGCGCTTCCATCGAGCGTCAACCGACGGCTACTCGCATCCAACAAGACGAGCGAGGCCTGCTGCCGATCATCGACTGCGCTGCGCACCGCAGTCGCAGCGGCCCGGAGCAGTTGATCGAGGCAGGCGTCCCCCTGCGCGCCCGTGGCGGCATCGAGATCGACGATGATCGTCCGCTCGACGCGACTGGCATCTTCCAACTCGCGGACCATCAGCCGTCCCGTGCGTGCCGACGATTTCCAGTCCACGCGACGGAGCGACTCGCCGTCCTGATGCTCCCGAATGCCATGCAGGTCGTAGCCAAACTGGCGGGCAGGTCGTGGTCGGCGAGCACGGTCACCGTCGCCGCCCGAACCCCCAACCCGCTCGGTTCGCTCGGCCCAGCGCGGCCAGACCACGACTTCGAAGCTGCCCGTGACCGTGCGTGGTGCCTCAGTAAATCCGAACACATCGCCCGCCTCGAGCTCTGCCGATCGAATCGCGAAGACACCGCGGGGCAGTGCGGGCGACACGAACGACCCGGACACACCCAGCTTGGTGCGGCGGACCAAAGGCACCATCACCCGATGCTGCCCGACACTCAACTGCGCCTCGCCATGACGGGGAGTCTTGCCCTCAAGCCCAACGGCGACATCGAAGCCAACGCCTTCGATCGGGCGCTGCGGCGTGACGCTGACGGACAGCTGCAGGCTCTGATCGCGATGCCGTCGCGACGCGACGAGCATCGCCAACGGCCCGACAATCAGCGCGAGCGCCAGCGGCACCAAGACACCAGCACCGAAGCCCCAGGCGACGCCATAGGTGCAGAGCCCCCCGCCGAGCCCGACCCATCCACGTCGCGTCAACATGGCTACATCGGTGCCGGAGTGCGGGCCACGAGCTCGCCAATGATTCCAGCAGCATCAGCATCGCCCGTCCGGACTGCGCTCGCCAGCAACACGCGGTGCGCGAGCACCGGGACGGCGACTGCCTTGACGTCCTCGGGTGTTACGAACAGGCGCCCATCGAGCAACGCCCGCGCCCGCGCCACCCGCATCAACACGACACCCGCACGCGGACTGGCGCCGAGCATCAGCCGCTCGTCCTCGCGCGTGCGCTGAAGGATCGAGACGGCGTACTCGTTGACGACCGGCTCGACATGCAACGCTCGCGCAACGGCGATGCCTTCCTGAATCTCATCGATCGACGCGACTGGCTCGAGCAGAGAGACCGGATCGCCTGCGCCCTGCTCCGTCAAGAGTCGCACCTCGTCGGACCGCTCGGGATAGCCCATCCGCAGCAGCATCGCGAACCGGTCCAGCTGGGCCTCTGGCAGCGGGAAGGTGCCCTCGAACTCGATCGGATTTTGCGTGGCGATGACCATAAACGGCAGTGGCAGGATGTGCGTCTCGGCATCGACCGTGACCTGTCGCTCCTGCATCGCCTCCAGCAGCGCAGCCTGCGTCTTTGGCGAGGCGCGGTTCGTCTCGTCGACCAGCACCAGATTCGCAAAAATCGGCCCCGGACGGAAGCGAAAAAGATTCTGACTCTGGTCGAAGATCTGGACGCCAGTGATATCGCCAGGCAGCAGGTCTGGCGTACATTGGATCCGCGAGAACTCCAGACCCACCGTGCGAGCCAAAGCTCGTGCCAGCGTTGTCTTGCCAACCCCAGGGACGTCCTCGATGAGCACGTGCCCCTCGGCGATCAACGCCATCAGCACCTGCTCGATCAGCCCATCGGGAGTGCGTACCGCGCCGGCTATCGCCTGCTGGATGCGACGCAACGCCGCGACTGCGCGATCTGCCTGACCATCAATTTCGGTCGCTCCCATCCGCGCATCGTAGTCGTGGTCCGATGATCGCGACTACCTGCGCCTCTCATGCACTGAGCCTACGAGGCGCAACAGCTAGACAGAAATCGTCCAGTCGCTCGCGACCATGCACGGAGTCCCGGTTGTCGGTGGTGGGAACTCTTCCTCCGACGCGGCCGTGTCGCCAAACAACGCGCCATACGAACTCGTACTCGTGTTCATGATTTCGAGGCCATTGGTCAGGAGAATCACGACGGAATAGTCCTCGCCCGTACCCGACCACAACATCACCTGCACCTGCATCTCATCGGTGCCCGACGTGGTCACCATGCACTGGATGTCGGCAGGCACGTCGGGTGCAGCATTGCCCGTCAGACTCAGAAAGCCCGGCGCAAAGCCGTTCGTTGGATCATTGATGAAATTGACGGCAAACTGCTCGTACTCGGTGAGGGCTGGCGCTGCTGCTTCCGTCGCCGCGCCAGCCATCGTCTCCTCAGCCGAGGAACTGTTGGAGCTGGAGCCACCACAGGCGGCAAGGCCCACGCCCAGCATGACGAGGATGGACAGCAACGAGAAGAGTTTGATGGCGCGAGTCATGCCAAAAAGATAGGGCAACTATTCGCGTCCTTCACCTGTTGTTGACCACCTCGCTCAGAGAACAACCGTGCTCGAAGCGCGCTATCGTCGGAACATGATGACTCGACACATGCTCGCGTGGTGCGTGCTTGCTCTGGCGCTCGCCGGTGGCCCCGCCACGGCGCTGGCTGCCGCCAAGCCAGAGGTCGGGATGCCTCGGACGCTCGAAGCCGAGGTTGGTGAGACAAAGGGGTTGCGGCTGATGAGCAACGACCTCAAGCGCTGGCACTGGGTCTGGCTTCGCAAACCGCGAGCAGGCATCGCGATCGCGTTGCCGCTCCAAAAACTCCCCGAAAACGATGAGGCCGTCAACGGACTCGCTGGCCGTACCAGCGTCTACATCACTGGTCGTGGACGAGGAAAGACAAGCGCGCTGCTCGGGTACTACTCAGCCAACGGGCGGACACTTCTCAAGACCGTGATCTTGCGCATCACCGTGTCGTAGCTCGTGCTCCACCGTCGCGACAGGCGGTTTACACCACTCAATCCCATCTGCCATGATCGACAAATGACAGACCGCTTTCTCGTAACCGGCGGCCTCGGCTGCATTGGCGCCTGGGTCGCCCACGAGCTGCTCGCTGAGGGCGCTGAGGTCGTGATCGCCGACCTCGGCTCGTCCGACCACCGCCTGCGCAACCTTGTTGGTGACAGCCCCGTGGGACTCACTCGCGACCCACTCGACATCACCGACCCAGCCGCCGTGATGGCCTGCTTTGCCAAGCACCGACCCACGCACATCATCCATCTTGCTGCGCTTCAGGTGCCGTTTTGCAAGGCCGATCCGATCGGCGGCGCGAGCGTCAATGTTGTCGGTTCGATCGCCCTGATGGAGGCCGCCGTCAAATACCTCGGCAGCAGCACCTTCGCCTACGCCAGTTCGGTTGCCGCCTACGGAGGCGAGGACGAGCCAACCATCGATGGCACGGCCGCCGCCGATCCGCGAGGAAAGCCACACACGCTCTATGGCGTCTACAAGCGAGCCAACGAGGACTCGGCCGCCGTCTACCACGCCGATCGTGGCCTCTCCTCGATTGGTCTACGCCCCTACATCGTCTACGGCGTCGGTCGCGACCAAGGCGTGACGTCCTCGCCGACCTCCGCGATGCTCGCTGCCGCCCGCGGCGAGGCGTTCCACATCCCCTTCGGAGGCCGCGCCGTCTACCAGCATGGCCGCGACGCGGCCCGCGCCTTTATCGCCGCCGCGCGCTGCGACCACGACGGTGCGACGGTCCTCAACCTGCCGGGCGATGAGGTCTCGATGGACGAGATCGTGGCGTCGATTCGCACAGTGCTGCCGGGCGCCGAATTGACGCTCGACGATGTTCAGTTGCCATTTCCCCCCGCCGTCGACTCGACCGATTTTGCGCGCGTCGTCGGCGACGTCGAGCGCTACCCACTCGACGCTGGCGTCGCCGACACCATCGAGCGCTTCCAAGCGCTGATTGCTGCAGGCGCCGAAATCGTTCTGCAGCGATAGCTCGACGATGACTGGGATCGCGGCAGCGGCGCAACAGGCATCCTCGAATATCGTGCGCACCGCGACGTCGCGGGTTGATCAATGGCGCCTCGGCACCGTTAATCAACCCTCGACATAGGCCTCAGTACGTCAACCGACCGCCCGAGAGGTCGAAGGCCGCGCCGGTCGAGAACGTCATGCCATCACTCGACAGGTAGGCGATCAACTGCGCAGCCTCCTCGACCGTGGCGAGTCGTCCCATCGGTACGCGAGAGAGCATGTAGGCGAGGTGCTCATCGGATATACCCCGCACCATTGGCGTATCAATCGGTGCCGGCGTGACGCAGTTGACCAGCACCCCACTCCCGGCGACATCCTTGCCGACCGACTTCGTCATGCCAATCACGGCGGCCTTCGAGGCCGAGTAGGCGCCCGCCATCGGGTTGCCTTCCTTGCCCGCCACGGAGGCGACGTTGACAATGCGGCCGTAGCCACGGTCGACCATGCCCCGCAACGCGGCGCGCATGCAATAGAACGTGCCGGTTGAGTTGATCGCCATCACGCGCTCCCACTCCGCATCCGTGACGTCGAGGGTGCGGAGCGAGTTGCCCGCGATGCCGGCTGAGTTGACGAGAATGTCGAGCCCCCCGAAGGCTGCCTCTGTCGTGAACACGGCCGCATCGACATCGGCAGAGCGCGTCACATCGGCGGCGCAGAGCACAACGTCGGGACCGAGTTCGACCTTGGCCAAGGCAAGCTGCTCCTGCTTGAGATCGAGCAACGCGACCCGCGCACCTGCCTCCAGAAAAAGACGCGCGGTGGCCAGACCGACGCCACTCGCAGCGCCAGTGATCAGGGCTGTGCGCCCCGTAAAATCAAACCTGAGTTCAGACATGAGGGAACTCGTACCACGTCTGGTCGCAGCAATCTAGAGCGAACTGTGCAAAGCCGAGATGCGATAGCCGCACGGCAATCGCTAGATTCGCTGCTGGCTGGGACTCGTTGCGCGCGCACTCCCGATGAACGAGCCATTCGAAAGGCCCGTCTGCACCATCATCACCTCGACGCGGGCGCCGCGCCCACCTAACGGCGCACGAAGTGGTCGACGTACGACTCCTTACCCAAGGCGGGCGGGAACTGCCCCTCCTCGAGGTAGCGACGGTGGCAGCGGGCGAGCGCCTCGGGGTCGAGCCGCACGCCGAGTCCCGAACCCTCGGGCAGCCGCACGATGCCATCCTGGGGCACGAACGGTCCGCCCTCGATGACGTCGTCCCCGTACCAGCGGAACAGGGTCTGCGCGGGGTCGTCGATCCACGGCAGCGCGGCCGACAGCTGCAGGTAGGCGGCGCTGCCGACACCCGTCTCTCCCGAGTGGAAGCGAAAGCCCGCCCCCTCCTCCTCGCAGCGGCGCACGATGTCGACGACGGCACGCAGGCCACCCGGGTCGTTGAGGTTGGTGACGAAAACGTCCGGCACGCCGAGCTGGCGACGGCGCTCAAAATCGATCACGTGCGTGGAGATCGGGCGGTCGGTGACGTCCCGAATCGCTGCGAACTCCTCGTACGTCTCGCAGGGGTCCTCCCAAGCGTCGACGCCGTGCTCCTCGAAGAGCGGGATCAGCCGCCGCGCCGTCTCCGGGTACCAGGACCCGTTGACGTCGAGGCGCAGCGGCAGGTCGCCGATCGCGGCCCGGATCAGCCGCACCATCTCGAGCTCCGCCTCGGGGTCGATCGTGCCGACCTTGCCCTCGAAGATCCGGCTGCCGTACGCGGCGAGGAGGTCCGCGCAGGAGGCGGCGACCTCGGCCGGCGTCGCCTCGCCCGCATGATCGGGGCCGGGGTAGCGCAGCGAGAAGTATTCGGTCAGCGCGATCTCGGTACGCACGGGCCCGCCGAGCAGCTCGGCGATCGAGGCGCCCTCCTCCTGCCCCCGGAGGTCCCAGAGCGCCGTCTCGATCCCGCCGAAGGCGCGCTGCAGCGCGACCTTGTTGGCCCACGGGCTGTAGTGGTAGCCGGGCACGCAGCGGTGCTGGGCGGTCTCGAGGTCGCGGATGTCGAGGCCCGTGAGTCGCGCACCGAGCCCCTCCACGTCGGCCGCTCGATCACCATCGGCGACCTCGCCAAGACCGACCAGGCCCGTATCGGACTCGACCTCAACGATCGTCTTGGTCACGCTCGCGAGCGAGCCGTAGCCGAAGCGGTAGGGCGCGACGAAGGGGATGTTGACCGGGGTGGCACGGACGTGGGCGATGCGCATTGAGTCATGCTCGCACGGCATGCTCACCAATGCAATTCCGGCTTACTGGGGTGCTACGGGTTTATCTGTGATGCGACCAACAACGGCCGGTGAGGTCACACCGGGGACACGTCGATCTTCCAACCCTAGAGCGAAGAGAGTGGCGGGCAGGGTTGCTCGCCCAACACGAGTGGGTGCTAATCGTCACCCGGCGCGCGTCGCAACTGTTTGCGCTCCGCCTGACGCTGCTTGCTCTGCAGGCGCCGCTCGCGGCTGCCTTTGGTTGGCGCCGTCGAGACGCGGCGAGGATCGACGCGTAACGCATCTTCCAGCACGCGGAGCATGCGTTCTTCGGCGGCGCGACGATTATCGGCCTGCGAGCGGCGCTCACCCGCCCGCACCACGATCATGTCATCAACGATGCGCGCGCGTAATCGGTGCCTCACACGCTGCAACTCCTCGGGCGTCAGCTTGATCGCCGACAGCGGCAGGCGCAACTCGACGCGCGTCTGAACACGGTTGCGGTGCTGCCCGCCCGGACCCGACCCAGTCGAGGTACGCAGCTCGGCCTGCTCGATCGGAACGTACCTGCCATCGGCCAAGCGCATACACGAACTACAGCACACAGATGGTGCCTACGCGCTTGGCACGAGCCACGATCGTGGGCCACCCGGCTCGTAGATTCGAATAGGCTTATACAAAACAAGGAGCCGAAGATGATGGGCACGTGGATCGGGATCGGGATTGCCGTGATTGTGCTCGCGCTTCTTGCGCGTGCCTCGATTCGGATCGTCACCCAATACGAGCGCGGCGTGCGGTTTCGACTCGGCAAGGTTCGTGCCGAGCCGTTCGAGCCAGGCCTCGTGTTGCTGATCCCAGTCGTTGACCGGCTGCAAAACGTCTCGCTGCGTATCGTCACGCAGCCGATTCAGAGCCAGGGCATCATCACCCGCGACAACGTCTCCGTCGACGTTTCGGCCGTCGCCTACTACCGCGTCGTCGATGCCATCAAGTCGGTCGTCGCCATCGAAGATGTCAATTCTGCGATTGGCCAGATCGCCCAGACGACGCTCCGCGCTGTCGTCGGTCGGCACACGCTCGACGAGACGCTGTCGGAGACCGACCGCATCAACGTCAACATCCGCGAGATTCTCGACGTGCAGACCGAGGGTTGGGGTGTCGAGGTGACACTCGTCGAGTTGAAGGACATCCAGCTGCCCGAGACGATGAAGCGCGCGATGGCGCGCCAGGCCGAGGCCGAGCGCGAGAAGCGCGCCAAGATCATTGCCGCCGAAGGCGAAGCGCTGGCCGCCGGCGAGCTCGCACGGGCTTCCGACGTGATGATGGCCCACCCGTTGGCACTCCAGCTACGCAACCTTCAGACCCTCGTCGAGATTTCCGTCGACAAGAACTCCACGGTCATCTTCCCGTCGCCACTGATGAGCACGATCGAGGAGATCGGCTCGTTTCTTAAACGCGAAAAGGTGTCGTCGACCGACCTCAGTGCCCTGATGGAAAAGCTCGCGCCGCCTGCCGAAAAGTAGCCGGAGCGAGCATGTAGAAGCCGTCGTTACGTCGAAATCATCTTCTTTTCGACGCCGACGCCGGCATCAATTGCGCGCTGATACTCGAGCGGGACGATCGCGGAGTCCTGCAGGGCGATACCCGTCGAGTCGAAGATCGTGATCTCTTCCGGCGAGGTGCGGCCAGGGATCTTTCCGGTGACGACCTCACCAATCGAGCCAGCCAGATCGTCCTCGGTGATCACGCCCTCCTTGAGCGGCACGTTGATCTCGCCGTCGTGGCGGCACTGACGAATGTCGTCGACAAAGATGCGGGCGCCGACGAGTACGTCGGAATCGAGTTCTTGGTCGCCATCCTTATCTGCGCCGACGGCTGCGATATGTGTGCCGGGCGAGAGCCACGCCTTCTTGATCAGCGGCTCGCGGGCCGGGGTGATCGTGACGACGACATCTGCGCCGCGCACCGTGCTCTCGAGGTCGGTCGACGTCTTGATCGGATAGCGACCCTCAAGCTTCGGCTCCATCACCGAGCGGAAGTGGTCGAGCGTCTCCTCGCGACGGCTCCAGACGCGGACCTCATCCCACTCGAAGACGGTGTCGCACGTCTCGAGCGCGCCTTCGGCCATGTTGCCCGCACCGACGATCGCGAGGATCTTCGACTCGGGGCGTGCCAGCCACTTGGCGGACACAGCAGCCGAGGCGCCGGTGCGCTGGACCGTGTGGTACGAGCCATCGCAGATCGCGAGCGGGAAGCCTGTCTCGGGATCCGTGTAGATCAGGATCGAGAAGACGGTCGGGAGGTCGAACTTGTCGCGGTTGTTCTCGCGGATCGAGACCCACTTGCAGGCCGCGGCTTCGGGCTCCTCGATGTAGGACGGCATTGCCTCCCACTCGCCCGGATACTTATCGAGCACGATGTGGCCCTTCGGATCCATGTAGTAGCGACCCTCGCCATGCATGCGATAGGCCTGCTCCACACCTGTCACGTACTCGGCGGGCGTCAAGAGGCCCATCATGTCGTCGCGACCCAAGATCAACGTCTTTTTACTCCGCCAACTCTCCATCAGTGCATCCCCCTCGAAATGTCAGGGGAGTTTAGACCGGATCCGGCTAATCAGCGAAAAGTGATCAGTGGATGGGTACGACCTATCTATTGACTAGGGTTTCCTCCACGCAGCGGAACCTTCCGTTCACCAAACGCTCACAGCACCAGCGACCCAAAGGCAACGACCTCCATGGCAGCAACAACGGCACGAACCGGCTCAGTCGATCTCGACACACATGGTCTCGCCCCGCAAGGCACTGCCCACTGGAACCTGACGACCGCTGAGCTCTACGAACACACGATCCGAGCCGACGCTGGCGTGATGGGTAATGGTGGCGCGTTGATCGTCAACACCGCTCCCAACACAGGCCGCTCGCCGAAAGACAAGTTCGTCGTGCAAGAGCCCGGCAGCGATGAGCGCATTTGGTGGGGACCGGTCAACACGCCGATCTCGCCCGCCAACAACGCGCAGGTTCGCGCCGACCTCACCGCCTTCCTCAACCAGGGCGACGTCTACGTCCTCGACGCCTTCGCTGGCTCGCACCCCGAGCACCGCGTGGCCGTCCGCGTGATCAGCAACTCGGCCTGGCATGTCCTGTTTGCGCAGACGATGCTCGTCACAGCAACGCCCGAGGAGATCGCAGCCCACGCTCCTGAGGTCGTCATCCTCCATGCCCCCGAGTTCAAGGCCGACCCCAAAGTCCACGGCACACGCACGACCGGCTTCGTGACGCTCGACTTTACCGCCGGCGAGATCCTGATCGGTGGCACGCGCTACGCGGGCGAGATCAAGAAGTCCGTCTTCACGTACATGAACGACCGCCTGCCCGAGCATGGCGTCTTGCCGATGCACTGCTCGGCCAACGTCTCCGACGATGGCCGCGTCGCCGTCTTCTTCGGCCTCTCCGGCACCGGCAAGACAACACTCTCGACCGATCCCGAGCGCGCCCTGATCGGCGACGACGAGCATGGCTGGGCCGACGATGGCGTCTTCAACATCGAAGGTGGCTGCTACGCCAAGGCGATCAACCTGTCCGCCGAGTCCGAGCCCGAGATCTACGCGACGACCGAGATGTTCGGCACGATCATCGAGAACGTTGTCATCGATCCGATCACGCGCGAGATCGACTTCGCCGACAAGTCGATCACCGAGAACACACGCGTTGCGTATCCCGTCAGCTCGATCCCTGGCTCTGTGCCAGAGAAGCGTGCCGGCACGCCGACTGCTGTCGTGCTGCTGACGGCCGACGCCTACGGCGTCCTGCCTCCCATCTCGCGCCTCACCCCCGACCAGGCGATGTACCACTTCCTGTCGGGCTACACCGCCAAGCTAGCCGGCACCGAAGTTGGCGTGACCGAGCCACAGACGACGTTCTCGACCTGCTTCGGCGCACCGTTCCTGCCGCAGCGCCCAGGCGTCTACGCCCGCATGCTCGGTGAGCGTCTCGAGCAGACGGGCGCCTCCGCTTGGCTCGTCAACACCGGCTGGGCCGGCGGTGGGTACGGCGTCGGTAGCCGCATGCCAATCGCAGCCACGCGCGCACTCGTGCGCGCAGCCATTGGCGGCGAACTCGACAACGCCGAGACGACGATCGACCCGATCTTCGGGTTGCACATCCCTGTCGCCGTCGCTGGCGTCGACCCGAGCCTGCTCAACCCGCGCGATGCCTGGGCCGACAAGGACCTCTACGACGTCACCGCGCATAAGCTCGCAGCGCAGTTCGTCAAGAACTTTGAGCAGTACGCCGACATGGTTGCGCCCAGCGTGCTGGCCTCCGCGCCCGACCCGGCCGGCGAGGTCGCACCCGACTTCGGGATGGAGTAGTCGTTGGTTGGAGAGGGGCCGGTGCTCCTCTCAACCACTTTTCTTAGCCAGATCGTTCCGCCGGACATGACAAGTGCGCACTTGTCGCGTCCGCCTCGGTTTGCGAACTGGGGTTGCTCGCGCTCGTTCTAAGAAAGACCGAGCGGGCGGACTTCGTCGCCGAGGCTGACGCGGCCTGGTGTCACGACGTCGCAATAGACGCCGAGGTTGGGTGCGCCACGCGCCGCCTTCATGGCGCGCAAGGTGTTGACATCGCGTTCGCCGGTGTTGGGATCGCGGGTCGTGGCGACACAACGCTCGCACACAGTACGCACGGCCAGTACGGCCGACCCAATCGCGACGTCGTACCCAAGCCAGGTATCTTCCTCGAAGGCCGTGCCACCCGACAGCGTCATTGTCATCCGAAAGCGGCGGTCATCGAGCGGACCCTGCTCGAGCGCGGCAATTGAGGCGACGTCGATCAATGACACAGCGTGCGCCGACCAGCCACCCGTCGTGTCGTTGACGCGCGCCAGCCTGACGGGCTCGCCCAAAACCTTGGAGAGTCCTGCCGCCCAGGGGCCGTCGACAAGATGTGCTGTGGCTGGTTCATCCGAATCCCAGATCAAGTCGATCGCCTCACCGATGCTCGGGTCGGGTGCCGAGACGACGGATCCATCCGGGAAGTGCATCGTCAACGTCGTACCGTCGTACTCTGCGCGCGTCAGGCAGAGTCGACCATGGCTCCAACTACCCATCAGCTCGCCCGCGGCATTGACAACGAAGAAGCGACGGTCGAACGGCGCGCCCAATGGCCCCAACTGGAGCGAGGGATATTCGACGAGTTCGAGGCCCTTGACCGGTGAGTGCAACAGGCGCGAGACGGTGATCACCTCTGCAGTGTGACGAATCCGCTCCCGCCCGGAACAACCTGCCGAACGCACGAGGAGTTGGAGACGCGTGCCGACCGGAACTGTAAACTCGAATGTATGGGCGTAATCGTGACTGCCGGAATGCTCGTATTGGCGTGGGGCCTCGCGCTGCTTGGTGTCAGTGCACCTGGAGCGCCTGAGGGTGCCAGCATGGAGATCCTCGCAATCCTCTGGCTCATCTACCTGCCGATGGGCTGGATGTTTCTCGCCAGCGGCATCATGCACACGATCTTCGCCAAGTCGACAGCCAAGAACATTGGGTGGGAGACGAGCCCCTTCCAGCACGAGCTCGGATTCGTCTGTTTCGGACTCGGCATTGCCGGCGTGATCTCTGTCCACCTCTCGCAGGATGCGTGGATCGTGATGGCGATCGTGTCCTCCTGCTTTCTCGTGCTGGCTGGCCTTAACCACGTCAAGGAGATCATCCGCGACAAGAACTTTGCGCCCGGTAATACCTTGATTCTGGTCTCAGATTTTGGCGTGCCAATCTCGATCTGGGCACTGCTCCTCAGCACCGGAACGGTCTAGCCCGCGGCGAGCACGGCTCGTACGCGCTGCTTGCGCGGGGGTAGAATCAGCCGTGTGTGGCGCTCGCTCTACCTGATCCTGCCAGTGCTCCTACTCGGTGCACTGCTCCCCGCGACCGCCGCCGCTTCTGACGCTGCCTCCCGCACCGCCGTCTTTGCTGGCACGGGGCTGTGGGTCGACATCTACGACGAGACCATCAAGGACCCTCAGTTCGTCGTCGACGAAGCCGTCGCTCACGGTATCCAGACGATCTACGTCGAGACGTCGAACTACCACAGCCCCGCCGACGTGATGTACCCCGATCAGATCCGGGAGATGATCTCACTCGCACACGCCAACAGCATCAAGGTCGTGCCGTGGTACTTGCCGGGCTACCGCAACATCGCGCTCGACCGACGCCGCTTCACAGCAGCCGTCAACGTTGGTGGCGCCGACCCGATCGATGGTCTTGGCGTCGACATCGAAGCCGACATCGTCCGCAACCGCCAGCTGCGCGCCAACCGTGCTGCGGCGATGGTGCAGTGGCTCCGCGCGACCTATCCCGACCTGCCGATGGCGGGCATCGTGCCGCGCGACGCGCTCGCCTGGTGGCGGATCTTTCCGTACGCCACAATCCGCGCGAACACCGACGCGATGCTGCCGATGTGTTACACGTCGCGCTATCTGACACCTGCGCAGACGACAGCGATGGCGGCGGCCTGCGTGACGACAATTCGAGAGCAGACCGGCGACCCAGCCGCACCCGTCCACGTGATTGCTGGCGTGACCGACTTTCTCAAACCCCGCCTCCTCATTGCAGCCGCACGCGGGGCGAAGAGCGCGGGCGCCATGGGCTTTAGCCTCTACAACCTCGAAACCACAACGCCTGCCGGCTGGCGCGCGATCGATGTCTGGCGCGCCCCGACCAGCTGATTAGGCAGCAGCACCTCTGTCACGATAGGTACGCATGAGCAACCGCGTCCTGATCATTCGCCACGGTGACGATCCGCCAGACGATCGCGTCAACACGTATCTGCTCCTTCGCGGCTTTGAGCCCATCACGATCCGACCATACGCTGGCGACCCGGTCCCGATGCTCGACGAGACGTGGGCCGGCAGCGTCGTGCACGGCGGTCCGTTTAACGTCTTCGCCGAACAAGAGCACCCCTTTCTTCGCGACGAGCATCGCTGGATTTCCCAGTGCATCGAGCAAGAGGTACCACTGCTCGGCATCTGTCAGGGCGCGCAGTCGATCGCCTATGTGCTCGGCGCCAAGGTCGGTCCACCCGCCTCGGGGCTGCACGAGTTTGGCTACTACGCGTTGACACCGACCAGCCGCCGGTGCGGACTTCATGCCCGCTCCGATCCACGCCGCACAGGCCCACTTCCACACCTTTGAACTACCCGAGGGCGCGACCCTGCTCGCCTCGAGCGAGCTCTTCCCAAACCAGGCCTACCGGTACGGGACGACGACGTATGGCGTGCAGTTTCATCCCGAGGTGACGATCGAATGCTTCCGCCGCTGGCAGGCCGCAGACTGGGCCGCCTACGGCAAACCGGGCGCCCAGACGCGAGCCGAGCAAGATGTCCTGATGCTCGAACACGATGCTGCCCAGGCAGCCTGGTTCTACGGGTTTCTTGAGCAGCTGTTCGGGTCCATGCGTGCTGACCCAGAACCGCTCGCTCTGACGTAATCGGCAGTGTCCGACTAGGCATGCGGGATACTGGAAGCGTGCCCGCCGTTCGTCCCCGTGATCTGATCGTCAAGCTGCTCGCCGTTGGCGTCGCCCTCGTTGGGCTGACCTCGCTCGTCTCGGCCCTGACCCCCGATCTTGCAGATCGAGTGGCACTGCTCAACAGCCTGATTCCAATCCAAGCAACAAGGACGGCACACGTCATCGTCTTCGAGCTCGGCGTGCTGTTGATCATCGTGGCGTTTGGACTCGTTCGTCGCCGGCATCGCGCATGGCAGTTGGCCCTGATCCTCCTCGCATTTACAGCGGTCCTCCACCTCGCGAAAGGCCTCGACGCCGAGGAGGCAATTGCCGCTCTGACTCTCCTCGTACTGCTGATCGTCAAGCGTGCTGCATTTACCGTCGAGGGCGCACACCACGCAACCCGCCGCTGCCTGACCTGGGCCGGATACATCGTGGGCGCAGGCGTGCTGCTCGCAATCGCCTCGGCCGAAGCGGTAGCACGCCTAGCCGACAATCCAATCTCGCTACGAGAGGCAGCCGGACAGAGCCTGAATGCGCTGGTTGGAGCAACGGATTCGCTCTCCGCACTCGGTCTCTACACGGCAGTAGCGATCATCGTCACAGCCATCCTCTGGCTGCGCCCAGTGCCGCCGCCGAACCCCTCCGAGCATCATCACCGCGAGCTCGCCCGCAGAATCTTGGACCGCCACGCGCACGACGGGCTCTCGTACTTCTCCCTGCGCCAAGACATGACGCTCGCCTTCGCCCGTGACCATCAGGCGATGCTCGCGTATCGGGTCGTCGCGGGCGTCGCAATCGTCTCGGGCGATGTGATTGGCAGCACGCCCGCTCGTGCCGAGCTTCTGCACCGCTTTCACACGGAACAGATCGCAATCGGGCGACGCGTCGCTGCGGTCGGCCTGCCTCAGTCGTCGTGCGCTCTCTGGGAAGAAGCGGGGCTGATGACGACGTACATCGGCGACGAGGCGATTGTCGTGCCGCAGCAGTTCTCGCTCGATGGGCGCAAGATGCGTAAAGTGCGCCAGTCCGTGCACCGCATTGAACGCGCGGGCTACACGGTGAGGATCGCTCGGCGGCGCGACCTCGAACCTGCGTTGCTGAACCAGCTCCGTGAGGCCTCCACGACGTGGATCGGTGGAAAAGGAGAGCGTGGGTTCTCGATGGCGCTTGATACCCCATGGGCAGAGGAGCATGACGACTGCGTGTTTGCCATCGCCCTCGCTGCTGATGGTTCGCCCGCCGCCTACATCCACTTTGTACCTGTGTTGACAACAGGCGACCTGTCGCTCTCGACCATGCGCCGTGCAGCAACCGCTCCCAACGGTCTCAACGAGGCGATCTTGGCAGCCGTGTTCGCGTGGGCGCGATCAGCGGGAATCTGTCGTGTCGGCCTCAACTTCAGTGCCTTTGGTCGGATCCTTCGGTCTGACGATTTGCAGGGCTTCGAACGCCTCGCCGCCGAGGCATTGATGCGCGGCGACCGCTGGTTCCAACTGGAGCGGCTCGATGCTTTCAACCGCAAGTTCTCCCCCGTTTGGGAGCCACGCTACGCCGCCTGTGAGCGGCGTGTCGACCTGCCACAGGCAGCCGTGGCGATTCTGGCCGCGGAGGGTTTGCTCTCGTTTCCACGCCGGCGAGCCCTGCCGCCCTTGGCAGCCGATGATGACCGGGAACTCGTCACCATTTAACGACTCGGTACGCTGCCGCCATGCATCCACGCTTCATGCGCGTCACCGCGATCGTCCTCTTGATCGCCATCGGTGTCTTCCTCTTGTCCGTTCTGTGGAATCCAATCAACGCACTCTGGCGCTAAGTCAGAGCGGTTCCACCGTGTCACCGACACGCACGAGCCCAGGCTCCACAACCGAGCCGTAGATACCAAGGTCTGCAACACCCTTGGCCTCGATCATCGCGCGCAGCGTGTCGACATCGCGCTCGCCACTATCTGGGTCGCAGGTGGTCACCGCACAGCGCGCACACGTTTCGTCGACGTGGATGACCGCAGCGCCAACCCGAACATCGCGCCCGACCCAACCATCCTCGACAAACGGTGCACCACCCGCGGTCTGGATCAGCATGCGAAAGCGACGACTGTCGATCGGCCCGAGGCCCAGGGCATCAATCGACGGTGTTCCGATCAGCGAAACCGAGAAACCCGACCAACCACCGCGTTCGTCCGCGACACGCGCCAGACGCACCGGCTCGTGTGCAAACTCGGAAAGCGCCTCGCGCCACGGTCCAGGAACGATGTAGGCGTCAATTTCGAGCTTCATATCCCAGCCGACCGTCAACCGCTCGCCAACCTCCGTCGGCCCTGTCACGGACGTGCCGTCGGGCAAGACGATGGTCAACTGCTCGTCACGTAGCCTCGCTGTTGCCTGACACAGCGGCAGGCGCCGAGCAGCGTTGAGTGAGCGGCCATCATCGCCCAGCAAGAAGAACCTGCGGTCACCTACGACTCCATCGAGGCCAAGCTCGAACTGCGCAACCTCGCTCATCGCAAGACTCTTGACCGGGGTCTGCAAGAGATGGCTGACGGTGATCATGGACACAGTCTGACGGTCAGCGTTCACAGACAATGCCGTCGCTGTCGCCATCGCGGTACCAGGCGTACTCGGGATCTTGTCCGCGGTAGTACGGACCAAGCCCGGCAGCGATGGCCCCCGTGCAGTATGAGTAGCGCGGGTCGAGCGCGCCGTTGCCTCCGGCCGCAGTCGTCGTGCCCCCGCTGGCAACAGGCAAGACCGGTCCCGTCGTAACTGCCGCGCGCTTCGGCTGCAGCACCTTCGTCGCAGCACCACAGCCTGTTAGCCCAAGGGTGAGTGCAGCCTTCTCGAGTCGGTCAATCGTCAGTCGCCACCGCCACTTGATCGCCACCCACGTTGCCACATACGTGCAGCGATACGCATTGAAAGGCGGCAGCCACCGAGCGGGATCAGCATCGCTCTTACTGCGATTCGTGTGGGCCGTGACGGCGATCAGCGACAGCGAGTAGCCAAGATCGTTGGCGAAAGCCTCGCGGGTTCCCGCACTCCAACGAAAGGCACCCGATCGCCACGCCTCCGCCAACGGTACGAAGTGATCGATGTCGAGGCTGCTCGCGTTGGTGATGAAGAGGTTGTCGTACGCCGACCACCAACGCCCGCCCGACAGGTCGCAACCAGACCCGACATGTGGGCGAACACGCGCCTCACCGATCAAGACCTCCCGACGCGTATCACAGCCGTTGCCGTCTGCATCGACCCAGAGGTTGAAGAAGTCACGCGAGTAGCCCGACTGATGCTCGTTCGCCACCGTCAGAGCACTCAAGAGTCGCGGCGCAGATACCGTCGCCGCAGAAGCCACGGCTCCCGTGCTCGCTGCCGACACGACCAGCGCTACGGACGCCAAAAGGGCCACCCGCTGCACGATCGCTCTTAGCACTGATATCTCCGCCGTATCTGCCGTCTCCCCACATCCAATCACGTTCGCAACCGCGCGGGTACGGGTCAGCACGTTTCCAACGAGTGAGGTCACGACGCCGCCGGCAAGTCGAACGCGGCGCCGCCACAGCACGGGTCGATGTTGATCTTGCAGGTCGCGCACTGGCTATGACCATGCACGTCAATTGGCGGCTCGAGGCTCTGACACATCGGACAGGGCTGTCTGCCGGTGGCAGCCTCCACCATTCCTCGCTGCTGCTCGTCAGGTCGTTCGCTCATCGCGTTCGGAGCGTACGCCGTGAGGTACTCGTCACGAGCACGCTCGTTGCCATTGCCATCAACCTCAGCCAAATCGGCGTGTCGGCTCGCATGCGCCACCGCAAGCGACCATACTGACGAAATGGACCGCCCCACGCTTGCCAATTGGATGCAGCCACCCCACACACGCTGGTCGTTTCGACACGTGCGCGAGTTGATTCCCACCGCTCGGATCCGCCACGGTCAGCACCCGCGCGCACTCGGCTATGAGCCCGCAGGCAATCTGCTCGAACTCACCTTCGACAGCTCGACGGGCCCGCGCGTGTTGGGCGAATACCTTGCTTCGACCGAAACGGATGCGCTGGTCGCGATCAAGGGCGATGCCGTTGCGCTCGAATGGTTGGCTCCCGGCATTCGCAACGACGAGCCGCACCTGATGTTCAGCGTCACCAAGTCGATCACGTCCCTGCTCTGCGGGGCGCTCGTCGGTGCCGGCAAGATCGATGTCGACGCGCCCGTCATCACCTACGTGCCAGACGTTGCCGACGGCGGCTTCGGCGATGCGACGGTTCGCCACCTGCTCGATATGGAGGCGTCGTACTCCTTCGTCGAGGACTACTCGCCGGGGCCGGACATCGTGCTCTACCGCAACTCGGCCGGCTGGTACCCAGCCCCACCCGACCACATGGGGCTGCACGAGTTCCTCGCCTCCCGCCAAAAAGAAGGCGAACACGGACAGCGCTTCCGTTATATGTCGCCGACCACAGACATGCTCGGCTGGGTCTGCGAGGCGGCCAGTGGCCTGCCCTACGCACTCGCCGTGTCGCAGTACCTATGGGTACCGATGGGCGCAGAAGCCGATGGGGACATGACGCTCGATCGCTTTGGTGTACCCCGTGCAGCCGGTGGCCTGAGTGCCACTCCGCGCGACCTCGCCCGCCTCGGGATGATCGTCGCCGAAGGTGGTGCCGGCATCGTGCCCGCGGACTTCATCGAGGACTTCACGACAGGTGGCGACCCGGCGCACTGGGCAATCGGTGACTACGCCGACTGGCTGCCCGGCGGCTGCTACCGCTCCTGCTGGTACCAGCCACGCGTTGACCCTGGCTGTGTGATGGCCGTCGGCATTCACGGCCAGATGATCTACGTCGATCGCCCGCGCGGCGTCGTCGTCGTCAAGCAATCATCGTGGTCAATCCCCGACGACAATGCTCTGCACAGCGACGCCGAACTCGCCTGCCGAGCAATCGCTCGGGCGTTGACGGCCGAGGAGCCGGACAAGCTCCTCGCAGCTCGTTAGTGCGCGTCTGATTTCAAGAAATCGGTCGTCGCAGGGAGTGCCCCGCGGGGCACCAAACCGAGGTCGATCAGCCACGCCGCCCGATAATCGGCACGGTCCCAAAGTGCGCCATGTCCCCCCGTGCCGACCCGCACCCGCAACTGATCCGGCCCCATCAAACGCCGTGCGCTCACCACAAACCTCGGCACCTGTTGCGGTGCTCCCGAGACTGGATCGTCCGTCGAATACCAGACACTCAGGATCGTCGAGCCCACCGCACGCCGGCCAATCAAGGCGATCGGACTGCGCTCGACGTAACACGCACCTCGCACCATCGGTGAGCCAGCACACTCGGCCTCGAGTTGGCCGCGCCGAACGAGCGGGAGCGAGTTGAAGCGAAAACCGAGATCCGTAACCGGACTGAGTGCGACCGTCTCCCGGTACGCGTTTGGATAGCGCAAGCCAACGAGCAAAGCCTCTGTACCACCCATCGACGAGCCGACAATGTAGAGCCTACGTGCGTCAAGCTTCATGCCCGGCAAGCGTCCGGCAATCAGCCGCGGTGCCGCTGCCAAGTCGGCGATCTGGCCTGGCGCCCCATACGAGAACGCTCGCGTCACCACGCCCTGACCATCAAGGCAGGCGAGCACGAAGCCGAACCGTCCCGAAAGTTGAGCCATCTGGTCGGCGCAGGTGCTCGCTCCACCCGCCGGATGTGCAGCCACCAAGAGGGGAAGTACGCGCCCCGTGTTTTCGGCAGCGCGCGGGAAAAAAATCGTCATCGCCCGCCGGCGCCCATTCCACGTCTCGTACCAAGTCCGCAGAACTACCGTGTTGGCATCAACATTTGTTCGAATCGTCACAGCGGACACATCAGGGCGTTCGGAAGGGTCCGCCGGCGCACGCCAATTTCCCTGTGCAACGGCCGGTCCAATCAAGCCGAGAAGCAGCACCACGGGAAGCACAAAACGTCGCATCACCTCGGTATCGTGGAGGAAGCATCCCGGCGAGCGGGTGACAGAGTGGTGACGCTGGCCGAGGCCGTCGTGCCAGAACTGTCAGTGTTTTCGCAGAGCACGCGGCCGGTTGCGGGAGGAATGCTGCGCCGACCGGCGTTACCAATTACCCACCCACCATAGAATGACGTATCTAGTGGAACGCCGCGACTCGATCCGGAACATCGCGATCGTCGCGCATGTTGATCATGGTAAGACGACACTCGTCGATGCCATGCTCTGGCAGTCGGGTGCTTTCCGAGCCAATCAGGACGTCGGCGAGCGCGTGATGGACTCGAACGACTTGGAGCGCGAGAAGGGCATCACGATCCTCGCCAAGAACACGGCGATTCGCTACGGCGAAATCAAGATCAACATTATTGACACGCCTGGGCATGCCGATTTCGGTGGTGAGGTCGAGCGCGGTCTGACGATGGTCGATGCCGTTGTGCTCCTCGTCGACGCGAGTGAGGGGCCGCTACCGCAGACGCGCTTCGTGCTGCGCAAGGCGCTTGAAGCAGAGTTGCCGGTGATTCTCGTGATCAACAAGGTCGACCGTCCCGATGCCCGCATTGCCGAGGTACTCGACGAGACCTACGCCCTGTTCCTCGACTTGGATGCGACTGAGAAGCAGATCGATTTTCCGATCGTGTACACCAATGCGCGTGCTGGACATGCCTCGAATGAGGGTCCCGACTGCGTTGACCGAAAGCCTCGTGCCGCTGTTCGACACGATCATCAAGCACGTCCCTGCACCTGAGCACGATCCAGAACATCCGTTGCAGGCACTCGTGACGAACCTCGACGCCTCGCCGTACCTCGGTCGTTTGGCGCTGTGCCGCATTCGCCACGGGCACCTCAGAAAGGGCGAGACCGTCGCCTGGTGCCGTGCCGACGGCACGATTGAGCACGTCAAGTTGACCGAGTTGTTTGTTGCCGAAGAGCTCGAGCGCGTCCCGACGGACGAGGCCGGCCCAGGCGATATTGTCGCCATCGCTGGCATCCCTGAGGTGACGATCGGCGAGACCATCGCCGATCTCGCCGATGCCCGCCCACTCCCAGTCCTTGCCGTCGACGAGCCAAGCCTGTCGATGACGATTGGTATCAACACGTCGCCTTTGGCTGGTCAGAGCGGTACGAAGCTGACGGCCACGATGCTGAAGAACCGCCTTGATCAAGAGCTGATCGGCAACGTGTCGCTTCGCGTCACACCGACGGAGCGCCCGGATGCGTGGGAGGTCCAGGGCCGCGGCGAGTTGCAACTGGCTGTGCTCGTCGAAACGATGCGTCGTGAAGGTTTCGAATTGACCGTCGGTAAGCCGCAGGTTGTGACGCGCATGATTGACGGCAAGCGTCATGAGCCGATGGAGCGCCTGGCGATTGACGTGCCAGAGGAATTTGCGGGTGTCGTGATCCAGCTGCTCGGTATCCGCAAGGGCCGCATGGAGCAGATGGTCAACCACGGTACGGGTTGGGTGCGAATCGAAGAGATCGTGCCGGCTCGTGGCCTGATTGGTTTCCGCACCGAGTTCTTGACGGAGACGCGCGGCACGGGCCAGCTTCACCACGTCTTGGAAGGCTTTGAGCCCTGGCACGGCGCGATCCGTTCGCGTGGAAATGGCTCGTTGATTGCGGACCGTCAGGGGCCAGTCACAGCGCACGCGTTGTTCACGTTGCAGGAGCGCGGCGAGATGTTTGTCGAGCCGGGCGTGATGGTCTACGGCGGCATGGTGATTGGCATCAATGCTCGCAGCGAGGACATGGATATCAATCCGACGCGCGAGAAGAAACTGACGAACATGCGCGCATCGAGTGCGGACGAATTGGTCCGCCTCACGCCTGCCCGCCACCTGTCGTTAGAGCAATCGCTCGAGTTTATTGCCGAAGACGAATGCGTCGAGGTCACCCCCGACGCGGTCCGTCTGCGCAAGGTCCAGCTTGATCCCAACAAGCGTAGGCAGGCTGACAAAGTCCGGAAGGGCCTGTAAGGAACCCAAAGCGCGTTCTCCGGGCTTTGAGGCGAGTGAGTGTCCCACGCGCAGCGTGGTCTCTTGACACTCGGGAGGACATGACAACCGCGCGGATGTGGTGTCCTCCCCGAATCACCGCGCCTGAGATGATCTCGCTTGATGGGGGAGGACACCACATCCGCGCGGTTGTCATGTCCTCCCTGGATCGACGCTACGCAGCTGATTGTGCTTGGGTTCGAATGCCCCACCAGAACCGTGCGACGCGAAGACATTCGGACCGCGCCGCCCGCGCAATCAAGGCCCACTCGCAACCCTAGGAGGACATGACAAGTGCGCACTTGTCATGTCCTCCTAGGGTCGACGCTATGCAGCTGATTGCGCTTGGACTCCACCATCACGCCACGACCTATGGGAACGAGGCATCCTGGACCGCGCTGGACGCGCGCTCGCTCTAGCCGACGAGGACGTTGCTGACCATTACCGCGGCGACGCTGCGGTTGGTCGCGGGGTCGATCAGCACGAGGCTGCCCATCGCACGGTTGTCGGCGTACGTCTCGAGCACGAGGGGCTGAGCCGCGAGGATCGAGACGACGCCGAGATCGTTGGTTTCCAACACCTCGGCGGGAACGTGCTCCATCGTGTCGAGCTCGAGGCGTTCGTGGAGCTCTTCGACGATGACAGGAACCGTGCGGGTGCCCTGTCGCGCCTCGAGGCGAGCGGGGATCGTCAGCGGCTGCTCGTCGAGCCAGGCAACGGTCGCGCGAAAGCGAGTTGCGACGAGTGGTGGTTCGGCGGCGAGCGCGATGACATCGCCACGGGAGACGTCGATGTCGTCTTCGAGGTGGAGCGTCACGCTGAGTGGAGCACTGGCACTTTCTCGCTCGTCACCGAGCACGTCGATACGAGCAATACGCGATGTCGCGCCGGATGGGAGAGCCACAATCTCGTCGCCGACGGTGACAGCGCCGCTGTCGATCCGGCCCGCGAGACCACGAATGTCATGGGTGCCTTCGTCGTGTCGAATGACCCACTGCACAGGCATGCGGAAGGCCGTTTCGATGACGGGTGGGTCCAGATCGTGCAGGACCTCCAGGACCGTCGGGCCGTTGTACCAAGGAGTTTCGGGCGAGTGCTCGGTGAGGTTGACGCCGTTGAGTGCCGAGAGTGGAATCGCAGTGATCCGCGGGCCATCGATCTGAGCGGCGGACGCAACCAACTCGTCGGCGATCTCAATAAAACGGGCCTCGTCGTAGTCGACGAGGTCGATCTTGTTGACACAGGCGATCACATCGCGCACGCCGAGCATGCCGCAGATCGCGAGGTGTCGACGGGTCTGTGCTGTCGTGCCGTTCTTTGCATCAACCAGCAGGATCGCGGCATCCGCACCCGCAGCGGCCGTCACCATGTTGCGCGTGTACTGCACGTGTCCAGGCGCGTCGCCAAGCAGGATGCGCCGGCCATTGGCGTCGAATGAGCGGTAGGCAACATCGATCGTGATGCCCTGCTCGCGCTCGGCGCGCAGGCCGTCGGTCAGCAGCGCTAGGTCGATACCTTTGCGGCCCCGCTTGCGACTGGCCTCTTCGACGGCCTCGATCTCGTCGCCGCGGAGATGCCCGGTCTCGTAGAGCAAGCGGCCAATCAGCGTGCTCTTGCCATCATCGACCGAGCCGACAGCAACGACGTGGAGCTTCGGTGTTTCGACTGGCATTAGAAGTACCCGTTGCGCTTGCGGTCTTCCATCGCGGCCTCGGACGTCTTATCGTCCGCCCGCGAGGCACCGCGCTCGGAGACGTCCGAGTTACGGGTCTCCTCGATCACGGCCGCCACCGTTGCTGCCGTCGAGGCAATCGACCCAGTGCACGTCATGTCGCCGACGGTGCGGAAGCGTACGGTCTCGGTGAAGACCTCCTCGTGCGGCAGGCGCTCAATCTCTTCGACGGCTGCGAGCAGCATGCCGGCGCGAAGAAAGACCTCGCGCTCGTGCGCGAAGTAGATCGACGGCAGCTCAAGCCCTTCACGCTCGATGTAGGACCAGATATCGATCTCGGTCCAGTTCGAGAGCGGGAACACGCGGAAGTGCTCACCGTTGCGCAGCTTCGTGTTGTAGATCGTCCACGGCTCTGGGCGCTGATTGCGGGGGTCCCACTGACCAAAGGCGTCGCGATGCGAGAAGAAGCGTTCCTTGGCACGGCTGCGCTCTTCGTCTCGTCGCGCTCCACCAAAGCAGGCGTCAAAGCGGTGCTCCGCGATTGCGTCAAGCAGGGTCGTGGTCTGAAGCCGATTACGACTCGCATGGAGGCCCGTCTCGTCTTGCACGCGGCCCTGGTCGATCGAGTCCTGCACCTTCGCGACGATCAGACGCTCATCGATGTCCGTCGCGAAACGATCGCGGTACTCGATCACCTCAGGAAAGTTGTGCCCGGTATCAACGTGCATCAGGGGAAACGGCAGCCCGGCAGGCGCGAAGGCCTTAATCGCAAGGTGCGCAAGCACGATCGAGTCTTTGCCACCGCTAAACAGCAGCACGGGGCGCTCGCACTCGGCAGCGCACTCACGAATGACATGCACGGCCTCTGCCTCGAGGACGTCGAGGGTGGTCATTTCTGTCAGCATGGTCATGCGGGCAACTCCGGATGGGTTTGGCGGACACGGCGGTACATCACGACAACGCCGAGGGCAACCGTGGCGAACCAGATCACAAGCCCAGCGGGCGGCAATGGCAGCCCCGCCTTGACGGCGAGCGATCCGGCGGCCGCCAGCAGCACCCCGGCAAGCGCACAGCGAAGTGCCAGTGCAGGCAGCTTCACGGAAATCTTCGCGCCAATCAGGACGCCTGGGATTGAGCCCAACAGGAGCAGCCCGGCCAGACGAAAGTCGACATTGCCGAGCAAAATGTTGCCGATCGACGCGGCCCACAAGAGCAGCGCGGCGTGGAAGACATCGGTGCCGACGACTCGGTGCGGAGCCAGCTGGAACACGGCAATCAGGAGCAGCGCAAGTATTGCGCCACTACCAGCCGACGTGAGGCCGAGCACGAAGCCGACCAGCAGACCAGAGATGATGGCGGCGATCCACTGGTTCTTCGGTGCGCGCTCTGGGCGCAGCGGCGGCGGAAACAGCGTCTGCCACAGCATGGCGATGCCGCAGACTGCAATCGCGATCGCAACCACGATGATCAGTGGTGTGTCGATCGAAAAGCCGATGTGATCGTTGAGGTAGCTGAGCAGGAACACTGCGCCAATCGCCGCTGGCACGCTGCCGACGGCGAGCTGCAGCGACAGGCGCAGGTCGACGGTGCTCTTCTTGAAGTGGCTCGCGCCACCAACGGTCTTGGTGACTGCTGCGTAGAAAAGGTCGGTACCGATTGCACTAACCGGCGGGACGCCCGCCACGATCACGAGCAACGGGGTCATGATCGAGCCGCCACCGACGCCTGTGGCGCCAACAAGCAGGCCCACGCCGACGCCGAACATGACCATCATGAGCTCGTGGCTCATAGCAGCGGCCCGCCAGCCGGGTGAAGACCACATTCGGTCTTCTCGGAGTTCGCCCAGCGGCCCTCGCGACCGGCGCCAGGCTTCGTGCAGTGCGTGCAGCCGATCGACGAATAGCCGGCAGCGTGCAGCGGATTGACAGGCAGATTGCGCTCGTTGATGTACGCCCAGACGTCGTCGAGTGTCCAGTCGGCGAGTGGGCTGATCTTCCAGATCCCGCGCGCCTCGTCGTACTCCACCTTGCGCGTGTTGGCGCGGGTCGGAGCCTGATCACGACGCAGGCCGGTGATCCATGCATCAAGCGCGCCAAGCGCCCGGCCGAGTGGCTCGACTTTGCGGAGACCACAGCACGCGTTCGGATCGGTCTCCCAGAGCCGGTCGCCATGCGCGGTGGCCTGCTCGTCGAGCGTCGGTCCATGAAACGATTCGACCGTCATGTTGTAGCGCTGTTCAACGGTCTGCCAGAGCGCGTAGGTCTCGGGGAACAGGACACCGGTGTCGAGCGCGAAGACCCGCGTGTCGGCGCGAGCGGCAAAGGCCATCTCGAGCAAGACCGACTCCTCCTGCTGGAAGGAACAGGCGAGCGCAATGCTTGGCTGGAACGCCTCGAGTGCGGCCGCGATGATCACATCGGCAGTCAGAAGTTCCGCCTCGTCGGGCGTAAATGGCAGGGGGTTAATGGGTGTCATCTGCGTCGAAAGAGAGCGGTTTGCCCTCACACGTTCTAGAAGGATACCTTATGTCCTGTAATGGGTTTGCTTATAACGAACCGTTATCGGCCAGCGTTCCATCTATTCGATTTCCAATCGGTGCCAGAGCGGAGATGCCTGGCCCGCCGGTATCGTCTTAAGCGTGACCTCTGCGCCTGGCTTCTCCGCACTCTCCCTCCGCCTCTCCGACGAGCCGGACCCGGCCTGGGAAGTGCACGCCATTGCTGCGCAGCGACGAGCCGCGGGTGAGGACATCATCGTGCTCTCGATTGGCGAGCCCGACTCGCCCCCACCCGCTGCCGTCCTGACAGAGATCGAGGCGTCGATCGCCCGTGGTCGCACCCGCTACTCCAACGCGCGTGGCGAGGACAATGTGGTCGCGGCGATCTGTGCCTACGCGACCAAGCAGGCCGGACGCGAGATTCTTCCCGAGCACGTCAACTTCTTCCCCGGCGCCCAGACCGCTCTATTCGGCATGCTGATGACCGTCGTCGGTCCGGGCGACGGGCTGATCGTGCCCGAGCCGTTTTACGCGCCGTACACGCAGGTGTTGGGGGCGACGGGCGTCGAGGTCTCGCACATCGCCCTCCGCCCCGAGCACGCTTTCCATCCGTCGATCGACGAGCTGCGCGCCGCAATTACGCCGCGTACGCGTGCGATGGTGATCACCAACCCGCACAACCCGACCGGCTCTGTGCTGACACGCCACGAGCTGATGGCGATCGCCGAGCTCTGCCGCGAGCACAACATGTGGCTCGTCGCGGACGAGGTCTATAACGAGTTTATCTACGAGGGCGAGTTCACTAGCGTCCTCTCCCTTGAGGGGTATGAGGATCGCACGATCGCCCTTGGCACGCTCTCCAAGTCGTACGCCATGACGGGCTTTCGTCACGGCTGGGCGATCTCGCCCGCCGAAGCCGGAGCGCGCGCTGGCGTGCTGCTCGAGGCGATGCTGTTTGGCTGCGTGCAATTTATCCAAGACGCTGGCGCCGTTGCACTCTCTGATGGCGGCGCGTTCCCCCGCGCCGAACGCGAGAAGTACCTGCGCCGCCTCGACAAGGTGATGGCCGAGCTTGAGGGCTCCGACGTAATCCACCCGCGACGGCCCGAGGCCGGCATGTTCGTGATGATCGACATTCGCCCGAGCGGGCTCGATGCCGATACCTTTGCCAAGCGCCTACTCGACGAGCAGAAGGTCGCCGTCTTGCCGACCCACACGTTTGGACCCTCCGGCGCGGGCCACGTCCGCATCTCGCTCGGCATGGATGACGACACGCTCGTCGAAGCCGCTCAGCGCATTCGCCGCTTCGCTGACGCGCTCTAGCCCCCGGCCTGCACCACCCACGCGTCGGCTAGACGATTCGGCCGGCATCGCGCAGGAGCTCGACGACCCGATCGCGTGGCAGAGCCGGAACACGACGCCCAAGGCGGCCGGGCATCTCCTCGTTCGCGACGAGCGCATTGACGATCGCCTCTTCGACGCACTGCACCGTCGCGGCAAAGAGACTGTCGATCCGCGTCCAAGGCAAGAAGGAGAGCGAGGAAATCTCGGCGGTCGTCGGCTCACCAAGTGGAAAGCCACCCGAGAACGCGCCGGAGTTTGCCGTCGAGAAGGCAAGAAAGATGTCGCCCGAGAAGTGTGAGCCCGTGGTGCCGAGGCGGGCCAAGCCGAGTGGTACCCGGCGTGCCAGCGCCTTCATCTGCGGCGGCAGGAGCGGCGCGTCTGTCGCGAGAATCACGATGATCGAGCCCGAGCCTGGTGGTGCGACCCAGTCATCCGAACCGAGCGGATCGTCCTCCTTGAGTGCCTCCCCGAGGGGGACACCGGCGATCGTCAACTCGCCGCGACTGCCAAAGTTGCTCTGCACAAAGACGCCAACGGTATAGGTCTCGGAGCCCCACGCAACCTGCCGCGAGGCGGTTCCACTGCCGGCCTTAAAGCCGCAGCAGTTCATCCCCGTGCCACCACCAACCGAACCCTCTTCGAGCGGGCCACTCGCCGCCGAGTCAAGGGCGGCATGGACCTCTTCTTCGGTGATGCGGCGGTCGTTGATCGTGTGCAGGAAGCCGTCCCACGTCTCGGCTGCGACGGGCAAGGCCCATTCGTCATTGGGATCGGGGAAGCGCGTATGCACCCAACTGTTGATGCCCGCCTGCGCGATACCGACGGCGGCGGTACTCGTGATCGCGATCGGCAGGCTGACAGTGCCAGTTTCCTCAATCCACGCCCAGCCCGTCATCTCACCATTGCCGTTGAGCGAGTAGACGCCGGCCGCGCAGGCGTCGTGCGGGTTGGCTTTGCCGCGCGGATGAATGCCGGTCACACCCGTGCGCACATCGTCGCCCTCGATCACCGTCGTGTAGCCAACCTCAACGCCCGGCACATCCGTAATCGCATTCCATGGGCCGGGCGTGCCCGCAAAGGGAATGCCGAGGGAGCGGGCGCGGGACTTGCCGGACGGGGTGACGAGCTGGGGATCACTCATGCCGTAGACGGTACCGGACTGTCGCAATCCTGCCCAGCCGACTAGGCTTGCCGCATGACAGACCTCGCCTACATCACCGCCAGCGACGCGCTCGCCGGCTTCGCCGCCAAGACGCTCTCACCCGTCGAAGTACTCGACGCTTTGATCACCCGAGCAGAGATCGTCGAGCCAACCATCAACGCGTTCTGCTGGACGCGTTACGACGAGGCCCGAGCCGAGGCGAAACTCGCCGAGCAGCGCTGGCAGGATGGCACCGCGCGACCCCTCGAAGGGATTGTCACGGCGATTAAGGATGAGACGGCGGTGGCAGGGCAACCCTTGTCGATGGGCTCGTTGGTGTACAAGGACTTGGTGGCGGATGAGACATCCCCTCTCGCACAGCGGATGCTTGACGCGGGTGTCATACAGCACGCTCGCACGACGACCCCCGAATTCTCGTGCGCGGGCTTCACGCATTCGAGGGTTCACGGTGTGACGCGCAACCCCTGGAACCAGGAGTTTGCGGTCGGAGGATCGTCAGGTGGCTCCGGCGCCTCACTCGCTGCCGGCTCTTCGACGCTCGCGAGTGGTTCGGATATCGGTGGCTCGATTCGTATCCCCGCCTCGTTCAACGGCGTCGTCGGGTTCAAGGCCCCGCATGGCCGCGTTCCATGCGAACCGCCGTTTGGCCTCGATATGTACTGCCACAACGGGGGGTTGGCCCGCACCGTCGAGGACATGCGCCTGTATCAGAACGTGCTTGCCGGTCCTCACCCGATGGACCACCGCTCACTCAGTCCGAAGGTCGAGATTCCGGCGGGCCTCGGCGATGTTTCGGGCCTACACATTGCCTTCACGACCGACTTCGATGGTTGCTTCGCCCTCGACCCCGAAGTCGACCGCAATACGCGCGATGCCGCTCAGGCACTGCGCGATGCCGGTGCCATCGTCGATGAGGTGCCGATCGGTATCACGATGGAGCAGCTTCACCACGCTACGGGCTATCACTTCGCCTCGATCTTCGGTGCCTGGATCGCAAACATGATCGAGGAGCATCGCTCCGAAATGACCGACCATGCGATTGCCTTTTGCGACCACGTCAACCGCCTCCGGGGCGACGCGAGTGGCTGGACGCAGATCGAGGTTGAGGCCGCGATCTGGGCTGCCGTCGCGCCCGTGTTCGAAACGCACGATGCCCTGCTCTGCCCGACACTCGGCACCCGCGGCCTAATCGCCGGCGACGACTACTACGGCCACGGCCTCGAGGTGGGCGGCCAGCAGCTCGACTTCTACTTCGACACGCTGATCACTCCGGTTTTCAACATCCTCAGCGCCTGCCCCGTGCTCAACGTGCCGAGCGGCTTCGCCGACAACAACGTGCCGACTGGCCTGCAGATCGTCGGTCGTACCTTTGACGACGCCACGACCTTCCAAATTGGTGCCGCCCTCGAACGCGAACGCCCCTGGCTCGACACGCCGGAGCACCGTCCACTCCAGTAATTGACCGGAGGGGCTACGGCCCGTCAGTTACTTGGTGGCGAGATCGGCCTGGAGCCCGAGCATGCCGTCGAGCAGCCACTCGGCGACATAGGCCGCAAACGACGGGCGGACGAGCAAAAGATACGTGTCGTCGGTGCGCTGGTCGATCAGGACGCCGGCCTTCTGGATCAAGGTCTGGGCGCATTGACCTGGGCCAAAGACGCGCGGGTGGAAATCGATCGTGCAGCACGTCGCCAGCACATCGCGTGCAAAGGCACCGGACAATTCGAGGCCTGTTCGATTGGCGGACAGGTCGATCACGGCACCGTCGGCACCGACCGCAGCGGTGAGGCTTACGACGAGCGCGCCTTCCTGACCATCAGCGGCCACGACCAGCCACTCGTCTGGGCCAAGCCAGAGTACGCGGTGAGCACCCGCCGAGGTCGCACGATTCGGGCCGGGCAGATCCGCACCAAGGACGGCGGCGAGGCGTGCAGCAGCCGGCCCATCCGAGTCGAGCCGGAGGCCGACCTGGGCGAGAAACGGCATCGTGGTCAGTCGCGTATCGCCGACGGTCGTCGCGGCAATCGTCGCGTCGAGCGCGGCCAGTGGTTCGGCTCGACTAGCCATCGCGGCGAGCCCCCTCAGCATCGAAGATGATCGGATCGACCAGCTCGACGGCGACGGTGCGATCGAGCAGCGGCGCGTAGATCGTCTCGCCAATTCGGCTTCGACCACCACGCACGAGCGCCAGACCAAACGTGCGACCCATCGCAGCACTCTCGTACGACGAGGTGACATGCCCGATCATCGCGACGGGGATCTCGTACTCCGCCGTCTCGATCAACTGCGCGCCCTCCGGTAGGCGGTCGTTTGGGTCGACGGGCAAGATGCCGACGAGCTGCTTGCGATCGTCGCGGAGCATGTCCGAGCGGCGCAAGCTGCGACGACCAACGAACTCCTTGTCGGCAATCATCCAATCGAGCCCGAGGTCGAGTGGCGTGACCGTGCCATCCGTCTCTTGGCCGACGATGAAGTAGCCCTTCTCGGCACGTAGTACGTGCATCGCTTCGGTGCCGTACGGCGTGATTCCGTAGGGTTCGCCGGCAGCAACAGACGGCCTCCCAGATCGCGAGACCCGACGTCGTCGGCACGTTGATTTCGAAGGCGAGCTCGCCCGAGAACGAGATGCGTGCCACGCGGGCGGGCATACCAGCGACCACGGCGTCCTCGACCTGCATAAATTTGAAGCTGTCCTGGGTGACATCGAGCTCGGGTGCGAGCGTTGCCATCACTGCGCGCGCCTGCGGCCCAACCACTGCCACCGTCGCCCACTGCTCCGTCACGCTCGTCAGCCAGACATCGAGGTCGGGCCACTCGGTCTGGAGAAAATCCTCCATCCAGTCGAGCACACCAGCCGCGCCACCGGTGGTGGTCGTCGCCACGAAGTTGTCTTCGGCAACACGCAAGACGACTCCGTCGTCGAAGACCATCCCGTCGGCTTTGCACATCACGCCATAGCGGGCACGACCGACCTTGAGCGTGCTCATCGTGCCGGTGTAGAGCCGATCAAGAAAAACGCCAACGTCCTTGCCACGCAGATCGATCTTGCCAAGCGTCGAGGCGTCCATCATGCCGACGCCCTCGCGCACCGCCGCACACTCGCGGAGCACGGCCGCGTCCATGTCCTCCGTGCCCTGCGGGAAAAACCATGGGCGCTTCCACTGGCCGACATCCTCGAAGACGGCTCCGTGTGCGACGTGCCAGGGGTGGATCGCCGTCGTGCGGACCGGATCGAAGCGCGCGCCAAGCGGCACGACCGGCCAACGAGCCGAACGTGACAGGCTGGGCTGGTGGTCGCGCGTTCGACACGCCAATCATGCTGAAAGTCGAGATCGAAGTGGTCGGCCGTCAGGCGCCCCGCATTGACCTTTGCGGTGCGGCCTTGCTCGGTACCCGTGCCGACGAGCGTGTAGCGCTTGAGGTGCTCCACGTTCGTGATACCCGAGTTGAGCGCTCGCTCAATGCCCGCCATCGTGACGTCGCGGTGATGATCGACAAACGTGTGCGACTCGTCGCCATCGACTGCAGCCACGCGGACAAAATCTGCTGGCGCCTGCTCGGTAACGTCAGCCGCCTCAGGCGCCGCGGGACCGCTGGCAGCCGAACCAAAGCCCGTTGTCTCGGCAGCGACGAGACCGATTAGGTGCCCATCGCGACGACACGCCGTGGTGCCAAAGATGCCTGCAGCGGCACCGGTTACACGCTGGCCAGCGACGACGTTGTCTTGCACGAAGGCCAGCAACTGCTCGTCCCAGCGCGCCGTGCCACCAAGGTAGTGATGCAAGTCGAAGAGCGGATCCCAGCCACCCGACACAGCCAACACATCGCAGGTGATCAGTTCGGTGTCCCCGCCACCAAGCGGTGCCACGACCACGCCCGCGAGCGCACCATCCTCAGAGGCCGTGGTGTCCATGACGACGCTCCCACCACGCACCTCAACGCCCAACTCGCGCGCACGACGGGGCAACCAGCCTTGGGGATCGGGACGGACGTCAACTACCAGCGCCACGTCCACACCCGCGTTGATCAGGTCCAGCACCGTGCGATACGCGTCGTCGTTGGTCGTAAAGACCACGGCGCGCTCTGGCACGAGGCCATAGCGATGCAGGTAGCCACGCACGCCAGCCGCGAGCATCACGCCCGGACGGTCGTTGTTCGGAAAGACGAGTGGGCGCTCAGTGGCGCCGGTCGCGACGACCAGCTCATGGGTGCGCACCTGCCACATGCGTCGCAGAGCGCGGCCGCGACGCTTGTCCTCCGGCAGGTGCTCGCTGACGCGCTGCATCAATGCGATCGCGCCTTGATCGCCAACATTAAAGACGGTCGTGCGCGTCAGGATCGTCACCGCCGGGTTGTCCCGCAGGCGCTGCTCGACGTCGGCGACCCAGAGGTGTGCCGGGCGATCGTCGATCACAACGTCCTCCCCCAACAGCGAGCCGCCGAGGTGCGGATGCTCATCGACCAGCAAGACCCGCGCACCCGCCTCGGCAGCGGCGAGTGCGGCGGCGAGACCAGCCGGACCTGCACCCGCGACAAGCACGTCGCAGTGGGCGTGGCGCTTCTCGAAACGACCCGTGTCGGTGCCGGTCGGCAAGACGCCCTTATGAATGCGGCTGATCGCGGTCAACCCCTCGTAGACCTCGACCTGCGTCAAGCGCATCAGCGGCTCGGACGACTCGCCGGCACCGATTTGCCCAAAGGCGTTGGGGTCCGACATGGTGTCGGTCACAACGCCACGCGGGCGGTTCATCAATACGCTCGAGCCGAGCACGCGGACACCGTTCGCCAGCAGAGCAGAGGCAACCGTGTCACCTGGGTGCGCGCTCATCGCACGCCCATCCCACGTGAAGGTGATCGTGCGATCGTCCTTGATGCGGCCGCGACCGTCGAGGCGCTTCATCGTGCGTCCTCTGGCTGCTCGCCCGAACGATACGAGCCGACCATTTCGTGCGTGCCGTTGTCGCGAATCACGTTGAACCAGCGACGACAACCCGCTGCGTGGTTCCAGCGCTCGGCATAGCGACCGCGCGAGTTATCGCGGACGAAGAGGAAGCGCGTCCACTCCTCATCAGAGAGCTGCTCGGGGTCGGCCGGATAGGCGACGTGCGCCTGGCCGCCGTACTTAAACTCGGGTTCGTCGCGCGGGCCGCAATAGGGGCAGCGGATCTGGAACATCAGTGGGCGACTGCTGCCGCGCCGTGCTCGTCGATCAGTTCGCCGGTTTCGAAACGCTCGAGCGAGAACGGGCGGTTGAGGGCATGCGGCTCGCCCGTCGCAATCGTGTGTGCCATCACCCAGCCAGAGCCAGGCGTGGCCTTAAAGCCCCCGGTGCCCCAGCCGCAGTTGACGTAGAGGTTCTCGACGGGCGTCAAGCCCACGATCGGCGAGGCGTCGGGACAGACATCGACAATGCCACCCCAGGTGCGCAGCACACGAGCGCGAGAGAACTGCGGAAACAGCTGCATGCCAGCACTCATCTGCTCTTCGATCACGTGCAGACCACCGCGCTGCGCATACGAGTTGAAGGCGTCGATGCCGGCACCCATCACGAGCTCGCCCTTATGGGCCTGCGAGACGTAGACGTGCACCGCGTTGCTCATCACGACGCAGTTGAGAACCTGCTCGTAGACCTCACTGACGAGCGCCTGCAAGGGGTGGGACTGGATCGGCACAGCGAAGCCGGCCATCGCCGTCAAGAGGCTGGTGCGACCGGCGGCGACGAGGCCAACCTTGCCGGCAGCGATCGGTCCACGCGACGTCTGGAGCCCGGTCACGCGGCCGTTGACGACATCGATGTCCGTCACCTCGCAGCCCTGGATGATGTCCACCCCGAGCGCATCGCAGGCTCGACCGAGCGCGAAGATGACAGCGTCGTGACGCGCGATGCCGCCGCGTCGCTGGAGCGTGGCACCCATCACCGGGTAGCGCGCCTCAGGGGAGATGTCCACGATCGGGCAGAACTCTTTGACGGCGTCAGCGTCGAGCCACTCAGCATCGACACCGTTAAGGCGGTTGGCGTTGACGCGGCGAATGCTCTCGCGCTCGTCATGCAGGTTGTGGGCCAGATTGAGCACGCCACGCTGCGAGAAGAGGATGTCGTAATCGAGCTCTTCTTCCCAGCCTTCCCAGAGCTGGAGCGCGTGCTCGTACATGGCTGCGCTCTCGTCCCAGAGGTAGTTCGAGCGAATGATCGTCGTATTGCGCACGGCGTTGCCGTTGCCGATCCAGCCGCGCTCGACGACCGCGATGTTCGTCAGGCCATGATTCTTGGCGAGGTAGTACGCGGTCGAGAGGCCATGCAAACCGCCACCGACGATGACGGCGTCATACGACGCCTTCGGCTCAGGGTTCCGCCAGAGAAACGGAGCATTGTGGAGTGCGTGTTCGTTCGGATCCATGGTCGCTCCGTGGGGCTGGACGTTCGTCGTGACATTTCAGAGAATACTGGGTCTTGCCCCAGTCCGTCAAGCGCTGCTATTCGTGAGACACTTTTACCCATGCTCACCTGCCGCGCCGCCCTCCTGCACGAGTTCAACGCCCCGCTCGTGATCCACGACAACCTCGTTGTCGCAGATCCGAAACAGGGAGAGGTACTCGTCAAGCTCGGCGCCAGCGGCGTCTGCCGCTCCGACCTCCACACAATCGAGTGGGCCGATCGCGTACCCGTCCCCTCGATGCTTGGACATGAGGGTGCGGGAACGGTTGAAGCTGTCGGTCCAGGCGTGACCACACTGAAGGTTGGTGACAAGGTCGTGCTGGCCTGGGTCGCGCCGTGCGGAAATTGCCGCATGTGCAAGAAGGAACGACCCGCGCTGTGCACCGAGCAAGGCAGCTTCGAGGCCGGCTTCCTGCTCGATGGCACGAGCCGCTACTCGCTCAACGGCGAGACCGTGCACCACTACTCCAGCTCGACATTCTCCGAATACTCCGTCGTGCCCGAGGTGGCCGCAATCAAGGTCGAGACCGAGCTGCCGTGGGAGTACCTAGCACTCGTCGGCTGCGCCGTCACCACTGGCGTCGGTGCAGTGCTCAACACTGCCAAGGTTGCCAAGGGCGATACCGTCGCCGTCGTCGGCTGTGGTGGCGTTGGCCTGAGCGCAGTGCAGGGCGCGCGCATTGCCGGCGCCTCGCGCATCATCGCCGTCGATACCAATGCCTCCAAGCTCGCGCTTGCCAAGGAGCTCGGCGCGACAGACGTCGTCAACGCCTCCGAGACCGACGCCGTCGCAGCCGTTCGCGCGTTGACCGGCGGTGTTGATCACGCCTTCGAGGCACTCGGCTACCTGCCAACGATCGACCAGGCAATCCGCATGACGGGTCTCGCCGGCCAGACGACGCTGATTGGCATGGTCGAGGATACGGACCTCTCCCAAATTTCCACGCTCGGCTTGATCCTTGAAGAGCGCACGATCGCCGGCTCCTGGTACGGGACCTTCCTCCCGAAGCGCGACTGGCCCCTGATCGTCGGCTGGCTCGAATCGGGCGACCTCATGCTCGACCAGATGATCGAGCGCATCACCCTCGACGACATCAACGTCGCCTTCGACCGCATCCGCTCGACCGAGGCCAACCGCCAGGTGATCATCTTCTAGGCGCCACTCTTGCCACGAATGTCCAGAAGGGGTCAGGCACGATCTGGACATTTGATAGACGAGCTAGCTCGTCAGCCAATGTCCAGATCGTGTCCTGACCCCTTCTGGACATTCGCCACTTCACTAGGCGCGAACGGAAAGCAGCGGCATACTTTCCCCATGCCTGCGCACCCACTTGATCCTCTTAGCCCTGATGAGCTTGCTGCCGCGATCGAGATCATTCGACGAGAACAGAGCCTCAACCAGAACCACCTGTTCGTCTTCACGCTGCTCGACGAGCCAGCCAAGGACATCCTCGCTGCGTGGAAGCCGGGCGACCCGATCGATCGCGCCGCGCGCATCACCATCTGGGACCGCGCCGAAGGACTGCTGATCGAGAGCGTTGTGGGACTCGACGGAACGATTCGTCGTTGGGAACCACAGCCAGGCCAGAAGGCCGCGCTACTCGGACCCGAGGCGGCCGCCTGCATCGCCGCCGCCAAGAGCGACCCGCGCGTACTTGAAGGGCTGCGCAAGCGAGGCATCGACGACGTGTCAGAAATCCACATGGAGACCTGGCCCTTCGGCATCGACATCCCTGAGCACCTCGATGATGGACGCCGCCTGTTTTGGACGCCGATGTGGCACCGCCCCACGCCCGACGCCAACCAATACGCACACCCGATCGGCGGACTCCACGCGATCGTCGCGATCGACACCGCCGAGGTCGTCGAGGTCGAGGACACCGACGGTATTCCGACGCCCCAGACACCCGGTCCGTATCGCCTCAGCCAGACCGGCGGCGACGTCGCACTTAAGCCGCTCGAGATCGTCCAACCCGACGGCGCCTCGTTTACCGTCGATGGCTGGGAGATCAATTGGGAGCGCTGGCGCTTTCGCCTCGGCCACTGCCAACGCGAGGGCCTCGTCATCAACGACGTGCGCTTTGACGACGGCGGCACCGAACGCAAGATTGCTCACCGCATGTCGATCGCCGAACTCGTCATCCCCTACGGCGACATCGGCATCAACGGCGCGGCCCGCAAGGCTGCCTTCGACACGGGTGAGTTTGGTCTCGGTAACTACACGAACTCGCTGACGCTCGGCTGTGATTGTCTCGGCGAGATCGTCTACCTCGATACGGTGGTCGCCGACGCGGCCGGCGAGATCCACGTGACGAAGAACGGCATCTGCCTCCACGAAGAAGACTTCGGGATTCTGTGGAAGCACACCGATACCGATGGCCACGTTGAAGTGCGGCGCAGCCGTCGCTTCGTTGCCTCCTCGATCGCCACGATCGACAACTACGAATACGGCTACTTCTGGTACTTCTACCAGGACGGCACGATCGAGTTCGAGGCCAAATTGACGGGCATTGTGCTGACCCGTGCTGGTATCCCCGGCGAGCAAAACCCGTCCGCGTCCGAGCTCGAGCCGGGCCTGCTCGCGCCGTACCACCAGCACCTCTTCTGCGCGCGCCTCGACCTCGACGTCGATGGTGCCGGCAACACCGTCTACGAGGTCGATGCAGTCGCACACCCAATGGGGCCCGACAACCCGGCTGGCAACGCATACTTCACACGCGAGACACCGCTGGCCTCGGAGAGTGTGGCCCAGCGCGTGATTGACCCGTTTGCGAGCCGCTTCTGGAAAGTCATCAACCCTAAGCGCTCAAACCACATGGGCAAGCCTGTCGGCTACAAGTTGATGCCTGGCGGTGCCTCCTGGCCGATGGCCGATCCGGAGTCCGTGATCGGCAAGCGCGCGCGCTTTATGTACCACCACCTCTGGGTCACGCAGCAGCGGCCCGACGAGCTCTATCCGGCAGGCGATCATCCGTACCAGCACGAGGGCCTCGACGGCCTGCCGCGCTGGACAAAAGCCAACCGTCCGCTCGAAGACGAAGACGTCGTGCTTTGGTACACGTTCGGCACGAACCACATTCCGCGCACCGAAGACTGGCCAGTGATGCCGGTCGAGCACACCGGGTTCCACCTCAAGCCGAGCGGGTTCTTTCGTCGCAGCCCCGGCATCGACGTGGCGCCGAGCGAGCCGAAGCACTGCTGCAGTTCGAACCCGCACGACCCCAAGGATTGAGTGGATCACGACGAATGTCCAGAAGGGGTCAGGCACGATCTGGACATTCGATGACGAGCTAGCTCATCCAGCGAATGTCCAGATCGTGCCTGACCCCTTCTGGACATTCGTCGTGATCAACTACTTCAGCAGCGGCGCGATTTCTTGGAGCTGCGTGATGCCCGTCGGGTCGGACTCGTCGCCGAGCGCCTGGATCGCGACCTGATCGGCACCAGCATCGAGATGCTCACGGAGCTTGGCGACCACCGTCTCGGCGTCACCATGCGCGACGAGGGCGTCGATCAGACGATCCGAACCGCCATTGGCAATGTCGTCCTCGGTGAAGCCCATCCAGATCAAGTTGCGCTTGTAGTTCTCGATCTGGAGGTACCAGCCAATTGCGCCGCGGGCTCGCTCGCGCGCCTTGTCAGCATCGGTCTCGATGATGATCTTGTGCTCGGGGATCAGCAGCGGATCGGGGCCGAGGATCTCGCGCGCACGAGCCGTGTGCTCGACGGGGACGAGATACGGGTGCGCGCCAAGCGATAGGTCGCGCGCAACCTCGAGCATTGGCTTACGCAGCGCGGCAATGATCGTCTGCACAGGAGCGACGGGATCCGCCGATGCGTCTGGCGTGCTGAAGTCCGTCTCGTTGAGTTGCGTCAGGTACTCGCGCATCTTCGCGACAGGCTTGAGGTACGTCGCACCACGTGGGTCGACCTGCGGTGGGTGGCTGACGCCGAGCCCGAGCAGGAAGCGGTCGTCGAATGAGTCGTTGAGCGTGCGGGAGGCACTCGCCGAGGCAAGTGCGTCGCGGGCCCAGACGTTGGCGATACCACTCGCGACCATGATCTTCTTTGTCGCACCAAGGATGACCGCGCCGTTCGAGTACGACTCGCGCACGCCCATGCCTTCGGGGTACCAGAGGCACGTGTAGCCCGCAGCCTCGACAGCTGCCGCCGTCGGTCGGCCAAGCGCAGCTGGCACGGCAGTTAGTGCGCCCACCCAGGCGCCCCACGTGCCGAGTTTGCTGCGCATTGCTGCGCGATCTTCGCTGAGTCCCATCGTGTCCCCTTGGTCGAACTGGTCTGCCGACATGATGCCGCCAATTGCTCTTCGCGTCCGCACCCACTCCAAGCCTTCACGCACACGGGCCACCAGCATGCGCGTAGTGCCGTCACATTGCGACGCACGGAAAGGTGACAACAAAGCGAAAAGAGTTTTCGTAGGCGGACATTTTGGGCCCGGGCCCAGAATGTCCGCCTCTGCACATCCACTCGCCTCCCCAAACGCCGAGCGCAGGCAGATAGGTAGAACGGTCGCAACGAGAGCGGTGAAGGCGTTGCGACAGAGCGAAAGGCGCTTTGTGAGGCGACATTCTGGGCCCGGGCCCAGAATGTCGCCTCACACCCAGTACCCTTCAGCCCATGCTCGACGCAGCCACGACCAAGACCCTTCGCCGCGTGCTCGCGGAGCGCCCCGACAAGCCGCTCGGCATCGTCCTCGACGTCGGCTTTACAAACGGACTCGCGTCCGCTCGCGCGCTGCGCGACGCTGGTGCGCCCGTGATCGTCGTCGACCATCGCAAGGGCGCACTTGGCTTTCGGTCGCGCGGCGTTGCGCCCGTGCTCGCGCCCGACCCAGCCGTTGACGAAGAGGGCTTCATCGACGTACTCGCCGAGATTGCCGCCCTGACCGGGCGCACGGGATTCCTGTTCCCCACCCACGATGCGCACCTCGTCGCCGTCTCCAAGCACGCCGACCGCATCCAGCCGCTTGTACTACCTGGCTCGAACTGGGACATCATCGAGCCGCTAATGGCGAAGATCCCACAGATCGAATTGGCCGAGCGCGCCGGCGTGCCCGTCCCCCGCTCGTTTATGCCGACTACGCGCGAAGAGGCCGAGGCCGCCGCCGCGCAAATCCCGTACCCGGCGATTGCCAAGCCCAGCATTGGCATCGACTTTAAGCACGCCGAAAAGGTCCAAGTAATCCTGGCCAACACGCCAGAGGAACTCGTCGACGGCTACGAGCGCATTGCCGCAACGGGCGACCGTGCGATCTTCCAAGAGGTGATCCCGGGTGGTGACGATGCACTCTGGACCGTCGGCTCCTTCAGTACTAACGGCGGCCAAGCGGTCGGCACGTTCTGTGGCCGCAAGCTCGTCCAACGCCCACCGATCTTCGGCACCTGCCGGGTGGGCGAAGCGCGCTGGGCCGACGAACCCGTCGCTTATGCCGACGCCCTGCTCCGCACCAGTGGTTTCGATGGCATTACGCAGATCGAATTCAAGCGCGACCCGCGCGACGGCTCGTACCGCCTGATCGAGATCAACCTCCGCAGCTGGCAGTGGCACTCGTTGGCGCGACGCTGCGGTGTCGATCTCGTCGGCCTCTGCTACCGCAGCGCCTGTGGCGAACCGGTCGGCCGCCTGATCTCTGGGCCGCGGGACGACGGTCGTCGCTGGGTCGCGGCCGTGCCTCACCTGAAAGCAGGCTTTAGTGGGCGCGAGAGCTTGAGCAGCATCTTCAAGCCTCTGGCTGGCATCATCGAAGAGCCCGTCTTTAGCATCCGCGACCCAAAGCCTGGTGCTATCCAAGTGGCAGGACTCGTCGTTGGTCCAATCAAACGGCGACTCAAGCGCGGCTAAGCGCGACGCCCTAACGGCCGATGGTGGTGTGGATGAGGCCAGCCAGCGCCTCGGCCTGCGTCTGCCGCGAGATGCGTTTGCGTACATCGTCGGCTAGCACCGGCACTGGCAGTGCCCCCGAACGCCACTGATCGACGTAGGCCTCGACCGCCGCGCGGGCACCAGCGACGTCGTCGGGGCTAGTGATCGCCGCGTCGACTGCTTGCAGTTCGCGCGCAGCGGCACCCGCGACCGGCAGCATCGCCAGCACCGGACGCCCGCAGGCGAGCAGTTCCCAGACCTTGCCGGGCAAGAACTTCTCGCCCTGCCCGCCGCCGTCCTGCATAAAGATCAGCGCAACGTCGGCGTCGGCCTGAGCCTGCAAAGCAGCAGCATGTGGTGCGGGTGGCTCGATCGCGACCAGTTCGCCGATACCGAGGTCGGCGACACGACGCCGATCGGCCTCGGGAAAGCCACCGATGAAACGCAGACGGATCACAGCGCGCAGTTCGGGCCGATCACGCACGAGGTCTGCGACCGCCTGCAGCAGGTGCCGGGGCGACCGGTCTCCGAAGAACCAGCCCGTAAAGGTAAAGGTGCAGTGGTCTGGATCGGGTCGCCGCTCGATCGCAGCAAGCTCCTCGAGGTCGATGCCATTGGGGATCACGGCGAGCGGCAATTCTGGCCGCAGACTACGCACCTCTTCCTCCGCATGGTCGACGACTGACGCTGCGTCCATGCCGCCCACGCACCACCGTGCGAGACGCGCGATTGCGGCCTGCTTGGCACGGACATCCGGACGCGAGAGATCGAGGTCGGCGTGTGTCAGCCACGGATCGCGCCAATCGGCAATCCACGGCACGTCCGTCCGGCCGCGGATCAGACGACCCGCGACAGCAACGGTGTGCGGCGGTGTCGTCGTGATAAACGCGTCGAAACGGCCTGTCTTGAGCAGCTTGAGCGCGGCTGGTACGACGTCGGCCAGCCACGGCGCGTTGGCGTCTGGCAGAAACAGCCGCTGAGGAGCAAGCGCTGCGCGGACGGCGAGTTTGCGGGCAGTCGTTGGCGCGCTACGGATTCGGTCGGCGGGTAGTTGCCTCAGCGACGGCCCTCGATAGCGCACGCGATGTACCGTGACGTCAGCGGGAATGCGACTGACAGAGGCGGGATCCTCGGCCAACCACTTGGCGTCCGTTGGCACCAGCATCTCGACATCGATCCCAAGCTCTGGCAGACGCCGCGAGAACTGCAGCGTGCGCTCAACGCCACCACCACCAGTCGGCGGGTAGTAGAAGGCGATCAGGAGGATGCGGAGACGGTCGGGCATCGAGCCAAGGGTACGGGAGGACATCACAACCGCGCGGATGTGGTGTCCTCGGTGCGGCCCGTTCGCTGGCGAGGGGGACATGACAAACCCCGGTTTGTCATGTCCCCCCAGCAAACTACTCGCCGCTTCGCCTGAGGACACCACATCGCGCGCGGTTGTCAGTGTCCTCCCCGATCGCGAGTGGCCCTGGATTGCCCGAAGGCCTGCTCACGTACCCTTGCCGCGTGGCCAGTCCCCTCCGCATTCTCCACGCGCCCCTCAATATCGCGGGTGGGCCTGAGGCGTTGAGTGCCGGACTTAACACGCTTGGCTGTGACAGTCGACTGATGGTCTTTACGCGTCAGCCGTTTCGCGACGGCTCCGATATCAACCTGCACTTGCGGCAGGGTGGTGGCCCCGTCAACCTCGCGCTCAATCTCCCCAAACAGGCCTATGCGTTGGGTCGCGCGATCCCGAACTACGACATCTTCCAATTCCACTTCGGCGTCACGATCGTGCCTAAGCGCATCAACCTGCCACTGCTCGGCCGGCTCGGCAAGGGCCGCGTCTTTCACTTCTGGGGCTCGGACCTCCGCGACGCACCCGTGTCGAAGTGGGATTACGCACTGCGCCATGCGGATGCTGCGGTCGTCGGCTCGTACGCGATTCTGCCGCGTGCACCACGCGCAGCCGGCTGGCCCGACTATGACGTCGTGCCGCCCGGGATCAACCTCGAGACCTGGCAGCCAGCCGTGCCAACACCTGGCAAGACGATTCGTATCGTGCACGCGCCATCGCGACGGCGTTCGAAGGGCACGGAGGCAGTGCTTGAGGCGGTTGCCACGCTGCAGAGCGAGGGCGCTCCGATCGAGCTCGATCTCGTCGAGAACACGCCGAACGATCAGGCGCGGCTGCGCTACGCCGCGGCCGACCTCGTGATCGACCAGCTGAATGTCGGGTGGTACGGCCTCTTCTCGATCGAATCGATGGCGCTCGGCAAGCCCTGCATCGTCCGTCTCGACCCCGAGGCCGTCGCCGCAACCGAGGCCGCCTTCGACACCAAGATCCCGCTGATCAACGCCGACAAGGACACGCTGGTTGATGTCCTGCGGGGTCTCGTCCGCGAGCCCGAGCAGCTGACCGAGATCGGCCACGCCTCGCGCGCCTACGTTGAGGCAGTGCACGGCCATACGGCAGTCGCCGAGCGGATGCTCGACGTCTATCGCCGTCGCGGATTGGCGTAAACGTCCTTTGCGACCCCCCCATACAGCCATAACCCTGAGGACTATGTGGCTATGTGATACGTTCAGTGCATGCCACAACTGCACCTCTACGTCTCTGATGCTGTCGCCGACACGATGCGCGCGCGTGCACAGACGGAGGAACTCCCACTCAGTCGATATCTGGCAAAGGTGGTCACCGCTTCGGTGACGGCCGGATGGCCAGCTGGGTATTTCGAAACCGTCTTTGGCAGTAGTCCTGACTTCGAAGTCCCAGACTGGCCCGACTACTCACCGCTTGAGCCTTGGGACGGCCCGCCCGACGCATGAAGCGCATCCTCGATACCTCCGTCTTTGTCGATGCTTTACGCGGCAACGATGAGGTGCGCGAGCGGATGCAAGCCCACGACCCCGCAGGCCTCGCGACCTGCAGCATTGTGCGAGGCGAACTGATGGTCGGCGTTGGGAGGGCTCACGATTCTCAGCGAGAGCACTTCCGTGTCGATCTCATGCTGCACCCAATCGCGATGTTCAACTTCGATGATCGCGCAGCGCGTGCCTTCGGCATCCTCACCGTCATGCTCCAAAAGGCCGGCACGATGATTGGCGTTCCCGATCTGATGATCGCGGCTACCGCTCTGTCGCGCGGAGCCATCGTCGTCACGTCAAATCCGCGCGATTTTGGGCGCGTGCCCGGCCTCGTCACCGAAAACTGGCGCGCCCGCTAGAGCAGCAGACCGACCCAACCCGGTAGACTCCTCACGTGCTGAAGGGCAAGAAATTCTTTCTAACGGGCGGCGCCGGCTTTATTGGCACGACGATTGCGCGGCTGTTGGCGGACAACAACGATGTTGTCCTGTACGACAACCTGCACAACAACGCGTTGCAGCACACGGATCTCGGGCAGCACCCGAACATCACCTTGGTCGAAGGCGACATTCTCGACCTTGAACTCCTGCGCGAGTCGGCAGCGGACGCCACGCACATCATTCATATGGCTGCCATCGCCGGTGTGGCGACGGTGCTCAAGAGCCCGGTGCGAACGATGCGCGTCAACCTGATGGGCACCGCGAATGTCGCGGAGGTCGCGCAGGGGCTCGGTAGCCAGTTGGAGCGACTCGTCGATTTCTCGACGAGTGAGGTCTTTGGACGTCACGCGTACAAGGTCGAAGAGACGCACGAGATGTCGGGCGGCCAGGTTGGCGAGGCGCGCTGGTCGTACGCGGTCTCGAAGCTGGCGGGCGAGTTCTTCTTGCATGCGTACTTCGAGGAGTACGGCGTGCCCGTCGCAGTCGTACGCCCCTTCAATATTTACGGTCCGAACCAGATCGGCGTCGGCGCGATCCACCACTTTGTGCGCCATGCGATTGCCAACGAGGAGATCACCGTCCATAACGACGGTGCCCAGATTCGCGCGTGGTGCTACATGGACGACATTGCCGACGCGGTCCTCGAGATCCTCGAGAACGACGTCTCGATCGGCCAGTCCTTCAACATCGGTAACCCCCGCAGCGTCTGCACGACCTACGACCTCGCGCTGCGCATCAAGCGGCTTGCTAACTCCGAGTCGCCGATCGTCTTTAAGCCGCTCGAGTACACCGACGTCGAGATCCGCATCCCCGACATCACGCAGTCACGCGAGCTGCTCAAGTGGGAGCCGAAGGTCGACCTCGATGAGGGCCTCTTGCGCACGATTGAGTGGTACCGCGCGGAGGCTGGCTCCGCCGCGAAGTGACGACCCCGGCCCTCGTCGTTCTTGGCGCCGGGCTCTCGCAGCGACCACTGATCGAGCGCGCGCAGGCGCGTGGGTTGACGACCTGTGTCGTGGATGGCCGGACCGACCGTCCGGCGGCAGACGCAGCCGACGTCTTTGTTCATCAGGACTTCTCGGATGTGCCGGCCACGATCGCGGCCCTTGCAGCCGCAGACATCGAGCCGCTCGGCATCTGCTCGATGGGCTCCGAGCAGGCCGTTGTCCCAGGCGCCCGTCTTGCCGAGGCCTTGGGTCTACCCGGCCTGCCTGTCTCGGCAGCACTTGCCGCCACCGACAAGGTGGTGCAACGCACGCTCTATCGCGACCATGGCGTGCCAACCGCAGGCTTTGCTCCTGCCCGCACGGTTGACGATGCGCTCGCTGCCTACGACGCACTCGGCCCGCGCGTGATCATCAAGCCAACCGATGGCGCTGCGCAGCGCGGCGTCAGCGATGTCCAGTCGCGCGACGAGGTACCAGCTGCCGTCGAGCATGCCATCGCCAACTCGCGCAACGGCGACTTGATCGTTGAGGAACATCTGAGCGGTCTCGAATACACCGTCAATGCGTTCGTGCTGGGCGGAGTGTTCTACCCCGTCAGCGTGACGTTGCGCGAGCTCGCGCCCGAACCGGCCGTGGGAATCTGCGTTGCGCACCGCTATCCCTGTGGTCGCTCGGAGCAGGACGCCGCGACGATCATTGAGGTTGTGCGCGCTGCTGCAGCCGCGATCGGAATCGATGCCGCACCGGTCTATGCCCAGGTGCGCTTTGGGGACACCGGCCCGCGCATGATCGAGTGTGGCGCGCGTCTCGGTGGCGGCAGCGACGCCCAATTGGCCAAGCTCGTAGTCGGTGTCGATCTGATGGAGACCGTGCTCGATGCTGCACTCGGACAGATCGGCCATGCGAGCCTCGTCCCGCAGCCAACGGCCGAGCCGTACGGCCACTCACGCTTTGTGATCCCCACTGCGCCAGGACGAATCACCCAAGCCGACCCTGGCACGGTCAGCCAGCTACCTGGAGTGCACGCTGTCGGCTTTTTCCACAATGCCGGTCAGATCGTGCCGCCGCTCTGGTCGGCGTCGGGACGACTTGGTGTGCTGTTGATGACAGCCGCGTCGGATGCCGAGCTCGATGCGCGAACCGAGGCGGCGCTCGCCGCTCTGCACGTCATCATCGAGCCCATGGAAGATGCCGAGGCAATGGCCGCGTGGACGGAGCAGTTGGAGCGCGAGCGGACGGGCAGCGCGTGAGCGAGTTCTCCCCCGCCCGCTATGTCGAGCTGCTTGAGGCGATCAAGGCCGGGCGCTACCGCCTGCGCACGTTTACCGTCGAACAGCCGGCCGAGCAGATGCTGTTCCTGCGCCACGACGTTGACGTGTCGCTCGAGGACGCCGTTGCGATGGCCGAGCTGGAGCACGCGCACGACATCCGTGCCACCTACCTGCTGATGACGCGCAGCATCTTCTACAACCTTGCCTCACCCGCTGGACTTGCTGCGGTGGCGCGACTGCGAGAGCTCGGCCACTGGGTCGGCCACCACGCCCTGCACCCGCATGTCGACCCGACCGTCGACGTGGGCTTTGACCCGGTGATGGCATGGCATAACCCCGAACCTGGATATATGGCCGACGCCGTACCGGGCTGGGTCAACGTGATGGAGCCGCGTTTTACTGGCGACTTTGTCTGGACCTATCGCTCCGATTCGAACCAGACGTGGCGCCGTGGCGACCCAGTCGAAGAGCTCGCCATCGCGCGCTTCCCGTGGTTGCAGCTTTTGATCCACCCCGTCCTCTGGATGGGCGGCACGACCGGTATGCCCACAACGATTGACGCTTTCCTCGATCGCGATCGCACTCAGCGGCTCGAGCACCTGCGCAAGGACAATCTCGACCTGTGACCGAGCCGCTCACGATCCTCGTTACGGCTGTCGGTTCGCCCGGCTCGGCTGCTCTTTTGCGGGCGCTGAAGGAGAATGGCGAACGCCCGGTGCGTCTCGTCGGCACCGATCTGCGCGAGGAGAACGTTGGCCGTTTCCACTGCGACGTGTTCGAGACCGTGCCCGCGGGCTCCGACCCAGCGTTCGGCCCCGCGATTCTCGAGTTGGCGAAACGTGAGGGCGCCAGCGTCGTCTTGCCGCAGGCCTCGTTCGATCTCGAGGGCCTAGCCGAGCTGCAAGCTGACTTCGAAGCCGCCGGCATCGCGCTGATCTGCTCGACGCCCGATGCCGTACGCGCCGCTGACAGCAAGCACGCCACGCTCGCACTGTGCGAGCAGCTCGGTGTGCGCGCACCTGCCTTCCGCGTCGCCCAAGGTGGAGCCGCGGTCGCGGCGGCTGCCCGCGAGCTCGGCTATCCGAACAACGATGTCTGCATCAAGCCCGTCGTGGCCGCTGGTTCGCGTGGCTTCCATGTCATCTCCGCCAACGTCGATGCGCGCCAGCAGCTGCTGCACGAGCGCCCAGGCGCGATGCCGCTGCGTCTCGAAGATGTCGAGCGCATCATTGGCGACGACACGACCGAGCTCCTGGTGATGGAACTCGTGACCGGCCTCGAGCGCACCGTCGATGGCTACGCCGAACATGGCCGCATCGTCGTCGGCCACCCAAAGACGCGCGAGGCGATGAGGGCCGGCCTGGCGATGCGGTTCGAGACGCTAGAGGCCCCCGACTTGATGCAGGTCGCAGAGACGCTGGTTGCGGGCTTTGGCCTCCACGGCTTCTTTAACCTGCAGCTGATCGGTGACGCCGTGCTCGAAATGAATCCGCGGATCTCGACGATCGTCTATCAGGACGACTTCAACTTGGCCTGGCTCGGCATTCGCCGCGCGCTTGGTGAGTTGACCGACGCACAGGCGGCCGAGGCGCAGGCACGCATTCGGCCAGGCCGTGTGGCGCTGCGCTATTTCGACCAGCTCGAGTACGACCCGAGCTAACCGAGCGCAGACGCAAGCGCCGCAATCACGGCCGCGACATCCTCATCGCTCATCGCCGTGTGCACGGGAAGTGCGAAACCGCGATCGACGATGTCCTCGGCGATTGGGGCCGATTGTCCGAGTTCGACAAGGCTGCCAATGCGCGTCATCGCGTAGGAGAGGATGCCGGCACCGATGCCCTGCTCCTGCATCGCTGCGACAAATGCATCGCGATTGACGCCAGGCGGGACGACGGCGCCAAAGGTCTGCTCGTTGACGGCCGCACCAGCCGGGTGCTGCTGAAACTCGATGCCAAGCGCCGGCAGTGCAGAGCGGTAGGCCGTGCAGATCTCTCGGCGCCGACTGATCATCTCGTCGAGGCGCCCAAGCTGGACGAGGCCGATCGCCGCCTGCATCTCCGTCAGGCGCGCATTCGGACCGGGCTCAACAAAGACGCCCGGCGTGCTCTGGCCATGGTTACGGAAGACGCGTAGGCGGTCGGCGAGTGCATCGTCGTCGGTTAGACACGCCCCGCCCTCACCCGTCGTCAAGACCTTACGCGGGTGGAATGAGAGGCAGGAGATGACGCCGAACGAGCCGCACGGCTGGCCATTCAGCGTGCTGCCAATTGCGCAGGCTGCGTCCTCAATGATTGGCAGATCGGGCAGTGCCGCGGCGATGGCGGACTGGTCGGCCGGCACGCCGAACTGGTCGATCGCAATCACAGCCGTTGTGGCAGTCGTTCGAGCCGCTGCCAAACCACGCGCTTCGCCATTCCACGTGGCTTGATCAATGTCGACGCAGAGCGCGGCGTTGCTCCGACCCAGGCGGCAACGTGCGCCGGGCTCGGCCACGACATCGCGGGCACCAAGACCTCGCCACTATCGATGTCGAGCGCGCGCAGCGCGAGCTCGAGCGCGGCCGTGCCGTTGGCGACGGCGATCGCGTGCTTGCGACCGCAGCGTTCGGCCAGCCCCTGCTCAAACTCCTGAACGAGCGCGCCCGAGATCAGCATGCCGCTCTCGAGCACACGCGTGACGGCAGCGATCTCCTCCGCTCCGAGCGCAGGCTTGGCAATCGGGACGCGGATTGTCACAGGCGGAGAATACCCGGCATGGTCAGGGCCTCTCGTCGGGCTCGGGCTCGGCGGTGTCGCCTGGAGGTGCCGAGCCGCCGCGGGTACGCAGGCCAGTCACGATCGCTCGTGCCCGTGCCAGCTCGGCACGCGTCAGGAAGCCAATCGCGATGTAGCCCAGCGGAATCGCCGCCGCCACCGCGATCCGTAGCGCCAGTGCACCGGTCCCATGATCCGGGAGGAGGTACGTCGCCGCCAAGGCCAGCGTGAGGATCACCGGGATCCGGGCGATCCGTCCCCACGCGTATGGCACTGGGAAGACCCGGTGCTCGCGCCAGAGCATCAGCGCAAACATCGACCCGTAGGCGATCACGAGTGACCAACCCGCGCCAGCAACCCCGAACGGCGGCACGAGGAGGAGCAGCGCGATGACCTCGATCACGGCTGCGGCTGCCACGACGACCCAGTTGAACTGGTTCGCCTTCTTGCGCCCCACGCCGATCGCCGCAATGAAGTACCCGCCGTAGAGCGGCCCTGCGATCGCGATCGGGGTGATCGCCGCGGCCGCGCCCCAGTATGGCTCTGTCGTCAGCAGCCGCAGGAACCACGGCGCGAGGAGCGCCACCGACAGGGCCGCCCAGCCCATAAACGCGAGGTAGATCCCCATGACCGCCGCGTACGTTCGCTTGGCCTCGCCGTCATCCTTGATCGAATAGGCGAACGCGGGCCAGGCCAGCTGGAAGGCGTTGACGAGGAGCAACACGCCTGTACCGATGCGGAAGCCGGCGGCGAGAACACCAAGCGTGGCCGGCGTCGAGACTGCCAGCACGATCGGCCGATTGATCAGCGTGACGGCCCACATCGCGGCACCCGCCGGCATCAGAGGCACGCCGAATTTGAGCATCTCTCGAAGCAATGGTCGCTCAAGGCCGAAGCCGAGCCAGTGACGCTGCTCGAAGAGAACGCCGAGGTACACGAGCGCCTGTCCAAGGTAGGCGCCGAGCAGCAGGCCGACGGGTCCCAAATGTAGGTGCACGAGAAAGATGTAGGAGAACAGCGCGGTGGCGATCAGATTAATGACCGTGCGCACGCTGAAGGCGACCGGACGCTCCTGCACGCGAAAGAGCGCACTCGTCAACTCGTAGTTGACCGACACGTAGACACCGAGTGCGATCAGCAGGACTAGGTCCTGGCCTGCGCCCGGGGTCGTAAAGACAGACTGCCCAAGCCAGTTCGAGCTGAGCGCCGTGATCAGCGCCCAGACCAGCGTCGTTACCTGCAGCGCCCAGAACGCGGTCTGGAAGACTCGGCGGCGGCGCTCTGGATCCTCATAATCGAAGAAGAAGCGGAAAAACGAGTTGATCAGGCCGAGTCGGGCCACGATCGCAACGGCAAGGACGATGCGTAGCGCCAGTTCTGCATCACCGAACTGAGCTGGGGTCAACTCGTTGGTATACAGCGGCAGAAGGACGATGCCGAGCAGCGTTGCGGCGATCGAGCCTGCGCCATAGATCGCAGACTGCTTGCCAATCCGCCCCAAATTGCGTGCGACACTCATCGCTGCCCCCGCCTCATCGTCACCCATGGTGCCACGCAGGCAGCGCGGAGGCGGACGCTAGTCGCGCTGAGAGTCGCGCGACTTGGACTTGTCCTTGTCGCCACCGTCGTGCTTGGTGGGGGCCGCGACAACCGGGACAACCGGTGGGGCACTGACAACCGGAGGCGTCGCGACGGTGCTCTTCGACGGCTCAGACTGGTGCGATTCGGACTGCTTCGGCTCAGACTGCTTCGACTCGGACTGCTTACCGGTCGACGGCTTCGACTCGGACGGCTTCGACTCCGACGGCTTCGACTCGGGCTGCTTCGACTCGGGCTGCTTCGAATCGGGCTGCTTCGACTCGGGCTGCTTCGACTCGGGCTGCTTCGATTCGGACTGCTTACCGGTCGACTGCTTCGACTCCGACGGCTTCGACTCCGACGGCTTCACTTCCGACTGCTTCGACTCAGACTGCTTCGACTCGGACTGCTTACCCGACGACTGCTTCGACTCCGACGGCTTCACTTCCGACTGCTTCGACTCAGACTGCTTCGACTCGGACTGCTTACCCGACGACTGCTTCGACTCCGACGGCTTCACTTCCGACTGCTTCGACTCGGACTGCTTACCCGACGACTGCTTCGAATCGGACTGCTTCCCCGACGACTGCTTCGAGTCCTCATGCTTACCAGTCGGCTGCTTCGAGTCCTCATGCTTTCCGGTCGGCTGCTTCGGCTCAGTTGGCGCAGCCGGTACGGAACCATCAGCGGGCAGATCGCCAGAGGGCGCACCCTCCAGGGCAGAATCCTCAGCGCCTGCGACAGGAACACTCTCTTCGACAGCGAGCGGTGGCGGCGGCGTGGCCTCAACCGCGACAGCGTCGCCAGCGGCGACCGGGACACCAGCCACACTATTGACAGCGGTGTTTGCGTCGCCTGCGACGTTCTTTGCAGGCGGGACCACAGTGGCGGAACCGTTTGCAGTCTGCACGACGACCTGCTGCTGAGGCGCGGACTCGGGCGCAGGCGCAATCTTGGCCGGCGGCCGAATCGCATCGCGCACGGTGGGTCCGGCACTGATCGCGCCACCCGTCACTACCGCACCAATCGCCACTGCGGTCGCAACCTTGACGGCCGTGCCTGCAGCAAGCGACGAGGCTACCGTTGCCGCAGCCGCACCACTACCAACCACGACAGCAGTTGTCGCCGCCGCCGCAAAACCAGGAATCGACTCACCAATGCGCGCGGCAACCGAATCGAACGGCAACGTCCCGTGGACAGCCAGTTCCTCGGGTGCTCGAAGACGCCGGGCAGCAGTGCGACACGAACGACAGGCCAAGAGGTGCGCGCGCACCTTGGTTGTCACTGCACTCTCAACGAGCGCATCGCGCGTCTCGGCACAGGTACTGGCATCGGGGACATCGGCCAAGCCGACCAACGACTTGCGCGCCCGATAGACCAGCGCGTCGATGCCCTGCGGTGTGGACTCCAACACCGAGGCCGTCTCGATAGCCGACAGGCCAAGCCATTCGCGCAGCACGAGTGCTTCGCGTTGCTGCGTCGGGAGCGTGCCAAGCAAGCTGACAGCCACGTCGAATTCTTCTCGACTCTCGCTCGCCTCAGCGACCGATGCACGCGGATCGGCATGCCACTCCTCGAGCGGCTCGTGCGGCCCGCGACGCTTCGTCATCGCAATCCGAGTCAGGCACTCATTGCGCAAAATCCGAAACAGCCACGCGCGCGGCTCACGGATCTGCTCGCCTTCCGCCAGCACACGGTGCGCCGAAAGGAACGTCGCCTGCACTGCATCTTCAGCATCTTCGAGCCGACCGAGCCGATGCCACGCGAAGCGCAGCAGTTCGGCGCCGTGCGCACGATAGAGAGCAGCGGTACGAGCGCCCTCTTCCGAGCGAGACGACCTGCGAATGGGGACGGCGATTGCCATGCCATAACTGTAGACGCGTTTCTCGCGAGAATCTGACGCGACGTAAGCCTTAACCGAATGCATAAAAAGCGAGATAACGCCCGCAACGCATTTGCTCACACCGTTGTGTGGTTTGACATATTGGTGCATGCGTTGCAAGCCCGCACACATTCCGCTCGTGGCGACACCTGTAGCAAAGCGGTACGCTCTCCACCAAGATCGAACCAAAAGAGAGAGTGAGAGCTAGATGATTAAGCGCGTTATTGGATCGCTCGGAGTCGCGGCTGTACTGCTCGCGGTACCAGCGATCGCAGGGGCCTCGGTGGCTTTCACCAAGTACGTGGCACCTTACACCTTCCCGAGCCAACCGCTGAATACGGCCATCTACGTGGCCAAAAACGACGGCTCTGGCGTGCGCAAGCTCTCCGTAACTGGCAGCACACCGGAGATCTCGCCCGACGGCACAACCATCGCCTATTTCAAGAATACGAAGACAAAGGGACCCGACTCCACAACGATCTACACGTCCATCTTGCACTTCCTGACACTTGCGACCAACGTTGATTTCAATACGAAGTTTCAGTGCCAGAACCCCGCATGGGCACCAAATTCGTCCGCCGTGGCGTGCGCCTTGGTTTCCAAGACGGGGTCGGGACTCGTCACCGTGACACCGACCGGCAAGGTCACAACGATCTCCGAGAACACAGACACCGTCAGTACCGGGTACAGCTCGGCAACATGGTCGCCCGACAGTTCGATGATCGCGTGGCAGTCGATTGTACGGCCCTCCAAGCCCACAAACAAGTTCAACCCACCGAGGCTACGAGCGAAAAACGCGGATGGCACAGGCCCCCTGATCAAGCTCGGCAACAACGCCGGGACGGCGGTCTGGGGACCGAAGCTGATCGCGTATCAGGCCTTTACTGTCAGTGGCGATTCGCTGACGTCGGAGATTTGGACCGTCAACCCGAAGATCTACAACAGCTCGACAGCGACGCAACTGACGCACTGGACACAGCCGAAGAACGGGATGGGCTCTGGACCATCTCCCTCCCTCTGGACTTCGAACGGCAAGACCATTGTTGGGACAATCGTGGGGGAGGATGACGATGCCACTACCGTCAAGGTCAATGCCACTACGGGCAAAATCACGCCCATTAGCGTCAATAACCAGTACTCGAATCAGCCGATAGCGGTCTCGTCTGACGGCTCCACGGCTCTCATCTACTACTACTCGCAGCCATGCTGCTCGACAAAGGCAGTCGGGTACGTAGTCACAAGTTCCCTGACGGGAACCGCAGGCACAAAGTTTAAGGACAACGTGGCCTTCATGTCCGTCAGCGCGGACTGGAAGCCCTAACGCACTACGGGGGAGCAGGCACCCGCCTGCTCCCCCACCTGTACTGCGTTACGCCTCGATGCGAGCGGGGAAGCCCGGGGCGCGGAGATCCGTACCGCAGGCGTCCTCGAGCAGCTTGACGATCATTGGGCTCTCGGCGTCGCCGCCGTACTGCGCCTTGCCGCGAATGTACGTCTGACGCACGAGGCTCGCGAGCTCGACCGGCACGTTGTACTCGCGACTCATATCGTCGATAAAGCCGAGGTCCTTGAGCGCGAGGTCGAAACTGAAATCGATCTGGTACGAGCCGTTGAGGACCAACTGGCCTTCGGTCTCGTGCACAAACGAGTTGCCGCTCGACGCCTGGATCACGTCGTAGGCCGTCTTCAGGTCGATGCCGCCCTTCTTGGCGAGCATCAAGGCCTCGCCATCCGCCACCAGGTGGATGAAGGCCAGCATGTTCGTGATCGCCTTGATCTTCGAGGCCTGCCCGACTCCACCAACGTGGAAGATGCGGTTGCCGATGATCTGAAAGATCGGCATGAACTCTTGGACGACCTCATCGTCACCGCCGAGGATGACGGTGATCTCACCCGCCTTGGCAAGGTGCACGCCGCCCGTAACCGGGGCCTCAACAGCGCGCACGCCCTGTGCCGCTGCCGTCTCGGCGAGCCGCATGATGACGTCGCGGTCGTTCGTCGAGTTATCGAGCCAGGCCGAGCCAGCAGGCATGACCGTCAGGATCTCGCCGACGACAATCTCGATTGCCCGCGTCGAAGGCAGGCACGTCAACACCGCTTCGGCGCCCGTCGCTGCATCGGCTGCGCTACTCGCCCAGCGAGCACCGGCGGCGACAAGTGCCTTCCCGGTCTCCTCATCGAGGTCAAAGACGGCGACCTCGTGGCCCGCCTTGACGAGATTCATGGCGATGTGCTCGCCAAGGTTGCCAAGGCCGATGTATGCAAGCTTCACGGGTAGTGCTCCTCTTGGAGTTCGCCATAGACAGGGTTGAGATGCAGCGCCGTTCCGGTGTACGGGTTGGCGCGCGCAACATCCTCGTCGAGCTCGACACCCAAGCCGGGCGCCGTCGGGATGATCACGTGGCCGTCCTCGAAGCCCATCTTGGTTTTGAGGATCTCGGCGTGGAAGCCGCCCCAGTCGCGGATGCTCTCCGTGATTAGGAAGTTCGGCGAGCAGGCACCGATCTGCACGTTCGCAGCCCCGACGATCGGGCCGCAGTAGAGATGCGGAGCGATCTGGGCGTAATGCGTTTCGGCCATGCCAGCGATCTTCTTCGCCTCGAGGATGCCGCCGACGCGACCGAGGTTCATCTGCAGGATCGACGCAGCACCCGTGCGCAGCACGCGCGCGAACTCGTACTTCGTCGTCAGGCGCTCGCCCGTCGCAATCGGAATCGACGTGGACTGCGCAACGCGCGCCATCTCCTCCGGCATGTCCGGCGGAGTCGGCTCTTCGAACCAGAGCGGCTCGTACTTCTCGAGCCGCTGCGCCATCCGAATCGCACCGCTCGTCGTGAACTGCCCGTGCGTGCCAAACAGCATGTCGACGCTGGGACCGACGGCCTCGCGGATCTGCTTAACGAAGCGCTCGCAGCGCTCCAACGCGTCGCCCGAAGGGTTGCGAGGGTCGAGCGAGCTGTAGACACCCGCGGGGTCGAACTTGATGGCCGTGAAACCGCGCTCGACGTTCTCGACCGCGCGCTGCGTCGACAGATCGGCGTCGTGATAGACGTCGACCGTGTCACCCGGCTCGGAATAGAGATACGTGTAGGCGCGCAGTCGCTCGCGCACCTTGCCACCGAGCATGTCGTAGACGGGCTTGCCGGCCGACTTGCCGATGATGTCCCAGAGCGCCATCTCGATGCCGCTGAAGCACCCCATCACCGTGGTGTCGGGGCGGAATTGGAAGCCCGCGCCGTAGACCTCGCGGTACATCGTCTCGATGCGATGAGGATCCATGCCGACAATGCGGCGCTCCATCATGTCGTCGATGCACTTGACGATCACATCGGGCCCGAAGGTGGCGACATAACACTCGCCGTAGCCAACGGTCCCGTCGTCGGTGACGAGCTTGACGAAGATGAAGTAGTTGCCGCCCTCGCTCGGCGGTGGATTGCCGACGACGAACGTTTCCCAGGATGCAACCTTCATCAGAACACCACCACGTTGCGCAGCGCCTCGCCACGCTTGACGGAGTCGATCGCCTCGTTGATCTCCTCAAGCGGATACGTGCCCGTGACGAGCTCGTCGAGCTTGAGCCGCCCTGCCCGATAGAGGCCGACGAGTTGCGGGATGTCCATCGGCGTCTGAGCCGAACCCATCTTGCTGCCGATAATGCGCTGCGAGTCCGCGGCCAGCCACGATGGATCGAACGTGGTCGTGACACCCGACGGCGGCATGCCGACGATGACGGTCTCGGCACCCTTGCCCATCAAGCCAATGCCCTGCTCGATCGCGGGCCCAATGCCGACCGACACGAAGACGTGATCGGCCATCCGGCCGTTCGTCAGCGCCTTGACCTCAGCCGCGGCATCCTGCGTCGTCGAGTTGATCACATGCGTGGCGCCAAAGGCTCGAGAGGCCTCCAGCTTGGAATCGTTGACATCGATCGCGATCAGCGGATTCGCTCCCGACAGCGCGGCACCCTGAATGACATTGAGGCCGACGCCGCCCGTGCCGATCACGACCGCGCTCGAACCAGGCGCGATGTGCGTCGTATTGATCGCCGCACCGACGCCGGTGATCACGCCACAGCCGAGCAGCGACGCGACCGCAAAGTCGACGTCCTTCGGCATCACGGCAATCTGCGAGTGATGCACCAGCACCTGGTCTGCGAACGAGCCGACGTTCATCATCTGCGCAACCGGCGCACCCGAGGCGTCGCGAATCGGCGTGCGCGCCGAGAGTGGCAGCGTTGCCTCGCACATCACGCGATCGCCGCGCGAGCAATAGAAGCACTGGCCACAGGCGCGGATCAAGGTGACAACCACGTGGTCGCCGACCTGGACGCCAGGCGTCTCGGGACCAACGGCCTTGACGATGCCAGCGGCCTCGTGCCCGTAGAGCGCAGGCAGGTCGCCGCCCCAGCCACCATCCATGTACGTGATGTCCGAGTGGCAGATCGCGCAGGCCTTGACGTCGACGAGCAATTCGCCCGCCTGAGGCTCCTCGATCGTCAACTCCTCGATCACCAGCGGTTCATTGAATGCGCGACAGACTGCAGCCTTCATGCGATCACCTTCAACTCGTTCGTGTGCGAAGTGGCCGGCGGGCGAACCCACGCGCCGTAGGGAGCCTAACTGTAGTTCGCGAGGAGGTTGTTCAGTGTCGAGGTCGGCGCCCTGGGTGGATTTTGTCGGTCGTTGCGCCGCGCTGATTAGGAGGTCGGGTGCTCCCGCAACCAAGACGCTACGGGTTCCTTTCCCTTTCCGACTCGATCAGGCGCTTGCTATCTTTGCCGCATGGCAGGTCGAGCAATTCTTCGCCGCTCGTTCTTAGCCGGCGTCCTGCTCACAGTCGCCGCTTCCGGACTACGGGCGTCGCAGACCGCCGGTGCGGCCGAACGCGCGCTGGGCGGCACACGCCAATGGCCGACGAGAGCAGAGTGGCGCGCCCTCGATCGGACGGTCGGCGGCCGGCTGATCCGCCCCGTAGCGCCCTGGGCTCGACTGTCGCCCGGGGCTCCTGTCCCAAAACGCCTGCGCAACCCTTTCTACCTCGAAGAGCATGCGGGGGCGACGCAGTCGACAGGAATGCACCGCGCCTGGAACTCCGTCCCGAGCGACTACGCCGTTGCCTGCACGTCCGTCGACGACATCAAGGCCGCCGTCGATTTTGCCCGCACACACGGGGTCCGAGTCGCAGTTAAAGGCACCGGGCACGACTACTTCGGACGCTCTTGCGCGCCGGACTCGCTGTTGATTTGGACGCACCCGATGCGCGAAATCACCGTTCATAAAGCCTTCGTACCCGCTGGCGCGCCACGCGGCACAGCGCCCGTACAAGCGCTCACGACCAGTGCCGGCAACCGCTGGCTCGAGGCCTACCGCGCCGCGACGGAAGCTGGACGCTACATCCAAGGCGGCGGGTGCACCAGCGTCGGCGCCTGCGGCGGCTTTGCCCTCGGCGGCGGTTTCGGGTCGTACTCGAAGCGGTTCGGCTCGGGTGCCGCTGGCGTCCTCGAGATTGAGGTCGTCACCGCCGACGGTCGTATCCGCACCGTCAATCGGTTTCAAGAGCCCGACCTGTTCTGGGCCCTCAAGGGTGGCGGCGGCGGCACGTTCGGCGTCGTCAGCCGCATGACCCTGGTCAGCCATCCGATCCCGCGCACCGACGGCTGGCTCTCGGGCAAGATCACAGCGCATTCCGACGCGGCCTACCAGGAACTGATCCAGCGGTATCTGGAGTTCGTCCCCGCCGCCATCAACAATCCTGATTGGGGCGAAGGTGTGATGTGGCCTAAAGGCGTCAACGAGATGGAGCTGATGACGGCCTTCCTCGACCTCACGACCGCCGAGGCCGAAGCCGTCTGGGCGCCACTGCTCGATCCGTTGCGCGCACGCCCCGCAGAATTCACGGTCGAGGCGTCCTTCATCACCCAGCCGTTCCGCAACAAGTGGAACCCGATCGGCAAGTCCAGTGCAGTCATGGACGATCGTCCCAACGCACCTGACGGCTACTTCTGGTGGCGCGGCAACGGCGGCGAGGTCGGTTCGTACTGGGGAGGCTATGCGGGGCGCGGGATCCCGCTCGCCTGCCTTTCCGGAGCCAAAGCCGAACGGCTCGCCAAGGCGATCTTCGACGCCACGCGCACCAGCCTGGTGCTCTGGCAGACCAACAAGGCGCTCGCCGGCGAGCATCCTGAGGCGCTCCGTCGCGACCGTCAAACGAGCCTCAACCCGGCCGTGTTTCACAACGCCGCCTTCGTCACTGTGGGTGATTGGGTCCAGTACAAGTATCCGGGCGTACAAGGACACGAGCCGGACGCCGCGCTCGCACAGACCCAATTGGACGGCGTCAACCGGGCGCTGCGCCTGATCACGGCGGCTGCGCCCGGCGGCGGCTCCTACACCAACGAAGGCGACTTCTTCGAGCGCGCCTGGAAATCGGAATTCTGGGGCTCAAACTATGCGCGCTTGGAGCGCATCAAGCGCGAGTACGATCCGGACAACTTCTTCCGGGTTCATCACGGCGTCGGTAGCGACATGCCAGCCCGCTTGGTCTGAGTATCCCGCTCAGCGCCTCTGAATTCTCGGCCACGGTGCAGAGCGTCGCCTCAACCTCGCTCATCGAGCACTGGAGGATCAGGCGCTGTAGGTCATACGAGTCTCGATCAAGTGGTCTTCCCCGGCTTCGTGGAGTCGGTTGATCTCACCTTCTCTGGTTCTACCCGTACTACGGCGTCGTCATCGCGCCATCGACCGTCAAGACGGCGCCCGTCATAAAAGGTGGTGCCTCGCTGAGGGCCCACGCGGCAACGTCGGCGATCTCGGCTGGCTCACCGAAGCGCCCAATTGGCATGCGATCGAGAAAGTTCTCGGGGTCGCCGCCGGCCGCCCTGACGGCAACGCGGATGTCTTCCATCATGCGCGTCTCCGTCGGCCCTGGGCAGAGACAGTTAACGCTGATGCCCGCTGCCGCAACCTCAAGCGCAACGCCCTGCGAGAGTCCGACGACCGCGTGCTTCGAGGCGACGTAGCCCGCGAGACCCGGCACTCCACGCACTCCGGCCTGCGACGCCGTGTTGAGGATCGAGCCGTGGCCCTGCTCGCGCATCTGTGGCACCACGTGCTTGAGGCCAAGAAAGATGCCGCGCACGTTGATCGCGAGCACCTGGTCGAAGGCGTCCAACGGGTAGTCCTCGACGTTGGCGATCGCACCTTCGATGCCAGCGTTGTTGAAGAATGCGTCGATGCGACCGTAACGCTCCATCGCCGTAGCAACGTAGGCCCGGACGTCATCGTCGCTACTGACATCGGCCGTGCAGGCCGAGGCCGACGCGCCGAGGCGAGCCGCCACCTGCTCGGCCGCAACCGCATCCCGATCGACGATCAGCACGGCAAAGCCGCGCTCAACCAGTCGCTCGGCCGTGGCCGCACCAATGCCACCCGCGCCACCCGTGATGATCGCGGCGCGATCCATCATCAGCCCGAGCGGCGAGCCCGCCAGTCGAGCAACGTCTGGAGACCCTCGAGCGGCCAATCAGGACCCGAGGCGCCGTAGATGAAGAACGTCGCACCCGCTTCGACGAAGGCCTCGAGCTTGGCGTCATCGCCGTCGAGCTCTTCGGCATTGAGCATGATGCTGCGCTCGATCTCGGCCGGGTCGCGACCCACCGTGGCGCAGTGCATATCGAGGACCTCGCACTTGTGGCGAATCTCGTCGGGCGAGCCGAAGCCGTGCCAAATATCGGCGTGCTGGGCGACGAGCTTCAACATCACCTTTTCGCCACCGCCGCCGATCATGATCGGGATCTTGCCGCGCACCGGCGGCGGGTTGCCGATCGCCATGCGGTCCTTGATCACCGGAATCGCGTCGCGGAAGGCGTGCAGGCGCGTGATCGCCGTGCCGAACTCGTAGCCGAACTCGGTGTAGTCCTTCTCGAACCAGCCGGAGCCGATGCCGAGCGTGAGGCGCCCGTTCGAGATGTGGTCCACCGTGCGTGCCATGTCGGCCAGCAGGTTCGGGTTGCGGTACGACATGCACGTGACGAGCGCGCCAACCTCGACGCGGCTCGTGGCCTCCGCCAGCGCGGCGATCAGCGTCCAGCACTCAAAGTGCGGGCCGTCCGGATCGTCGTACAGCGGATAGAAGTGGTCCCAGTTGTAGATCGCGTCGACGCCGAGCGTCTCGGCCTCGATCCACGACGCGCGCATGGCGTCATACGAGCCGTGCTGCGGTCGCGCCTGGTACCCGATGCGAATTGCTCGTGCCATGTCTCAGCCCATCCAGTGTTCGGAATTGACGTTCATCAGCACCTTGACCCGTACCTCACCATCGCGACGGAACGGATAGTCGGTACCAAGATACTTCTGCGCTAGCTCGTCGATGCTCGCATCCGCACCGTCCGTCGTCACCTCAACCGTGCCCCGCAGCTCGGCGTAGCGATAGCCGTTTTCGGGGTCGAGGAGCATGACCGTCACGCGCGGGTCGGCCACCATGTTGCGATGCTTAGCGCGACCTTCGGCGGTATTGAAGACAACCTTGTCGCCCTCGACGTGGAGCCAGATAACCGTCACCTGGGGGTGGCCGTCGGGACCAATCGTGGCGAGGCTGGCGAAGATCGGTTGCTCGAGGAGCACACGAGCGTTATCGGAAATCGGCATAGGTGGAGATTAGCGGCTGGACTGCGAGCGTTGTGCGCGCCAGTCAAGCAGCTGCTGCAACCCGGCCAACGAGTAGTCGGGGCCCGCTGCCGAATAGAAGAAGTACGTGGCCCCTGCGTCGACGTACGACTCGAAGAACGCGTCGTCGCCCAACTCGTGCGCTTCGAACATCACGCTGCGCTCGATCTCGACTGGGTCGCGACCAACCGTCACGCAATGCGCGTCGAGCACCTCGCACTTATGCCGATATTCATCCGGCGTGCCAAAGCCATGCCAAATGTCAGCGTGTTGAGCAACCAGCTTCAACATCACCTTCTCGCCACCACCACCGATCATGATCGGAATCTTCCCGCGCACCGGCGGCGGGTTCCCCACCGCCATCCGCTCCTTGATCACCGGAATCGCATCGCGAAACGCATGCAACCGCGTAATCGCGGTGCCGAATTCGTAGCCGAACTCGGTGTAGTCCTTCTCAAACCACCCCGAACCAATCCCCAACACCAAACGCCCACCCGAAATGTGATCCACCGTCCGCGCCATATCCGCCAACAAGTTCGGATTCCGATACGACATGCACGTCACCAGTACGCCGATCTCAACGCGACTCGTTGCCTCCGCAAGCGCGGCCAACGACGTCCAGGCCTCGAAGTGAAGACCATCAGGGTCGCTCTCAACGGGGAAGAAATGGTCGTCGTTGTAGACCGCATCGGCACCCATCGCCTCAGCCCGGATCCACGACTCCCGCATCGCCGCAAACGAGCCGTCTTGTGGACTCGCCTCGTAGCCAATTCGAATTGCGCGCATCGCTCTACTCCTGCCTCTCGTGAAGACCGCTGCCCCTTAGGCAAACAGATCTTTGTCTCGGTCGATCACACCCTCGGTCGCGCCCTCAAAGCCGGGCTCGAGTTCGACGCCGCGGATCAACGCCGCCGGCACGCCGCCGTAGGGGCCCATTGCCAACTCGGCTGCGCTCGCCAACTGGTCCGCCATGTGCACACGCGTGGCGTGCAGCTCGCGACCAGCGTCGTCGAGGCGACCAGCGTGCTCGACGACCGGGGCGAAACCTGCCGCGCCAATCGCCACGCCGACGGTGCCCCGACGAAACGGACGGCCAAACGAATCGCTGATCACGATCGCCACGGCCGCACCCGTCATCGCATGCAGCCCGTCGTGCAAGCGCTGCGCAGACTCGTCGGGGTCGACGGGCAGCAGCGTGACCTGGTCGGGCATGTTCTGGTTCGAGCGATCCACCCCGGCCGAGCCACAGACGTGGCCGTGGGCGGTGCGGCCGATGATGAACGAGCCGCGGCGACGCACGACCTCAACCGACTCGCGCAAGATCACCTCAACGACCCTCGCATCGCCATCGTCCTCGGCAGCGATCGCCAGCGCCTCGGCGGACGGCTCGACATCGGCAAGATCGACGATGCGCCCCTCCGCTTTCGAGATCGGCTTCTGCGCAACGACGAGCACGTCGCCGCTCTGTAGCTCCTCGCCTGCCGCCACCACCGCGGCAGCCAGCAACGCCACGAGGTCAGCGCCCGGCTGGATTCGCTCGGCAATCGGCAACGGCACGAGGCGAATCATGCGAGCACCGCGGCAGCGAGCCCCTGCCGCACGGCCGGGTCGGCCATCAGCGTGGGCACGCAGATCGCAGCCAGCTGCAGGTCGGCGAGGTCGGCAACAAGGTCGGCGTCCTGCGCATCCAAGACGTACGAACCTGCCAGTGGTGCGAGATAGCGCGCGACGCCGATCGCATCGGGGCGGTGCCCCATCGACTCAAGCATGCCGACGATCGGCCCCTTGACGGCCTTGCCGGCGATCACCGGCGAGACAGCAACCGTGTCGGCCCGACGCGCGCAGACCGCGGCGCGCACACCGTCAACAGCGAGGATCGGATCGAGCGAAACGAACGGGTTCGATGGCGCGAGGACGATGCGATCGGCCGAGGCAATCGCCTCGAGCACGCCAGGCGCCGGCTGCGCGTCAGGCACACCCTCAAAGCGAACGCCCGTGACGGTGTCGGCGGCGCGGCGGTGGACGAGCCACTCTTGAAACGGCAGCTCCTCCGTGTCCGTGGCGATCCACGTGCGCTGGCGATCATTGGTTGCGGGCAAGAGCTTCGTGGCACAGCCCCAACGGGTCGCTACATCGGCGGTGATCGCCGAGAGCGACTCACCAGCCCGCAGGCGCCGCGTGCGCGCCACATGCAGTGCCAGATCCTTGTCGCCGAGGATAAACCAGTCCTCTTCGCCCAACGAGATCGCCGTCTCCATCAAGTTGCGCGTGTCGCCGGCCACGCCCCAGCCATTGATCGGATCGATGCGGCCCGTCAGCGTGTAGAGCACCGTGTCGAGATCCGGCGAGATGCTCAGCCCCCAGTGCTCGCAGTCGTCACCGACGTTGCCGATCACCGTCAGCTCGCCCGGCGGCAGCGCCTCATGCAGCGCCAGCGCCATGCGGGCACCACCAACACCCCCGGCAATTAGCGTGACGGCCATGTCGCCTCAAACTCCAATAGATCGGCAGGCGTGTCGAGGTCGCGCGCCAACCCCGGGCGCACGACCGGCGTACCACCGTGCCGCGCCGCAGACCCGTCGCCATACGACGGCGTAAAGGCACTCGGCGGCGTGGCGGCAATCGCATTCGTCTTGCCATCCGCCGAGGGCGCAATGGCGAGTGGCTGGGCCGCGGCCAGCAGCGCCTCAAGATCAGCAGTCTCGACGTATGGCAGGTCTGCAGCAATCACGACAACGGTCTCGGCATCAGCGTAGACGGCGAGGCCGCGTCGCACACTGCCCGTCAGATCCTCGCCCCCATCGTCAACGACGACGGTGCCCAACTCGCGTGCGGCGATGTAGGCCATCGGATCCGACGAGATAATCGCGACCGTCAGCCCAGCGCCCTGGCAGGCGTCGACGACGCGCGTCAACAGCCGCAACGCGAGCGCATGACGCTGCTCGGCATCGAGCACATCGCCAAGACGCGACTTGGCGTCATCGAGAGACTTGAGCGGTATCAGGGCTATCATCCAGCGGCAGTCTACGTCCGCACGAGGTGCGTGACGCGAAGGGAGTTGCGTGATCCGGATCGGGTACAAGGCATCGAGTGAGCAGTTTGCGCCACGGGAACTGCTGGATTTCGCCATCCACGCCGATGCGAAGGGTTGGGACACAATTGCGATCTCAGACCACTTCCAGCCCTTCCGTCATACGGGCGGCCACTCGCCGTTCTCGTTCGCCTGGATGGGCGCGCTCATCGAGCGTACCTGCCACGCGAACATCGGCACCAGTGTCATCACCCCGACCTTCCGCCATCACCCGTCCACGATCGCCCAGGGCTTTGCCACGCTGACGTGCCTGGCGCCGGGCCGCATCTTCCTTGGCGTCGGCTCGGGCGAGTCGCTCAACGAGGTGCCGCCGACCGGCATCGAGTGGCCCGAAGGGCCGGAGCGCCTGAAGCGCCTGAAGGAATCGCTCGCGCTGATCCGCCAGCTCTGGAGCGAGGAGCGTGTGACGTTCGAGGGCGACTACTACTCGACACGCAGCGCGACGATCTACGACCTGCCTGACGCACCGCCACCGATCTACGTCGCCGCGGCTGCCCCGCTGGCCTCGCGCTATGCCGGCGCCACCGCCGACGGCTTTATCACGACGTCGGGCAAGCCGAAGGAGCTCTACACCGAGAAGCTCTTGCCGGCTCTGACCGAGGGTGCCGAGAAGGCGGGCCGCTCATTGGCCAACCTCGACCTGCTGATGGAGATCAAGCTCTCGTACCACCCCGACCTCGAGCAGGCCAAAAGCGACTGCGACTTCTGGGCGCCGCTCGCCCTACCGGCCGAGATGAAGCACGGCGTCGAGGACCCGGTCGAACTCGAGCGATTGTCGAAGGACCCGTCGGTCGATCCGACGAGCCGCTTCATCTGCACGAATGACCCGGACGAGGCCGTCGAGCGGATCGGCTCCTACGTGGAGATGGGTTTCACCAACCTCGTCTTCCACTACCCGGGCGCGGATCAGATCGGGTTCATCGACCGCTTCGAGGCCGACCTCCGGCCACGCATCGCAGCGCGCTGGAGCTGATCAACTTTGCTTTGGGGTCAGACCCCAAAGCAAAGTTGATCCACCTTGCTACCGTCACAGCATGCTGACCGACGCCGAGGCACTCGCGCTCGCTGAGGATCCTGCGCCAGATCTGGCCGGGCTCTGTGCCAGTGCGCGCGCACGAAGAGACGCAACGCACGGCGTCATCGTCACGTACTCGCCGAAGGTCTTCATCCCGCTGACGATGCTGTGCCGCGACGTCTGCCACTACTGCACCTTCACCAAGCCGCCCCGCAAGGGTGAGCGCTCGTATATGACAGCCGACGAAGTGGTCGCCGTCGCCGAGCAAGGCAAGGCTGCGGGCTGCCGCGAGGCACTGTTCACGCTCGGCGACAAGCCGGAGCTGCGCTACGAGGCCGCGCGCATCGAGCTCGCCGAGCTCGGCTTCGCCACGACTGCAGCGTACCTCGCACACTGCATGGAGCGCGTCCTCACCGAGACCGGGCTCCTGCCCCACGCCAACCCGGGCATCCTCGACGACGAGGAGCTCGCATCGTTTCGTGCCTTCGCCCCGTCGCAGGGGATCATGCTCGAGACTGCGAGCGCACGCCTGAGCGAGAAGGGCATGCCGCACTATGGCTCGCCCGACAAGGAGCCTTCGGTCCGCCTCGACGCTCTCGCCCGGATGGGTCGACTGAAAATCCCGACGACGAGCGGCATCCTGATTGGCATTGGCGAGACGCGCACCGAGCGCATCGAAGCGCTGCTCGCACTGCGCGACCTGCACGCCGAACACGGCCACCTGCAGGAGGTGATCGTCCAGAATTTCCGCGCCAAGGCCGATACGAAGATGGTCGACGCCCCCGAGCCGTCGCTCGATGATCACCTCTGGACGCTCGCCGTTGCACGGCTGATTCTGCCCGACAGCATCTCGCTGCAGGCACCGCCGAACCTCGCCCACGCTGACTTCCCACGACTGCTCGACGCGGGCATCAACGATTGGGGTGGCGTCTCGCCGGTCACGCCCGACCACGTCAACCCCGAGGCGCCTTGGCCCGAGCTGGCTGTGCTCGAGACGGCCACCGCCGAGGCCGGGCACACGCTGCAAGCGCGATTGACCGTCTATCCGCACTACGTCAACAACGACTGGCTTGAGCTCGCACCACTCGCGGCCACGCTTCGGGTCGCCGACGCACAGTTGCGCTCGCGGCCGAACGATGGCTGGACGAATGGCGTCACCGAGCTGCCACCGCTCGCCTGGCACGACGGCCCACCACTCCGCGTTGGTGGCGTATCACCCGCCTTCGCCCAAGCCCTCGCACGCGCCGAAGCCGAGCAGCTGCTCGACCTCGAGAGACACCGAGGCGTTGCTCAACGCGCGCGGCCCCGAGATCGCGCTCCTGACGGGGCTCGCGGATCAGCGCCGCCGCGACCGTGTCGGCGACGACGTCACCTACGTCGTCTGCCGCAACATCAACTACACCAATGTCTGCTATTTCCGCTGTGGCTTCTGCGCCTTTTCGAAGGGCCGCCTCGCCGAGAATCTCCGCGGCCCCGCCTATCTGCTCGAGCCCAGCGAAGTCGCTCGCCGCTCGGCTGAGGCCTGGGAACGTGGCGGCACAGAGGTCTGCCTGCAGGGCGGGATCCACCCCGGCTTTACCGGCGAGTGGTACCTCGAAGTGCTGCGCGCCGTCAAGGCAGCCCAGCCCGAGATCCACGTCCATGCGTTCTCGCCACTCGAAATCTGGCAGGGCGCGGCGACGATGGAGTGGACCCTCGAGGACTACCTGCGCCAGCTGCAAGAGGCCGGGCTCGGCAGCCTGCCTGGCACCGCCGCCGAGATCCTTGACGACGAAGTGCGCGCCGTGCTCTGCCCCGACAAGGTCAACACCGAGCAGTGGCTCGAGGTGATGCGCACCGCACACGGCGTCGGGCTCCGCACGACCGCGACGATCATGTTCGGCCATATCGAGCGCCCGATCCACGTCGCGCGCCATCTGCACCGCATTCGCGACCTCCAGCGCGAGACGGGCGGCTTTACCGAATTCGTGCCGCTGCCGTTTATCCCCGAAGAGGCGCCGATCGCCCTCAAGGGCAAGGCCCGCTACGGACCGACCTTCGACGAAACAGTCGTCCTGCACGCGACAGCACGCCTCGTGCTCGACCCGTGGATCCAGAACATTCAGACCTCGTGGGTCAAGCTTGGCCCCGAGGGTGCGCGCGTGATGCTCGGCGCTGGTGTCAACGATCTTGGTGGCACGCTGATGAACGAGTCGATCAGCCGCGCCGCCGGTGCCGACCACGGCCAGGAGTGCCCGCCCGAGCGGATGGAGGCTGTGATTCGCGCCGCGGGCCGCAACCCAATCCAGCGCTCAACGCTCTACGGTCGCCCACCGGCCGACCAAACCACCCGCTCGTTCGGTGCCCCAGAACTGCTCGATTCGACACCACCACCGTACGACGACGGCGGGCTCGTCAAGCCCGCCAAGCTGATCCGCCCGGGCCTCGCCGTCCACTAACTCAGCGAGTGACGAAGCGTCAGGCTTGGGGCAACCACGATGGATAGCGCCATCCAGGCCCACCCGTGATCCTAGGAGGACATGACAACCGCGCGGATGTGGTGTCCTCCCCCACAGGCAGATCAGCTCAGGTGTCGTTGGTGGGGGAGGACACCACATCCGCGCGGTTGTCATGTCCTCCTTGCGTCTCCAGCGGACCCTGATCGCGCCAACACCAACGCCGCCACACCACAGACGACCGCGCCGCCGAGCAGCCAGCCGCCGAGAATGTCGGTCGGCCAGTGGACACCCAACACGAGCCGACTCGGGCTCATCAAGACGCCAACTGCCAACGCCAGCACGCCGATCACACGCGGCAGGCGGCCGCCGACTGGCGCGAGCAGCAAGATCAGGCCAAGCACCACCCACGTGGTGATGCCGCTCATCGCATGGCCCGAAGGAAACGCTGCCGTCAGAGGCTGAAAGGCCGACTCGGACCAGGCTGGGCGAGCACGACCGACCAGTTCCTTGACGATGTTCTGCAGCACGAAGCCCGCAATCGCGCTCCACAAAAGCCACTGCGCCCAGAGGCGGTGTGGGCGCCACAAGAGCGCAACCGTGATCGCGACCACAGCACCTGTTCCGAGATCGCGTGTGGCGAGGCCCAGCGAGTCGGCCGGCGAGACGAGCCAGTCGGGATTCCCAACCAGGCCGTGGCCGAGCCAGTCGTCGAAGCGCAGAATTGGTGCCCATGCCGCAGCGACGGCGATCAGCAATACCACGAACAGGCCAAGCAGCACGCCCGCAGCAATGGCGAGCGAGCGAGGCGGCGGGGCGTCAGTCGACGCCTTGCTCCATCGCCGCATCGATCGCAGTCTCCGGCTCATCCTTGCTGGCCAACACGGGTGGATGCGCACCGCCAGGTCCGAGGTGCCCCTGGATCGATGGGCTCGAGGCATCGAGCAGACCCGCCTCGGCGTAGATCTCGAGCTTCTCGCGCGAGTCTTGAATATCGAGGTTACGCATCGTCAGCTGCCCGATTCGATCGAGCGGACCAAAGGCCGACTCGGACTTCTCCATGCTGAGGCGCTCAGGGTGGTACGTCAGGTGCGGGCCAGTCGTCTCGAGCACGGTGTAATCCTCGCCGCGGCGCAGACGCACCTTGACCTCACCCGTCACGGCCCGACCGACCCAGCGCTGCAGGCTCTCGCGGATCATCAGTGCCTGCGGATCGAACCAGCGACCCTCATAGAGCAGACGTCCCAGCTGGCGACCCTGATTGCGATACGTGTCAATCGTGCCTTCGTTATGGATGCCATTGACGAGGCGCTCGTAGGCGAGATAGAGCAGCGCCATGCCCGGGCGCCTCGTAGATGCCGCGGCTCTTGGCCTCGATGATGCGGTTCTCGATCTGGTCGCGACATGCCGAGACCGTGGCGACCACCGATCTCGTTTGCGGCCATGACGAGGGCGATCTGGTCGGAGAACTCTTTGCCATTGATCGCGACGGGCCAACCCTCATGGAAGCGAATCGTGACCTCTTCCGTCTCGATCGCCACGGCCGGATCCCAATGCTTCACGCCCATGATCGGCTGCACGATGTCCATCGACTCGGTCAGAAACTCGAGCGTCTTGGCCTCGTGCGTCGCGCCCCAAATATTGGCGTCGGTGGAGTACGCCTTCTCGACGCTGTCGCGATACGGCAGGTCGTGGGCAACAAGCCACTCGCTCATCTCTTTGCGGCCACCCAGCTCGTCGACGAACTGCTGGTCGAGCCAAGGCTTGTAGACACGCAGGGACGGATTGACGAGCAGGCCATAGCGGTAGAAGCGCTCGATATCGTTGCCCTTGTAGGTCGAGCCGTCGCCCCAAATCGACGACGCCGTCCTCGCGCATCGCGGCAACCAGCATCGTGCCCGTGACCGCGCGGCCAAGTGGCGTCGTATTGAAGTACGCGCGGCCGCCAGAGCTGATGTGGAAGGCGCCACACTGCAACGCCACGAGCCCCTCACGCACCAGCTCGGCCCGGCAATCAACGAGGCGCGCAGCCTCGGCGCCATACTGCAACGCGCGGCTGGGAACGTCATCGAGATTCGGCTCGTCGTACTGGCCAAGGTTCGCGGTATAGGCAAACGGCACGCCACCCTTGTCGCGCATCCACGCGACCGCAGCCGACGTGTCGAGCCCGCCAGAGAACGCAATTCCGATGCGCTCGCCGATCGGGAGAGAGGTGAGGACGGTAGCCATTACGGCAGAACGCTACCGGGGGTTGCCGTCGGCAAGCGGCGGCAGCATGCCCGGCAGCTCGACCTCGTGGATAAAGCGCGTCCGCGCGTGCTCGACGATCGCCACAGCCACCACCGTGATCAGGATGCCCACGATCTGCACCAGCGTTAGCAACTGACCGAGGATCACCCACGCAGCGATCGAGCCGACAACGGGCTCCGTCATGCCAAGCATGCTCGCCGCGCCAGAGCCGACGCGCGCATTCCCCGCAAGCACCAACGCGAACGGCACGACGGAGCCGAGCACCACGATCCAGATCAGCGTCGTCCAGAGCGGCACCTCAAGCTGGAAGCGCCCGGCCAGCATGACGACGTCGTCGAGCTTGTCGTAGGGAAAGGCCCATGGCGGCACCACAAACAGATACAGCACTGCCGCGACGATCATCGGCGCACCGGCGCGCCCCATCGGACCGAGCTGGGCCGGCTGGCGCGCGCTGAGAATCACCATGGCGGCGAACGTGATCATCGTGGCCAAGCCAAAGCACACGCCAATGATCGAGACAGCACCAACGCCGCCGCTGCCACCAAGCACGGACAGCGTGACGCCGCCAATCGCCACGACCATCACCGCATATGCGTAGCGCGGCAGGCGCTCGCCACGGCGGACATGCTGGTAGATCGCGATCGGCAACGGCGCGATGTACGAAAGCACCAGCGCCAACGCGACATCGAGATAGCTGAGCGTCTGGAAGTACAACGCCTGCGAGGCGAAGATGCCAATCGCGGCATAGGCGATGATCGGCAGCAACATCGCCCGCGTGAAGCGCCGCCAGACGAGGACGACAAAGGGCAGCAGACAGAGCGCACCCCCGACCGTGCGCACAGCGGCGACGCTGATCGGCGAGAGGCCGCCGTCAATTGCAATCCGCGCGACGATGCCATTGAGCGCGAAGAACGTGCAGGCGATGATCACGAGCACGGCGCCCGTGCGGTAAGAACTCGACGACCCCATCAGAGTTCGGCCACGAAAATCTCGCGCGGGGAGGCATGCTTGAAGCGCTGCCGTTCGACAACCGCCACGCAGGCAATCGTCAGCACGATGCCAAGCGCCTGAACGGGCGCAAGCAACTGACCGAGCACAAACCAGGCGAGCAACGGCGCAACAATCGGCTCGGTCATACCCGCCATGCTGCCTGCGCCGGCACCAATTCGGGTGATACCCGTAATCACCAGTGCGTACGGAATCACGCTACCGAGCACGATCGTAAACAGAACCGCTGCACCGACGGGAATTGCGACATCGATCCGCCCGGTCAATTGCGTGGATTCGGGGAGGACGTCAAAGGGGAGCTGCCAGATCGGCACCACCGGCAGCCAGATCAGGCCGGCGGCCAGCATGCCTGCCCCGGTGCGTGCGAGCGGTGGCAACACCACCGGCTGGCGCGCACCCAGAATTGCCTGACCCGCAAACGACAAGGCGGTCAGTGCAGCGAACGCGATGCCAACCAGTGAGATCGCCCCAATCCCCCCGGCCCCACCAAGCACGGCAATCGCCACGCCCCCAACCGCGAAAAACATTGCGATGTACGCGACCACCGGCAGCCGCTCGGTATGGAAAATCCGCTGGTAGGCAGCGACAAGCAGTGGCCCGGTGTAGACAATCACGAGTGCAACAGCGATATCCATCCGCGAGATGGCCTGGTAGTAGAGGCCCTGGGCGAGGACGATGCCGATCAGTGCAAAGAGCAAGATTGGAACGAGATCTCGTCGACTCAGGCGCCGTACGGAGAGCAAGAGAAACGGCAGCAGGATCAGTCCGGCTCCGTAAGAACGGAACGCTGCCAACTCGAGCGGAGCGACACCCCCGTCGATCGCGGCTTTGCTCAACACGCCCGTGCACGCAAACAGCGCCGAACCAAGGATCACGAGGATGTAGCCAGTGCGACGGGAGATCACGCAAGGGATCGTGCCTGACCTCGCGCCGTATGGCAGTACGTGTCGGTCAGAACTCGGCCAGCGAATCGAACTCAGTGGCGCGCGCCGAACGCACGCGGGCACGCTCGACGACGATGATGCCCGCTACCGCGATCGCGATGCCAATGCTCTGCGTGGCGGCAAGGTGCTGGCCCAAGAGGCCCCACGCGAAGAGCGCGCCGAGCACCGGCTCGGCCATCCCGACCATGCTCGACGCGCCCGCCCCCACGAGCGCCGTACCACCCACCCAGGTGGCGTACACGCCGATCGAGCCAACCAGGACCACGAACAGCACTGCGACCCAGACGGGGAGCGAGAAACCGAAGCGCCCGGCAAACGTCGTCGTCTCGCCAAGCTTGTCGAAGGGCAGCGTCCACGGTGGCACGATGAAAGCCCAGATCACCGCGGCGACCACCATGCACGCTCCCGTGCGGGCGAGTGGTGGAAAGACCGTTGGCAGGCGCGCCGCGAGGATCACTGAAACGGCGTACGCGATCATCGCAACCATCGCGAAGAGAAACCCGACAAGCGAGATCGCCGGCATGCCGCCCTGCCCGAGAATTGCCAGCGCGACACCGCCAACAGAGACGATGATCGCGCCCCACGCGTAGAGGGGGAGCGTCTCCTTGAGGTGGACACGCTCGTAGACCGCAACCACCAGCGGCGCGGTAAAGATGATCACCAAGACCAGCGCAACGTCGGCATACGAGATCGCCTCGAAGTATGCGCCCTGCCCGAGCACGAGCCCGATCAGACCAAACAGTGCGAGTGGCAGCACGTGCCCCCTGCGTAACTTGCGGATGTGCGGCAAGAAGAAAAAGATCAGGATCGCTCCCGCGCCGTAAATCCGAGTCGCCGCCAGTGCCGAGGGTTCGACGCCCGTGTCGATGATCAGGCTCGCGAAGACGCCATTCGCGGCCGCAAACGTCGCTGAGGCCGCGACCATCAGATAGCCGAGCCAGATCAGATTGCCGCGCTGCGTCGAGGGGGTCGTCGCCACAGCCGCACCGTAGCGCGGCGATAGCGCGCAGGCGGACGACTACGCTGCTGCCATGACCACCGAGAAGACCCTCTTCCTCGAGGACCTGCCCGTCGGCACCGTCCTCACCTCCGCCAGCCGCACAATCTCGGCTCAAGACATCGCCGATTTCTGCGATCTGTCGGGCGACCATAATCCGCTCCACAAGGACGATGAGTGGGTCCGCGCCAACACGCCCTTCGAGCAGCGCATCGCACATGGGCTATTGGTGCTCGGCGTGTCTTCAGGCACACCCTGCCCCGAGATGGACTCGCTGCTGATCGTCGCCTACCTGTCTGAGTCGCGCAATTTCAAGGCGCCGACGTACCCGGGCGAATCGATCGTGACCGAGTGGAAGGTGATCGAGAACCGTGAATCGAAGTCGAAGCCTGACCAGGGCCTCGTGCGCATGGCCGTGACGTGCACGAAACAAGATGGCACGGTCGTGCAAGAAGGCGAAGACCTCCTGCTCGTGGCCAAGCGGCTCGTAGTGCAGGGGGCGGACACTACAACCGCGCGGATGTAGTGTCCGCCCTGTCCAACACGCAACAACAGGGCAGCAACTCGGGCGGACATCACATCCGCGCGGTTGTAGTGTCCGCCCCCGACTACCAGTCGCCAAGCACGCTCCCTCACGAGAAGAGCAAACCGCGGGGTTGTGGTGTCCGTCGTGAAGGCGGACACCACAACCCCGCGGTTTGCCTGTCCGCCGCTAGGGCGGACAGGGTGTTATGCGATAGCGGGCAGACCCTCGAGCGTCAACGCCGAGGCGTCGAGATCGGCCTGCGACAGCTCGATGTCGACCATCGATCCGTCGAAGAACGCGTCGTAGGCGGCGAGATCGAAGTTGCCGTGGCCACAGAGGTTGAACAGGATCGTCTTGGAGACGCCCTCCTCCTTGGCGCGTGCGACCTCGTCGACGACAGCCTTGATGGCGTGGGTCGGCTCGGGTGCCGGAATGATGCCCTCGGTGCGCGCGAACCGCACAGCCTCGGTGAAGCACTCACGCTGCTTGTAGGCACGAGCCTCGATCAGGCCGAGCTGCAACAGGTGCGAAACCATCGGAGCGGCACCGTGGTAGCGGAGGCCACCCGAGTGAATCGTGTCGGGAATGAAGCCGTGACCGAGGGAGTGCATCGGCATCAGCGGCGTCAGCTGTGCCGTGTCGCCGAAGTCGTAGCCGTAGTGGCCACGCGTCAGTGTCGGGCAGGCAGCAGGCTCGACGGCGATGACACGAATGTCTTTGCCGGCGATTTTGTCAGCCAAGAACGGGAAGGCGATGCCGGCGAAGTTCGAGCCGCCACCAACACAACCGATCACGACGTCCGGATAGGCGCCCGCGGCCTTCATCTGCTCCTGGGCCTCCTGGCCAATCACCGTCTGATGCAGCAGCACGTGGTTGAGCACCGAGCCGAGCGCGTACTTGGTGTCGTCGCGCGTTGCGGCGTCCTCGACGGCCTCGGAGATGGCGATACCAAGCGAGCCTGGGCAGTTCGGATCCGTCTCGAGGATCGCGCGACCCGCATTCGTGTCCATCGATGGGCTGGCGACGATCGAGCCACCCCACGTCTCGATCATCGAGCGGCGGAACGGCTTCGCGTCGTACGAGGCACGCACCTGGTAGACCTTGATTTCGAGGCCAAACTGGGCGCCCGAGAACGCAAGCGCGGAGCCCCACTGGCCAGCACCCGTCTCGGTTGCGATGCGCTCGACACCCTCCTGCTTGTTGTACCAAGCCTGCGGAATGGCGGTGTTCGGCTTGTGCGAGCCGGCCGGCGAGGTGCCTTCGTACTTGTAGAAGATCTTGCAGTCCGTGCCGAGCGCGGCCTCAAGATTGTCGGCGCGAAAGAGGGGCGTTGGGCGCCACATCGCGAGCACGTCGCGAATCGGCTCGGGAATCTCGATGTATCGCTCTGTCGAGACTTCCTGTCCGATCAGGGCCATCGGGAACAGCGGCGCCAAGTCGTCGGGACCAATCGGCTGGCCCGTACCCGGGTGCAGCGGCGGCGGCGGCATGCTCGGAAGGTCGGCGGCAATGTTGTACCAGGAGCGCGGAATCCGATCGTCCTGGAGGGAGTACTTGTGCGACATGGTGTCCTCTCGCGGAAATCCGGCAACGCCGGTAGTGGCGGGATGCTACCCGCATTTCGCCTCTGCCGGTGGAGTAAATGTCCAGAAGGGGTCAGGCACGATCTGGACATTTGATAGACGAACTAGCTCGTCATCCAATGTCCAGATCGTGCCTGACCCCTTCTGGACATTGGCCAACCGTCGCGGTTAGGGCTAGGCGTCGACGTGCAGCACGAGCGCTTGGCCGAGGCCAACCGTCGCGGTTGGGGCTAGGCGTCGACGTGCAGCACGAGCGCTTGGCCGAGGCCAACGCCGATGCAGACGGCCACGACGCCGATGCCGCCGCCACGACGCTTCAATTCGCGCACGCAGTCGAGAATCAGGCGTGGTGCCGATGCGCCAAGCGGGTGGCCGTAGGCGATTGCGCCGCCGTGGACATTGACGCGCTCTTCTGAGATACCGGGCAACTCGCGCATGACAGCGAGTGGGACCGCGGCAAAGGCCTCCTGCAACTCCCAGACATCGACCTGCTCGACGGTGAGGCCCGCACGATTGAGCACCGCTCGGATAGCGGGGATCGGTGCGTAGCCAAAATCTTGCGGCTCAACGCCAACCGTGGCGCTGGCGCCAATACGAGCAAGCGGCGTCCAATCGTGTGACGCGCAGGCCGCCTCGCTCGCGATCAGCATGGCGAGCGCTCCATCGTTGATCGGCGAGGAGTTGCCGGCCGTGATCGTGCCATCGCGACTGAAGGCCGGCTTGAGCCCAGCCAGCGACTCTGCGCTCGTGTCGGGCCTGATGCTCTCGTCACGCGTGACGCCCTCGACTTCCAAGACGTGATCGGCATGGAGCCCGGCCGCCCACGCCGCGGCTGCCCGCGTATGGCTGCGCAACGCCCAGGCGTCCATCTCGTCACGCGTGATGCCCAACCGAGCGGCCACCTGCTCCGTCGCCGCACCCAACGACAGCGTCCACTCGTCCGAGAATGCTGGGTTGACCATGCGCCAACCGACAGCAGTCCCGTGCAGCTTCATGTCACGCGGCAGCGCCTCGTCGGGCTTCTGCAAGATGAAGGGCGCGCGGCTCATGCCCTCGACACCGCCCGCGATTACGACCTCGGCATCGCCACAGCGCACCATCCGCGAGCCCTGCAGAATCGCCTCGCCACCCGAACCGCAGAGGCGATTGACCGTGACACCGGGCACCGAGACTGGCAGACCCGCCAGCAAGAGCGCCATCCGTGCCACATTGCGATTGTCCTCACCCGCCTGATTGGTGTCGCCCAGCAAGACCTCAGCAATCGCTGCCGGATCGAACTCGGGGTGCCGCTCAACCAGCGCGCGGAGTGGAATTGCCGCCAGGTCGTCAACGCGCAGGCCACTGAGACCACCACGATTCTTGCCAAACGGTGTGCGTACGGCATCGACGATGAAGGCGTCCATTGGGGGAGCCTAGCGATTCTCTGAGGCCATCGATCGCGCCAGACCCGGCCGGGCGGTACGATCCCGACAGATGAAACGCCCTCTGCCCGCCGACGCCTTTCTGCGCGAGGAGACATACGCCAAGACGCGGCTGCCCGTCGACTTTGCCTCGACGCTGATCCCCGACGCGTACGTGTCGCCCGAGTTCCATGCGCTCGAGCAGGAGCGCGTGTTCGCCAAGAGCTGGGTTCCGGTCTGCGTGCCAGATGAGGTGCGTGAGCCCGGCCAGTTCCTCGTCGTCGAGGTAGCCGGCCGCTCGATCATCGTCACGCGTAACCAGGCCGGCGAGCTGCGCGCGCACCACAACGTCTGTCGCCATCGTGGCGCACGGCTGTGTGAGGGCACGGGCAAGGTCAAGCGCTTCTTCTCCTGCCCGTACCACGCCTGGGCCTACGACCTCGATGGCACGTGCCTCGGTACACCGCTGTTTACGCCCGAGAGCGAAGTACCCGTCGATCAGCGTGCGGCCTTCGACATGGCCGACATCAAGGCCTTCGATATCGCTGAGATGGGACTGCACCCGGTCCGGGTTGCTGAGTGGGGCTGTCTCGTCTTCGTCTGCCTCGACCCTGACACGCCACCGATCGAGCACGAACTCGGCGACCTCGTCCAGCAGCTCGCTGGGTATCGCCTCGACGAATACCGCTTGGCGCGCCGGGTCGAGTACGACATCAACGCTGACTGGAAGTTGATCGGCGAGAACTTTATGGAGTACTACCACCTGCCGTGGGTCCACCCCGGGCTGGTCAAGGTCTCGCCAATGGACTCGCACTATCGCTGGCAGGGTGCCGGCATGTACGTCGGCTTCTGCACGTGGCCGGTTGCCGCCAACACAGAGGACGGTGGTTGGAAGGGACTCCCACCTGTCACCTTCGTCGAAGGTCAAGACGCTGAGGCCGCACGCTTTATCTGGCTGTTCCCCAACGTGGCCATCAACGTGATGGCGAACCACGTCGTGCTGCTCTTGGCCGTGCCGGATGGCCCTGGCCGAACTGCGGAGGTCGTGTATCTCCTGACCCATCCCGAATCGATTGCGCAGAGCACAGACCCCGAGGCCGAGATCGACTCGCTGATGAACTTCTGGGACGAGGTCAACAAGGAAGACATCGGCATCGTCGAACGGGTGCAGGACGGGCTACGCAACCCTGCCTACGAAGGCGGGCGCATGTGTTACCGCTTCGAGGATTCATGCCACCGCTTCCAGAACATGCTGATTGACCGTCTGCTTGGCATCCCCGGTGTGCCGCCGGGTGACGACGAGGAGACGGTGCGCATGTTTGGCCCCCGCGACCGCAGCGAGCAGACGTAGATGAGCGACAAGCACGGCATTGCAAAAGAACTCGAGGTGTCGAAGCGCCAATGGCTCAAATTGACGCGCGACGATCAGGTCTTCGTAGCACCATTCTTGTCGTTCACCTCATTCACGCTGCTGGCGATCGGCGACAAGTCACTCATTACCCACGTACTCGCACTCGTGCTGATGCTCCTGCTGTTTCAGATCGTGGTGACCTCACACATCCAGCGGCCGCGCTTTAAGCGCGTGATGATGATCGCCGGGCCGCTCGTGGTGGTCGCAGTGCTGGCCTCGGTGGGCGTGCTGTCCCGCGTCGATAACTCCGACGATGGTCGCGGCATCACGACGTTGTTTTGCGTCCTGCTGACAGCAGGTGTGATCCTGCGGATGTTCGGTCGCATCGCCCGGGCCCGCGTGATCAACATGGCTATCGTCGTCAACGCGATCAGTGTCTATCTGCTGATTGGCCTGCTCTTTACGTACATCGATCTCACCCTTGCGACGTTCTCGAGCGAGCCCTTCTTCGTCCAGGGTGAACAGTCAGTCGCGACGTTCCTGTATTTCTCATTCATCACGCTCGTGACGATCGGGTACGGCGATTTTACGCCCGCACTGACGGCCGGGCGCTTTAGCGCGGTTGCCGAGGGCCTCGTTGGCCAGCTCTATCTCGTCACGTTCCTCGCGATGATCGTGGCTAACCTTGGCCGGACACGCGACTCGTTGCCCCACCGCATCAGGAACGACGAGGCGGCACCGGACGATCAGCCTGAAGGCTAGGCGCGGTCCGGGCCGAAGCCCGAACCGCAACGCTTAGACCTAGACGCCGATTTTGCGATTACGACGCTTATGACGCGGCTTGGCCGCCTCATGACTCTTGGCACTCGGGGTAGCCGGCTTCGGCGTCCCGGTCTCGTGCACCGAGCGATTCGACTGCTGATGCTTGGTGTGCTCACGCTTGGAGCGATCCTCGTGCTCCTGGCGGGTCGGGCGCTCGCTGCGGGCGGGGCGCTCGACGCGCTCCGTGCGCTCGGGGCGCTCTGCACGCTCGTGGTGATTGGGGCGCTCGGCTTTGACGGGCTGACGCTCGTCGGTCGTCGGGCGCTTGTGATCAACACGGACCTGCTTAACCTCACCAATCGCGTCGAGATCGACGCGGCCAATCTCTTCACGCATCTTCAGCTGGCTGATGATCTTGCGCACCGGATGCTCATCGGCCTTGCCGACGAACGACACGACGAGACCGTCCTCGCCCGCACGGCCGGTACGGCCCGAACGATGGACGTAGTCGGAACTATCGGCCGGAGGATCAAAATGCACGACGCAGGCAACCTGGTCGACGTGGATGCCGCGGGCTGCGACGTCCGTCGCCACGAGGACCGGCATGCGGCCCGTGGTGAAGGCGCGCAGTGCGCTCTCGCGCTGGGACTGCGAGCGTCCACCGTGGAGGTTGGCTGCGCCAACGCCCGCCTGTGTCAGCTTCTTGGCGAGGCGATCGACGCCATGCCGCGTGCGGCAGAACGCGATCACAGTGCCGCTGCGCAACACGAGGTCGATCAGGACCTCGAGGCGATCATCGGGCTTGATCTTCCAGAACAGGTGGTTGACGTCGCCGACCGAGTTGGACTCGGCTTCGACCTCATGACGCACCGGGTCGTTCTGGTACTGACGAGCAACCTTCTCGACCTCGCCGTCAAGCGTGGCGGAGAAGAGCAGCGTCTGACGATTCGGCTGAGCCTGATCGAGGATGCGACGGACGACGGGCAGGAAGCCCATGTCGGCCATGCGGTCGGCCTCGTCGATCACGACGATGCTGACATCGCCAAGGTTGACGTTGCGACGCTGGATCAGATCCTCGAGCCGGCCGGGGCAGGCGACAAGGACGTCAACGCCACGACGAAGCGCGTTGATCTGCGCGCCGTAGCCAGTGCCGCCGTAGACGGCAGCGACCTTACGACCACGGGCTTCGGCGAGCGGCTCCACCTCACGGCGGATCTGATCGGCAAGCTCGCGGGTTGGCGCGAGGATGAGGGCGGTGGGACGGCCCGGCTTGGCCGCAGGCACACGAGCGGCAACGGCGAGGCCGAAAGCGATCGTCTTGCCGGAGCCCGTGGGGGCTCGGCCAGTCACGTCGCGACCCGCGATTGCGTCCGGAACGGTCGCAGTCTGGATCGGGAACGGCGACTCGATTCCCTTGCGCGCCAGCACGGCTGCAAGGTCGGCGGGCACGCCGAGGTCAATAAACGAACTAGTCATGAAACTCCATTCGAGCAGAGAGCCTGCTCGAGGTAATTCCAGAGCGGGCGCATCCAGCGGGATGCCGACGAAGTTCGCCGGCAGCGCTTGACGTCCTCCTACGGTATCAGCGGTTTGCGATCGGGGAGGCATTACCTCGTTGGGGAGGACATGACAACCGCGCGGATGTGGTGTCCGCGTGCGGCCCATTCGCTCGGGCTGAGGGGACATGACAAACCGGGGTTTGTGGTGTCCCCCTCCATCGGCATCCCTAGTCTGATCGGCGCAGCTTTCTGGGGGGACACCACAAACCCCGGTTTGTCATGTCCCCTCAGCAGATATCGTTACTCCGTAGGCGGACACCACATCCGCGCGGTTGTCATGTCCTCCCTGTCGAGCGAGTCGACCTTGATCTCCCCCGAGCCTACGCGCAACCCGGTACCCTCCGCGCATGGAACGCCACCCCGAGACCGCGATGGTGCAGGGCGGCCGGCCGACGGGGCCGGGCGCGATGCTCAATACGCCGCTGGTCCTTAACAGCACGTTTCGTGCGGGCGGCGAGCTGGGTTACGGACGCTCGGGCAACGACACGTGGGCGGCCTTCGAAGCTGTGATGGGCGAGCTTGAGGGTGGCGAGGCGATTGCCTTCTCGAGTGGCATTGCCGCCGCCTCCGCTGTGCTCGACCTGGTGCCGATCGGTGGCACGATCGTCGCACCACACTCGTTCTACATGGGTCTCTGGAGCCAACTCGGCGAGCGCGCCGAGAGTGGCCGCGCCAACATTCACTTCGTCGATCAGACCGACACCGCCGCAGTCCTCAATGCAGCGCAGGGTGCCGACCTCGTCTGGATCGAGACGCCCAGCAACCCGCTGATGCAGATCGCCGATATCGCTGCGATTGCCGAGGGTCTTGATGAGGCAACGCTGCTCGCCGTCGATGGCACCTTTACGACGCCGCTCCTGCAACAGCCACTCGCGTTGGGTGCCGACATCGTCGTCCACAGCGCAACCAAAGTGATTGGCGGGCACGCGGATCTCTTGATGGGCGTCGTCTGCACGAACGCCCCGACCGCCGAGCGCCTGCGCGACCATCGCTACACCTACGGCGCAACACCCGGCTCGCTCGAGGCGTTTCTCGCACTGCGCGGACTGCGCACCCTATCGGTACGGCTTGAGCGCGCCCAGGCAAATGCGCTGGCACTCGCCGAGTTGCTCGGCGACAGCGACTACGTCAAGTACGTCCTCTACCCCGGCCTGACTTGGCATCCCGGACACGCGCTCGCCAAGCGGCAGATGCGTGGCTTCGGGACGATGCTGTCGTTCGAGGTCGCTGGCGGCGAGCAGGCTGCGGCACGGCTGTGCGAGGCAACGACGGTCTTTACCAACGCGACCAGCCTCGGCGGCGTCGAGTCGCTGATGGAAGTCCGTGGCGACCGCGAGTCGGAGCGCGCGATGGGTACGCCCGCGGCACTGATTCGCCTGTCGGCCGGCATCGAGCATGTCGACGATCTGCTCGCCGACCTGCAGCAGGCACTGACCATCGCGCATTCGGGTTAGGTCGGGCTGGCCCGATGGCCAAAGATCTGCCAATCGACAAGCTGCTTCGTGAGTGTGGCTTTGCAACCGACTCTGCTCAGGCGGCGGCGCGCCAGGCCCTGTTTGAGGCCGGCATTCTCAATCCGCGTAAGGAGCGGATCGTCGAGTGGAAACGCGGCGAGGTTGAGGCCTGCCTGAAGGCACGCCTGACGCTGCTTTGTGAGGCCTGCCGCAGTGGCGGTCTCGGCGAGGCCTATCCGGATGCGATCATCGCCGGCCAAGGCGACCGCTGCATTATCTGTGAGGGCAGCTCGAACCGTCGTGGCGCTCTGCTGCTGATTGATGCCTGTCGGCGGGCGAACTTTCGCCGCGTGATCATCGTCGGTGGTAGCGCCGACATTCGCCAGCAGGTTCCACTCTTGCTCGACCAGGATCTCGATGTGCGGATGGTCGATGGCACGGTCGCTCGTCCCGGCCGCGATGTGCAGCGCGAGGTCGATGGTGCCGACGTTGTGATCCTACTGGGCTCGACCGAGCTCAACCACACTGTCTCGGCGACCTGGGCTGGCCCGAAAATGGTGGCGACGAACTCGCGTGGCATCAGTGCCTTCCTCGCGGAGGCTGCCGAGAAGATCCGTGCCCGCGCCACCCGCGCCGGGCACTAACTCCAGGACCTCAGCTGCTGGTCGTGGTGGAAAGCCAACGACTTGACTGGTAGCCTGACTGAGTAGTCAGGACTGTCTGAGGAGGCGGAGATGCACGACGTCATCGTGATTGGTGCGGGGTTTGCGGGCTGCTCTGCTGCGCGCGAAGTACGACGAGCAGGCTTGAAGCCGCTGGTCCTTGAGGCGCGCGATCGCATCGGCGGCCGCACGTGGACCTCGGACTGGGATGGACAGCGATTCGAGCGAGGCGGCAACTACTTCCATTGGTTCCAGCCCCACCTTTGGACCGAGGTCATGGCCGCGGGCGTAACGCCACTCGCCCCGCCCGTCGGCGAGACCGGGCACTGGACCGTCAATGAGCAGATCCGCACGGGCACCCGCGCCCAGCGCGAGGCCATCAACGAGTCTGCCTGGAACAAATACAACGAGGGCTCGTGGGAGATCCTCCCTGAGCCGCACGCACCCCTGCGCCACCCTGACCGCATCGCCCGACTCGACGCCATGACGATCCAGCAACGGATCGACGAGCTCGACCTGACCGACGATGAGCGCGCGCTCCTGATGGTCGAGTGTGGAGGCGTGGCCAGCGGGCACCTCGACGATGCCGGGGCTCTTTCGGTGATGCGCTGGAGTGCGCTGTCCGGGCATACGCTGGCTGGCACGCAAGAGGCAGCAGGCGGCTACACGATCGCAGAGGGCACGCTCGCCTTCCTGCAGCCGATCCTCGATGCCGCCGACTGCGACCTGCGACTCGAATCGCCCGTCGCAGCCGTCGAGCAGGAGGCCAACCGCGTGCTCGTCACGTTGCGCTCGGGCGAGGCCCTGGCGGCACGCGCGTGCGTCGTCACCGTGCCACTCAACACACTGGGAGCAATCCACTTCGAGCCGAGCCTTTCGGAGCTGAAGCGGTCCGCCATCGCGCTCGGCCAGGCAGGCATCGGCAGCAAGGTGATGCTCAAGGTGCGTACGCCCGGCGGCCCTGTGTCGGGCATGCACCCGAACCACCCCTTCGGCTTCCTCGGCACGATGTTCGACCTGCCCGGGGATGAGCAGATCCTCGTCTGCTTCGGTCAAGACGGCGACGAGATCGTCGACGGCGACCTTGCCTGGGCGCAGCGCGAGCTCGATCGGGCGATCCCCGGCTGCGAGGTGATCGGCATGAACTGGCACGACTGGAAGTCCGATGAGTTTTCCCAGGGCACGTGGGCCGCGCACCGCCCGGGTTGGTACACCACCCACCACGCCGAGATGCAGCGCCCTGAGGGGCGCGTGATCCTGTCGAACTCCGACTGGGCCGAGGGCTGGGCCGGCTTCGTCGATGGCGCAATCGAGTCGGGCATACGCGGGGGACGGCTCGCGGCTGGCATGGTCCACTAACCAGACCAGAGCAGACCGATAGGCGGAGATTTATAGACCGATTTGCAATTTGGTCTACTAATAGGTACAGTTGGCGGCGTCGAGCGAGAAAGGCGTCGTATGTACGACTACGGATTCTTCTCTTACGAGTCGAAAGAGGACATGCTGGAGCGCTCGCGTGCGTTCTGGAATCCCAACAAGACCGACTTCTGGCAGGACGCTGGCATCGATCTCGTGATCGATCGCCGCGAGGGCTACTACCTCTGGGACATGGCCGGCCGACGGCTGATCGACGTGCATCTCAACGGCGGTACGTACAACCTCGGCCATCGCAACCCCGAGCTGATCTCGACGCTCGAACAGGCCATGCAGCACTTCGACATGGGCAACCACCACTTTCCGGCCTTGGCACGCACCGCGCTTGCCGAGGCGCTGGTCAAGACCTGCGCCCCCAACATGCAGCGCGTGATCTACGGCGCAGCCGGCGGCGAGGCAATCGACATCGCGATCAAGACGGCGCGCCACACCAAGCAGCGCCGCAAGATCGTCTCGCTCGTCAAGGCGTACCACGGCCACACCGGGCTCGCCGTCGGGACGGGCGACGACCGCTTTTCGAAGCTGTTCCTCGCCGACCATCCCGAGGAGTTCATCAACGTCCCGTTCAACGATCTCAACGCGATGGAAGATGCCCTCAAGGGGCGCGACGTCGCCGCGGTGATCATCGAGTCGATCCCCGCCACGTACGGCTTCCCGCTCCCCGAGCCCGGTTATCTGCGAGCAGTCAAGCGCCTCTGTGAGGACTACGACGCGCTCTACATCGCCGACGAAGTCCAGACTGGACTCATGCGCACCGGCGAGATGTGGTGCATCTCGAAGTCGGGCGTCGAGCCAGACATCATGGTCACCGGCAAGGGCATCACTGGCGGCATGTACCCGATTTCCTGCACGATCATCTCTGAGGAGTGCTCCGGCTGGCTCAAGGAAGACGGTTTCGGGCACATCACCACCGCCGGCGGCTCCGAGCTTGGCTGCATCGTCGGCCTCAAGGTGCTCGAGATCTGCGGCCGACCTGAGGTTCGCTCGATGGTGCACTACATGGCCGAGCGCTTCCAGCAGGGCCTGCGCCAGATCCAGGAGATCTACCCGGACTGGTTTGTCGGCATTCGCCAGGACGGCGTTGTGATGGGCCTCGAGTTCAACCACCCGACCGGCGCGAAGATCGTCATGAAGCACCTCTACGCGCACGGCATCTGGGCGATCTTCTCGACGCTCGATGCGCGGGTCCTGCAGTACAAGCCAGGCATTCTGCTGAGCCCCGAGCTGGTCGACGAGATCCTCGACCGCACCGAGATCGCAATCGGTAAGGCCTACGCCGAGTGGAAAGCAATGTCCCGCCAGGCGGTGACGGCATGATCGAACTCGAACGCCGAGATCCCCCAGGCGCCGCACGCGCCGCGATGATGCTCCAGCGCGCCCACTGGGCCGCAGAGGTCTTTGCTCGCTACGACCGAGAGCGCGTCGTGCGGATCCTCGATGCTGTTGCCGAGGCAGCCGAGGCCCACGCCGAACGCTACGCCGAAGAGGCCGTCGCCGAAACAGGCATGGGCGTCGTCGAGCACAAGGTCCTCAAGAACCGCATGCTCTCTCGCGGCCTCTGGGACCACTACCGCGACCACGATTTCGTCAGCCCCCGCATCGATGCCGACGCGAAGATCCTCGAGCTGCCCCGGCCCGCCGGCGTGATCTTCGCGCTGACGCCCGTCACTAACCCGATCGCGACCGTGTACTTCAAGGTCATGCTCGCGCTGATGACGCGCAACGCAATCGTCGTGAGCCCGCATCCTGGCGCCAAGGCCGTCTGCGCCGACGCCGTGCGGATGCTGTCCGACGCCGCCGTCCGCGCCGGTGCCCCCGATGGCTGCATCCAGATCGTCGAAGACCCCTCGATCCCACTGATCGAGGCGCTGATGACGGATCCCACCACTGACGTCGTTGTCGCGACCGGCGGTACCGCCGTGGTGCGCGCCGCCTATCGCTCCGGTAATCCTGCGATCGGTGTGGGGCCCGGCAACGTGCCGTCCTTCGTCGACTCGACTGCCGATATCGCCGCTACTGCACGCCACATCATCGACTCGAAGTCGTTTGATAATTCGATTCTCTGCACCAATGAGTCGGTCGTGATCGTCGAGGAAGAGGTCGCCGACCAGCTGGAGCGCGAACTGCGCAAGCAGGGTGGCCACGTGCTTGATCAGGCCGAGGTCGAACTCGTCCGCGAGCACCTCTTTCCCGAGGGCCGCATGCGCCTCGACCTGATTGGCAAGAGCGCACTGGTACTCGCCGAGGTAGCGCACGTGAAGGTGCCGGCCAACACGCGCGTGCTCGTGGCGCCGTTCTCGCTGGTCGTACCCGAGGAGCCGCTGGCGCACGAGAAGCTGTTGCCGCTGCTTGGCCTCGTGCGCGTTCCCAATACGCGCTCCGGCATCTCGGCAGCTCAGGCGATTTTGCGCATCACCGGTGCCGGACACTCCGCCTCGATCCACTCGCGCGACGCGCGGACGATCATGGCCTACGGCGCTGCCGTCAAGGTGCTGCGCGTGTCCGTCAACGTCGGCAACAGCCTCGGCTCGGCCGGTGCGCTGACGAACCTGTCGCCCACGATGACGATCGGCACGGGCTTCTACGGCCGTTCGTCGCTCGGCGAAAACCTCGAGCCGCGGCACCTGATCAACCTGATGCGCGTCGCCTACAACGCCGATGCGTCCGTGCCCTTCGACGACTTTACTGGCCTCGAGCCGTGGGTCCTAGACGCCGCAACCTCCGCTGTCGCTGCGCCCAGCGAGGCCCTATCCGCACCACCCGAAACTGACCCGCTTCGCGAGGAGATCCGCAAGGTCATCCTCGAAGAGCTCAAGGAGCTGACCCGCCAGTGAGCAATGCAACCGCCGTCGAGCTCCGCTCCTGCATCTACCTCGACCAACTGCAGCCGCAGACGATGTGTTATCTCGGCTCGTGGATCAAGGGACGCCTGCCGCGCGCTGGCATGGCCGCGCAGATCATCGAGGTCGCACCAGGCCTCGATATCGAGGCTTTGACCGACGTCGCGCTCAAGCACGACCGCGTCGACGCCGGCATCCTCTTCGTTGAGCGCCAGTTCGGCTACCTCGAGATGCACTCGCTCTCGCCGGCCGCGATTCGCTCCGCCACCAGCGCCATCCTCGATGCGCTCGACGTCTCCGGCCAAGACACGATCAAGCCGAAGATCCTCGCCAAGAAGGTCATCTCGCGCGTCGATGGCCAGCACGCCTTCCTGATCAATCGCAACAAGATTGGCTCGATGCTGCTGCCCGGCGAGTCGCTCTTCGTGCTCGAGTGCCAGCCTGCGTCCTACGCGATCCTCGCGACAAACGAGGCCGAGAAGGCCGCTGACATCAAGGTGATCGACTACCGCATGATCGGCGCCACGGGCCGCGTCTACCTGTCGGGCGAAGAGGCCAACGTCCGCGCTGCGGGCGAGGCTGCCGTCGCCGCACTGGAGGCAATCGCGTGAGCGACGCACCCGTCAATGGGACCGGCGAGATGCACGCCGCGTTGAAGACCGCGCTCGCCGAGCTGCTGCCCGACATGCTGCGCGACCACGCCGGCGCACCCGTCGCCCAAGTGCCCGCACCGCCCGTCGCGCAGACGCTGCGCCCGAGCACGTGGCACCCATCGCAGCAGGCTCCCGATCCTGCCGGCGGCACGGCTCCCGCTGTGGCCCCCGCCGCTGGTGGCACCGAGCACGTGCGCATCACGGACGACCGCGACCTCGACGCCTTCGTGCGCTCGCTCGCCCGTCGCCTCGAGCATCCCAGCGAGCGCGCCGCCGTCCTGGCTGGCCGCGTCCGCTTCTCACTGTCGGCCTCGGCCGCCTCTAGCTCGCCGGCGCCTGCCGTCGGGGGCTCTCATCGCATCGACCGGGGCGCGGTGACCGAACGGGTCATCGAGCGCGCCGCCGCCGAAGGGTCCGCGCTCGTGCTCGGACCGAAAGCAGTACTCACACCGTTGGGGCGCGATCGCGCACGCGCGCTCGGCGTCACCATCCAGAGGGAGGCAGCATGCTGAAAGGCACTGTGACCGGATCCGTGTGGTCCACCAAGCACGTTGACGACATGCCGCACGGCGCGTTTCTCGAAGTCGAGCTGGAGGCGGGCGGTTCGCTCGTCGCCTTCGACATTCTCGGATCGGGGGTTGGCGAGCGGGTCCTCGTTGCCACCGGATCTGTTGCGGCGGCGCGTTTTGCGCCGGCCCACCCGCCCATCGATGCCCTGATCGTCGGGCTGATCGATTCCACCAACTAGTTCACCACCCGATTCACCACCTGACCCAAAACCTGTTCAGCACGTCGATCCAAGGAGGGATCTAATGTCCGAAGCACTAGGAATGATCGAGACCAAGGGGTACGTCGCAGCACTCGCCGCAGCGGACGCCATGGTCAAGGCTGCCAACGTCACCATCGTTGGCCGCGAAGAGGTTGGTGACGGCCTCGTGGCCGTCGTCATCCAGGGCGACGTCGGAGCCGTTAAGGCTGCCACGGAGGCCGGAGCAGAGACCGCCGCAACAGTTGGCGAGCTCGTCTCCGTCCACGTCATCCCCCGTCCGCATGCCGAGCTCGGCAAGCACTTCACCGCGGGCAAGTAGGAACACACACGATGGCTGGACCAGAAATCGAACTGCGCGTCTATCTCCCAATCCCGCAACTGCGTCGTCAGTTCGCGGCGTACATGGGAACACCGACGCGGGCTCGAGGCTACCCACCGATGGAGGGCGAACACGCCCTGATCGTTGAGGTCGCCCCTGGTCTAGCCATCGAGCGAGTGATCGACCTCGCACTGAAGGCCGTGCCCGAGGTCGAGCCCGGCATCCTCTTCGTCGAGCGCCAGTTCGGCGTCCTCGAATTGCATGCCAAGGATGCCGCGGCTGTCGAGCGAGCGGGTGAGGCGATCCTGAAGGGGATCAACGCCGAGCCTTCCCACCAGTTGAAGCCACGGATCCTGTACTCGGACATCATCGAGAACATCACCGACCAGCACGCGGTGATCGTCAATCGCAACCGGCAGGCCTCGATGGTGCTGCCAGGCGAGACGCTGCTGGTCTACGAAATGACGCCAGCACTGTTCGCCGCGATGGCTGCCAATGAGGCCGAGCGCGTTGCGCCCGACGTGACGGTTGTCGATATCGCAATGATCGGCGCAACCGGTCGTATCTATATGAGCGGCAAGACCGAGAGCATCATCAAGGCACGCGACGAGATCACCCGCGTGTTGGAAGCGGTCATCGGCCGCGAGCAAAAGTAGTCTGGATCAACTTTGCTTTGGGGTCAGACCCCTATGCAAAGTTTGTCCCAAATAGTCTGGTTCAACTTTGCATAGGGGCCTGACCCCAAAGCAAAGCTGGACCCGCAGGAAACGCATATACTCCTGCACCTGAGGAGGGAGGAGACCATGGCGGAGGTCGTGGATCAAGCAGAGGTCGATCGGCTCGCTCAGGCGGCGCTCGCGCAGTACGACATCTCGCCGCGCTCGACGCTGCGCCTTGTCAACCTCTCCGAGAACTGGACGTACCGCGTCGAGGACCCCGACTCGGACATCGCCTACGCGCTCCGAGTTCATCGGATTGGGTACCACACGACGCAGGAGATCGTCTCCGAGCTGCTCTGGATCGACGCCCTGCAGCACGATGCCGTCGTTGGCACCGTCACCGCGCTCCCCGCCAAGTCTGGTGAACGCGTCATCCAACTCGCAACCGATGCCTTGCCCGAACGGAGCGTGGTGTTGTTTGCGTGGGAGGACGGCGCACCGCCGGATCCCGACCTGGATCTCGTGCCGGTCTACCACACGCTTGGCGCGATGAGTGCAGGGATGCACGCGCACTCTCGCGCGTGGCAGAGCCCCGCCAACTTTACGCGCTTTGCTTGGGACTTCGAGACAGCCCTTGGCCCGAATGGGCACTGGGGACCGTGGCAGGATGCTGTTGGTCTCGACGATGCAACTCGCGATCTGTTCCAGCGCACCGTCGATGTTATTGATCGACGACTGCAGGCCTACGGCAAAGGCCCCGAGCGCTACGGCCTGATCCACGCCGATATGCGACCCGCCAACGTGCTCGTGCTCGGCAACGACGTGCGCGCGATCGACTTTGACGACTGTGGCAACGGCTGGTTTATGTACGACTTCGCGACGACGATCTCGTTTATCGAAGACCACCCGATGGTGCCAGAATGGCGCAGCTCGTGGCTTGAGGGCTACCGCTCGGCAGGCACGTTGAGTGCCGAGGACGAGGCCGAGCTCGACACGTTCGTCATGCTCCGTCGCCTGATGCTCGTCTGCTGGATTGGCTCGCACTTTGCCCATGCCACCGAAGCGCAAGAACTCGGTGCGGGCTTTACTGTCGCTACCTGTCCGCTCGCAGAAACCTATCTCTCGCAGTACGCCTGACCTGGAGGTCATCTGATGTCGAAGATGTTTAACTCGCTTGAGGGCCGCAGCGTCCTCGTCACCGGTGGCACCAAGGGCATTGGCCTTGGTATCGCGAAGGTGTTCGTGGAGGCCGGCTGCAAGGTCGTAGTCTCGGGACGCGACGAGGCGACCGGCGCTGCCGCCGTCGCAACGCTCGGCGGCGAAACCTCCTACGTGAAGGGCGACGTCGGAGTTGCCGCCGACTGTAAATACGTTGTCGAAGAGACGGTCCGCCGCCACGGTGGCCTCGACATTGTCTGCGCCAACGCGGGCGTGTTTCCAGAATGCCGGCTCGAAGACATGACCGAAGAGGCGCTCGATCAGATCATCAACACGAACCTCAAGGGCAACATCCTGACCGTCACGCACGCGATCTCCGCGCTCGCCAAGTCGGGCCATGGACGCGTCGTACTGACGTCGTCGATCACCGGCCCGCTGACGGCAATCCCCGCACTCTCGCATTACGCCGCCACCAAGGCCGGCCAGCTTGGCTTTATGCGCACCGCCGCAATGGAACTAGCGCCGAAGAAGATCACGATCAACGCGGTGCTGCCGGGCAATGTCATGACCGACGGTCTCGTCGGGCTTGGCCAGGAATACCTCGACTCCGCCGCCGCCTCAATCCCGCTCGGCAAGCTTGGCGATCTCGAAGACATCGGCTACGCCGCCTTGTTCCTCGCGACCGATGAGGCGAAGTTCATCACCGGCCAGACGATCGTCGTTGACGGTGGCCAGACGCTGCCCGAGGCTCCCTCGGCGATGGAGGCGATCTGAGCCGCGCTCCCACGGCTGGTGACGGAGCAGGTCGCATTGGACCTGCGGCCGTCGCCGTGCGCGACCGCATTCTCGACGAGATTGCCAGTGGTCAACTTGCTGCCGGCGAACGGCTGGGTGGCGAGCGCGATCTGGCGGAGCACTACGCCGTCAGTCGCACGACGCTTCGTGCCGCGCTGGACGCGCTCGAGACGATGGGTGCGGTGCGACGTGCGCCGGGACGAACCGGCGGCACGTTCGTCGCTGCCCGCAAAGTCGAACGCGACCTAACGAGCCTCGCGGGCCTGCCCGCCTACCTGCGCCGGCAAGGCTTCTCGGCCGATGCACGTGTGCTCTCGACGGCCACGATCGAAGCCGATGCCGAGACGGCCGAGGCCTTGGCCATCCCCGTCGGTGCGCTCGTGCTCGAGATCGTGCGTGTCCGCCTCGCTGATGGTGAGCCCATCTCCCTCGAGCGCGCGCAGTTCCCCGCCGGACGCTTCGCAGGCCTGCTCGACAACTCGCTTGGAGGCTCGCTCTACGAGTTGTTGCAGTCCGAGTACGCCGTCAAGCCAGGCGAGGCCGTCGAGCGGATCCAGATCGTTGGCGCGGGTGCGATGGAGTCCAAGGTCCTCGAGGTCCGCCGCTCGACCCCACTGGTCGCGATCATCCGCACCGCCTGGGACCGTGACGGCAAACCGTTCGAGCACTCCCACGACCTCTTCCGCTCCGACCGCGTCCAAATCGTCGTGCGCACTCCGGCTGGTGCAGACTCGCCCGCGGGGATCGCGAGCACGATTCAAGTCGTCGGCTAAGACCGGCGCCGGATCACCCTAGGTCTGAAGCGCGGCGGCCGCGGCAGCCTCACGGGCTGTCCATACCGACGTGTCGGCGTACCACGTGCCGAGGTAGTCGCCCGCGAGGTAGACACGACCGAGCGGCTGCATGAGGGCTGGCTGAATCTTTGCCCTCCCAACGAAGGGAAAGGGAATACCCGGGTCGACACGATGGAGTTGGCGCTCGACGACGTGGCCCCGCAGCTCGGAGAAGACCGTTTCGAGCTCGCGCTGATAGAGGTCGAGGATCTCCTCGTCACTCTGCCCGGCGATCTTCCGAGCGAGGTTCGCCGAGGAGTACGACATAAAGCTCGATCCGGCCGGGCGCCCGCCGATGCGTGAGCGCATCACGTTATCCATGTTGAACAGCATCGACGTAGCCCGGCCGGGAGTGGCGATCGCGTAGATGCCATCCCAGCGCTGAGGGCCCTCCTCGTCGGTCAGAAAGGCGGCCGAGATCATTGGTCCGTACGTGACCGCGCGCAGCGCAGCATCGACCTCAGATGGCAGGCCTTGCACGATGTCGGCGGCGATGTGCGACGGGGTTGTCACGATGACGGCCTTGGCATGGAGCGTGCGCGGCGTACCGTTGTCGATGCACTCGACAGTGACTCCGTCAGCATCCTGTGTGACCGACTGGACGGAGACACCAAGTCGGATGCGCTCACCATGGGGCGACGCAAGCTTGTCGATCAGCAGTTGCGGGCCGCCAACGATATTGCGGCCGAGGCCGTCTTCCTTGTTCCAGGCGAGATGGAAGTAGCCGACGCCATAGCCCGCGGCGATCTGCTCGGGCTCGCCCGTGCCGCGCGTCAGAGTGCAGCGAAAGAACGCGTCGACCTCGGGTGGGAGCACGCCGAGCGCCTCGGTAAACGAGCGATCGTCCATAAAGTCGAGCATGCGCTGCTGCAGCACGGCGGGCTGCTCGCCTGGACGGGACTTTGCCATCGCGCCATAGTCGGCGACGAGTTTGCGAAGACGCAGCCCCACGCGAATGAACTGCACGCGCGCTCGCAACGAGATCGGCAGGCGCAGCGGGTAGAGCTCGAGTGGACCATCGGCGACAAGGCGTCCCTTGTACGAAACAGCAGTGAGGACCCCGGGGATATCGCCACCGACGATGCCGGTCTCTGTCAGCAGACGCCCAACGGCCGAGTCGTCGCCGCCGTAGACGTGAGCGCCAAGGTTGAGCCAATGCTCACCGCGCGTCTCCGACCGAATACGTCCACCAACCCGGCCGCCACGCTCAAGCACAACCACGTCGCGGTCGCGCAGATCCCACGCGGCGCTCAGCCCGGCGATGCCGGCTCCGATCACGATCACGTCGTGCTGCTCCGCCTCCATAGGGTGAGCGTAGCGCCATCAACTTTGTCACCGCAATCCTAGGAGGACACCACAACCGCGCGGATGTCATGTCCTCCCTGCCACGACGTGCGGCCCCATGCGAACGCAACTACAGGGAGGACATGACATCCGCGCGGTTGTGGTGTCCTCCTAGGATGGTGAGCGGACTTGGATTGCGCTATGGGCGCAGGGCGTGGGCGATTGAGGTCACGCCCGCGGGGGTGACGCCGCAGCAGCCGCCGATTAGGTGGGCACCGGCCGCCGCCCACGAGCGGACGACGTCGTCGGGGAAGCCACCGGCGCCACCCGTGGCCCACTCGCGCCGCAGGCCATCCCAGACGCGACCGTCGTTTGGATAGACCACGATCGCGAGCTTTGGGGCCGCGCCTCGAATCCGTTCGATCAGCTCGAGGGCATACTCGGGTGCCGTGCAATTGAAGCCCACGGCCTCAACGCCTGGCGCCTTCGCAACCAGTCGCACTGCCTCTTCGATGGCCGAACCATCGGCGAGGTGGCTTGCGTCTCGACACTGAAACGAGACCCACGCCGAAGGGCCATCAAACTCGGTCTGCAGCACTGCGATCGCCTCGGCCTCGAGCAGATTCGGGATCGTCTCCCACGCCAAGAGGTCCGGATCGGCACCAAGCAAAGCGGTCATGCGCGGGCGGTGAAAGCGCTTGATCTGCTGAAGGTCCGCGTCGTCGTAATCGCCGGTGTACTCCTGCCCGCCAGCCAGCATCGCCCCATACGGACCAAGCGACGCAGCGACCAGCGACGCTGGGGCAGTGGGCTGCTCGCTCTGCCACGCCGCCCGTGCCGCCTGTGCGAGCGTAACGCTCGAGGCCAGCAGAAAATCCGCATCCGAAGCGGGCAGACCAGCCGTCGCGAACGACTCGTAGCTCGCCTGATACGACGCGGTAATCACGACGCGCGCACCGGCACGCAAGAAGTTGAGATGAACCGCCTCGACGGCCGTCGGGGCGTCGTTGAGTAGACGCGCCGACCAGAGATCGTCGGTCAGGTCGTAACCAAGCGCCTCGAGCTCGGTCGCAAAGCCACCATCGATCGGCACCACGCCTTCGGCGATCAGTGCCTGAAGCGCGCTCATCCGTCGAGCTGCTCGCGCGCACTGGCTGCCGCCGCCTGGCCGGTACGCGCGGCCGTCTCCGCGTACCAGGAGCCGAGATAGTCGCCAGCGAGATGGATCCGTCCGAGCGGCTGGGTCAGTGCAGGCTGCAGGCGACCACGCCCAACGTGCGGGAAGGGAAGACCGCCATCGACCTTGCGCAGCACGCGCTCGACGATGTGCCCCTTGACCTCGGGCAGGACCTCCTCGAGATCGTGCTGATAGCGGTTGAGCACCTCGCCGTCGGGTAGCGCCAGTGCCTCCTTGCCAAGATTCGCAACGGCGTAGACCATGAAGCTCGTGCCCTTGGCGCGCGGGGCGCCAGTGGCTCGCACGGCGTTATCCATGTTGAACAGCATTGTGATCGAGCGGCCAGGAGTGGCGATCGCGTAGACATCGTCCCAGCGCTGCGGTCCCTCTTCGTCGGTCAGAAAGGCTGCACAGACATTCGGTCCGTAGCGCAGCTCGTGCATGGCTTCGAGCATGTCTGCCGGTAGCCCCTCGACGATCTCGCGGGTCACAAACGCCTGTGTCGCCACGACGGCAGTCTTGGCGCGCAACGTGTGCGGCTCGCCGTCCTGGACGTAGTCGACGGTGACACCAGTCGCGTCCTGCACGACGCGCGTCACCAGCGCCCCACAGCGCACTCGTGGGCCGAGCGGCGCAGCGAGCGCATCCATCAGCGTCTGCGTTCCACCGACGATGTTGCGGGCGAGGCCGCCGGTCTTGTCCCAGACCATGTGGAAGTAGCCGAGGCCATAGCCCGCCGCGATCTCCTCTGGCTCGCCCGTTCCGCGCGTCAAGGTGCAGCGGAAGAAGGCATCGACCTCGGGCGAGAGCGGCCCGAGCACGTCCATCGCCGACTCGTCGTCCATAAAGTTGAGCATTCGCGCCTGGCGCTCCGGCAGCGTCTCGCCCGGCAGCGGCTGTACGACCTTCGCGTACTGGGCGACATACCGCCGCAGCTTGAGGCCAGCGCGCATGAATTCGAGCTTGCCGCGCCACGAGATCGGCAGGCGAAAGGGATAGGACTCGACGCGCCCGTTGACGACGAGCTTGCCTCCGTAGGAGACGCCGGTCAGCGTGCCCGGAATATCGACTGCGTGGGCACCGCTCTCGGCGACCAGACGTCCAACGGCAGAGTCGTCGCCGGCAAAGACATGGGCACCAAGATTGAGCCAGTGCTCGCCTCGTGGGATCGACATCAGCCGACCGCCAACACGATCGGTCGACTCGAGCATGATGATGTCATGATCCTTGAGGTCCCACGCAGCCGTTAGCCCGGCCATGCCGGCACCAATCACCACGACATCGCAGGTCTCAGGCGTACTGCTCACGCCACGATGCTACCCGTTCCGTTCGTGTCGCCAGCCAGTTCCAGAAAGTCGTAGACTTCCCGGGAACCGTCGATGGCGATCCTTCCTACTCACGTCGATCGCCACAGCGATCAGTTTGGTGCCCGGACTGCCGAGATGGCCGACCTGATTGCACTCTTGGCAGAGCGCCGTGCGACCATTGCAGCCGGTGGCTCCGAGGCTGCGCGGGCAAAGCATGCAGGCCGCGGCAAGCTGCTGGCACGGGAACGCATCGACCGCCTTGTCGACCCTGACGGCGCGTTTCTCGAACTCGGTGCGCTCGCCGCCTGGGACCAGTACGACGGCGTCGTACCGTCGGCCGGCATCATCACGGGGATCGGCGTCGTTGAGGGGCGTGCCTGTGTGATCGTCGCGAACGACGCGACCGTCAAGGGCGGCACGTACTACCCGACTGACGGTCAAGAAGCATCTGCGAGCGCAGGAGGTCGCGCTCGAGAACCGGCTGCCGTGCATTTACCTCGTCGACTCGGGCGGCGCTTTTCTGCCGCATGCAGGCCGACGTCTTTCCCGACCGCGATCACTTCGGCCGCATCTTCTACAACCAGGCGCAGCATGTCGCGCAGCTGGCATCCCGCAGATCGCCGCGGTGATGGGCTCGTGCACCGCCGGTGGCGCCTATGTGCCCGCGATGAGCGACGAGACGATCATCGTCAAGGGCACCGGCACGATCTTCCTCGGCGGCCCGCCGTTGGTGAAGGCCGCGACCGGCGAGATGGTGACCGCCGAAGAGCTCGGCGGCAGCTGACGTCCACGCGCGTATCTCCGGCGTTGCCGACCACTATGCGCAGTCGACGACGAGCCACGCGCATCGGCACTCGTGCGCCGTATCGTGGCCACTCTCGGGCCTGCGCACGACCTCGACCTGGCAGTGTCGACTGCTGCCGCCGACGCGCGCCGAACGATGCCGCCGACGAGCTCTACGGCGTCGTTCCGGTCGACACGCGCGTGCCCTACGACGTGCGCGAGGTCATCGCGTCGCATCGTCGACGGCAGTCGAACTTCGACGAGTTCAAGCACCACTACGGCGACCACGATTGTGTCTGCGGCTTCGGCCCGCATCTGAGGGCCATCCGGTTGGCGATCCTCGCCAACAACGGCGTGCTCGTCTCGGCCGAATCCGCGCTCAAGGGCGCTCACTTCATCGAACTGTGCCGGCCAGCGCGACACTGCCACTGCGTGTTCCTGCAGAACATCACCGGCTTCATGGTCGGCACGCGACGCCGAGCACGGCGGCATCGCCAAGCGACGGCGCCAAGCTGGTGACGGCGGTGTCCGTGCGCGCAGGTACCGAAGTTCACCGTCATCATCGGCGGCTCGTTCGGCGCCGGCAACTACGGCATGTGCGGACGGGCCTTCCAGCCGCGCCAGCTGTGGGCTGTGGCCGAACGCGCGCACTCGGTGTGATGGGCGCCGAGCAGGCCGCCCTCGTCTTGGCCCAGGTCGGTAGCGACGCGGCCGAAGAGGCTCGCGTGCGACTCGAAGACGAGAGCGACGCCTACTTCTCGACCGCGCGCCTCTGGGATGACGGCCTGATCGACCCGCGCGATACGCGCCGTGTCCTCGCACTCGGCATCGCTGCCGCCGGTAGCGCTCCCGTGCCCGACGCCAGCTTCGGTGTCTTCCGGATGTAGCCATGAGCAATGCTGTCTCCACCACCCGTGACGGCGACGTCCTGCGCGTCACCCTGACGCGCCCCGACCGACGCAACGCGTTCGATGCTGCGACGATCGACCAGCTGACGGCCGCCTTTAGCGACGTCGGCGACGCTCGTGTCGTGCTCTTGTCGGGCGAGGGCCCCAGCTTTAGCGCGGGTGCCGACCTCGATTGGATGCGAGCCAGTGTCGACCTTGACGCCGAGGCAAACCGCGTTGAAGGTCTGCGCCTTGCCACCCTTTTTGCGACGATCGATGCCTGCCCAGCCCCCGTCGTCGCTGCCGTCCACGGCCATGCACTTGGTGGTGGTGCGGGCCTCGTGGCCACGGTCGATATCGCCGTCGCCCAGACCGACACCATGTTTGGCTTTACCGAGGTGCGGATCGGTCTAATCCCGGCCACGATCTCGCCGTACGTGATCGACCGCATCGGTACGACAGCGGCGCGGCGCTATCTGCTGACCGCCGAGCTGTTCGATGCGACTGAGGCACAGCGCATTGGCCTGGTCAGTGCCGTTGCGGACGACGCTGCAGCAGAAGCCGAGCGGCTGGTTGAGACGCTGCTGACGGTTGGCCCAGACGCTGTGCGCATCACCAAGCAGCTGATCCGCGAGCGCCCCTCGAACGAGGAGCTCGCACGGTTGATCAGCGAGGTGCGCGCCTCGGCCGAGGGCCAGGCTGGCCTGCAGGCATTCCTTGCCCGAGAAGATCCTCCGTGGCGATCCGCTCGATCCTGATCGCCAACCGCGGCGAGATCGCCGCCCGCATCGCCCGGACCTGTCGCGAGCTCGGCATCGAGTCGATCGCGGTGCAGGCGCCCGACGACCGCGACGCCTTCCACACGCGTGCCTGTGATCGCGTGGTCGAGATCGCCTCGTACCTCGACGCGGACGCAATCGCTGCGGCTGCGCGCGAGAGCGGTGCCGACGCAGTGCATCCGGGTTACGGCTTTTTGTCGGAGCGCGCGGACGCGGCCCGTGCGGTCGAGGCGGCCGGTGTGGTCTGGATTGGCCCGAGCCCCGACGTGCTCGAGCGCGCGGGCGACAAGTTGGAGGCCAAGGCGATTGCCGAGGCCGCTGGCGTGCCTGTGCTCCCACAGGGCGATCCCGCAACGGTTGGCTATCCGCTGCTGATCAAGGCGGCGGCCGGTGGTGGCGGACGCGGGATGCGCATCGTCCGTTCGGCCGACGAGCTCGAGGAAGCCACAGCGGCAGCAGCACGCGAGGCCGAGACGGCGTTTGGTGACGGGCGCGTCTATGCCGAGCGTCTCGTGGAGCGCCCGCATCACGTCGAGATCCAGCTGCTCGCCGACTCCCACGGCGGCGTCATCTCGCTGGGCGAGCGCGACTGTTCGATCCAGCGTCGCCACCAGAAGGTGCTCGAAGAAAGTCCCTCGCCCATCGTCGACGACGCGCTGCGTGCACGGCTCGACGCGGCCGCGATCGCCTTCGCTCGTGCCGCCAACTATTGCGGTGCTGGCACGGCTGAGTTTCTCGTCAGCGGCGATGAGATCTGGTTCCTCGAGCTCAATGCCCGCATCCAGGTCGAGCACCCAGTCACCGAGCTGGTGACGGGCGTCGATCTGATCGCCGAGATGATTCGCATCGCCGATGGCGGCCACGTGCCTGCTGCCCCGACGCCGAGTGGCCACGCGATCGAGGTGCGTCTCTACGCCGAGGATCCGCTGACGTTCCTGCCTCGCGTGGGCCGCATACGCGAGCTCGAGCTGCCCGAGGGCATCCGCATCGACCTCGGCATCGCGGCAGGCGACCAGGTGCCAACGGGCTACGACCCGATGATCGCCAAGCTGATTGCCCACGGCGAGACGCGTGGCGAAGCGCTCGAGCGCCTGACGACCGCTCTCGACGAGACACGCGTCGCGGGCGTGATCACCAACCTGCCGTTCCTACGCTGGCTCGTGCGCCAGCCCGAAGTGCTCGCTGGCACAGCCACCACCGCATTTCTCGAGGACCACCCGCCACTCAGCACTCGTCGAGCACCCAGCGGAGCCTTCGCCGGAGCCTGGCGCCTCGGCACGGACACGACTGCGCACTTTCCTGTACCGCAATCGCCCGATTGGACCGCCGTCGCTGGCAGTGGCGACGGGCGACTGATCGCTCCGATGCCGGGCATCGTGCTCTCGCTCGCTGTCACCACAGGCCAAGAGGTCGCCGAGGGCGAGCTGATCGCCGTGCTCGAGGCAATGAAGATGGAGCACCGCCTTGAGGCACCGTTCGCCGGCACGGTCGCCGAGCTCGGTGTAGAGCAAGGCGCCTTTATCGATGCGGGCGCGCTGATCGTGGCGATCGACCCGAGCTAGGTACTTGGCGACAAGCCTGTACGACGATCTGCGCTGGGGTAGGCGCGGCGGTGACTGGGGGGAGGACATGACAACCGCGCGGATGTGGTGTCCGCGTGCGGCCCATTCGCTCGGGCTGAGGGGACATGACAAACCGGGGTTTGTCATGTCCCCCCAGCAGCTACCGCTACTCCGCCCGAGGACACCACATCCGCGCGGTTGTCATGTCCTCCCCGCCCAAAGCCGTACTCGCCGCCTCGCAGGCGCCTACGGCCGAACTAGAGCCCGAGGCTACGGGCGATCACGAGGCGCTGCACCTCGTTGGTGCCCTCACCGATCTCGAGCACCTTCTGGTCGCGGTAGATGCGCGAGATTGGGTACTCGTCCATGTAGCCGTAGCCACCGTGGATCTGGACGGCCTGGTTGACCGCGCGGTTCGACGCCTCGCCGGTGTAGAGCTTGGCGATCGCAGCCTCCTGCGCAAACGGGCGGCCCTGATCCTTCAGCCACGCAGCGCGGTAGACGAGCGCGCGCGCGGCAGCCAATTCAACCGCCATATCGGCAAGCTTGAACTGGATCGCCTGGAACTTCGCAATCGGCTTGCCAAACTGGTTGCGCGACTGCGCGTACGCGAGCGATAGGTCGTAGGCGGCCTGCATCGTGCCGAGCCCCATCGCGGCGATCGAGATGCGACCACCGTCGAGAATGTGGAGGAACTGCTTGAAGCCCATGCCGCGCGGGCCGAGCAGGTTGCCCTCGGGTACGAGCACGTCAGCGAACGTCAGCTCGCGCGTGTCGGAGGCGTGCCAGCCAATCTTGTGCAGCGGCGCGCTCTGTGTGTAGCCCGGCGTGCCGTTATCAACGATGATCGTCGAGATCTCGTCCTCGCCTGTGCGCACGGTAATCGTCACGCACTTGGTGATATCGGTACCGGAGTTCGTGATGAACATCTTGGAGCCGTTGATGCGCCACTGACCGTTCTCGAGCTCGGCGTGCGTGCGCGGATTGCCCGCGTCGGAGCCGGCTTCGGGCTCGGTCAGTCCGAAAGCCGCAAGGCGCTTGCCGGAGACAAGCTCGGGCAGCCACTGCTCTTTCTGCGCATCCGTGCCGTACAGGTAGATCGGCATCGTGCCAAGCGACGTGTGCGCAGCAACGGTGACACCGACCGAGGCATCGACGCGAGTCAACTCTTCGACAGCGATTGCGTAGAGCAGCGTGTCGCCACCCGCGCCACCGATCGCCTCTGGGAACGGAATCCCCATCAGACCAAGCGTCGCCATCTCCTCCACGATCTCGTACGGGAAGCGATGGTCGCGATCGATTTCCTCCGCGATCGGCCCGATCTTGGTCTCGGCAAAGTCGCGCACCATGGCGCGAAAATCCTCACACTCAACAGGCAGATCAAGATCCATCAGACGCTCCTCGCGAAAGGCGCGTCACTCGCGCCATGGCGACAAGCATATCGTCGCAACGCCGTTAGTAGCCTGACACCCGAGTACGCGTAAACTGCCGCGTGTGACTACCCAGCACGACAGCGACTCTCCGCGCATCGCGATCATTGGCGCTGGCTTTAGTGGCATCGGCATGGCCATGCGCTTGCAGGCAGCAGGGATCAACTCCTTCGAGATCTTCGAGGCCTCCTCCGAGGTTGGCGGCACGTGGTTCCACAACTCGTACCCGGGCGCCGCCTGCGATATCGCCTCACACCTCTACTCCTTCTCGTTCCGTCGCAAGCACGACTGGACCAAGACCTATGCGGGCCACGAGGAGATCCTCGAGTACCTCAAGACGTGCATGCGTGAGCAGGATCTCTATGCCAAGACGCATCTCAATACGGCGATTGAGACAGCGGCGTACGACGACGAAACGAGCTGCTGGACCCTGACGACCGCTGCGGGTGAGCAGCTCGCATACGACGTCGTGATTTTCGGCTGTGGGCAGCTCAACGAGCCTCAGCGGCCGAACATCCCCGGCCTCGACGAGTTCCAGGGCGAGGTCTTTCACTCGGCCCGGTGGAACCACGACTACGACCTCGTGGGCAAGCGCGTCGCCGTGATCGGCAACGGTGCGAGCAGCGCACAGTTTGTGCCCGAGATTGCCAAGAACGTTGCCTCGCTCGCCGTCTTCCAACGCACGCCCTCGTGGATCGTGCCGCGCCGCGACTATCCCTACTCAGAGACGCAGAAGCGCCGCTTCCGCAAGATCCCCGGTGTCGAGAGCCTGCACCGGCTCGGCATCTTCTGGTTCAACGAGTCGGGCTTTCTCGCCTTCCGCCCCGGACAAAAATGGTGGGGGCTGATCCAGGGGTCCGACAAGGCCAAGGAATGGGCAGACGTTGCGCTGCGGCACCTTGAGAGGCAGGTCGCGGACCCCGAATTGCGCGCCAAGTTGACCCCCCACTACGGCATTGGTTGCAAGCGGGTGCTGCTGTCGAACGACTGGTACCCGACGCTGCAGCGCGACAACACCGAGCTCGTCACCGACCGCATCACGAAGATCACGGCCGACACGATCGAGACGGAGGCCGGCTCGACCGGTCCGCTCGACGCGATCATTCTCGGCACCGGCTTCGACTCGACGAAGTTCATGTCGTCGGTCAAGATCACCGGCTCTGCTGGCGTCGATCTCGCGACGGCGTGGGCCGACGGACCGCAGGCGCACCTGGGGATTACGGTCGCGGGTTTTCCCAACCTCTTCATGCTCTACGGGCCGAACACCAACCTTGGCCACGGCACGATTATCTTCATGATCGAATGCCAGATCCGCTACATCCGCACGTGCATCAAACACATGCGGAAGGCCCGCCTCAAGATGCTGGCGGTCGATCCTCTGGCACAGGCCGACTTCAATCGTCAGCTCCAGGCCGATCTATCCAAATCGGTCTGGGCGAGCGGCTGCGCCTCGTGGTACGTGACGGCCGACGGCAAGGTCCAGAACAACTGGTCGGGCTTCATGCTCGGCTATTGGAAGCGCACGCTGCGCCCCGACTTTGACGACTTCGTTGCCTCCTAAACGGGTACGGTTCTGCGTATGAACCAGAAGACGGTAATCACCGGCGGCCCGATCTTGACGATGGCCGACGAGCAGCGCGTTGAGGCAATCACCCTGCTCGATGGGCGCATCCTCGCCGTCGGTTCGCTCGAAGATTGTCGCGATGCTGCCGGCGAGGGTGCCGCCGAGCGCGACCTTGGCGGCCGGACGTTGATGCCCGGTTTCGTCGATGCCCACACGCATCCGTTGATGCTCGGCCAGTGTGCCGCCTGGGTCGATTGTGCACCGCCCGAGGTGACGACCATCGACGCGCTGGTGACCGTGCTCGGTCGTCGCCGCGACTCGCTGCCACCGACCGCTGACGTCTGGGGCTTCGGCGTCCACCATGGCGATCTCGACGTCCGGCGTAATCCCGAGGCGCCCGATCTCGACCGCGTCGCGACCGACCGGGTGGTTGCAGTCATGCATCGCTCCGGCCATGGCGTGATGGTCAATAGCCACTGCCTCACCCTCAACGGCATTACGAAAGACCTGCCGGACCCCGCCGGCGGTCGCATCGAACGCGACGAGCAGGGCAACCCGACGGGTGTCATGTGGGATGCCGCGATCGACCTGATCACAGGGCCCGACGGTGTCAAGACGCTCAACCACGGCCCGAACATCCACATTCCCGATGCGCCCGAGCGGCTTGTCGATCTGCTCTGCAACGCTCAGACGATGCTGCTCAAGGCCGGCATCACGTCGGTGACCGACTGTCAAGTGACACGCCGCGAGATGGAGACGTACCTGTCGGCCCGCGACGCTGGTCGGCTGCAGCTGCGCGTCTCGATGCTGACCCTCTCGACGTTGCTTGAGGCCCTGATCGAGCTTGGTTTGCGCTCGCGCCTTGGCGACGATCACCTCGCCTTCGCCGGCCTCAAGCTCTATGCAGACGGCACCTTGACGGGCCTGACGGCCTACTTCGAGAGTGGCTACCGCTTCGATCCGTGCCACCACGGACAGCTCTATCATGAGCCTGCCGAGCTGCGGCGCCTGATCCGCCGTGCTCATCGCTTTGGCCTCCAGACGGGTACACACGCTCAGGGCGATTCGGCAATCCAGATCGTGCTCGACGCCGTCACCGAGGCGCTCGACGATGTCGAACGACACGATCATCGCCACCGCATCGAGCACTGCGGCATGCCCACCGACGAGCAGATCGCCCGCATCGCCGAGCTCGGCATCTACCCGATTCCTCAGCCGACGCACCACTATCTCGTCGGCGATGCTCTGGTCGAGGCGCTCGGCGAGAAGGCGAATCGTTACAACCCCTACGGCCTGTTTCGCGACGCGGGTGTGCCGATCGTGCTCAGTTCCGATACCCCAGTTTCGGGTCCAGATCCGCTCGAGGCGGTCTGGGCCGCCGTCACACGCCAGACCCGCTACGGCTCCACGCTCGGCGGCCCCGAGCTCTGCCTGACGGTCGAGCAGGCGCTGCGTGGCTACACGATCAATGGTGCTGCTGCGACCAAGCGCGACCACCTCGTCGGTTCACTCGAGCCAGGCAAGCTGGCCGACCTCGTCGTGCTCTCCGACGATCCGTTGGCCTCGACCATCGACGACCTGCGCTCGATCCGAGTCGAAGAGACCTGGGTCGATGGCGCCCCGGTCGACTTCGCGCGCCTCTAGCCGCCAAGCGGAATCCCAGCAGCCGCGCAATCAGCTGCGTGACGTTGGCGTAGGGAGGACACCACAACCGCGCGGATGTCATGTCCTCCCTGCATCCACGCGTCGGTACAACACCATGCGATGCAGGGGAGGACATGACATCCGCGCGGTTGTGGTGTCCTCCCTGCACTACGAGCCGAACTGGATTGCGCTTGGTGCCCCGACGAGGCGTCGCTAGTCACCCGACGAGATGGGGACTGGCAGTTCGCCCACGCGTGGCAATTCGAGCCGCTCCCAGATGTCCGTGAGGCCGGCGATGAGTGCCTGCTCGTCGGCATCGGTGTGGAGCGGGCTCGTCGTGATGCGGAAGCGTTCTGTTCCACGCGGCACGGTCGGATAGTCGATCGGCTGCACGTAGATGCCGTGATGGTCGAGCAGGAGCCGTGCGGCCTGGCGACAGCGCGTCGGATCGCCGAGGATGACGGGGATCAGGTGGCTCTCGGCGGGCAGCGTCGGAATGCCCTCCGCCTCGATCGTGGCACGTACATTGGCGACGCGACTGTGCAGCGCAATGCGCTCCTCATCGGTCGAGCGGAGGTGGCGAATGCTGGAGTGCGCAGCCGCCACGACGACGGGAGCGAGCGAGGTCGTAAAGATGAAGCCGGTGCCATATGAGCGGACGAGGTCGATCAGTCGCGCCGAGCCGGTGATGTAGCCGCCCATCGCACCAACGGCCTTGCCGAGCGTGCCCTGGACAATGTCGATCTCCGTCTCGAGGCCCTCGCGGGCCACGATGCCCGCACCTTCGGGCCCATACATGCCAACGGCGTGGACCTCATCGACAAACGTGAGCGCATCGTTTCGCCGAGCGACATCCGCGAGTTCTGCAATCGGTGCGATATCGCCATCCATCGAATACACGCTCTCGAAGGCGACGACCCGCGGGCGCGGCGACTCCTCGGCACGCAAGAGCGATTCGAGGTGAGCAGCATCGTTGTGGTTGAAGATGCGGACGGTTGCCCCGCTGCGACGGATGCCCTCAATCATCGAGTTGTGATTGTTGGCGTCGGAGTAGATCACGCACTCGGGCAGCACGCTGCCGAGCACGGCGAGCGCGGTGAAGTTGGAGACCCAGCCCGACGAGAAGAGCAGCGCGGCCTCCTTGCGGTGCCACGACGCGAGCTCGCGCTCGAGCGCCACGTGCATGCTGGTCGTGCCAGAGATGTTGCGGGTACCACCGCTGCCGGCGCCGTACGTTGCGGCCTCTGTGACCGCCGCGATTACCTCGGGGTGGGCGGCCATGCCGAGGTAGTCGTTCGAGCACCAGATCGTGACGTTCTTCGTCGTGCCATCTGCTTCGCGCAGCGTTGCCTTCGCCGTTCCAGCGATACGCTCGAGCTCCGCAAAGGAGCGGTAGCGTCCCTCGGCCTTGAGCCGATCGAGGGCGTCGTCAACGAGGCCAGCGTAATCCACGTCTTGCACTCTACCCCGCCTTGCTGAAAGGAGCTTGAGTTACCCGGCCGACCAGGTCGCGAGGGCAGCCCAACCATTGGCTTTCGTCGTCGCGAGGTCGTAGAAGCTGAAGCCATTCGCACCGGCATCGCGAGCACCACGCGCAGCCGCGTCGAGCCCAGCCGTCGAAAGCCCTCCAGCCAGGCCAGAGATAACGTGGACTGGCAGCGCCTGGTCACCCGTCACCTCACGGAGTTTTGTGACACAGCCGACGGTCATGTCGTACATCTGCTTGGCACTAAGACGCCGCGGTGGATAACACATCGGGAGAAACGCATCGGCGCTGGTGCGCAATGCGTCGTACGGGAAGATCGGCCAGTACATGTTGACGGGGGAAGGCGTGATCGCAGCAATTGCGGCCTTCGGGTAGGTGGCACGAAGCCACGCTACGAGCGCAGCCGCGCGCTGGGCTCGCAGGCTCGGATTCTTGACGTACGTTGCCTCGATGTCCACGGCGATTCCATCGACCGCTTCGGTGCCGCCAATCGCCATCGCGGCGGCGAGCCGTCGCTGGTCGACCTTCGGCTTTTGGAAGCCGGGGAGGTACCACGGCACGACGCGGATCCCGGCCGCGTGCGCGAGCACGACCAGCTGCTTGAGTGGGGCCGGGTTGACGACGTCGACCTTGCTCTTGGCGTTCGCCGTCTCGACGTAGATGACCGAGACGCCCTGTTGCTGGGCAATCGCCACGACCTTGTCGGGCGTCTTCTCGTAGGCATCCCAGATGTCGATCCAAACGCCAGTGCCTGAGAACACGGCACCGCGAGCCGGTTCGGCGCCCGCCACGGGCGCAAGCAGCCCGGTCGTAAGGGTCGCGAGACAGAGCAGGAGGAAGACGCGGCGCATCACCGCATCCTACGTGTCGTTCGGGACGATTAGGCGCCGAGGTGGTCGGCGAGCGACCGAGCAGCCGCAGTCGCGACAGCCTGCGGATCGACCGGTTTTGCCGTCTCTGCCGCGTAGGCCAGCAGCGCCATGCGCGCGCGATGTGAGTGGTGCAAGAGCAGCCGCGCCAGCTCGTCGCTGTCGTCGGCGGCGAGCGCCTCGATCATCTGATGGTGCTCGGCTTGGGCCTCGCTCTGCTCTTGCAGCACGGTGACGGCAACCCGCGAGTACGGCTCGATCATCGTCAACACCCGCCCAGTCGCATCAGCAACGTGCGGCATCTCTGCAAGACGATGGAGCTCTTGGTGGAAGGTGAAGTTGCGGTCGGACCAGGCGGTCGCCTCGAGGTCGTCCATCGCTACGACGAGTTCGCGCAGTGCGGCCACATCTGCCGGCGTGGCCGTTCTCACAATCGCTGGTGCCATGTGGGATTCGAGGAGTGCGCGCAATGTCCAGAGCTCGTCGACCTCTTCGGGGGCGAGTGCAGTGACACGCGCACCGCCATCCTCACCAAACGTGACGAGCCCTTCGGCTGCGAGCGCATGCAAGGCCTCGCGAACCGGGATTCGACTGACGCCCATCGCCTCGGCGATCGAGGCTTGGATCAGGGGCTGTCCTGGGGCGAGCATGCCCTGGCGAATGCTCTCTCGGAGCACCTCAGCAATCGCGGGACGTTGGCCAGCACGACCGCTGTCGATGCTGACTTCCATGGTCCGTGTTTGCACCCGTTGGCTGGTTTCATTCTCCATTTGCATTTAAGTGTATACACTGTATTCTCTAACCGCAAGAGCCGGTTCTTTCGCGGCAAAACGCAGGGGAGCATTCACGTGAAGCGCATTGGAGTCGACGTTGGCGGCACATTTACCGACCTCATCCTCGTTGACGAGGAGGCCGGCAAGATTACCGTCGACAAGGTTGCGTCGACCCCTGACGACCCAGCTCGCGGCGTGGTCGAAGGCATCGCACGCCTCTGCACCAAGGCCGGCGTGGAGTTGTCGGAGATCGACAACTTGCTTCACGGCACGACCGTCGCCACCAATATCGCGCTGACCCACCAGGGTGCTGAGGTCGGCATGATCACGACCGAAGGCTTTCGCGACATTCTCCACATCGCACGCCACAAAAAGCCCCTCAACTTCTCGCTGCAGCAAGACCTGCCGTGGCAGGCGCGCCCGCTCGTCAAGCGCCGCCACCGCCGCGTCGTCTCCGAGCGTGTGACTGCGCCCCACGGCGAGATCGTCACGCCGCTCGACGAAGACGCTGTGCGACGCGAGGTGCTCCTCCTCAAGAGCGCTGGCGTCGAGGCGATTGCTGTCTGCCTCCTGCACTCGTACCTCAACGACGCGCACGAGCAGCGCATCGGCGAGATCATTCGCGAGGAGTACCCCGAGGTGTTCCTCTCGATCTCCAGCGAAGTGATCCCGCTCTATCGCGAATATGAGCGCTTCTCGACCGTCGCCCTCAATGCCTTCGTCGGCCCCAAGGTCTCCACGTACGTCGAGCGGTTCGCTTCGGCCATGCAGGAAGCGGGCTTCAAGTACGGCGTCCAGCTGATGCAGTCCTCGGGCGGCATGGCGACCGTTGAGTCGGCCTCGCGCCGCCCCGTCAACCTGCTGATGTCAGGCCCCGTGGCGGGTCTGATTGGCGGCATCTGGGCCGGCAAGATGGCTGGCTACGACTCGGTCATCACCCTCGACATCGGCGGCACCTCGGCCGATGTCGGTGTGGCTGCTGGCGGCCAGATGCGCATGCGCCACCTGCTCGACACGAAGGTCGGCGACTACCAGGCGATGGTGCCGATGGTCGACATCGACACGATTGGTGCTGGCGGCGGCTCGATTGCGTACGTCGATGAGGGTGGCGTCTTCCGCGTCGGCCCACAGTCGGCTGGTGCCGAGCCCGGCCCGGCCTGTTACGACCGCGGCGGCACCTTGCCAACCTCGACCGACGCCCAAGTCTTCCTCGGCCGGCTGCGCCCCGAGCGCGGCCTCGTCGGTGGTGGCCTCGCCCTCAAGCCCGAGTTGGCTCGCGATGTGATGGAGAACCTCGGCCGCGAGCTGGAGATGTCGGCCGAGCAGGCCGCGCTCGGCGCACTGCAGATCCAGAAGTTCGGCATGACGCAGAACATCGAGGTCAACTCGGTGCGTCGTGGCTACGACCCACGCGACTTCACGCTCGTCGCCGCCGGTGGCGCCGGCCCACTGTTCGCCTGCGACGTGGCGCTCGAGCTCGAGATTCCACGCGTCCTCGTGCCGCCGCATCCGGGCATCGTCGCCGCCACGGGACTCTTGGCAACCGACCTCCAACACGAGTTCGTTGGCACCGAGCGCCAGGCCGTCGCAACGCTCGACGCCCCGCGCCTCACGGCCAAGTTCGACGAGCTCGTTGCACAGGCCGTCGCGCAACTCGATGCCGATGCGGTACCCGAAGATCGTCGCCTCCTCCGCCGTCTGGCCGATTGTCGGTACGCCGGCCAGGGCTATGAGGTGCGCTTCGACGTCCCGGCGGGCGAACCCGGTCGGCCCGGCTGGAGCGACGAGCTCGTGCAGGCGTTCCACATCGCCCACGAAGGCGAGTACGGCCATCGCTTCGACGCGCCGGTCGAGATCATCAATATCCGCGTGCTCGGCATTGGCCGGATCGACGAGCTGAAGTGGCCCGAGGCCCCGCAGAGCACCGGCGCCCCGGTCCCGATCGAGACGCGCGATGTCGTCTTCGATGTCGACGGCGAGGCCACCACGTGCGCGACACCGTTCTATGAGCGCGAGTCACTCAAAGCCGGCGACAGCATTGCGGGTCCCGCAATCGTCGAGCAGTACGACACGACAACGATCGTGCCGCCGGGCTTCGTCATCGACGTCGACCGCTTCGGCAATCTCGTCATCGACGTCTCCAAGCGCATCGAGGCACGCCGCACTGCGGGTGGCGACACGGGACTCGCCGAGCCGATCCTGATGCGCGTCATCGGCGGCGCCTTCAACGCCATCGCCAAGGAGATGGCGGGCGTCCTCTACCGCATGTCGTACTCGTCGATCATTCGCGAGTCCGAGGATCTCGGTGCCGGACTGTTTGACGCTGAGGGCAACAACATCGCCGAGTCCGACTCGACTCCGATGTTTATGGGCGCGATGCCGAAGATCGTCAAGGGCGTCATCTCGCTGCTGGGCGACGACATCCACCCCGGCGACATCATTCTCCACAACGATCCGTATCTCGGCGCGACCCACTCGCCCGACGTCGCGATCGTGATGCCCGTCTTCCATGAGGGCGAGCTGGTCGGCTTCTCTGGTGCCTCTGCCCACCTGCTCGATATCGGTGGCGCCTTCCCTGGCCTCGCGATCGACCTCGTCGACAACTGGTCCGAGGGCAACATCTACCGTGCCGTCAAGCTGGCCGACAAAGGCGTCTGGCAGGAGTCGCTGTTTAAGCACATCCTCGAGAACACCCGCACTCCGACCCACAACCGGGGCGACATCGAGGCCATGATCGCGGCCTGCGAGCGCGCCAAGAATCGCTTCGCAAACCTCGTCGGGCGCTACGGCAAAGAGGCTGTGCTGGGCGCAGCCAACCATTGGATGGATTACGCCGAGCGGATGCTCCGCCAGGAGATCGCCAAGGTCCCCGACGGCGAGTACGGCCCCGAGTACGGCTGGCTCGACGACGACGGACGCAACCGTGGCGAGAAGCTGCCAATCAAGGTTGTTGTGCGCATCGAAGGCGACAAGATGGTTGTCGACCTGACCGGCTCGAGCCCCGAGGTGCCGACGGGCTACAACTGCCCGTACGAGGGCACGACGGTCTCGGGCATGACGTTTATCGCCCGCATGATGTTCCTCGACGAGGCCACCTACCCGGTCTTCGTCCCCCAGAACGAGGGCATGCTTCGTCCTGTCGAGGTGATCGCGCCCGAGGGCTCGATCTACAACCCGAAATACCCACGGGCCTGCTTTGCGCGCTTCTCGCAGGCGCAGCGTGCTGTCGATCTCGTCTTGCGTGCGCTCGCACCAGTGATCCCCAACCAGGTCACGGCAGGTAACTCGGCGCATATCCACTTCCTTTCCTATTCCGGCTTCGTCGAGGAAGAGGGCGAGTACTGGGTCTACCTCGAGGTCGATGAGGGTTCGTACGGTGGGCGTCCCGACCGCGACGCGATGGACTCGGTCGACAACCTGATCGCCAACACCCGCAACAACCCGATCGAGGAGCTCGAGTGGCGCTTCCCGATGCGGACCGATCGCTACGAGCTGCGCGACGAGCCCGCCGCGGCTGGCAAGTGGCGTGGTGGCATCGGCATCGTTCGTATCAACACGTTCCTGACGGACACGATCGTGACGTGCGAAGGTGAGCGCCACGAATCCGACCCGCCATGGGGCATCTTCGGCGGCCATGAGGGCCTCAACGGTTCGCTCGTCCGCAACCCCGGCCAGGCCAGCGAGGAATCCTGGTACAGCAAGGTGACTGGCTCGCAACTGAAGGCCGGCGACAGCCTCCAGATCACCGTCCCCTCGGGCGGTGGCTACGGCGATCCGCTCGATCGCGATCCAAAGCTCGTGCGTGACGACGTGCTCGATGAGTTCACCTCGCGCGAGCTTGCGGCGCAGGACTACGGCGTCGTGCTCGTCGGTGAGGGCTTCGATCTCGCCGTCGATCTCGAGGCAACCACCACGCTGCGCGCCGCTCGGCGCCAGGCGTAACTACTCCAACCGACCGACCTAGAGAGAAGGACCATCATGGAACTACAGGAGATGCTCGACAAAATCTTCGCCGAGGATTCGGAGCTGTATCAGGCACGGGGCTTCCAGCGCCGGATCGGCTTCGGTACCCGCCCCGCGATCCTCAACATCGATCTCGCCAATGCGTGGACTCGTCCCGACCACGCGTTCTCGTGCGACAAGATGGACGTCATCATCCCCGCGATGGAGCGCCTGCTCGATGCGGGTCGTGCGAAGAACATTCCAATCGTCCACACCACGACCGCGTATAAGAAGACGACGCGCGGCGAGTGGAGCGACATGGGCCTCTGGCACAACAAGATCCCGGTCGACATTCTCGAGGAGGGCTCGTACGAGGCCGACATCGATGAGCGTCTGCTGCGCGATAGCGATCTCGTCATCTGCAAGAAGCGCGCCAGCGGTTTCCATGGCACGTACCTGCAGGGCTTCCTCAGCGCGCACCGCGTTGACACGGTAATCGTGACGGGCGTGACGATGGCGGGCTGTGTCCGCCACACCGTCGAGGACGCAATCGCCTACGGCTTCCGGCCGATCGTGCCGCGCGAGTGTGTTGGCGACCGCGTCGCGGGCGTCGTCGAGTGGAACCTGTTCGACATCGACGCCAAGTTTGGCGATGTGATGGGCGTCGACGAGGTCATCACGTACCTCAACGGCATCGAGCATTTCGACGGCAACACTGTCGTCAAATAGCGCTGCCATGGTGTTTGGGGGGAGCCGCTCGTCCCAGTGGCTCCCCCCCCAAACACCATGCTCTCTTACGTGCCCGAGGCAGGATCAACACCACAGAGCAGCGAATCTGAAGCACCATGGGTAGATACCCGATGCGTAGCTTCGCTTCTCTTCTCTCGCTCAGCCTCGTGCTTGTCGCCGGCATGCTTGTTGCCGGCTGCGGTGGCTCGGTGTTAGGCGACACCGAGACGGCTACTGAGGCAAAGGCTGCTGGAGCCTCTTCGACAGTCGAGGTAGCCCCAGTTGAGGCCGCCGTAGAAACCGTTGCCGCCGCGAGTGAGACGACCGTCGCCGCGAGTACCGCCGACAACGCCGGTGCCTGGTCGACGGTGGACGCTGGTGCACAGGTCTTTGCCGCCAGCCTCGACCAGGCGACCCAGAGCATCGCGTCGTGCCATACCGATGCTGCTGCGGGACAGGATTTTGAGCAGTGCGCTGGCGATACGTACACGGCTGTCGCAATGGCGGGCACGACCATGTTGGATTCGATGGCTTCCGTCACAGACGACACCGACGGCTCGTGTCAAGAGGCCCTCACCACAATGAGCGGTGCGATGCAGACGATGGTGACCGACTATCAGCGCGCTGTCACCACGACCGATTTGACGAGCGCCGAGACCCTCGCTGCTCGCCTCGGTGACGACGCGCAGGCGTATGCCGAAGCAGCACTCACTGCCGCTAGTGCCTGCTCGAGTTAACGCGGGTCGTTAGAGCGGCGAGGGTGCGCCAGCCGCGATGCGCAGCCGCGGCTTGACCGTCTCGGCAAAGCGGCGAATGTTCGCCTGGACGAGGTCGTCAGGCATGCCGACCCAGCCGAACCGGAAGATCAGCGTGTCGCAGCGCAGCGCGTCGAGGTGCTCCTGCAACTCGGCCACGCAGCGGTCGGGGCCGCCGAGGATGAAGCGCCCGCCGGCCTTCAGTTCCTCCCAGTCCTGATCGAGCGAGTCGGCGTCGGGCATGACCTCGTCCTGCCCCCACTTGACGTACGCCTTGTACTTGGCCTGCAGGTAGGTGCGGGCCTCGCGCTCGGCGCTCTCGTCGTCCTCACCGACGTAGATCTCCTTCATCACGGGTAGCTCGGTCACGACCGGCAGCCCCGCCTCGGCCCGCGCCGCGTGGAACATGGCGGTCTGGCGCACCAGCTCGGCGAGGTTGGCGTGCGGGTTGACGGTCCACGTGTCGGCGACGCGCGCCGCCCGGCGCACGGCCTGATCGGCGTTGGCCGCCAACCAGATCGGCGGGCGCGGACGCTGCATCGGCAGCATCGCGAGACGCTGGTTGTCGAGCTTGTAGCCGTGGCCCTCCGCAGTCACCGACTCGCCCTCGAGCAGGCGCTTGACGACGTCGAGCTTGTCGAGGAACACACGCAGCTTCTTCTCCGGAATGCCGAAGGCGTCGAACTCCTCCGGGCGATAGCCGAGACCGACGCCGAGCACGAAGCGCCCCCCGGTGATGGCGTCGAGCGTGGCCGCGTTCTCCGCGAGCTCGACGGGGTTGAGCAGCGTCAGCAGGGCGATGTTCGAAGCGACGCGCATGTCACCGGAGTCGGCTGCGATCCGCGCCAGCAGCGGCATCAGCTGGGCCATCTGAAAGACCTCGGTGAGGAAGTGCTGCCCGGCGGAGACGAGGTCGAAGCCGAGGTCGCGGCACAGCGCGGTGTGCGCCACGGCCTGGTCCACGATCGTGCGCGGCGACACGGAATCCGGCTGCTGCACGTTGAGGAAGATGCCGATACGGGGCTCGCTCACGGCCCGTGCTCCTTGGTCTGCCGCGGCGGGATGCCGGGGCGGTTGCAGCATAGTCCAGCGGCACCGTCCGATTCATCTCCCGCACGCGCAACCCGTCTCGGCGCGCGGCGGCCGGATCAGCCGTCGATCACGCGGCGCTCGCCGTCGGGCACCAGCGCCATCACCTCGATCTCGATCATCAGCTCCGGTAGCGCGAGTGAGCGCACCTCGACGATCGTGTCCGCCGGGTAGGGCGGTGTGAAGTGCCGCTGGCGCAGGTCCATGATCTTCGGGAAGTGCGCCATGTCGGTCAGGTAGATCGTGACCTTGAAGATGTCCTCGAGGCCTGCCCCACCGAGGCCCAGCACGCGCTCGATGTTCGCGAAGGTCTGCGCGGCCTGTGCATCGAAGTCACCGGCACCAACGATCTCACCCTGCTCCGAGATCGAGGCCTGCCCGGACAGCACGAGGACATTGCCGAGGCGGTAGCCGAGCGAGATGAAGTACGGCGCGAACCAGTCACCGTCGGTGGTGAGGCGCTGGGCGGTGGTGGCGTCGAACATGGTGTCTCCTAAGCGTCGTGGTGACGAGAGCCAACCGTACTGCGGCGACTGTGTCAACTGCGCAACGGCCGCTCCGGGCGGGCAGGAGGCGTGTCTCGGTAGCCGAAGATCCAGAACATGCCCGAGTTCCACGACCGCACGCCCTCGTATCAGGAGCGTCGCCGCGCCGTGCGTCGACGCCGAGCGACCCTGCTCACCGTGCTGACCGTGGCGCTGACCGTCGGCGGCGTCCTGTTCCTGCGCACCCAGGTCGAGGACGGCACGCGCGCGACCGCGGCGACGGCCACCGCCGCCGCGACGACCGCGGAAACCGTGCCGACCACGACCGCGGACGTCCCCGCCGAGCCGGCCACCGCGGTGGTCCCGGAGCACGTCGGACCGCCCTCGGATCGCACCCGCCTGCGCCTGATTCGCAGGATCACCGGCGATATTGCACCGAAGTCCGTGGCGGCGAGCGGCGCGGGCCTCATCACTGCGCAGAACATGATGTACCGGCATTCGGTAACGGTCTACAGCGCGCGCACGATGAAGCTGGTCGCAACGATCTCCGACTCCGTGAAGCTGGCGCAGTTCGGCATCAAGGGGCATCCGGGTACCTCGCAGGGCGCGCCGGTGGAGGCCGCCTTCTCGCCGGATGGGCAGTACGGCTACGTCTCCAACTACTCGATGTACGGCGCGGGCTTCGGCCCGGAGGGCAGTGACACCTGCACGCCGGAATCGGGCTACGACGACTCGTTCCTCTACCGCATCAACATGGAGAGCCTGAAGATCGACGGCGTCTATCCGGTCGGCTCCGTGCCGAAGGTCGTCAAGGCCACGCCGGACGGCCGCTTCGTGCTCGTCGCGAACTGGTGCTCCTGGGACCTGTCGGTCCTCTCGGCCGAAACCGGCCGCGAGCTGCAGCGGGTGCCGATCGGCCCGTACCCGCGCGGCATCGTCGTCTCACCGAAGGGCAATGCCGTCTACGTCGCGATGATGGGCGGGACGAAGCTCGTCCGCGTCGACCTCAACACCTGGAAGACGCGCACGATCGAGATCGGCGCCGGCCCGCGCGCGCTCGAGTTCTCACCGCAGGGCCGCTACATCTACGCGACGCTGAACTCCGAGGGCAACGTCGCCCGCCTCGACCTCTACACCGGCCGCGTGCTGCGCGTCCAGACGGGTAGCGCCCCTCGCAGCCTGGCGATGTCCAGCGACGGCAAGGCCCTCTACGTCGTCAACTACGACAGCGGCACCGTCTCCAAGATCCGCACCCGCGACATGACCGTCACGCAGGAGCTCGACGCGTGCGTCCGGCCGATCGGCGTCACGTACGACGCGCATCTGGCCCGGGTCTGGGTGGCTTGCTACGGCGGCGAGCTCCTGGTCTTCAACGACCGGTAGTACGCTACGTGCAGCCCGAAGGAGGCACCATGGAGACAGTCGCATTCACCCGTATGGAAGACGGCACCGCCGAGGACTACGCACTCCTCGATCGCGCCGGCGAAGAGCACATGGCTGGCATGCCTGGCCGCCTGATGACTGCTCTTGAGGAATTGAAGGTGTCGTACTCGGGCTATCAGGTGACGCGCTACGAGCATTCGCTGCAGTCCGCGACCCGCGCCTACAACGACGGCAAGGACGAGGAGTACGTCGCGATGGCGCTGCTGCACGACCTCGGCGACGAGCTCGCGCCACTCACACACGGCGAAATGATGGGCGCGATCCTCCGACCCTACGTCCGCCCCGAGCTGGTCTGGATCGCCAAGCACCACGGCGTCTTTCAGATGTACTACTACGCGCACCATTCGGGCGGCGACCGCAACGCTCGCGATCGTTTTAAGGACAACGAGTGGTACGACGCCTGTGTCGAGTTTTGCGAGCAGTACGACCAGAACTGCTTCGACCCGACCTTCGAGAGCCTGCCGGCGGCGTTCTTCGAACCGATCGTGCAGCGCGTCTTTGCCGAGCCGCGCTACCTGACGGGTACCGAGTTCGTCTAGGGATTCTCGCTCTCGGGATCGCTGATGTTGTGACTCCACGACCTACGTCCGCGGCGAAGCGCACTCGTTGGAATCCGGCTCACGTTAGATATCGCATTTTGGTAGACGCACGTGTACCATCACGTGCAGCGAGAACCACCTCGTAGTCACCGACTCGGCACGCCCTCCTGGGTGTTTGGCCTCTGGCGTTCATCAGTTCGGTGAGGAACAGACATGTCGGTACGGGTTGACGGTGGAACGGCGTTGGTGTCCGGCGGAAGTTCGCGTGTTGGCGGCGGCGGTCTGCAGGTGCGGCGCAATCGGCTACGCCTCGGACTCGTGCTCCTCGTCAGCCTCGTCGGTCTGCTCAGCGTCGGCGTTGGGTCTGCGAGTGCAGCTACCTATAACTGTACGAGCGGATACTTCACGGTTACTGCCAACGTCGTCACCGGCAACACCTCGTGCGCTGGCGCTGCGGTCATTCCGAGTGGCGTAACCAGTATCGGTGCTAGCGCGTTTTACAATACAACTGGCCTAACGAGCGTCACGATTCCCACCAGCGTCATCAGTATCGGCAATTACGCCTTCGCCGAAGCGACGAGTCTGACAAGCATCGCAATCCCGGCTAGTGTCGCAACGATCGGCGACCGGGTCTTTACGCTTACGAGCAGCGTGACAAGCTTCGCCGTCGACGGAGCAAATCCGAACTACAAAGCCACCGACGGTGTGCTGTTCAACAAGACCGGGACCGCTCTCATCCAGTACCCGATCGGAAACACGCGCACCTCATATACAACCCCAAGCAGCGTCACCACGATCGGCGCGAGAGCGTTTCAAGGCGCGGCACGACTGACGGATATCACGATCGGAGGTGGAGTCACAAGCATCGGCGAAACGCAGTTCTATGGAGCCACAAGCCTGGTGCGTCTGTTTTTTGAGGGCGCTGCTGCCCCGACGGTCGGCTTTCCGATGTTCGGGATGTTCGGCCCTCCCGCCGGCGCAACGGCATACCGTTTTGCGGGTAGCACGGGATTCACAACGAGTGGCACCCCACCAAAGTGGAACGGTCTCTTGGTAGCGGATTATGGGCTGGGGGCAACACCGTCTCCACCAGTCGCGGTCGCGGGTGTCGAGTCGGCAACGATCACCGTCGCGGCTCCCTCCGTAGGCCCAACACCAACCTCGTACCTCGTCACCGCTAGTCCGAACGATGCAAGTTGCACCGTAGATGGAGGAAGTGGCTCGTGCACCATCACAGGACTCACAGCAGCAACGACTTATACCTTCACGGCCGTCGCACGGACTACTAGCCCAGCTACGACATCGCTTGCCTCAGCCGCGTCGAATGGGGTTACACCAACAGCCGCCCCGGTCGTGACCATCACGCCATGCACGACCGGCACTTTCACGATCACCGACAACGTCATCACCGGCAACACCTCGTGCGCTGGTACCGTCACGATCCCGAACACCGTCACGAGCATTGCTAGCACCGCGTTCAAAGATGCTACCGGCCTGACGACCGTCACCTTCGAGGCCACGAGTCAAGTTGCCACCATCGGCAACCAAGCATTCCTCAGTGCCAGCGGCCTTTCCAGCATCACAATCCCCGCCAGCGTTACCACAATCGGCACTGGCGCCTTCAGTGGTACGAGCAGTTTGACAAGCATTTCTGTGGAGGGGACGAATCTGAACTACAAAGACACGGACGGTGTGGTCTTCAGCAACAACGGGACCACTCTCATCGCCTACCCGAGCGGAAACGCGCGGACCGCATACACAACCCCTAGCGGCGTCACCAGCATCTACGGCGAGGCGTTTCGCTTCGCATCGCGGCTGACGAGCGTCACGATTGGCAGTGGTGTCACAACGATCGGCGATAACGCTTTTCGGGGTGCGTCAGGCCTGACGAGCGTCACGATCGGCAGTGGTGTCACAACCATCGGCAACTCGGCGTTCTACAACAACGGAAGTCTCGTGCGCGTGGATTTCGAGGGTCTATCTTCTCCCACGGTCGGGACCGACCAATTCGTTAATGCCGGTACCGGGGCGACGGCATACCGTTTTGCGGGCAGTGCGGGATTCACAACGAGTGGAGACCCGGCCAAATGGAACCGTCTCCTCGTCGCCGACTACGTTGCGGCACCACCTGCCCCCGTCGCGGTCGCAGGCGTCGAGTCGGCGACCATCACCGTCGCGGCTCCCTCCGTAGGCCCAGCGCCAACCTCGTACCTCGTCACCGCCAGCCCAGGCGTGGCGACGTGCACTGTCACCGGAGCAAGTGGCTCGTGCCTGATCACGGGACTCACGGCAGCAACGACCTACACCTTTACAGCAGTCGCAAAGACAGCCAGCCCAGACCTGACATCGCGTGCGTCAGCCGTATCGAACGTCGTGGCCCCGACGGCCCGGGCCGTCGATCCAGAGACACCACGGGAGATCACGAAAGATTCGATCCTTGCGACCCTTCCGACTAGTTTGGTCTCGAGCACGGATGCACCAAAGCAGACATCGACAGGCCTCGAGTTGATGTTCACGGCCCATCAGCTAGGCACGATCACGGTGCAGCTGAAAAACAAAAGCACACGCTCGACGCACCGTGCAACACAGGTCATCTGCACCGCGACGAAACGCATCACCCAAGCCGGCAAGATCACGCTCAAATGCCCGTACACAAAGGCGGCCCGCCAACTACTTGCCAAGGGCGCACTTGCCGTGACCTCGACGACGACCTTCACCCCGACGGTCGGCACCGCAACAACGACGACCTCGGCGTTGACCTTGAAGCGCCTCCGCATCGCAACACCGCGTCCGATCGCCAAGCCCACAGCGCCAAGTAGCGTGACCGGCTAAAACACGCTACAGGTGTTCACAGCGCGGTCGCTATGCTGAAGCGCGAACACCCTTACTAGGAGAATTCGTGGACGATTACCCGCTCTTGCACTTGCTTTGGTCGATGTTGATGATCCTCGGCTTCGTGATCTGGTTCTGGCTGCTAATCACAGTTTTCAGTGACCTCTTCCGCCGCCACGACATCTCCGGTGGCAAGAAGGCACTCTGGTTGATCTTCATGATCATCACGGGCCCGATCGGCATCCTGATCTACCTGATTCTCAACGGTCATTCGATGGCAGAGCGTCAAAACGCGGCTATCACGGCTGCGCAGAAGGACTTTGACAATCACGTCAAGTCCGTCGCTGGTGGCGCAACCGGTCAGATCGAGCAGGCCAAGAAGCTGCTCGACTCGGGTGCCATCACGCAGGCTGAGTTCGATGCGTTGAAGGCCAAGGCCCTCGCGTAGCACGACCGCGCTGACGCGTCGGGAAACCGGCGCGTCAGCGCACTTTGCTCGCTCCACGTGTGATCGCGCATGTGCGATCGCTTCCGGCAGCGACGTAACAGGTGGTTCTTGTGGTGAAGGTTCTCGACTCGCCGACCACCAATCACCGCCGCGCCCGCATGGCCTCGGCAGACGGCTAACACATACCGCGCTGCGTACTAGATGATGAGAGCAATGGAACAACCTCCCGAACACCCCACGCCGACGCCCCGCAGCAGAATTCCGCTCGGCCGCGCAGCGTTTCTCGGCACCATCGCCGCCGGCGTTGGGGGCATTGCCTTGCTCTCGCGCTTTGGCGGCGGCGTCGGGTCGTCACTCGCAAGCCTCGGCGACAACCTTGGAGTCGCGGCAATCGTGCCGACCGGTGGCTGGCGCATCTACAACGTTCAAGACCCGATGCCGACCTTCGACCCCGCGACCTACTCGCTGACCATCGACGGCAATGTCGAAAACCCCGTCACGCTGACGTGGAGCGACGTCCAGGCGACGGAGATGGTGACGGAGGTGTCCGACTTTCATTGCGTAACGGGCTGGTCCGTCTACGACGTCCACTTTCGCGGCATCACAGCGCAGACGATCCTCGACCTCGTCAAGCCACGTGCAGAGGCCCAACACGTCAACTTCCAGTCACTCGAAGAGCCGTACTTCGACCAGTTGACAATGAAGCAGTTCAAGCTGCCTAACGTGATGCTCGCGACCGAAATGGACGGCAAGCCACTCACGCGACCGCATGGTGCGCCGATGCGACTCGTGATCCCACAGATGTATGGCTACAAGGGCGTCAAGTGGCTCAGCAAGATCACGTTCGAGAACGAGCCGACGCTCGGATACTGGGAAACGCGCGGCTACGACGCGGACGCCTGGGTCGGCAAAGATGTCTCCCACTAGTCCGAGCACAGAGCAGCCACGGCTGATCCGTCGGTTCTCGCTGCCCCAGTTGTTGGCGCACCTCGTCGTCGCGATCACGTTCTTTGCGATGCTCTGGACCGGCGCCTGCCTCTATTCGCCCGCACTCGCCGAGGTGATGAACCGCCCCTCCGCCAAGTACTGGCACCTCGTCTCGGCGATCGCACTCGGCGTCGGCCTGTTGGCGATCATCATCCTACGCCCACGAGCAATCGGCCAAGTCGTGCGCGAAGTCGACACCTTCGACGAGAACGATCGCCTCTGGCTGCGTGGCGGAACAAAGCGCCTGTTCGATCACACGGGTGCACCAGAGCAGGGCTGGCTCAACGCCGGGCAGAAGCTCTTTACCTCCGTCACGAGTGGATTGATGGTCGTGCTCACGATCACCGGCTTGCTGCTCTGGCTCGGCGAGCAGAACACGACGTACCGTTTCGCCGGCACCGTGGACGTGCACGACCTCGCCACGCTGCTGATTATCGTGCTGACCTGTGGACACCTCTACCTGTCGCTGATTAGTCCCGCGACGCGTGCGGCGACCCGCGGCATCGTGACCGGCAGCGTCGATCGGGAGTGGGCCAAACAGAACCATGCGGGCTGGGTCCGTGACATGGAGCAGCGAAACAAGTAGAATCGTCCTGACTGCACAGTCAGGATCCTGTGTATGATCTTGCGCAACGTACGGCGACGGAAGGAGGCTCCATGATCGACTGTGACATTCATGTCCAGATTTCCAAGCCCGAGGAGATCATCAAGTTCATCGATCCCGCCAAACGCGACTGGTTTCGGAACCAGGCGTACATGCTTGGGCTGCCGGCCTACCCCTGGAACCACTCCTCGTCGTGGTATCGCAAGGACCTCCAAGTCGACGAAAACGAGTACCCCGGTGCGACGCCACAGGCTGTTGCCAAAGACGCGCTCGACGACCAGGGCGCCGATATCGGCATCCTGACCGCCGATGACGCACTCAGCGTTGGTCTGATGGAGAACGCCTACAGTGCCGCCACGCTGGCGCGCGCCCATAACGACTGGTTCCGCGAGGACTGGTTCCCCGTCGACGACCGCTTCCGCGGATCGATCATCATCCCAACGCAGGACCCGGCAGCCGCCGTCGCCGAGATCGAGCGCTGCGCTAGCGACCGCCGCTTCGTCCAGATACTGCTCCCGAGCGCCGGTGAGCGTCCGTACGGAGATCCCCGCTACCTGCCGATCCTCGAGGCGGCTGCGGCACACGGCCTGGCCGTCGCGATTCATTCCGGCATGGAGGGGATGGGGCTCGCGCACCAGTCAAGCGGTGCGGGTACGCCAACGCTCTACATCGAGTGGCACACGATCGGCTCGGCCTGCTCGATTCAGGCACAACTCGTCTCGCTCCTCGCCCACGGCACATTCCGACGCATTCCGGATCTCAAGGTGCTGTTGATCGAGGGTGGCGTTGCCTGGCTGCCCGGCATGCTCTGGCGCCTCGACACGAACTGGCGTGGTCTGCGCGACGACACCCCCTGGATGGACGAGCCGCCGCTCGAGACGATGAAGCGCCATGTCCGCTTCGCAACCCAACCGCTCGAGTACACCAACGGCAACGACGAGCTGCTCTGGCAGATGCTCGCGGCTGTCGGTGCACCCGAGATCCTCTGCTACGCGTCCGACTATCCGCACTGGGACGGCGACGAGCCGAAGTGGCTTGAGCAGCGGATTCCCGAAGCCTGGCGGCAGGCGGTGATGCATGACAATGCAGTCGCCTTCTACGGTAGCCGCCTCGAACTTCCCGTACTCCAATGAGTGCGTGGCATGACATTGCCGCCGAGGCGGACGTGACCGTTGGCAATCCGGCGATCGCACGCATCGGGGGTCGTGAAATCGGCGTGATGCGCGATCCTCGCACGAACGACCTGATCGCCATTCGCAATCGCTGCCCGCACTCGGGTGCACGGCTCTGCCTCGGAACCGTTGCGCAGCGCATCGAAGGAGAGGTCGGCGGCGACTACCAGCTTGTCGACCGCACGGTCGTCGTCTGCCCGTGGCACGGGTGGGAGTTCGATGCTTCCACCGGCGAGTGCATCGAAGACCCCTCCTTCCGCGTCGCGGCATACCCCGTCCGAGTCGAGGACGGTCGCGTGCTGGTTGAGGCGTGAGCCTCCCCGCGGTCGAGGTTCGCACCGCATTTCCCAACGCGATCGAGGTTCGCACACCCGTCTGGATCCCACTGCCCGACGGGACGCGACTGCACGCCAAGATCTGGCTGCCCGTTGATGCCGATCAGAACCCCGTCCCCGCCATCATCGAATACGGCCCCTACCGACTGACCGACGGCACGGTCGCGAGCGACGAGCAGGAGATGCGCTGGTTTGCCGGCGAGGGCTACGCGGGCATCCGCATCGACATCCGTGGCACCGGCGAATCGAGCGGCCTCTGTCCTGACGAGTACACCGAGCAGGAGACGGTCGACGGCTGCGACGCGATCGCATGGATCGCCGCGCAACCGTGGTGCACGGGCGCCGTCGGGATGACGGGCTACTCGTGGACGGGCTTCAATGGCCTGCAGATCGCGGCGCGGCGCCCGCCGGCGCTTGAAGGCCGTCGTGTCGGGCTACTCGACCGATGATCGCTACACCGACGACGTCCACTACCGCGGTGGCCTGATCGACGCGATGGACATGCTGCACTGGTCGCGTCTGCATGCACGGCTGGCAGGCGCGGCCGCCCGTCCCAGCCATCTACGGCGAAGGCTGGCGCGAGGCATGGCTCGAGCGGATGGAGCTCGAACCTTGGATCGCACACTGGATGGCGCACCAGTGCCGCGACGACTACTGGCGCCATGGCTCGGCCTGCGAGGACTTCGACAAGATCGAGACGCCGATCCTCTGCGTGGCTGGCTGGACCGACGGCTACACCGACTCGGCCTTCCGCGTGCTCGCCGGCGCTAAGGGTCCGCGCAAGGCGATCATTGGTCCGTGGGGCCATAACGATCCGATCCATGGCCCGCCGTCGCCGCGCGTCGGCATCCTCGCGGAGCAGACACGCTGGTTCGACCGTTGGCTAAAGGGGATCGACAGTGGGATCGACGGCGACGCGATGCTGATTGCGTATGAGCAGGATCCTGTTGAGCCCGCACCCCGCTTGGCCGACCGGCCCGGTCGCTGGATCGTCGAGGAGACGTGGCCGTCGCCCCGCATCGAGACGCGCGAGCTCGTGCTCGGCCATGGCACCCTCGGTGGCGATCCCGGACACGGCCAGGTCTTTCCGATCGAGAGCGTGCAGACCGTCGGCCTCGACGGCGGCTCGTGGACGGCCGACGGCAAGTCCGACGACCTCCCGCTCGACCAGCGTGGCGAGGAGGCGCTCAGCCTGTGCTTCACCTCCGACCCGCTCGACGCGTCCTTCGCAATCCTTGGCCATGCCACCGCGCGCCTCGCGATCACCGCCGACCAGCCAACCGCGATGGTGTCGGTACGGCTCAGCGAGATCGCCCCGGATGGCTCGTCGCTGCTCGTCACGCGCGGCGCAGCTGAACCTCTGCCACCGCCACGGCAACGACCAGCCCGAGGCCGTCGTGCCAGGCGAGGAGATGGCGATCGACGTGCCGCTCGATTCGATCGCACACCGCTTCCAGCCGGGTAACCGCATCCGCATCGCGATCTCGCCCTGCTACTGGCCGTGGGCCTGGCCGTCGCCCGTGCCGGTCACGCTCGGCATCCGCAGCGGCGCCTCATCGCTGCTCTTGCCCAGAGCGCCCCGCCAGCCCCACCGACGCGATCATGCGGCCGCTCGACCCACCCTTCGAGCCGCCGATCCCCGAGATCGAGATGCTGCGCCCCGGCTCGGGCGGTAGCCGAACGCGCACGTACGACCCAGCCACGGGTGTCACCGAGACGGTCTTCGACTGGGACATCGGTGGCGCGTGGAAGTACGAGAACGGACTCGTCTGGGAGGACTCGTCGATTACGACGATGCGCATCAAGGACGACGATCCGCTGTCGGCCGAGGTAATCGTCGAGAACACGAGCCTCTACGAGGACGGCGAGCTGACCGTCGCCATCGTCGCCCACAGCGAGATGCGCTGCACCGCCACGGACTACCTCGTCTCGTGCACGTTGATGGTGCAAGAAAACGGCGCTCCGCTGCTTGATCGCACGTGGGATTACGTGTTCCCGCGCGATCACAACTAGCGCAGCCTTGAGGGCCGAGGACAATCAGGGTCCGCTCGTGATCCAGGGGAGGACATCACAACCGCGCGGATGTCATGTCCTCCCCCACCCATGCGCACTGATGCCTCACCACGCCACTGCAGGGAGGACATGACATCCGCGCGGTTGTGATGTCCTCCCCGAGCGCTCCGTGACACCGCCACCATTGTCCAAGCACTCGCCATTCGCTCCCGAGCCGCCTAGGCTTTCTCCACCACAGAGGAGGCACCATGAGCGACGAGCAGTTTCCGGCCTACATCGGCATCACCGACGTCACCACCCAGTCTCACGACCAGATGCTCG
>CAXNKU010000002.1:0-267499 GCA_964203045.1 Gaiellales bacterium
GAGACGGAGGCGGCCTGGAGATCTGCCGTCGCGACGCGCGCGCAGGCACAGAGATGGTCACCCTGCCGATTCGAACGTGCAGATCCCCCAGAACGCCCCCGCCACCGAACCGCCGTTTTGTCGAAGCAAGAGTGGCGAGACATCCTCGTCCTCCTCCCACAGACGCACAGGCGAGTAGACGTCGAGCGAGCCGGCCGCCACGTAGTGCCGCACATGCACCGAGGCCGCCTCAAGCTCGAACACCCAGTGGCCCTCATCGAGGACCGAGTAGGCGAGCCCGAGCTGACGCAAGACCCGCTCGATCTGCAGGTTGCTCTCCTCCGTCGCGTCGTCGATCTCGAGCCCCTCATCAAGTGCACGCTCAAGTGGCACGCCGTAGCGATGCTCGAAGATCAGCGCCAACGCACGGCCGCGCGCAGCCTCCTCGTCCACAACATCCTCGCCGCGCTTCAGACGACCCTCGATGCGCGGTCGCGTCTGATAGTGCAGACGCGCCGCCGACTCCAACAGGTCGTCCCGCGAGCCACACGTGTCGAGCTCGACACGGACGTTGTCGGCCAACCGCTCGAGCTCGACAGCGTCGAGCTGACGCACCCAACGAAAGGGCTCGCGCTTGCCCACCTTCCGCAACACGGAGGCGACATCGTCATCCTTCTTACGCCAGAGCCTCATAGTGATCGCAGTATGGCGCGACTTTCGGGTACGCGTCGAATCTAGCGCGAAATGCTGGCGGCTAAGTGCCGCCGACCATTGACGAAGTACTCGACGCCCGACACGACCGTGGCAATCACCATCAAGATCACGAGCACATCGTTGAGTGCCTCGTAGCGCGTGTTGAGGATCAAAGCGAGCACCGCAATCACCTGCAGCACCATCTTGATCTTGCCCGATCGGGACGCCGAGATGACCTCATCTTGGGCGGCGACCAGGCGCAGACCCGTGACGGCGAACTCGCGCGCAACCACCACCATCGCGACCCAACCCCAGACGAGATTCATCTCGACGAGGGCAATCAGCGTGCACGAAATCAGCAGCTTGTCGGCCAGCGAATCAATGAACGTGCCGAAGACCGTGATGTTGCCACTCTTGCGGGCGATGCGACCGTCGAGGACGTCGGTCAGGCTCGCAATCACAAACAGCGCGGCGGCGACCCAGAGGTGCCCCGAGAAGCCGAGCAGCAGCGCCAGCACAACCAGCGGCACAAGCGCGATACGCACGAGAGACAGGGCATTTGGCGCAGCCACGCAGTAACCGTACCGATCCCAGCGGGCAATTGCGCGCAGTCGGATACCGTACGACCCATGGAACTCGACGGCGCACGCGTGTTGGTCTGTGGTGGCGGACGCCGCTTGGGACGAGCGCTGGCCGAGGATCTCGCCGCCGCAGGCTGCCATGTGGCGATCTCGTCGCGCTCGCAGAGCGTCCCTGTCCCTGTGCAGGTGGGTCGAGAAACCGCAGCGTTGATTGCCGATCTCGCCGACCCCGACCAGGCTCGCAGCGTTGTGACTGCTGCCGCTGATGCGCTTGGTGGGCTCGACGGCATCGTCTACGCGGCCGCTGGCGCATTTACACCCACCCCACTCGCCGAGCTTACGCCCGCCCTCGTTGAGGAGGCGCTCGGCTCGATCGTGCGCGGCCTGATTTTCGTCACCCAGTCGGCTCAGGCCGTGCTCAGTGACGGCGGCTCACTCGTCGTGATTGGCGATGTTGCAGCCGTCCGCGGCTGGCCCTCGTATCTCCCCCACTCGGCCGCCAAGGGCGCACAGCGCACACTCGTCTCTGGCCTCGCCCGTTCACTTGCACCACGCCACCGCATCAACCTGATTCACCCAGGTACCGTCCTCCCCCCGGATGACAGCGATGCCGCCAGCCTCGAGCGCATTGTCGAACGGATCCCACTCGGACGCATGGGGACGCCGACCGACATTGCCGGCGCCGTTCGCTATCTGCTGACCGCCGACTTCGTGACGGGGACCGAGCTCGTCGTCGACGGCGGGCGACTCGTGGACTGATGTCACAAAGGGGTCAGACCCGTATGTGACATTGGCTCTACTGATCTCCATGGCAGGACGTGGGTGATGTCACATAAGGGTCTGACCCCTTTGTGACATTGGCCGTCCAGTCCGCCCCACCGACTAGATTCCATGCATGGATCAGATTGACGTTTTTACCGATGGCTTCGTGCGGCTCGACTCGGCGATGGCCGACGATCTCTCGGTCGTCAATGCCGCGCGCGTCTCCTTCGGCACCCGCAAGGAGGCGATGGACGAGCGCGATGACGGCCTGATCGGCTTTTTAATGCGCGAGCGCCACGGCACGCCCTTCGAACACAACGCGTATCGATTTCACGTGCGCTGCCCAATCTTCGTGATGCGCGAATGGATTCGCCACCGCGTTGGCTCTTTCAACGAGCTGTCGGGCCGCTACGCCAAGATCGACGACTCCTTCTACATCCCGTCCGTTGAGGATGTCCGCACGCAGGTCGGTAAGCCCGGCTCGTACACGTTCGAGACCGTCGCACCCGACGTGGCCGATCGCACGCGTTCGGCGATGGAAGAGTCGTACAGCGCCTCGTACGCCGCCTACGAGGCGATGCTCGCCGATGGCGTCGCCCGCGAAGTTGCTCGCAGCGTCCTACCGGTCGGGATCATGACCGAGTTCTTCTGGACACTCAACGCCCGCAGCCTGATGAACTTCCTCTCGCTGCGTAACCAAGAACACGCCCAGCGCGAAATCCGCCGCTACGCCGAAGCAGTCGAGGCGCTCTTTGAGACGCGCATGCCGATTACCCACCGGCACTTCGTCGAACACGGCCGCAAAGCGCCGTAATCAACTTTGCTTTGGGGTCAGACCCCTATGCAAAGCCGTCGCCAACTTTGCTTAGGGGTCTGACCCCAAAGCAAAGTTGATTACGCCTTAGAGGTTGTAGAGCGCGCTGTACTTCGTCTCGAGGTAGTTCATAAACGAGTCGATCTGAAGTGGCTTGCCCGTCACGTCGATCATCAGTTGCTCGCCGAGTGGGACGGCGCCAACCGCGTGGACCTTGTCGCGGAGCCAGCCGAGGATCGGGGCGAACTCGCCGGCGCGCACGTGATCGTCGATCGAGAGGTCCTGAGCCATCGCATCGCGAATCGGCGGCGGAGTAGAGGTTGCCAAGGGTGTACGTCGGGAAGTATCCGAACAGCCCCTCCGACCAATGCACGTCCTGCATCACGCCCTCAAGATCATCCTTCGGGGTGTAGCCGATGTACTGCTCCATCCGGGCGTTCCACGCTTCGGGCAGATCGGCGACCGCTACCCGCTCCTCAATCAGCTCGACCTCGAGCTCGAAGCGCAACAAGATATGCAGGTTGTAGGTCACCTCATCCGACTCGACACGAATCGGCGTGCGCCCAACGGCACAGACCGCACGGACCATCGCCTCGGCATCCACAGCATCGAGCTTGCCGGGCATAAACTCGCGCGCCACAGGGAGGTAGTGCTCCCAGAACGGCAGCGAGCGACCAATCACGTTCTCGTAGAAGCGCGACTGCGACTCGTGCAGGCCCAATGAGGGAGCACCACAGACGCTCGTGCGCCACAACTCGGGCGCATGCCCCTGCTCGTACATGCCATGCCCGCACTCGTGCACCGTCGCGTAGAGGCAGGCCGGCAGCCAGTCCTCCCAGACGCGCGTCGTCAGGCGCACATCGCTCGGCGCCGTCCCACCCGTAAACGGGTGTGTCGAGAGATCTTGACGACCATGCTCAAAATCGAAGCCGAGATCACTCAAGACGCGCAGCGAGAAGGCATATTGATCCGCCGTCGCAAAGCCCTGGGACAAGACCGACGTATCCGGCTGGGGCGCGTCGAGCACCCGCTGCGCAAACGGCACGAGTCGATCGCGCAACGATTCGAGGAGTGGTTGCAGGCGCTCGAGTCGCATGCCCGGTTCGAAATCGTCGAGCAGTGCGTCGTAGCGCGTGCCGTCGCCCTTCAGGTGATCGGCCTCCTCCACCTTGAGGCGCATCAACTTCTCAAGCGCAGGCTGGTAGTCGGCGAACGATTTGGTCCCGCGCGCATGCTCCCAGGCCTGGTTCGTGGCCGAGCGCTGCTCCGCCATCGCACGCACAAACGACTCCGGCAGCTTGGTTGCCTTATCGCGAGAACGCCGCGCCTCACGCACCATCGCCTGCTGGGCAACCGTCAAATCGGGCAGGGCTCCGGCCGCCTCGATCGCCTCGCCATAGGCCGGATCGACCACGCGCTGATGCGCAATCGTCGCAATCGTCGCGCCATGGTTTGCACGTGCGCTGCGCCCACCAGGCGGACACATCGTCTGCTCATCCCAGCCAAGCAGGCCCATCACGCCACCCAAGTCACTCAGCTCGTTCATCCGCGCCTCGAAGGCGCTCCAGGTATCGCTCACAGCACTGCTCCTTGACGAACTCAGAGCCTACCCGTCACGGAGCGATCACGCGACGCGGGCAAAAAAATTGGCGCCGCCCCCACCCGAAGGTGGAGACGGCGCCGCAAGACGCTGCGATCAGTCGAGCATCTCGACATCGATCGCTTCAGGACCTTTCTGTCCTTCGCGCGCCTCAAAGGTGACTTTTGCACCTTCGCGGAGCGTGCGGAAGCCAGTTCCTGCAACGCTCGTGTAGTGAACGAAGAGGTCCTTCCCTCCGCCATCGGGGGCGATGAATCCATAGCCCTTTGCATCGGAAAACCACTTCACAACACCGGTCGCCATGCGGCACCCGTCCTTCTCTATCGACCCCGTGCGCCGGGCCTCACGTCCCACCACGGGGCGGGAACCGAACCCACACTAACTGATTTGGCAACAAAATGCACCATAGGCGTGCAAATCGGGACGCCGCGTTACATCCAGCCTTCGCCGTCGGCGATGCCGATGACGCGCCCTCGCGGCACCAACGCGTCCTCGTCGAGACCGCCAAACGCTCCGCGGTGGAAGATCAAAGGCTCGCCCGGCGAGCTCTCAAAATGCACAACCTCGCCGATCACCAAGTCGTGATCGCCGGCGGTGACGATGTCAAAAATCTCGCAGCGCATGATCGCCAGCGAATGCCGGACCGAGTAAAAGCCGTGCGGATCAAGCACCGCATGATCCGTCGGAAACTCGCCGCCGCGCTTGGCAAAGGCGAGCGCGGCCTCCTGCTGCGTGCGATGCAAGACATTGACGGCCATCTTCTTGCTGCTCTTGACACCATCGAGCGTGCGCGTCCCATGGGCTAGCGACACCAGCACCAGAAGCGGGTCGAGCGAGACGCTCGTAAACGAGTTGAGCGTCATGCCTTGCGGGGCACCGCCATGCTGGGTCGTGACGACGGTGACGCCGGTGGCAAAGGCGCCGACGGTGTCACGGAAGGCGCGACTCTCATGCGATAAAGCGGACATAGTCGAAAGGTAGCGCGTGACCACGGGGGACGCGCGCACCCCCCGGCCGTACGATGCAGCTGTGTCTACGGCAACGTCGTCGAATAGTGGCCTGATTCGCGCTCCCCAAGGGATGCGGGCAGCACAGTTGATGATCGCGATCTCGGCCGTGCTCTATGGCACCCAGGGCATCTTCGCGGCGCTTGCCTACGATCACGGCGCATCCGTCGGCGTCCTCCTGGCCGTACGCGCCGGTCTGTTCTGCGTCCTCGCGCTGTTCCTCTTTAACCGCCGCCGACGCGACACGCTTCGTGGCCATCGCCGATCCGTCGTGATCGCCTGCGTCACCTCCGTTGTCGGACCGCTGCTCTACTTCGGTGCCGTCGCGCGGATGGATCCAGCGACCGTCACGCTGATCCTTTTCATCTACCCCGCATTGACGGTGATTGGTGCGCGCCTGCTCGGCCGGATCCATCTAACGGCATCGTCTGTCGTGGTCACAGTCGTCACGCTGGTCGGAGTCGCTCTCGCAATCGGAAGTCCCGTCGGGGGAGTCGATCTAATCGGCGTCGCACTAACGCTCGCGTTTGCGGTCGTCGTCTCGACCTACTTCCTCGTCGCCGAAGAAGGCCTTGAGGGCGCCGACCCGCTCGCGTGGCTGGGGATCACCGTCCTCGCCGCCGCCGTCTTCTTCGTACCCTTCGGGCCGCTGATCGCCGGCTACTCCCTGCCCGATCTGACCGGCTGGCTCGCGCTGCTCGGCGTGGCTCTGATCGCGAGCATCGCAGCCTGCCTGTTCCAGACGATGGGGCTGATGCGCCTCGGGAGTGCTGCAACATCGCTCGTGGCGACGCTCGAGATCGCCACCGTCGTGACCCTCAGCTACCTCGTGCTCGGCGAGCGGCCCGGCCTGATCACAATCGTCGGTGCCGTGCTGATCATCATCGGAGCAGCCACTGCACCGTTGACGATGCGGCGGCGCACGGCGATACCTTCGGCGATCTAACCTCCGAAGCCACCACTAGCGAAGATCCGTGCAGGCGCGCAGACTCTTCCAGTCAGCGATGCGTGCCGCGCGCTCGGAGGTCGCCACAGGCACCGGCCGACCACCCTCAATCTGAGCAGGCTGCCAGCGATAACCGTCGATACGACGACCTGTCGCCGTCACCTCGAGCACCCCGGTCTGCGCCGCGATTCCGCCACTCGCATAGAAGACGAAATTGCCGAGCCCGTAATCGACAAAGGCTCGACCGTGCATGCCACCACCCAACAGGATGTGAGCGTGCGAGCCGACGATGATGTCTGCCCCAGCACGCACCAGACGATCAGCAAGCGAGACTTGCGAGTCCGTCGGACAACCCTTTAACTCCGACCCCCAATGCAAGTAGACGACCACGGTGTCGCTCGTGGCACGCGCTCTACGAACCTGGCGAGCAAGCCGATCCTCCATGTCGTACCTCGCGCTCGCGACCCCAGTCTGGGCACCACGCGCCTCCCACCACGAAATCAACTCCTCGTCGATCACCTGCGTCGCCCCGATGATCGCAATGCGCTGACCATTGACGGTCGTCCGCCACGGATGGAATGCCTGAGCCTCATTCCTCCCACCACCAACGACCGGCACGCCCGCACGCTTGGCATAACGCAGCGTGTCCTCCATGCCAACGGCGCCGTAATCCATACCGTGATTGTTGGCAACCGTGACAACATCGATACCACCGAGCTTGATCGCCTTGAAGGCCGAGGGGGGAGCACGGAACAGGTATGCCTTGTTCGCCGTCGGTGTGCCTCGATTAGTGATTACCGTCTCGAGATTGACCATCGCGACATCAGCACGCCGCAAGATCTTGCGCACCGGCGCGAAAACCTCAGCCGGGTTTGAGAGGTACGAGCGAATCGGCTCCTCAAACATCACATCACCCCCGAAGGCGAACGTGACGGGCTCTCCACTCCCAAGCCGCTTCGGAAGCGCGGGTTCAACCTCCGGTGTCGTAATCGCAGCAACCGTGCTTGTGGCAGTCAGCGCCTGAATCGTCGAAACGTTTGGCGCAGCCGCGGACGCACCGACAGATTCTGAGCCGCCACACGCCGCGGTCACTGCTGCAACCAAGACACAGCACGACAGACAAAAGACGAGACCACGCATCCACCCATTGTTCATCAGATTCCCTCGCGATCCTTGTACGGGTACGCTGCTTGCAGTCAAGATCGAGGAGCAGAGCATGCGTTGCGTCACGTACACAGGAGCTGGAGGCAATGAGGTCGTCGCGTGTGAGGAGCGGCCCGACCCTGTCTGCGGCGACGAAGAGGTCCTGATTCACGCAGCGTTCGCAGGTATCAACGGTGCCGACGTCTCTCAGCGCCAAGGCAACTATCCGGCGCCTCCCGGCTGGCCCTCCGATGTTCCGGGGCTCGAGGTGGCTGGCGTGATCCAGGCCGTCGGGTCGAAGGTGCGCCAGTGGAAGATTGGTGATCGTGCGTACGGCCTCGTTGGTGGTGGTGGTCTTGCCGATCGCGTTGCCGTCCATGAGCGCTGCGTGGTGCACGTGCCGTCGCACCTCGACGCACAGGAGATCGCTGCGATCCCCGAGGTGTTTATCACCGCGCACGACGCCGTCTCCACCCAGGCTGGGCTCCGCCCCGGCGACACGCTACTGGTCCACGGTGCCTCTGGCGGTGTTGGCTCTGCCGCCGTCCAGATCGGTGTCGCCATGGGTGCACGGGTGATTGGCGTTTCGCGCCACGCAGCCGGTCGCGCCGCGATCGAAGCGTTCGGTGGCGAGGCTATCGACAGCGAGGGTTGGACCGACACCGTGCTCGAGAAGACCGGCGGCAAGGGCGCCAACGTCGTGCTCGAACTCGTCGGCGCGCCGAACTTTCCGGGCGACGTCGCCGTCTTGGCCCGCCTCGGCCGCATCGCAATTGTCGGCATCGGCGCCGGTCAGAAGACCGAGGTAATGCTGCGCGACTTGATGACGAAGCGCGGCACCGTCTTTGGCACGACGCTGCGGGCGCGGCCGATCGAAGAGAAGGCCGACGCCATCCACCGCTTCCATCACGAGTTGACGCGTTGCTTCGACGATGGCCGCCTCAAGCCCGTCATCGACCGTGCCTTTCCGTGGAACGAGGCTGCTGATGCGCTCGCACATATGGAATCGCCGGGCAAGGTCGGCAAGGTGCTGCTCGACTTCTCGTCGTAACGGCGTAAGCGGTCGGTCGCCACACCGCCGACCCCTCCGCAACATGTGCAGTTCGCAAACCCGCGCTCCGTTTCCAAATGACCGGCAGACACGGCAAGATGCGCACGCATGGCTGATCCCTCTGTCTACGACGCCGACCTTGTTCGTCGTGCGCGCGTGGCGCACACAGCGGGCGACCTCCGGACGGCGCAGAACCACGCTGCCGAGCTCTGGCTGCGTTACGAGAAGCAGGCCCGGGCGATTTCGCGTAAGCGTGCGCGTGGCGATGAGGCGGAAGAGGTACTGGGTCATCTCCAGTTGCGCTTTATCAAGTGGGTGTACTTCCGACAGGACGAGCCGCGCAACATGATTGGCCTGCTCAATCAGATGGCGTCGTACGCCTATGGCGATGTGCAGCGGCACGAGGCGAGCCAGCCCGTCACGGTCGAGGAGATCGAGGACTACCGTCAGCCTCACACGGATCGCACGCTCTCGACGATCTTGGACCGCGCAGAAATCGACCAACTGATGTCTGTCTTGAGCGATCGCGAGCGTCTGATTATCGAGCGCGAATTGGCTGATGTGACCGATTCTGAGGTTGCGGCCGAGCTCGAGATTGAGCCAAATAACCTGCACCAAATTCGTTGGCGCGCGCTGAAACGCATGCGCGAGGCGGCCGACCAGCAAGAATGGGGTTCGTAATGGACGAACGCGAGATTCAGCTCGGCAACCTGCTGGCCGAGACGCTGGTGGCGTTCGACGAGGGCCGATCGGCTGATGTTGACCGGTTATTGGACAGCGCGGGCAGCGATCGTTTAGAGCTCGTCGAGATGGTCGAGCTCTCGCTGACACTCCGTGGCCCTTCGTCACCGAGCAGCGAGGCGATTGAGGCGCTGGCCATGACACCCGCGTTCGACGCCCGTTCGTGGCCCGAGATCCTGACGGATGCGCGACACGCGCAGGGCCTCAAGCGCCCAGCCCTCGTCGCGGCCTTGGCAAAGCACCTTGGCATCGTGTCACCCGATGGCGAGGAGCGGGTGCGCGAGCGCTATCACGAGATTGAGACGGGACAACTCGACCCGCGCCGCATTTCGATGGCGGTCGTTGACGCGCTCGGCGACATCTTGGGCGGCATGCGTGCCGTGCTCGATGCCACGCGCCTCAACCCGATTGGGCCACTCAGTCCAGACGTGTCATTTATGCGCGATGGCTTCGACGATGTCGACGGCATGGTGCTGATGGACGCGATGATGGCGCCCCCAGCCGAGCCGACGGTCGACGAACGTCGTGTCGACGAGCTGTTCGGCGTCTAGCGCCGCGGCGCCCTAGGCCGTACCGACGTAATCGGTCGGTCGTGGCAGCTTGCTGATGTACTTGTAGTTGTAGAGGCGCCAGGCCATCGCCAAGGGCGACACGTCGAAGCGCTCGGCTGCTTTGACGACATCGGCACCATGTTGATCTACGTCCGCGTGAATTCGTTCCTCGGGCATAAGCAGTTCGGCGGCGAACCGGTTCGCCTCGCGCTCGCGGAGATAGTCGGGCGACTTTTTCTTGTTCTGCTTCTCGTCGCTCGTGATGTCGCCGAGTCGACAGATGAAGTTCGTCGTCACCTCGTTGGCGTGGAGTTCCCAATGACCAATCTCGTGGGCGATCGTGAAGCGCCGGCGAACGGGCCACTTTTCGCACTCCACCGCATTGACACGAATCTCTCGCTCGCGCAACAGCAACATCCCCGACACACCTGTTTCAAGTGGCGCGGTCTGAACGAGCAGTCCGAGGTACGACTCAGCAATCTCGTCGACAGGGATCGGCGCATCTTTCGGAACGGCGTACGTGTCTGCATACCGCGCGAGTAGGTCGCGCGCAGCAACGATTTCGCGGTCTTCGGTGACGCTCATGTCGTAATCGTACCTTCTTCTGCGCGATGGCCTGGGTCCAAAATGTCCGCCTCTCAATTTGGCTCTACTCTGCGGTTTTGATGTAACCGAGTCGACTCCGTCTCCGATACCTAAGCCAAACTCTCACCTCCGGCGCCGGACACCATGGGCCCGGGCCCAAAATGTCCGTGAGGCGACATTCTGGGCCCGGGCCCAGAATGTCGCGTGCTTGATGGCTGAACCATTTGATTCAGTCACAACATATGGCTCGAACCATCTGCGTCGAAGATCACGTAGACTGGCGGGTATGCAGGCAGGCGAACACATCGGCGGTCTCTATGATCGCCAGTTTGAGCACGACGCCTGTGGGCTTGGCACGGTCGTGCAGCTCGACGGCGTCGCATCGCACAGCGTCGTCGAACAGGCGCTCGAAGTACTCGAGCGGCTCGATCATCGCGGCGCCACGGGCTCCGATCCGGAAACGGGTGACGGTGCGGGCATCTTGCTCCAAATGCCGCACCGCTTTCTCGCACGCGTCGCCGCCGAAGACGGCATCGACCTGCCCCCCGCCGGTGACTACGGGATTGGCATGGTCTTCCTCCCCGAAGACCCGGCGCTGCGCCTCCGCTGCGAAGAGATCGCCGTGCGCATCGTCGCCGAAGAGGGCCACCGCGCAGTGGGTTGGCGCAACGTGCCCGTCGACAACACTGCGATCGGGCCAGTCGCACGCTCGTCTGCACCCGTCATTCGCCAGCTAATCGTCGAGCGCCGCCACGGCAAGCAAGACGCCTTCGAACGGAAGCTCTACGTGATCCGGCGTCGGATCGAGAAGACCGTTCAGGCAAGCGTCATACAGAACACCTTTGCGATCGTCAGCCTCTCGACAAAGACGATCGTCTACAAGGGCCTGCTCCGAGCAACACAGGTGACTGCGTACTACCCCGACCTTACCGACCGCGACGTCGAATCGGCACTGGCACTCGTCCACTCGCGCTTCTCCACCAACACGATGGGCACGTGGGACCTCGCGCATCCGTTCCACATGATCGCCCACAACGGCGAGATCAACACCGTCCGCGGCAACAGCAACTGGATGGCAGCACGCGAGCCACAGATGCACAGCAAACTCTTTGGTGGTGACCTCCAGAAGCTCTACCCCATCACCGAAGAAGGCTGGTCGGACTCGGCCAAGCTCGATGCCGCACTCGAACTACTCGTCCAAGCCGGACGATCGTTGGAGCACTCGCTCGCCATGCTGATCCCACCCGCCTGGAGCGACACCACGCTCGAGATGGACGATGACATCCGCGCGTTCTACGAGTATCACACGACGCTGATGGAACCCTGGGACGGCCCGGCAGCCGTGATTGCGACCGACGGCGACAAGGTCGTCGCGACGCTCGACCGCAACGGACTTCGCCCCGGCCGTTGGCTGCGCACCAAAGACGGCATCTGCATCCTCGCCTCCGAGATTGGCGTGCTCGACATCCCCCAGTCCGAGATTGTCGAGACCGGCCGCCTCGAGCCAGGTCGGATGCTGATGTTCGACACCGCCTCAGGCCGCGTGATCAAAGACCACGAGATCAAGCGCATCCTCTCGCGCCAACGCCCGTATCGCCAATGGCTCGATCAGTACAAGTTGCACCTCGACGACCTGCGTCCGCAACAGGGCATCGCAGTTGACGAGGGGGCGCTCCCGACGCTCCAACGCATCTTCGGCTACACCCGCGAAGACCTCTCGCTGCTGCTGGCACCGATGGCGCTGACGGGCGGTGAGCCGATCGGCTCGATGGGTGACGACACGCCACTGGCTGCCCTCACACATCGCAATCGTCTGCTGCCGAGCTACTTCAAGCAGCAGTTCGCTCAGGTCACAAACCCGCCGATCGACTCGGAGCGCGAGCGCCTTGTGATGAGCCTACGCGTCGGTGTCGGTGCAATCGGCAACCTGCTCGACGAGACACCAGAGCACTGCCGTCGTGTCACGACATTGAGCCCGATCCTGACGAACGGCGAGTTGGAGAAGTTACGAGCGCTGCGCCGCGAAGGCTTCCGGGCCGCCACGATCTCCACGCTCTACCCGCTCGCGGAGGGCGAGGCCGGGCTCGCCCGCGCACTCGACCTGATCTGCCGTGAGGCCTCGCAACTGGTCTGGGGCGGCACCACAATCGTGATCCTTTCCGACCGCGGTGCCGACACGACGCTCGCACCAATCCCACCGCTGCTCGCGATCGCCGCCGTCCACTCGCATCTCGTCCGCCAAGGCGCGCGCACGATGTGTGGTCTTGTTGTCGAGTCGGGCGAGCCACGCGAAACGATGCACATGGCGCTGCTGATTGGCTATGGCGCGGCGGCCGTCAACCCCTACCTGGCACTCGAGTCACTCCGCGAACTGCACCAGACAGGCGAGCTCGGCGACCTCGATCTCGGCGAGGCCCGCAAGCGCTACATCCAAGCGCTTGGCAAGGGGCTCCTGAAGATCTGCTCGAAGATGGGCATCTCGACGATCCAGTCGTATCGTGGCGCACAGATCTTCGAGGCCGTTGGCCTTGGACGCGAGCTGATCGACCGCTACTTCCCCGGCACGATCTCGCGCGTCGGCGGGCTTGAGCTGGGCGACATCGCCGATGAAATTCGCGAGCGTTACGAACTCGACGTCCAATCCGCACTGCCCGACGACCTCCTCGAAGCCGGCGGCGAGTATCAATTCCGCATCGATGGCGAGCGCCACGCGTGGCGCCCCGACTCGATCGTCGCGCTGCAGCGCGCCGTCCGCGACGAGTCGTACGAGACCTACCGTGCGTTCGCCGAGCAGATCGACGCCGGCACAGATCGCGCCATCGCCCTCCGCGATATCTTCGAGATCGTGCCAGCTGGTCCGCCCGTGCCACTCGACGAGGTCGAGCCCTCGAGCGAGATCGTGCGTCGTTTTGCGACCGGCGCGATGAGCCTCGGCTCGATCTCGCGCGAGGCACACGAGACGTTGGCAATCGCCATGAACCGCCTCGGCGGCAGGTCCAATACGGGCGAGGGCGGCGAGGACGCAGTGCGCTCCACCCCCGACGCCAATGGCGATTTGCGGCGCTCGGCAATCAAGCAGGTCGCGTCGGGCCGCTTTGGTGTGACGACGCCGTACCTCGTCGATGCCGACCAGGTCCAGATCAAAATGGCCCAAGGCGCAAAGCCCGGCGAGGGTGGACAGTTGCCGGGCCATAAGGTCGATGACTACATCGCAAAGGTTCGCCACTCGACGCCCGGCGTGGGCTTGATTAGCCCGCCCCCGCACCACGACATCTACTCGATCGAGGACCTCGCACAGCTGATCCACGACCTCAAATGCGTCAATCCACAGGCCGACATCTCGGTCAAGCTGGTCGCCGAGGCTGGTGTCGGCACCGTCGCCGCTGGCGTCGCAAAGGCGAAGGCCGAACACATTGTCATCTCCGGCCACGACGGCGGCACGGGAGCCTCACCGCTTTCGTCGCTGAAGTACGCAGGCCTGCCGTGGGAGATGGGCCTTGCCGAGGCGCACGAGGTGCTCGTGATGAACGACCTGCGCGCACAGGTGACGCTGCAGGTCGATGGTGGTCTCCGCACCGGTCGCGACGTGATGGTCGGCGCGCTGCTCGGGGCCGAAGAATTCGGCTTCTCGACGGCACCGCTAATCGCCGCGGGCTGCATCATGATGCGCGTCTGCCATCTCAACACGTGCCCGGTTGGCATCGCCACGCAGGACCCGGTCTTGCGCGAGCGCTTCCGTGGCACTCCCGACGAAATCGTCCGCTACTTCCTGTTCGTCGCCGAGCACCTGCGCGAGCTGATGGCCGAGGTCGGTATCCGCACGGTCGACGAGCTGATTGGTCGCCGCGACCTCCTGCGCGAGCGCACCGACCGACCCAGTCTGGCTGGAGAACCTCGATCTCTCGCCGATCCTCGCGCACCCCCGCCTCCCGGGCGACCCTGCGCCGATTCGCAGCCGTGCACAGGACCACATGCTCGCGAGCAAGATCGACATTGGCGTCATCGCCGAGGCCGAGCCGGCGCTTGCCAAGGGCAAGCACGTCGTGATCGAACGCGAGGTCCGCAACATCGACCGCACGTTTGGAGCGATGCTGGCCGGTGAGATCGTGCGCCGCGTTGGTCCGGATGGGCTCCCAGCCGGCACGATCCAGCTGCGCCTGACCGGTCATGGCGGCCAGTCGTTCGGCGCCTTTGCCTTTAACGGCATGGAGATCTCGCTGACGGGCCCCGTCAACGACTACGTTGGCAAGGGACTCTCGGGCGGAGTAATCGCCGTCCGCGCAGCCGCCGACGCCGGCTACGACGTCGCCACCTCCTCCTACATCGGCAACGTTGCGCTGTACGGAGCGACCTCTGGTTCGGCGTTCCTGCGGGGTCGTGCCGGCGAACGTTTCTGTGTCCGCAACTCCGGCGCAACAGCCGTCGTCGAGGGTGTCGGCGACCACGGGTGTGAGTACATGACAGGTGGCGTGGCCGTGATCCTCGGACCGACGGGCCGCAACTTTGCCGCCGGCATGTCGGGTGGCATTGCCTTCGTCCTCGATGACGACGGGCGTCTTAACGAGCGCATCAACCCGGCCAGCGTGTCACTCGACCCGGTCGAGAGCGCCGAGGACCGCGAGCTGCTCAAGAGCCTGCTCGAGGAGCACGTTGCCCGCACCGATAGTCCCGTCGCGGCCGCGCTCCTCGCCGACTGGACGAACGCGCTGAAGCGCTTCATCAAGGTGATGCCAGACGATTACGCGCGCGTGCTCGCCGAGCGCGCCGCGAAGGACATAGAGGCGGCGATCGCTGGTGACTGACCCCAAAGGTTTTCTTACGATTCAACGGCACGTTGCGCCGTATCGCCCCGTCGACGTGCGGCTACAAGACTATGCCGCCGTCGCACCAGAGGCAGACACCGAAATCGTTCGCGAGCAGGCCCGCCGCTGTATGGATTGCGGCGTCCCCTTCTGCCACACGGGCTGCCCACTCGGCAACCTGATTCCTGAATGGAACGACCTCGTCGAGCGAGACCACTTTAAGGACGCGATCGATCGTCTGCACGCGACGAACAACTTCCCCGAATTTACCGGTGCGATCTGCCCCGCCCCCTGCGAGGAGGCGTGTGTCTTGGCGCTCGAGGAGCAGCCGGTCACGATCAAGCAAGATCGAAATGTCAATCATCGATCGTGCCTTCGCTGAGGGCTGGGTGCTTCCCCAGCGAGCGCCACGCTCGACGGGCAAAGCGGATCGCCGTCGTTGGTTCGGGACCCGGCTGGCCTCGCCTGCGCTCAGCAGCTCGTCCGCGAAGGTCATAGCGTCACGGTCTTCGAGCGTGCCGACCAGCTTGGCGGGCTCCTGCGCTACGGCATTCCCGACTTCAAGTTAGAGAAGCAGATGATCGATCGCCGCCTCGCAGCAGCTGGAGGCTGAAGGGATCGAGTTTGCGACGGGCATCGATGTTGGTGGCGACCTTTCGTATGACGAGCTGCGCGAGGGCGTTGACGCGATCGTGCTCGCGACGGGCGCTCAGCGCCACCGTGACCTCGTGCTCCCAGGTCGCGAGCTTGCGGGTGTCGAATTCGCGATGCCCTATCTGACACAGCAGAATCGTCGCGTCGCAGGCCTCCCGATCGAGGGGCCGGAGATTTCGGCCAAGGGTAAGCGAGTTGCCATCCTTGGCGGCGGCGACACTAGCTCTGACTGCCTCGGCAATGCGTTGCGCGAAGGCGCGATCGAGGTCCACGAGATCGCCCACGGCCCAACGCCACCAAGCGAGCGCAACCCGCAGAGGACCTGGCCGGAATGGCCCGTCGTGATGCGCACCTACGCGGCACACCAAGAGGGTGGCGTGCGCGAATGGCAGTTCGTCACCGATCGACTCGAAGGCGAGCAGGGACACGCTAAAACGCCTCGTTGGCCACCGCGTGGACTTCCCGGGCTATGCCGAGACAGGCGTCCGCAAAGCCGAACTCGTGCCGGACGGAGACGTCGTGCTCGAGGTCGACCTCGTGCTGCTCGCAATTGGCTTTTCGGGCACCGAAGAAGACGACGTCTACGCGCAGTCTGGTGCCAGCTGTCGGCGACCGAGGCACCGTCCACGTCGATGCCTCGTTCGAGACCGAGACTCCCGGTGTCTACGCCTGCGGCGATGCCGTCCGTGGTGCAGATCTCGTCGTGACAGCGATCGCCGACGGCCGCAAGTGTGCCGCCGCGGTGCACGCTGCCGTCAGCGCCTAGCCTCGGAAACATCGATTTTGAGGGCCAAGCCCCAGATCGGGGTTGGTCGTGCCGCCGAAATCCCACGTTGTTGGCACGATTAGGGCACTGAACTCTTCCCGGAGGATCTTATGTCCAGCCCCGTAAAAGTCGTCGTCACTGGCGCAGCCGGCCAAATCGGCTATGCCCTCGTCTATCGCATCGCCAGCGGCCAGCTGCTCGGCCCCGACACGAAGGTCGAGTTGCGTCTGCTCGAGGTTCCTCAGGCCCGCGGTGCGCTTGACGGCGTCGCCATGGAGCTCGACGACTGCGCCTTCCCGGCCCTCGCCAACGTGGTCTGCACCGACGACCCCAACGTGGCCTTCGACGGTGCCAACATCGGCATGCTCGTCGGTGCCCGCCCCCGCACGAAGGGCATGGAGCGCGGTGACCTGCTCGAGGCTAACGGCGCGATCTTTACCGTCCAGGGCAAGGCCATCAACGACCACGCTGCGGACGACATCAAGATCCTCGTGGTGGGCAACCCGGCCAACACGAACGCGTTGATCGCGATGAGCTCGGCGCCTGACGTGCCACGCGATCGCTTTACCGCGATGATGCGCCTCGACCATAACCGCGCCAAGACGCAGGTTGCTCAGAAGACCGGCACGACCGTCTCGGACGTCACGCAGATGACCATCTGGGGCAACCACTCGGCCACGCAGTACCCCGACGTCGTGCACGCCAAGGTTGGCAGCGCAAACGCTTGGGACACGATCAACGACGAGCCATGGGTCGCCGATACGTTCATCCCAACCGTGCAGAAGCGCGGCGCGGCGATCATCGAGGCGCGCGGCGCCTCGTCGGCCGCCTCGGCTGCCAATGCCGCCATCGACCACATCCATGACTGGGTCCTCGGCACGCCTGAGGGCGACTGGGTCTCGATGGGTGTTGCCGTCGACGGCCAGTACGGCATCGAGAAGGGCATCATCTGCGGCATGCCGACCATCTGCAAGAACGGCAAGTGGGAGATCGTCGAAGGCCTCGAGCTCGACGCCTTCAGCAAGCCGCGCATCGACGCATCGGTCGCCGAGCTCCGCGAGGAGTACGACGCCGTCAAGGAACTCGGTCTGATCTAGGCCACACGCGAGCGGCCCTGGCTCCCCTTGGGGAGTCGGGGCCTTTTGCGTTTCTGGGCCTAGGCGTCCCAGGCGGCGTCGGCCAACGCGCGTGCCTGCTCGAGCGGCGACGCCAGCAATGCTGCACTCTCGGCGACGATCGTGACGTGCCCGAGCTTACGACCCTTGCGCGGCTCCTTGCCGTACAGGTGCACGGTTGCACCAGCGATCGCCTCCAGCTGAGCAACCGGCGGTACGCCACCAACGAGGTTGACCATCGCCGAGACACCACGCACGGAGGCGTCACCCAGCGGCATACCCAGCACCGCCCGCACGTGGTTCTCGAACTGGCTCGTCTCGGCACCCTCGATCGACCAGTGACCCGAGTTGTGGACGCGCGGGGCGATCTCGTTCGCCACGATGCCCGCTGCGGTCTCGAACAATTCGACGCAGAGCACGCCGACGTGGTCGAGCGACTCGGCAACCGCAATTGCAGCCGCCTGGGCAGACTCGATGAGCTCTGGCGCGAGGTTCGGCGCAGGTGCCAATGTGAGGGCCAAGATGCCGTCGCGATGCTCGTTCTCAACCGGCGCATAGACCTCGATCGATCCATCGGTACCACGCGCGACGACCACCGACAGCTCGCGTGAAAACTCGACGAGCCCCTCGTAGATCAGGTCGGATCCGCCCAATTCGGCGACGGCTGGTGCGAGCTCGTCTGCCGTCCGCACACGCACCTGCCCCTTGCCGTCATAGCCCAGGCGCCGCGTCTTGAGAATCCCAGGAGCCCCGACCTGTGCCAGCGCGGTTTCGACATCCACGGGGTCATCAATCGCCGCATGCGGGGCGACAGCGATGCCGAGTTCGGCGAGCAAACGCTTCTCACTGAGTCGGTCCTGGGTGACGGCCAACGAGCGCGGCGATGGCAACACCGGAACGCCGTGCTCGACAAGGCGCGTCAACGCTGCGGTGGGCACGTTCTCAAACTCGTACGTGACTACGTCGGCCCCCGCGCTGACCTCGTCCAGCCCCGCTGGATCGTCGTAGGCAGCAACAACATGGTCGGCCACGCGACCCGCCCCGGCCTCGGGCGACGGATCGAGCACAGCGACCGATACGCCGAGCGGTTTGGCCGCCAGCGCAAGCATCCAGGCCAGTTGGCCTCCGCCAAGAATCGCGAGGCGCATCAAGCGTCGACGGAAGGATCTGGGAACGCGAGTACGTCTGCAGTCTGCTTGTCACGCCACGCGTGCACGGCAGTCATGATCTCGGGCCGCCCACGACCAACGATCGAGGCAGCGAGCAGACCCGCGTTGATCGCGCCGGGTCGACCGATCGCGAGGGTGCCAACGGGGATTCCGGCCGGCATTTGCGCAATCGAGAGCAGGGAGTCAAGGCCCTTCAGTGCCTTCGACTCAACTGGCACTCCGAGCACCGGTAAAGCCGTCTTCGCCGCACACATGCCGGGCAGGTGCGCGGCACCGCCAGCGCCAGCGATAATCACTTCGATACCGCGACCCTCAGCGGCCTCTGCGTAGGCAAACAGCTTGTCGGGCGTGCGGTGAGCCGAAACGACCTCAGTCTCGCAGGGCACACCGAGCGCCTCGAGGGTCTCGGCGGCATGCCGCATCGTCTCCCAGTCGGACTTCGAACCCATGATGATTCCCACCAGCGGCGCGCTCATGCGGTCACCGTAGTCGATCGGGTCGTCATGCTCCAGCCAGCTCTCTCGCCTTGGCGCGGAGCGCCTCAGCAGCCTTCGCGTCGGCCGCGATGGCCTCCTCGGCCCAGCGACGAACCTCGGCACTACGAGCAGCGACGTCGTCGCACATCGCGCGCACCTGGTCGGCGTCGGACGAGCCAGTCTGCGGACGCAGTGCCGCGCACGCAGCGGGGTCGAGCGCGGCGGCGAGCTCGGCCTCATCAACCACAATCTCGGCACCAGCGACCTCATTGGCCGCAGCGGCAATGCGCGCGGCGTCGATCTCTCCCCCATGCTCGACCTGGTCGCGCACGACCCTGCCGATCACGTGGTGGGCCGAGCGATAGTCGAGCGACGTTGTCTGCGCCAGCATGTCGGCAACATCGGCGGCCGTGACAAACGCGTCGCGCGCACTCTGCTCCATTCGCGCCGTATTGATCGCCATGCCTGCAGCAACAGCGGCGGCCAGCTGCGCGCTGCGTTCGGCCTCCGCGAGGGAACGGGGAATCAGGCCATTGAGCAGGTGAAAGTGATCGGTGCGTGCGGCGCCCGTGTGCATCGTCGTCAACGCGGCGGTGAGATCGCCCGTTGCCTGCCCGGCCCACGTGCGCAGCACGGCAAGCGCGTACGGATTCTTCTTCTGCGGCATCAGGGCAGAGACTCGGCTGTGCGTGTCATCGAGCTCGACCCAGCCAAACTCCTGGCTGCACCAGATCTCAAGATCCTGCGCAAACTGGCTGATCGACGTCGCCCCGATCGCGAAGCCACTGAGCACCTCGAGATATGGGTCGGATTGCCACATCGCGTCCTTGGCGTGAACCTCAACCCGTGCGTGGCCGAGCAAGTCGGCGAGACGCTCGCGGTTGATCGGCCAGCGCGAACCGGCGCTCCCACCCACACCTGCGACGCTGCCGGCGAAATCGCCCTGCACGCGGCGGTAGCGCTCGGCGCTGCGCAGCACCGGATAGGCCCACGTCAGCAACAGATGCCCGACCGTTGTCGGCTGGGCGGGCTGGAGATAGGTGTAGTCGGCAGCGAGCGAGCCAGCCAGCGGCTTCGCCTGTGCGGCAAGCGCGGCGCTCATGTCACTAAAGGCGGCAGCCGAGCGGGCCAGACCCTCGGCCGTGACGAGGCGCAGCGCCACGCGAAACGGCTCACGACGCGGACGCCCGGCACTCAGCCAGCCCGCGGCACTCGAACCGACACGGGCCGTCAGTTCCTTCTCGCGATTCTGGAAGGCATCGCCCACGGCGGGATCCCAAGGAAAGTCGTGCGGCGCGATCGCGTCCAGCTCGAGCAGGCCGCGCAACAGCTCGGCACCACGCTCCGCATCAAGACCGCCGCCCTCGATCAGCGCAATCGCGTGAGCAAGGTCCGAGCGCGAGAGCGCATCGGCCAACGCAGGACCTGCAGCCGCCTCCGTGCCATAGCCAGCGCGCACGAGCTCGTCCGACGGACCAGCCGCCAGGCGCCCTCCCACTCCGAGATGACCATCAGCCACACCAGTAGGGTAGCGGTCGCACAGGGCTTGACCGGTCAGATGGAGCGTCTTGTGCTCCAGCGTGCCTCTCACCCATGACTCTTGAGCGTCGCAATGGTCTCAGTGCGTAATCCTGAGCGATACACATGTAAGGTTGATTATAATATTGGGGAATGTAATAATGTTCATCAATATTTCCGATTCCGCAATCCGCGAGAAAAGACACAGCACCATGACGACACCCACGCCCGGACGAAAAGACGCGTACATGCTTCGCGCACGCGCCCGCTATCTGCGTGCTGCCGAAGAGGTCATCGCGACGAGCGGCCCGAACGCCACGATCGAGCAGTTCGCCCTCCACACCGATGTCGCGGTCGCCACGCTCTACAAGCACTTTGGCTCGAAAGACGGCCTGATCAAGGCTGCCATGTTGGATGCACGGCAAAAGTGGGAGGCCTGGCAGTTTGAGGTGCTCAGCCAGCTCACTGATCCGCTCGAGCAACTCGTTCTCGGCCTACGCCTTGCCCACCGGATCAGTACAACCCACCCGACGCTCGCCATGGTGATTGGCCGCGGACGCGAAGCTGGATACTTCGATCCTAGGGAGTTCGGCGCAACATTCATCGCCAACGCTCGTGCACTCGCGGCCGCCGGCGTCATCAGTGGCGACCACCTCGAGCTCCGCTGCCAGAGCGTTGTCAGTGCCGTGGCAGCAGAGGGCGCCCGTCAGCTCGTCGGCGAAGCCACCCCAGTAGAAGGCGACCAAGTCGTCGAGATCGTGTTGCCCCTCCTCGGCATCACACCGGCAAAAGCAAAACTCCTTGCGCACTCTGCGCTCCCCGAGTTTCCGCCTCCAGCCCGCTAGGGTTCCGACGTGCGCCTGAACGTTCATCACCTCGGCGATTCGCACGGCGAACCGCTGCTCGCGATCCATGGTGTCACCAGCCACGGCCTGCGCTATCAGGAGTTCGTCAAGCTGGCTGCTCCTGATCGCCACGTGCTCTCGGTGGATCTGCGCGGCCACGGGCGTTCTGGTTGGGCGCCACCGTGGGATGTCATCACGCATCTGGACGACCTGCTCGAGACGCTGGACGCGGAGGGCGTTGAAGAGCCGGTCGATGTAATGGGCCACTCATTCGGAGGTCTGCTGGCACTGTCGCTCGTGACGCTCGCGCCCGAGCTCGTGCGACGCGCCGTGCTACTCGACCCGGCGATCGCGTTGCCCGCCGACTACTGCGCTGATCGCGCACGGGACACGATCGCCTTTCAGGGTTGGGAGTCAATCGAGCAGGCTCTTGCCGAACGCGAAGCCAGCGTTGCGCCTCATGGGCGCCACTTCGTGCCCGCGGAGATCGCCGAACACGTCGAGCTCTGCGACGACGGACGCTACCGCGCACGCTTCCTACCCGCCGCCGCCGTGACGGCGTGGAGCGAGATGGCACACGCAGCACCCATTCCCGAGGAGCCGCGCCCGATCCTGATCCTGCGCGCACTCAACGACAACTACGTCCAAGACGACACGCTGCTGGCACCGCTTGGCGCCGCGCTTGGCGACAAGCTCGAGGTCGTCGGTCTCGACTCGGCGCACATGATCTACTGGGAGGCGCCCGAGGCCGCCGCCGCAGAGATCAAGCGTTTCCTCGCCTAGTCCGAGTTGACGCTGGCGCGATCGGCCAGCACTGCGTCAAGCAACCAGGCGGCGAAATCGCCCTCGACGTGGAGTTGCTCGAGATCGGCCTGCGCCTGTGGACGCTGCAGCCGCAACCAGTCACGGCCGTCGCGGCCCGCGTGGACCAATCCAGATAGATAGAAGCCCTGCGAGCGCAAGGTGTCGAGAGCCGCTTCGCAATCGCAGGTGAGGTCGAGATCGGCGTAGAGCGTCTCGGCACGTCGCCCGTCGTCCGACCAGAGCATGCGCTCGAGGCGGTGCGGGTCGGCTCCGCCCGACACGAACAGATTCGCCGACAGGCCTTCTTTGAAGAAGACGATTTCCTCACTCAATTCGAGCGGCACCGCACCCTGCGGTTCAACAACCTCAAGGCCAGCGTTGTCGGCGATGCGCTGCAGCACGTCTGCGTAAAGCGCGGGCAAGGCGACATGCATTCGAGGTGTTGCCGCCAACGGCAGCACAGAATTGAGCAGCGCCCCACGCCCCACGGGCTCCCCACCATCGCTGCCTTGAGCCTGCGCCATCGCGGCAGGCGCAGCACCGATCATCAGTGCAGTCGGCTTGTACCCCGACTTGAACTCCGAGCGCTGGCTGTAGATGTGGGCTGTGGTGGCCTGGCCAAACATGGCGGGAATCCCCAGCGCTTTGGCGCGCGCGACCGTGCACTCAAACATCTGGTCGAAGAGTCCGAGGCCACGCCACTCGCGAGCGACGACCGCCACGCCAGACTCGGCGGCCTCGCGCGGACCCGAGATCAACAGGGCGTGATGCCCAATCAGCTCGTCACCCGCATACGCGACGGTGCTCGAGACGTGTCCGTCGTTCATCGCTGCTTCAACCCAAACGGGACGGTAAAAGTCGGCGTGGACGTAGCCAAGGCCATAGCCGCGGTACATCAATTGCGAGATCGCCTCAGCATCAGCGATTGTCGCATCGCGAATTTCGATGCCTTCTGCAGACTCCGATCGCGATGCACGCTCGGCGTCGGCCGCACCATCGATGACAGGGGACAGGACGATCGCGTGCTCAGTTGCAATGTGGAGCGTGAGCCGTTTGCCTTCGTTGGCGAGGTTGATCAGCCGCACGTTCTCGCCGACGACCTCCGCATCTTCAAGCCCGGCCGGGAGTGGACCGTCTGGACCACCAGCACGCCGAAAGGGCTTGCCCCAGTCGTGCACGTCGACCACGATCCCGTCGGTGTCGAGCTCGAGACTGATCTCAACGTCGCCACCACTGTCCCCTCCATACGACTGTTCGATACTGAAGCTGACGAGGCAACGAATCGCACGCTGGAGTCGCTCGACACCTTCGGTGGGGATACCAGCCTCGTGCGCAAAGCTCGTCGCGACGGCTTCGGCAATGATCGCCGTCGACGGCGAGGCGGGAATGGTGAGCGTCGCACGACCAAGCATGCGCGACATGGTACTGAGCAGGCGGACATGTTGGGCCCGGGCCCATCATGTCCGCCTGCGACCCAGATTGTGAAACCGCCCCTCGCGAGACCTGTGAGTGACTCAGCGTGACGAATACGTATTCGTCACATGGGTGTGACGCAATGCAGACGACGAATGAAAGACCCCCAGCGTGGAGTGCCTCAGGTAACGCTCGCGCGGTCGGCGAGGACCTCATCGAGCAGCCAGCGCGCCTCGGGCAGAAGCCGAATGCCATCGATGTCTGCAGCGGCCTGCGGACGCTGCATGCGAAGCCAGTCGCGACCATCGCGACCCGCTGGAATCAGGCCGCTCAGGTAGAAGCCGCGGTCGCGCAGCATCTCGATCGCATCGGAGCAGTCGAAGGTGAGATCAAGATCAACGTAAAGCGTCTCGGCCCGACGTGCATCCTCAGCCCAAAATTCGCGCTCGACGGCCCGCAAGTCATGCTGACCGGAGACGTAGACAAACTCGCTGCCCGCTTGTTTCCAGTAGATCGGAGCGTCCTCGACGCCGGCGGGGTCGGCTCCGTCAGGTGCGACGATCGCATAACCGGCCTCTTCTGCTATCCGCCGCAACACCGCCGCGTACTGCTCGGGCAGTGTTGCCGTGAGCACTGGCGCGGCAGCGAGTGGCAGCACCGCATAGGCCAAGCCACCACGCGCCGAAGCCTGCGTGCCACGCTTGATCTGACCTTTTGCCATCGTGGGCGGCGCACCTCCGATCATCACCGCCGTGAACTGGTACCCAGACCCAACTCCCAGTCGCTGGCTCACAACATGCGCCGTTGTCGACTGCCCAAAGACCGCCGACACGCCAAGGCTGCGCGCATTCGCGACTGCGAAGTCGTGCAGACGGTTGTAGAGCCAGAGCCCGCGCCACTCCTCCGCGATCAAGGCTGCTGCCATCTCGGGAGCCTCACCGGATCCCATCGTGCTCATTGGACCAGATCCAAACAGCGCGATATGACCGGCTAACTCGTCACCCGCATACGCGACAGTGCTGGCGAGAATACCTCGCTCAATGCCAATCGCGATGATCACTGGCCGATAGAACTCGGCGTGCACATAGTCCAGGCCGTAGTTGTCGTACAGGAGTCCGCAGATAGCATCGGCATCCTCCGGTGTGGCGAGTCTAATCTCGACTTCGTTCTCGCTGTGATGATCGAGTTGCTTCGGCGTACGCGCTGGTTTGGTCGGGGCTGTGGCAAGCCTGGCGTTGGCGTCGTGGGTGCACGGAATCTGAAGTGTGAGCAGTTTCCCTTCGTCCGCCAGATTGTCTAAATGCGCATCCGGATCAAGTTCCGCCGCCTCGGCCAGCTCGGATGGCAGGGGACCAAACGATCCTCCCCCTCGACGCCATGGTCGTCCCCAATCCTGCACTGCGACCTTGACGCCATTGGGCTCGAGGTCGAGTCTCAACTCGATCTCGCCACCCGTCACGTCCTTGTACGAATGATGGACAGAGAAGGCCACGAAGATCTGCACGGCACGCTGCACACGCTCGGCATCGTCGATCGCCAAGCCCGCATTCGTAGCGAACTGGACTGTAGTGACATCTGCCAGCCGCAGAGCGGCGGGCGAGGCCTCGAACGAGAGTCGGATGCTGCCACTCATCTGGCAACTCTAGGTGACAGCCAAACCAGTCGTTGAATGCAGGCGGACATTTTGGGCCCGGGCCCAAAATGTCCGCCTGTGTGCCAGATCATGAAACCACCCCTCGCGGGACCTGTGAGCGACTCAGCGTGACGAATACGTAATCGTCACGCGCATGTGACGGAAGGCAGACCCAGAGTCCAGGCGAGGCGGGTGGCGGCACGGTCTAGCGCTCGCGGTGCCGGCCGGCCATCCCAGTTCATCGCGAGGATGCGCAACGCGCCTGCCTTGCGATCGGCTTTGACATCGGCGCGGCCGACGAGGCGCGAGCCGACGAGTAAGGGCAGCACGTAGTAGCCGTACTGGCGCTTTTGCTTCGGCACGTAGATCTCGAGACGGTGTCGAAAGCCGAACAGGCGCTCCGTCTCGTCACGATCCCAAATTAGGTTGTCAAACGGACAGAGCAAGACGGCCGCCGTTGGATCGTGTGGAGGAGTCAGTGCAGCTGGGTCTGCGAGCGCCGCGTGCTCACCTACCTGCACGCGGACGAGCGATCCTTCGTCAATGAGTTCGGCCATAGGAGCGGCGAGTGGCTTGGAGCGACCCTGGACGCGGAAGTAGTCGCTCAGTCGCTTCTCCGTGACAATCCCCCGCGCGGTGACAGCGCGCAGTACCCGCCAACGCAGCGCCGCCGCCTCGTCGACCGGTTCAAGCTGCTGCGCGGTGTAGAGCCGCTCGGGCAGGTCGTAGACCCGTGCAAAACTCTTGCGCTCGCGCACCGCCAACTGTCCACTCGAGAAGAGCGCCTCGAAGACCTGCTTGGCAGGCGACCACTCCCACCACCCCGGTGTGCCCGCGCCGCCAAAATCGCCCGGCGTCAGGGGCCCCTCCGCCTCGATGCGACGCAAGACTGCCTTCGCAATCCTCGGATGCTCTTGAAGGACCGGCCCCCACCAGCGATGCTGCTGCTCGCTGAGCATGCCGCCTCGAAAGTAGGGCAGGTCGTTCGCGTCGATCAGGCTGGCCTCGTGTGCCCACACTTCTGCAATGGAGCCACTACGACGCAGACCGTTGAGTGTCGTCGCCGGCACTCGGCCGACGCGTGCCGCGAGCGTTAGGCGATGCGCTCGCGCGACGGTCATCACCGAATCGAGTTGGACACAGCCCAGCCGACCGATCGTCGCCAGTACTTCGTCTGCCGTCGCCACCCGATTGCGCGTTGCAAAGCCTTGCCGCGAGACGATGATGGTGCAGGCCTCGGCGGGAGAAAGGTGCTCCACGCTAGTGGCGGAAGTGGCGGCGGCCGACGTGGAGCATCGCCACACCAGCCGCATCGACGGCGGCCGTCACCTCGTCGTCGCGCTTTGCGCCACCCGGCTGGATGATCGCGGTGATGCCCGCCTGCAACGCCAGCTCGGCCCCATCGGGGAACGGGAAGAACGCATCGGAAGCGAGCACGGCGCCAGCGCGGCGATCCTCTGGCGTCTTCTCCACCGCGATCCGGACCGAATCGACACGGCTCATCTGGCCGGCGCCAATTCCCAGGGTTGCACCATCGCGTGCGATCACGATCGCGTTCGACGAAACGTGGCGCACGATGCGCCAGGCGAACACGAGGTCCGCCCACTCGCGCGAGTCGGGCTCAACGCTCGTGACCACGGTCATCGCGGCGCGCGGCTCGTCGGCGCTATCGGGATCCTGCACCAACATGCCGCCGGGCACGGGGCGGTAGTGACGCAGTGGGCCACGACGCGGCGGCTCGGTGTCTTCCAAGAGGCGCGTGTTCGGGCGAACGGCGAGTGCCTCGAGCGCGCCATCCTCGAAGCTCGGTGCGATGACCACCTCGAGGAACTGCTCGGCGAGGCGCGCACCGAGCTCGGCGGTGATCGGACGATTGATAGCGATCACGCCACCAAACGCGCTGACTGGATCGCCGGCCAGCGCCTTTTCGTAGGCCTCGCCTGCATCGCTACCGAGCGCAACGCCACACGGGTTCTGGTGCTTGATGATCGCGCACGCCGGCTCGTCGAACTCGTTCGCGATCGCGTGCGCGGCCGCGAGGTCGGCAAGGTTGTTGTAGGAGAGTCCCTTGCCGCCATGCTGGACGACGCCAGTGAGCAGGTGACGAGAGGCAGTGCGATCGACGTAGTACGCGGCCTCTTGGTGCGGATTCTCGCCGTACGGCAATTCGCGTTCGCGCTGCAGGTCGATCACGATCTCATCAGGCAGCGCGACGTTGCCCATAAACCAGGCAGAGATCGCAGCGTCGTAGCCAGCCGTCATCGTGAAGGCCTCGGCAGCAAGCCGGCGCCGCGTCTCGTCGCTGAGTGCGCCGTCGTGCTCGCGTAGCTCGGCGATCACTTCTGCATATCGACTCGGTGATGTGACGACCCCGACGGCCTGGTGGTTCTTCGCGGCAGCGCGCACCATTGCTGGCCCACCCACGTCGATCTTCTCGATCACCTCGGCATCGGTGATGCCAGGTGTCGCTACGGTCTCGCGGAAGGGGTAGAGGTTGACGACGACGAGACCAATTTCCTTGATGCCGAACTCCTCGATGCGTGCCAAGTCTTCGGGGACGTCGCGACGGGCGAGGATGCCCCCGTGGATGCCGGGGTGAAGCGTTTTGACTCGCCCACCGAGCATCTCAGGCGCGCCGGTCACCTCTTCGACTGCAAGCCACGGCACGCCTGCCTCGGCGATGCGCTTACCGGTACCACTCGACGCAACGATCTCGATACCGAGCTCGTGCATTGCCAACGCCAGCTCTTCGAGGCCCGTCACATCCGAGACCGAGATCAGGGCGCGGCGAATGCGACTCATCGTGCCACCGCCTGCGGTGTGGGAATTTCGTTGCGTGCCAGACGGCGAACGACGTCGGGCAGCAGGCGATGCTCGACTGCTTGGATCCGCTCGTGCAGCGCGGCACCGTCGTCGCCCGGTCGAATCGGGACGGGCTCCTGTGCAATTGGCGGCCCCGTGTCGAGTCCGGCATCGACGAGATGCACGGTGACCCCCGTCTCGGGCGCACCCGCCGCGAGGGCCTGCTCCCAGGCCTTCAATCCTGGAAAGGCTGGCAGGAGCGATGGGTGCACATTGATCGTGAGGAAGCGGTCGACGAAGACGGGCGTCAGGATCTCGAGAAAGCCGGCCAACACCACGAGTTCGACGTCGCGGGCTGCAAGCCAGTCGCCCATCAGTCGGTCGCGCTCTGCCCAATCCTCGCCGCGCACGAAGACCTCGGTCTCGATCTCGACGTCCTTGGCGCGCGCCAGCGCGATCGCGTCGGCACGATTGGAGGCAACAGCGACAATCCGCGCAGTCTCATCGAGCCCGTCGAGCAAGGCTGCGAGATTCGAACCACGACCCGAGGCGAGCACCGCGATGCGCAGTGGGTCGTCAACAGAAGCGGCGCGGATCATGCGGTGAAGCGGACGCCAGCGCCCGACTCGATCTCGCCGATCGCCCATGCGTCGGTGCCCTGCTCGTGGAGCGCGGCCAGCGCGGCAGCCTCGTCGGTTGCTGCTACTACGGCGATCATGCCGATGCCGATGTTGAAGACGCGGCGTAGCTCGTCTTCTTCGACGCCCTGGTCGGCGAGCCACTGTACGACACTGGGCCGCGGCCAAGCCGTCGGGTCGACAACCATGCCGCAGCCGGCGGGGATGACCCGCGGCGCATTGCCTTCGATGCCACCACCCGTGATGTGCGCAAGTGCGTGCACGTCGACGGCGGCGCGCAATGCGCGGATGTCTGCGACGTAGATCTTGGTTGGCGCGAGTAGGTCGTCGGGTGCATTCTTGAGTCCGCCGGCGCGCTCGACGACGCGACGCACGAGTGAGAAACCATTGGAGTGCAACCCCGATGAGGCGATCCCGATTACCCGATCGCCAGCCGCCACCTTGGTGCCGTCGATCATGCGGCTGCGCTCGACGATGCCAACGGCGAAGCCAGCGACATCGAGGCTGTCGGCGTCCATCACCCCTGGATGCTCGGCCGTCTCGCCGCCAAGCAGGGCGGCGCCCGACTGGCGGCAACCATCGGCGATGCCCTCCACGAGCGTCGCGACGACCTCGGGATCGAGCACACCAACGGAGACGTAATCGAGAAACAGCAGTGGCTCGGCGCCGACGCAGAGAATGTCGTTGACGCACATCCCCACGCAGTCGATACCCGCGGCGTGCAACGAGCCCGCCTCGCGGTGCAGCTCGAGCTTCGTGCCCACGCCGTCGGTCCCCGCAACCAACACGGGATCCTCGTAGCCAAGTCCACCGAGCGCCAAGAGGCCAGCAAAACCGCCATGCGCATCGATGACACCGGGGCGAACCGTCGAGCGAACGGCACCCTTAAGGCGCTCGACGACAGCGTCGGCGGCCTCGAGTGAGACGCCGGCTGCAGCGTAGGTCAGGTCGTCGGCCACGCTCAGGCCACCGGCAGCCGCGTCGCTTCGAAGCGGTCCTTGTCGGCAGCGATCGGCACGGTCGTCGGGTACTTCCCGGTCAAGCAGGCGCGGCAGTAGCGCTCGTCGCCATGGCCCGTCGCGGCCTCGAGCCCCTCGAGTGAGAGGTAGGCGAGCGAATCGGCGCCAAGGTGCTGGCGGATCTCCTCGATCGACTTGTGCGCGGCAATCAGCTGATCTGTGGTGGCCATGTCGATGCCATAGAAACAGGGCGAGATGACCGGCGGCGACGAGATGCGCAGATGGACCTCGGTGGCGCCGGCACCGCGCAGCATCTCAACGATCTTGCGAGTGGTCGTGCCGCGCACGATCGAATCGTCGACCACGATCACACGACGCCCCGACAGCACGTCGGGCATCGGATTGAACTTCAACTTAATGCCGTGCTCGCGCAGCGCCTGGTCGGGCTGGATGAAGGTGCGTCCGACGTAGCGATTCTTGACGAGACCATCCGCATAGGGAATGCCGCTCTTGCGTGCGTAGCCCTGTGCGGCGGGTGCGCCAGAGTCGGGGATCGGGATCACCACGTCTGCCTCGACGGGCGACTCCTCTGCCAGGCGCTCACCCATCCGCTCGCGCGCACCGTGCAGGTGCACCCCGTCGAGCTTGGAATCGGGTCGTGCGAAATAGATGAACTCGAAGACGCAGAGCGCCGGTGCATGCTCCGTGCCGGCCTTGATCGGAATGCTCTGCACCCCATCGGCCGTGCAGACAACAATCTCGCCTGGCTCGATGTCGCGCACCAGCTTCGCGCCAACGATATCGAGTGCACAGGACTCAGAGGCCAACACTGGATGACCATCGAGATCGCCGAGCACCAGCGGGCGGATGCCATCTGGGTCGCGGAAGCCGATCATCTGCGTCTCGTCCATCACGATCGCCGCGAAGGCTCCGGTGATCTTTGACATCGCAAGCTTTACGCCCTCGACGAGCGAGCCGGCGTGCTCGCAGATGAGTGCCGCGATTACCTCCGTATCGGAGGTCGTCTCGAAGGCGATGCCCTCGGTCTCTAGCTCTTGACGCAACTCCGTGGTGTTCGTCAGGTTGCCGTTATGGGCCAGCACAACCGAGCGGCCCTGACGGTGTCGTACGACCGGCTGAGCGTTCTGCCAGGCAGACGAACCCGTCGTCGAGTAGCGCGCATGACCAACGGCCGCGAAGCCCTGCAGCGTCTCGAGCGTCGACTCGTCGAATACCTGCGAGACGAGGCCCAATTCGCGCACGGCAGTGATACGACGGCCGTCGGTGACGGCAATGCCTGCGCTCTCTTGCCCGCGATGTTGCAACGCGTAGAGACCGAAGTAGGTGAGCCGAGCGACGTCACGATCCGGAGCGTAGATGCCGAAGACGCCGCACATGGCTAGGCAGCCCCGATCAACTCTGGCAGCGTTGCGGCATGAATTGCGGAGGCTTCGGCGAGTGCCAGCGATGCCACCGCAGCACCAGTGCTGACGTGAATGCGCTCGCCGCCAGCCGTGCCAACGATCTGGGCAGGAACACCATGGCGTGTTGCCAAATCGAGCATCGCATCAGCATCGTTGACGGCCACCAAGACCAGCCCGCCGCCTGGCTCGCCGAACAGCGTGATGTCGTCGCGCGTTGCCAGCTCGGGCAATTCGATTTTGATACCGACACGACCTGCAATCGCCATCTCGGCTGCCGCGACAGCGAGTCCACCTTCGGCAGCATCGTGGGCGGCATGTGTGATGCCCTGCGCCGCTGCCTCGACGAGCACGTCGATCAGGTGCGCCTCTGCCTCGAGGTCGACGTCGGGAATGCGACCAGCCACGCTGCCGAAGACGTACGCCTGATACTCCGAGCCATCGACGGACGGCTCTGCATCGCCGAGCAACACGATCGTCGCACCGCTCTGCGGAGCCGCACCAATCGCACAGGCCGCGTCTTCGATCAGCCCCACACAACCGACGATGGGCGATGGTGGAATCGGTCCACCGGAGTGCTCGTTGTAGAGCGAGACGTTGCCCGAGACGACGGGCGCTTGGAGCGCCTCGCAGGCCTCGGCCATGCCCTCCACAGACTCGACGAACATGTACGGCGTCTCGCCGCGCTCGGGGTTTCCGAAGTTGAGGCAGTTCGTAATTGCCAGCGGTCGACCGCCCGTGCAGGCGACGTTGCGCGCTGCCTCGGCGACAGCCTGCCGTCCACCACGTCGCGGATCGAGCCACGTGCGACGACCACTGCCGTCGAGCGCAGCGGCGATCGCTCGCTTGGAGCCAGGCAGCCGCACGACGCCCGCATCGGCGCCTGGGCGAATGACGGTTCCGCCACCCACGATCTGGTCGTACTGCTGAAAAATCGCGGCCTTGGAGGCGATATTCGGCGCGCCAAGCAGGCTCGTCAGCGCCATCGTTGCGTCTGGCTCGGCCGGCAGCTCGGCGATCGCCAATGGTTCGGTGGCGAGTCGATTGGGGCGCTGCGGATCGAGCGTGTAGCGGGGACAATCGTCGACAAGAGCAGCCACCGGAATATCCCCAACGACCGTATCTCCCATCGTGCAGATCAGGTGATCGCCTTCGACAACCTCGCCGATCACGGAGCACTCGAGTTCCCAGCGGGCGCAGAGCGCTTCGACATCGGCCAGGCGACGAGGCTCGACGCACGCGAGCATGCGCTCTTGCGACTCGGAGATCATGATCTCGAAGGCCTCCATGTCGTCCTCGCGCAGCGGCACCTTGGCGAGATCGAGTCGCACGCCGACAGGACCACGCGATGCCATTTCCGACGCGGACGAGGCGAGCCCTGCGGCGCCGAGATCTTGCAGACCAACGAGGACGTCGTCGCGCACGAGTTCGAGCGAGGTTTCGATGAGGCGCTTGCCCATGTACGGGTCGCCGATTTGCACCGTCGGGCGCTTCTCGTCGCCACCCGCATCGATGTCCTGCGAGGCGAGCACGGATGCTCCACCGATGCCATCCCGCCCGGTACGCGCACCAAACAGCACGACGAGGTTGCCGATGCCAGCGGCGGTCGCGCTCTTGAGATCGGAGGCCTTGAGGACGCCGATACCCATCGCATTGACGAGGCACGATTGCTCGTAACCAGCGTCGAAACGCACTTCGCCACCGATGTTAGCGACGCCAACGCAATTGCCGTAGTGACCGATACCGCGCACGGCTCCGTCCAAGAGGCGCCGCGTACGCTCGGTTGCTGGATCGCCAAAGCGGAGCGAGTCGAGAATCGCGATCGGACGGGCACCCATCGCGAAAATATCGCGCAGAATGCCGCCGACACCGGTTGCGGCGCCTTGAAATGGCTCAACTGCAGACGGGTGGTTGTGGCTCTCGACCTTGAAGGCCACGCCAAGACCATCGCCAACGTCGACAACGCCCGCATTTTCGCCGGGACCCTGCAAAACGGCGGGCCCGGTCGTTGGAAAACGACGCAGAATCGCCTTTGAATGCTTGTAGCCGCAGTGCTCGCTCCAAAGCAGTGAAAAGACCGCGAGTTCGAAGTGATTCGGGTCTCGACCGAGCAACGCGACGATTTGCGTGTACTCGTCATCCCTTAACCCAAGTTGGCGGTGCAGTTGGGGTTCGGAGACCGGGTTCACGCGTTGACCAACTCTAGCGGAGGCGTCTGCTGTAGGCCCCCTTTCGCGCCGATCTGGGGTGCCTGTGTGAGCGTCTACCGCGTGTCGTTGCAAGAGTTGGCCGACGCTGTCACTCGCGCACGTGTCGTCTAGCGCAAGACTCGAGCCATGAAGACCATCCCCTCCTCCCCACCTGCCCCCGCCCGTCGCGCCACGATCGCCGTGCCCGGTGGTCGCGCCACCCTGACCGCTGAGGTCGTCGAGATCGGCGACAGCGAGACCGGAGACATCGTGCTGCAATCGCTTGAACGCAGCGACGGGCGCTGCTTTCTCCGCCTCGGCTATCGCCGCAATGGCCGCCTCGTGCGCGGGCCTGTCAGTTTCGAGCCACGCGCCTTCGCGCGCCTCGTCAAGCAGGCCGCGAAAGACGCCACAATCGGACCTCTGCTCCCAGACGGTAAGCCCGTCGCGACCGCTCGCCGCCAGCGCGCCTAATGTTCGGGTGTGAGCACGATTCATTTCAGCAGCAAGCCTGCGTTGCGCGACCCGATTCTCGTTGCTGCCTTTCGTGGCTGGAATGACGGCGGCTCGGCTGCCACGGTCGCTGCAGCCTTTCTGAAGAACCGCTGTGAGGCCAAACGCTTCGCCGTGATCGACCCGGATCGCTTCGTCGACTACCAGCAGACGCGCCCGATGGTCTCGATCGAAGAGGGCCAGGTTCGTGAGATCACGTGGCCTGAAACCGAGTTTTTCCATGCCCGCCTGCCGAATAGCAAGCGCGATCTACTGCTGGTGATCGGTGTTGAGCCGAACTTTCGCTGGCGCGAATTTAGCAAGGCGATTGCGGAACTCGCGGTCGAGACGAATGTCGCTCTGGCGGTGACGCTCGGCGGTCTCCTCGCCGACACGCCCCACACCCGTGCAATCCCGGTCTCTGGTGCCGCCCACGATCCTGCGCTCCTGGAGCGCTTCGACGACTTAGAGCCAGTCCGCTACGAGGGGCCGACCGGCATTGTTGGCGTGCTCCACGACGACCTCAGCAAGGCCGGCATTCCTTCGGCCAGCCTCTGGGCGGCCGTGCCCCACTACCTCGGTGGCAACCCGAACCCAACGGCTGCGCTCGCGCTGGTTCAGGCTCTGGAACCACTCGTTGAATGCGAGCTCTCGCCGACGGAACTCGAAAAGGCCTCGGCTGAGTTCGACCGCCAGATTGCTCGCGTCGTCGAGAAGGACGCGGAGATGCGTTCGTACGTGACCGATCTCGAGGATCGCCTCGACAACGGAGACGAGTACGACGAAGACGAGGACGAAGATGACGACGCGGACGATGACGACGACGAAGACGTCGACGACATCACCAGCGAGACGCGCATTCCCAGTGGCGACGAGATCGCCGCGGAGCTTCAAGAGTTTCTGCGCGAGCAGCGCGACGACAGCTAGTTCGAGCGGGAGGACACCACATCCGCGCGGTTGTCATGTCCTCCTTGAGTTCCGTCGCGCCTCTGATCAAGGGAGGACATGACAACCGCGCGGATGTGGTGTCCTCCTTGGAACACGGCGACGAACCTGATTGCGGCTAGCCCGCAGCGGCGAGCGCTGCGAGATCGACAGCGGGGTCGGCCAGCTGCTCTCGTGTTGGCGAGACGCCAGCGGCGAATAGCTTGCGCACACCCCGCAGCGTCTTCATGTCACTGACGGAGAAGGCTGCACGCATCGTGCCCTCACGCAGATAGAAGGCAGTACAGGCCGGCAGAGCTTGGTCGCCCCGCCAGACGATCTCGTCGTCGGGACGCGTAACGCCAACAACGTTGAGTGTGATGTCGCCTTGGTCCGACCAGAATGAGGGAAGGTCGTCATAGCGACCCTCACCGGTAGCAATTTGTTCGGCCGCAACCTGACCGTGCCCAATCGCAACGGCCGCGTGCTCGACGCGGATGCGATCTTCGTCGGCCCAGGTGCTGGGGAACGCCGCGATGTCGCCCACGGCATAGACATCGGCGACGCTCGTGCGCATGCCCGCGTCGACCTTGATGCCACCAACGACCTCCTCACACCCCAACTGCTGTGCGAGCTCGAGCCGTGGTGTCTGTCCGACAGCGACGATCACCAAGTCGGCATCGATCTCTTCGCCGCCAACGAGGCGTACGCCGGTCGCGATGTCGTCGCCGGAGACCTGCTCGACCCCCACTCCCGCACGCACGACAACGCCCCGGTCCGTTGCCCACTGGAGGACGCGCTCGGCAACTTCCAGCCCCAACGGTCGACTCATCGGCTCGGGCGCAGCCTCGAGTACCGTCGCCGTGTGTCCCGCCGCTACCGCTGCAGCAGCGACCTCCATACCGATGAAGCCACCGCCAATAATCGCCAGGTGCTTCGGTCCAGTCGCGAGCACAGCCTGAATTTCGAGCGCCTCGTCGAGTCGCGTCACGCGATACACGCCTGGCAGATCGAGCCCAGGGATCGGTAACTGTCGTGGCGCACAACCGGTGGCAAGCACGAGCGCATCCCAGGCCACGGTCGAGCCGTCAGACAACTCAGCGGTCTTCGCCGTCGCGTCGGCGCCTGTCACAGTCACTCCACGCCGCAGGTCGATAGCTTCCTGCTCGTACACCTCCGGTGCGGGTTTGATGACCTTGTTCATGTCGGCAGTACCGATCACGACTGACTTCGAGAGTGGCGGACGGTCGTACGGATACTCCGAGTCGTCGCCGACCAAGACGATCTCGCCCGTCCACCCAACGCGTCGGAGCGTCAAGGCTGCGGCGCGCCCCGCCATGCCCGAACCTGCAATCAGTGCGATCGTCATCGAGCCGACCTAGACGTCGACGAGGACAGAGTCGCCGTCAACCGTGACGGTAAAGACCTCGACGGCCTCGGTGGCAGGAGGACAGTCGGGATCGCCGGTCGTGAGGTTGAAGGCAGAGCCGTGAAGCGGGCACTCGATTGCCATGTCGTCGGCGAGAAAGTCGCCTTCAGACAGCGAGGCCTCAGCGTGCGGGCAGTCATCGCAGATGGCGTGGATGGTGTCGCCGACACGCACGATGCAGAGCGCAGTGCCGTCAGCCTCGACGCGCGTTGGTGTGCCTTCGGGAAAATCGCTGAGCGAGCCGATCGATACCTGGGTCATAGTCGCATTCCTTCTTGGTTGGTTACCCACAGCGTGGGGCGCGCAGATGAGGCGCAGCGTAGGGTGAACGTTAGGAGTTGATGAGACGGCCGACGAGTAGTTGACCGTCGATCGAACCGAGGATCGGGTCGACTGCGTGCTCGGGGTGTGGCATCAGGCCGCAGACGTTGCCGGCCGCGTTGGTGACACACGCCACGCGCCGCGTCGCGCCGTTGACATCCTCGGCGTAGCGCAGCAGCACCTGGCCATTTTCTTCGAGCTCGTCCAGCCCCTCTTCGGGGTGGAACCAGGCACCATCGCCGTGCTTGACGGGGACTGTGATCGTCGTGCCAACGGCACGGTTGCCGATCCACGGCGATTCTTGCTCGACGATCAACTCGACGTCGCGGCAGATAAAGCGCTGCCCGTGGTTGGGCGTCAGGATGCCAGGCAAGAGGTCTGCCTCGCAGAGAATTTGGAAGCCGTTGCAGATGCCGAGCACCGGGCCACCAGCGGCAGCGAACTCGGCGACGGCGCCCATGATCGGCGAGAAACGTGCGAGTGCGCCGCAGCGCAGATGGTCGCCGTACGAGAAGCCGCCGGGCAACAGAATCGCGTCGACGCCTTGCAGGTCGGTGCTGCCGTGCCAGAGCGAGACGGCCTCGCCGCCAACCACGCCAACTGCGCGCATCGCATCGCGATCGTCGAGCGAGCCAAGGAACGTGATGACGCCGACCTTAGCCAACGATGACCTCGAACCCCTCGATCAGGTCGTTCGACAAGACGCGCGCTGCCATCTCGGCGCCGAGGCGCTCGGCCTCTTTGGGATCATCGGTGTCGATTTCGAGGTCGAAGATGCTGCCGGCAGAGACGGCGCTGACGGGGTAGCCAAGGCCACCCAGCGAGCGGCCGATGGCCTCGCCTTGAGGATCACGAATGCCCGTCTTGGGCCGTACCAGTACGGTCACTCTCACCGGTCTACCTCCATCTTGTCCAAATACTCGTCGAGCGTGGAATCAGTCAATAGTTCGTAGGCCTCACGGTAGCGCCCGGCCGTCCCGTCAACGACCTTGGCCGGCAACTCTGGCCCCGGCGCCGACTTGTCCCAGTCGAGCGTCTCGAGGTAGTCGCGGACGTACTGCTTGTCGTACGACGGTGGCGAGATGCCTGTGCGCCAACCGTCGATGGGCCACCAACGCGAGGAGTCGGGGGTCATCACCTCATCGCCAAGTACGAGCCGGCGATCGGGGTCGTAGCCGAACTCGAACTTCGTATCGGCGAGGATGATGCCGCGCTCGAGCGCATGGGCAGCGGCGTAGTCGTAGAGCGCGATCGATGCTCGCTCGACCGCCTCGTACTCCTCGGAGCCGATTAGGTTGCGGGCCTGCACGGTCGAGATGTTCTCGTCGTGGTCGCCCAGCTCGGCTTTGGTGGCGGGAGTAAAGATCGCGCGGGGCAGCTGCTCGGCCTCTTGAAGACCGGGTTCGAGCTCGTGGCCCGAAACCGTGCCCGTCGCCTGGTAATCCTTCCAGCCAGAGCCGGCGAGGTAGCCACGCACCACGCACTCGATTGGCAGCATCTCGAGGCGCTCGCAGAGCATCGCGCGCCCACGCAACTCTGGATCGGCCGCCTCGTCTGGCAACTCGCCGGGCCAGGCACCCCGTAGGTGGTTCGGCACGATCGCTTGTGTCTGCTCGAGCCAGAACAGCGTCATCCCGGTCAGGACGCGGCCCTTCTGTGGGATCGGATTGGGCATGATCACATCGAAGGCACTGATGCGATCGCTCGCCACCAGCAACAGTCCATCAGAGCCGAGGTCGTAGAGCTCGCGGACCTTGCCCGAGCCGATCAGGTACTTCTCTAGCCCCACCCGTTAGACCCCGAGCCTGCCAAAGGGAATCTCTGTGCGGGACAACACCTCGTCGAGACTGAAGGCCTGCTCGATGACAGCCGCATCGAGCGAGGCGGCGTCCGGGTCGGCGAGCACGAGATCGCGCAGGTGCTCGCCCGACTCCCAGGCCTGCATCGCGTTGCGCTGAACGACCACGTAGGCATCTTCTCGCGATAGTCCGGCTTCCACGAGTGCGAGCAAGACGCGGCCCGAGAACGGCAGGCCTTGCGAGGCGTCGAGGTTCTGGCGCATGCGCTCGGAGCGCACGACGAGCCCCTCCATCACCCAGCTGAACTTCGCGAGCATGTAGTCAAGCAAAATCGTCGAGTCGGCCAGCACCACGCGCTCGGCCGACGAGTGCGAAATGTCGCGCTCGTGCCAGAGCGGCACGTCTTCGAAGCCGACCACAGCGTTGCCTCGCAAGACCCGGGCAAGGCCAGAGATGCGCTCGCAGGTGATCGGATTCTTCTTGTGTGGCATCGCCGACGAGCCCTTCTGGCCCTTGCCAAACGGCTCCTCGGTCTCGCGGACCTCGCTGCGTTGCAGGTGCCGGAGCTCGGTCGCAAAGCGGTCGAGGGACGAGCCGGTGATAGCGATCGCGGCGAGAAACTCGGCATGGCGATCGCGCGCGACAACCTGGGTCGATGCGGGCTCGACGTCGAGGCCAAGCAGTGCGAGCACGCGCTCCTCCACGAGTGGGTCGATGTTGCCGTAGGCACCAACGGCACCCGACAGCTTGCCAACGCTGACCCCATCGGTGGCTCGAGTCAGACGCGCGTGCGCACGGTCGAGTTCGAAGACCCAACCCAGCAGCTTGAGCCCGAACGTTGTGGGCTCGGCGTGCACGCCGTGTGTGCGACCCATGCAGGGCGTGGCGCGGTGCTCGAGCGCACGCGCCAGGACGGTGGCGCGGGCGAGCTCGACGCCGCGGAGCAACTGCGCTCCAGCGTCGCGCAACTGCAGCGCAAGACCCGTGTCGACAACATCCGAGGAAGTCAGGCCGTAATGAAACCACCGCGATGGCTCGCCAACCTGCTCGGCGACCGTCTCCGTAAAAGCAATCACATCGTGGTGAGTGCGCTCCTCAATCTCCTTCGAGCGCGCGACATCTACCTTGGCCCCAGCGCGAATCGCAGCCGCATCGGCGGCTGGCACGACGCCGAGTTCGACGTGTGCATCGAGCGCCGCCAGTTCCACTTCAAGCCATGCGCCGAGGCGCCTGTCGTCGGTCCAGACGGCGCCCATCTCCGGTCGCGTGTAGCGGGCGATCACCCTATAGACACTAGTCGGAGAGCCGGATGGCGGCTCCCCTCACCTCGTCGCTAGCCCTGCGAGTCGGAGCCGATGTCGTCGCGACGCTGCATGCCGTCGAATGACACCTTGTTGGCCGCTGCGTACGCCGCAGCCCGTGCTCCGTCGGCATCGGCGCCGCGTGCGACGACGGCGAGCACGCGTCCGCCAGCCGTGACGACCTTGCCGTTTGCAATCGCAGTGCCTGCCTGGAAGACGGCGGTGTCGCGCATGATCGATGCATCGGCGAGGCCACTAATTGGGTTGCCGGATTCGGACGATTCGGGATAGCCCCGCGAGGCCAGCACGATCGCCACGGCCGAACCCCCGTAGGTCTTGAGCGGCCGCTCTTCGAGCTCGCCCTTGGCGCACGCCATCAGCCACGGCAGCAGGTCCTCGCCGAGGCGCGGCAACACAGCCTGTGTTTCGGGATCACCAAAGCGGACGTTAAATTCGAGTACGCGCGGGCCGGTCTCGGTCAGCATCAGGCCGGCGTAGAGGCAACCGCTGAAGCGAATGCCACGGCGCGTCAATTCCATCAGGATCGGCTTATGGACGGTGTCGACAATCTGTTGCGCCTGCTCGTCGCTGACTCCCGGTGCGGGCGAAATTGCGCCCATGCCGCCCGTATTGGGACCGGTGCCGCCCTCGCCAATGCGCTTGTAGTCGCGCGCGCTCGGCAGGGGCACAGCCGCCTCACCGTCGCAGAGAGCGAGCACCGAAACCTCTGGGCCCTCCATCCGCTCCTCAATCACGAGCACGCTGCCTGCGCTGCCCAGCGAGCCACCAAGCAACTCCTCGGCTGCGCGCTCGGCCTCGGTCGCGCCGTCGCAGACGATCACACCCTTGCCCGCTGCAAGCCCATCGGCCTTGACGACGCACGCGCCTCCGAGCGCACCGATTGCCAGCTTAGCTCCCGCAAAGTCGGTGACGGTGTACGACTCGGCAGTATCCACGCCGGCCGCATCGAGCAGCTGTTTCGTGAAGGCCTTCGAGCCCTCCATCTTCGCTGCGGCTGCGCCCGGTCCAAACGTCGCGATGCCGATGTGGCGCAGCTCGTCGGCGAGGCCCAGCACCAACGGAACCTCCGGGCCGATCACCACGAGATCGACTGCGAGGTCGCGCGACAACGCGACAAGACCCTCGATGTCATCGGCCACGACAGGGTGGCACTTGGCAATCATCGAGATGCCGGGATTACCCGGTGCAGCATGCACTTCGAGGCAGTGCGGACTCGCAGCGATCGAGGCGGCCAGGGCGTGCTCGCGGCCACCCGAGCCAACGATCAGAACCCTCAACGCGCGCTCCGCGCCACCGCATCCATACCGTGCGGTGCCAACACCTGATCGCGACGCACGCCAACGCCAACCAGCGTGACGGGAATCCCGAGCTGGTCGGCAACCCAGTCAACGTAGTCGCGCGCGGCCTGTGGCAGTTGCTCCCACTCAGTGGCGTCGGAGATATCCGTGCCCCAACCTGGTCGCTCTTCCCAGACCGGTGCGGCATGGTGAAAGTCGGATTGGTGCGCAGGAAACTCTTCGGTGATCGTGCCGTCGGGCAGCTTGTAGGCCACACAGACGGGGATCGTGTCGAACTCGGAGAGCACGTCGAGCTTGGTCAGCACGAGCTCGGTCAGGCCGTTGAGTCGCACCGCATAGCGCAGGCCGACCAAGTCGAGCCAACCGCAGCGACGCTCGCGTCCAGTCGTCGTGCCGAACTCGGCACCGATGTCGCGGATCTTCGTGCCGCGCTCTTCGTCGGCCTCGCTCGGGAATGGCCCCGCACCCACGCGCGTCAGGTACGCCTTGGCGATGCCAAGCACGCTATCGATCTTGGTCGGTCCGACGCCGGTACCTGTGCAGGCACCGCCGGCGATCGGGTTCGACGAGGTGACGAAGGGGTACGTGCCGTTGTCGAGGTCGAGCAGTGTGCCTTGGGCGCCTTCAAACAACACGCGCTTGCCGGCCTTCAAGGCCTGGTCGATCAAGAGCGACGTGTCGGCCGCGTACGGCTTGAGTCGCTCCGCGTAGACCGCGATCTCGTCGCAGATCGCGTTCGGATAGAGCGGTCCCTGGTCGCGGCCGCGCAGGATCTCGCGGTTGCGGATTGCGAGGGCCGCAGCGACCTTCTTCTGCAGGATGCCGAGGTCGAAGAGGTCCTGGACGCGGATCCCGACGCGCGACGCCTTGTCGGCGTAAGCCGGGCCGATACCACGACGCGTGGTACCGATCTGCAGCGAGCCGAGGCTGACCTCGTTCTGCGAGTCGAGCAGACGGTGCCAGGGCATGATCACGTGCGCATTCATCGAGATGCGCAAACCTGCCGTCGAGCGCCCACGCGCCTCGAGCGCGTCGAGCTCTCCACAGAGCACCTCGGGATCAATTACGACGCCGTTGCCGAGGACGCAAATCTTGTCGGGCTCGAGGATGCCGCTGGGAAGCAAGTGGAACTTGAAGGTCTCATCGCCATGCACGACCGTGTGGCCCGCATTGTTGCCACCCTGGTAGCGCGCCACGATCTCGAATCGCTCAGCGAGCAGGTCGACGATCTTGCCTTTGCCCTCATCGCCCCACTGGGCTCCAACAACCACTGCTCCGCTCATTTACGCCTCTCCCCTTGCAAGATCCGAGAACGTCGTGAAGTGCGGCATGAACGCGAGGTCCACCGCACCAACCGCACCGTTACGGTGCTTCGCCACGATCAGCTCGGCAATACCGGGCTTTTCGGACGTCTCTTTATTGTAGTAATCGTCTCGGTAGATAAACATCACGACGTCCGCGTCTTGCTCGATCGAGTTATGGACGATGATGTCTTCCGCCACGAAATTGTGGAGCCCCGTAACGGTGAGGTCGAAGACCTCTTCCTCTCCGTCGAGCTCGATGCGCGTAACTGCATCCCAGGTGACTTGCCCATCAGCCAGTCGGCGCAGCTCGTCGCTGCCGGTGATGTCGGCGACACGGCGAGCACGCTCACGACCGAGGCCCGAGCGATAGAGCGAGGAGCCGCTGTACTGCATGCCAAGACCGGACTGCAACGCTCGCGTCGTCACGCCCGCAACCGCGAGCTGCGGCTTCACGATCGTCTGCCACGCAGAAGCGGGGATGACATCGACGTTGCTGTTGGCAACGCGACCCTCGAGCATTGTGCGGATCGAGGACAGATGAACAGCGCGTTGACCAAGACAGCCAACCGCCGTGACAAACGTGTACTGGCTGTCGTGTGATTCGATATCCACCGTGTACGAGCAATGTGTCGACCGAGCGTCGTCGCGCACACGCAGCGCAGAGGTGATGCCAAGCCGCAGCAGCAAGTGCTGGACGTCGTGTGCAAGGTCGCGGCTTGTCGTCGCATAGTAGATCCGGGACGACCGACCATCGGCGGCCGCCCAGACACTGCCATCCGTCGACCATAGGTGCCGGAGGAATAGTGCAATCAATTCGTCCGACTGTTCGAAGATGCGCGCCGGAACGCTCTTTTCCCACGCGCGATAGCCGAATGCCCCGAGACCGTCGAGCCACGCTGCGATGGGGTTACGACGCCCCCGGGCTAGTCGCTGTGTCGCTGGCAGGTACGTCTGGAACCACGTGCGTTCGGGGCTGACTCGAGGGGTGATAGTGGTACCGAAGACCGACGATGCAAGGCCCGCAACGAGTTCGGCGAGCGGCCGTTCGGCCGTCGTGTACTGGATTGCGTGTCGGGGCAGCGTGCAGCCATCACCGATCAGGTGTCCAAGCAATGCCACCTCATTCGGCTGCATGTCGCCGTACGTATCCGCGGGCAACTCGACCGGCACAGCGAGGCGATCACCAATCTTGAGTTGATCGAGTCGCTGCCAGTCGCCGAGCAATCGAAAACGGTGATTACCAGTCGCCCGAATCGTGCGACCCGACGCCAGCGTCAACCGGTAGACGGGCTTAACCCCAGTCGAGAACGCGTTGGTGACGACGCGACGCTCAAGTTCCCAGGTCTCCGGGTTGACGGCTAGCACGCACTCGCCAATGCGACCGCTCATCTGATCCATCCGGATGCGCTCGCCGGAATCCGGCAGAAAGACGCGAGTGTCACCCGTCAGGCAGCCACTTTCACGAAGGTCCGACAGGAGCGGGCGCTTGTCGGTGCGCGACTCGACGGCACGCGAAAGCTGCGACAGGGCGAGGACGGGAATGTTTAGTTCGCGGGCCAGCACCTTGAGGGATCGCGAGATCTGGCTGATCTCTTGCACGCGGGATTCTGCCGTGTCGTTGGCGCTCATCAACTGGAGGTAGTCGACCAAGACGAGTCCGAGGTTCGGCTCCTTCATCTTGAGGCGCCGCGCCTTCGAGCGGATCTCCATCAGATTGATACCGGCCGTGTCGTCGACGTAGATCGGTGCCGTGGTGAGTCGGTTACAGGCGTCTTGGACGCGAACCCAATCCTCGTCGCGCAGGTCGCCGCGGCGCATCCGGGTCGAGTCCACACGCGCCTCGGAGGAGATGAAGCGCTGGGCGATTTCGTTGCGGGACATCTCGAGGCTGAAGATGACGACCGGAATTTTTGCCTCGACGCCAAGATGGCGGGCGATGCCGAGCGCGAGCGACGTCTTGCCCATCGCCGGACGGGCAGCGAGGATGACGAGGTTCGAGGCCTGGAAGCCCGAGGTGATCTTGTCGAGCGAATTGAGCCCCGAGGGTGCGCCGGTCAGACCACGGTGCTCGCCCGCCGCCTCCATCCGCTCGACCTCTTCCGGCAAGAGTTCGGAAAGCGGGATCAGCTCGCTCGTGTTGCGCGATTGGGCCACGTCGAAGATGGCCGACTCGGCCTGATCGAGAATCTGTCTGACATCGCCCTGACGCTGATAGCCGAGCTGGGCGATCTCGAGACCGGCGGCAGCAACTCGTCGCATGATTGCCACGTCGCGGACGATCTGCGCGTGGCTCTTGGCATTTGCGGCGACCGTCACACTCGACGAGAGGCCGAAGATAAAGCCGCGGCCCCCAACGTCTTCGAGCTTGCCCATTCGCTCCAGCTCGTCCGAGACGGTGACGGCATCGATTGGCTCGCTGCGCGTCAGCAGCGCGAGAATTGCGCGGAAGACCGTGCCGTGGGCTTCGCGATAGAAATCGCCGGGATCCCTGATCACGTCAGAGACCGTCAAGACGGCCTGCTCGTTGATCATCATCGCGCCGAGGACAGCCTCCTCAGCATCGAGGTCTTGGGGCGGGAGATTCGCCCCTTCTGGCGCGGGCGGCATCCCGCCGCCTCGCTACTCGTCCGTCTCGGCCACCGCGTCAGCGTCAGCGGGGGCGTCGACAACTTCTTCGACAACCACTGCTTCGGCGACGGGAGCCTCTTCGAACTCGAAGCCCTCGGCCTGGACAACCTGCGTCTTGACGGCCGCACGGACATCAGTGAACACGTCGATCTCGACGAGATACGAGCCAATCGCCTTGATCGGCTCTTCGAGCCGGATCTTGCGGCGGTCGACACGAATCTTGCGCGAGCGCCAGATCTCGTCGGCGAGATCGGCAGCCGTGACGGAGCCGTAGAGGCGTCCATCCGGGCCGGTTCGAGCCGGGATCGTGAGCACCGTCTTGGTCAGCAGCGCAGCGATGTCGTGCGCCTGCTCGGCTGTGCGAGCCTCCTGCGCGGCGCGCGTCGCGGCCAGTCCCTCGACCTCACGGACGCGAGCGGGAGTCGCCTCCTCGGCCAGCTTGCGCGGGACGAGGTAGTTGCGGAGGTAGCCACGGGAGACCGCGACGATCTCGCCACGGTGCCCGAGATGCTCGACGTCGTCGAGCAGGATTGCCTTGCGATTTGCGGTGCGTGCCATCGGTCAGTCCTCGTACGTCAGAAGGGAATGTCGTCGTCTTGCGCAGCGCCGCCACCGGCCCACGCATCAGGAATATCTGCAGCTGGCTCCGGCGTGGAGGTCGGTGCGGAGTACTCGCCGCCGCCACCACCACTGCCGCCACCCTCGCGGGGACCAATGAACTGCACGGTGTCTGCAATCACTTCAACGCGCTCGCGCTTGCCCGAGCCATCCTTGGCCTCGTACTCGCTCCACGACAGGCGGCCGTCGACGGCGACCTGGCGGCCCTTGGCGAGGTAGCGAGAGATGTTCTCGGCCTGCGCACCAAAGGTGGTGACATTGAAGTAATTCGGCTCTTCGACCCATTCGCCCGTATCGCCCTTTTTGCGGCGATTGTTGACGGCGATGCGGATCGTGCACACAGCGAGCCCACTGCCCGTTGCGCGCAGCTCGGGATCGCGAGTGAGATTGCCGACCAGAATAACTCGATTGATGTTCGCCATTGGGGTGACCTTTCTACGACGTGTATCCGAGAGTCGATCGTTATCGGTATCGCGTTACACGGAGCCTACGGCTTCGCGCGCGCAATGACCAGACCGACATCAGGAACCCGCCGCAGCCTCCGTCTTCCGCGACGGTCGTGCCTGATGTACGGCCTTATGTCGCAGAACTTCGTCGGTGATCGAGAGAACGCGCTCGGCCTCATCAAGGGTCGCGGGGTTCGAGGTGAAGCGAATCACCCAGTAGTCGCCCTCTTCGCGCTTCTTGATGGGGAACGTGAGCTTGCGACGACCCCAAGGATCGATCGCATCCCACGTGCCGCCGCCGCCGAGAATGATGTCGCGCACGCGGTGCACGATCTCTTCCTGACGTGCCTCGTCCACTTCGGGGTCGAGGATCAGCATGAACTCGTAGGCGGTCACTCTTGTTCGAATCCTTTTGGAGGGTCTCGCGTCGCACAGACGCACGGCGGATAGCCGCGCGGAAGAAGATAGCAGCGCACGGCAGGTGGGGCGACGGGCAGGAGCATCGGCGCTACGCTGCGGTCTATGCGACAGCGCACAATTATCTCTGGAGCGGCCGCGGGTGCGGCCATCGTGATCGCCGCTGGCGCGGCACTCGCACCACGTGCGTGGCGCAGGTTGCGTGGCGGAAAGCCTGTCGTAGAAACGTATGAGTCGGATTTCGATGCGCCGTACGGCGATCCCGAGGCCGACTTTGACCCGGAGGCCAACGCAGCAGTTCGCGACGAGTTGCGCACGAAGATCAGTGATCTTGAGACCGCCGCCGAGGCGCCAGTTGCGACGCCGGTCGAGGCAGACTTGATCGTCGACGGCGTTGTTGGACCCGATCCTGCGACCGAGGCTGCCCGTGCGCGTTTGCGCCAAAAAGCCGCTGAGGCGAAGCAGAAGTTCAGCTAACCAACGGGATTTCGTCCCTGCTCGTTAGAGATGCAGCAGGGCAGCGAGCGGGTCGCGCAGTGCGTCCCAGGTGCCAGCAGGTGTTGCCGAGCCACAACCCGCCGCGCTGGCCAACATGGCGGTCTCCTCGAGCCATTGTGCGAGCAGTGCGCCATCGACGAGATGGTTGAGCACCTCCGCTGGTGGGGTTGTCACCGGAATTGCGACTTGGTGCAGCACGGCGCCTCGGCGGCGACGCTGGGCTAAACCGACCAGCTTGCGCCCATCGCCGAGCACAACCTCATACGGCGAGAGACCCGCCCAGCAGGCACGCCGGGCCGCAGCCTTGCGTGCATCGTCCATTGCTCGGGCCTCCTCCACGCCAACCGTGCGACAGTCGACGCCGAGTCCGGCGAGTGCGTGCTGCACCGCCTCGCCCAGCGGTCGGTAGGCCTCCGTCACATCCTCCGGCGCGAGCGCATGGCCCGCGGGCACGGCGAGGTCGATCAGCAGGACGCCTTCGTCGCAGAACACTGCGCCCCCACCCGTGCCGCGCTTGACCACGTCGACACCCGTCACCGCATCGGTCTCGGACTGCGCGGAGCCAAGCACGAGCGTGGGTTGCGACACGATCGTTGCCGCCAACCCAGCCTGCCCTTCAGCTGCTGCGGCAAGCAATGTCGCGCCCACCTCGATGTAGTCGCTGCCCGTCCGTCTAATCGGCGCGTCGCTCACGCGCGACGTCCGGCGAGTCGTCCAACAGCCGCCATCAACTCGTCGATGCGCTCCTCCTCGGAGCCCGGACCGTGCCCACCCACGACGCAGTGGCGCACGTGCTCATCCAGCACGCCAAGCGCAACCCGATCCAGCGCAGCCCGCGCGGCAGAGATCTGAGTCAGCACATCCATGCAGTACCGGTCTTCCTCGATCATCCGCGCGACACCGCGCACCTGACCCTCCGCGCGTGACAGTCGCTTGAGCAGCTCGTCTTTGGTTGCGGCGTAGCCGCCAGTGGCATCTCCGTGTTCCATGCAACACATCTTATAGTACCCCCCGGGGGTATGTATACTTTGACCGTTGTGACTAACTCCCCCACTGAGCAGATCGATCTCACGCTCGAGGGGCTCCACTGCGCCGCCTGCGTTCTTCGCACCGAGAACGCCTTGACGGCACTGCCCGGGGTTGACCGCGCAACCGTCAACCTCGCGACCGAGCGCGCCTTCGTCGAGTTCGACCCTACCCAGACCTCAATCCCCGAGTTCGTCCGGGCTGTTGCCGAGCTCGGCTATACCGCCACACCGATTTCTGATCCGACGGCCAAACGCGCACCGCACGGGCGCGATCCGTTGCAGACGCGCATGGTCGTCGCGATCGTGCTGGCAATCCCGACGCTCGCGCTCTCGATGATCCCCGCCCTGCAGTTCCAAGGCTGGGGCTGGCTCGCGGGCGCGCTTGCGACACCGGTCGCACTCTGGGCCGCCTGGCCGTTCCATCGCGCTGCCTGGCTCGCCTTGAAGCACCGCACGACGTCGATGGACACGCTGATTTCGCTGGGCGTCCTCGTCGCCTACGTGTCGTCCGTCGCTGCGCTACTGCTGACCGACGCCGCCTCGATGCCGATGCATCTCTCGTTGACTGCACGCGGATCGACGGGCACGCTGACCTTCGAGGTCGCGGCCGTCGTGACGGCGGTGCTACTCGCCGGGCGCGTGCTCGAGCTTCGAGCCCGCCGTCGCGCAGGCGACGCCGTCCGAGCACTCTCGGATTTGAGCGCACCGAACGCCACCATCGTGCGAGACGGCAAGGAGCTGCTCGTACCCGCCGCCACGCTTCGTGTTGGCGACCTCGTGCTGGTTCGTCCAGGCGAGCGAATTCCCGCCGATGGCACGATCGTCGACGGAACCGCGTCGCTCGACCGCTCGCTCCTGACCGGTGAGAGCATTCCCGTCGATGTGGATCCTGGCGATGAGGTTGCGGGCGGGTCGATCAACACCGACGGTGTCCTGACCATCCGCACCGATCGTGTTGGCGCCGACTCGGCTGCGGCGCGCATCGCTCGACTTGTCGAACAGGCGCAGACCGAGAAGGCGAGCGTTCAGCGCCTCGCCGACAAGATCGCCAGCTGGTTCGTGCCAGCCGCACTGTTGATCGCAGTGCTCACATTTGTTGGCTGGCTCGTGACCGGCGCCTCGCTCGCAGAGGCACTCGCTCCGGCAGTCGCCGTCCTCGTCGTCGCCTGCCCGTGCGCACTCGGCCTCGCCGTCCCAGCCGCACTGCTCGTCGCCACCGGACGAGGCGCCCAACTCGGCATCCTGCTGCGCGGTGCACCCGCACTCGAGCGGGCCGAGAAGATCTCGACGATTCTGCTGGACAAGACCGGCACCGTCACCGAAGGCCGGATGGCGTTTGCCGGGTATCACTTTCGCGAGGACGAGGACCCGACCCGCGTGATCGCGCTCGCCGCGGCCGTCGAAACAGGATCGGAACATCCCATCGCCCGAGTGATTGCCGCACTCGTCGACTCGCCCCTGCCCGCGACGGAATTCAAGATCCGTCCAGGCATCGGCGCCGAGGCCCGCGTCGACGGGGAACTCGTCACTGTCGGACACCCCACGCGGCTCGAGGCCGAAGGTGACCTGCTCTCGTATCCCCTCAAGGACGCCTGCAAGGCCGAGAGTGAACTCGGCTTTTCGCTCGCAGCCGTCTCGTGGGGCGGCATCATCCGCGGCATCATCGCAACGAGCGACCAGATCCGCCCGTCCAGCCAGGCCGCGATTGCCAGCATGCGACAGCTCGGCCTTGAGCCCATTCTCGTAACCGGTGACACCTCTGCGGCCGCCAAATCCGTGGCCGCGGCCGTCGGTATTCGCGGCGTCATCGCCAACGTGTTGCCCGAAGGCAAAGTCGATGAGGTACGTCGCCTGCAGGCGGAAGGGCGTGCCGTTGCTGTCGTCGGTGATGGCGTCAACGACGCACCCGCTCTTGCCCTCGCCGATCTCGGGATTGCAATGGGCACAGGTGCCGACGTGGCGATCGCCGCCGCCGACATCACCCTCGTTCGCCCCGATCTGTTCGCTGCGGCCGATGCCGTCCGGCTCGCTCGCCAGCACGATGCGCACGATTCGCGGCAACCTCTTCTGGGCCTTCGCCTACAACGTCGTTCTGATCCCCAGTCGCAGCCCTTGGCTTGCTCAACCCCATGTTGTCCGGACTTGCGATGGCCTCGTCGAGCCTGTTCGTGCTTGGCAATTCGCTGCGCCTACGGCGTTTTCGCGCGAGCGAAGTGGGAATCTCGCACTAGACGGCGAAACCGAAGCTAGGCTGGGCTGGTTCAGCTAGAAACCGCATGCGCTCGCTTTCCCTCATCCTCCCGCTCGTACTCGCCGTGCTTGCGCTGACCGCGACGACAGCGACGACAACCGCCCGAGCAGACGAAACTGCGATTCCCGACTTTGTCTACGACGGCCCGTTCAAGGATCCCTCGCAGGTGGCCGACTCGCCAAAGCGCACGACGTTCAAGCTGGCTGGTCGCGACACGATCACCGCCACCACCTGGTACACAGCCTGGAATGGTCGGACGCTTCGCCTCGTCGCGTCCTACCCTCGCTACCCCCAGCAGGCGAGGCTCCCGCTCGTCCGCGTCTTTCACGGTGCGGGCGGTAGAGCGGTCTGCAATCAGACGTTCGGTAATTCGCCCGGCCAATTCGGTTTCGTGGTCGCCTGCCTCGACGGCACCGGAAAGTACTCTCGAGGCTACTCGTACGGTTCCCCCCAGAACCTTGCCGACAATGCAAAGATCGTGTCGTTGCTCCGTGCTCGCCTACCCGGCTTACGCATTGATCAGAGTCGCCAAGTTGCCGCCGGCGGTTCAATGGGCGGCGAGGACGCCCTCTTGTTCGGCGTTAAGTATCCCGCGCTGGCACAGACCATCGTCGCCATGGACGCCCCGATCGACATGAGTAAGCGCTACTGGCGTCTGACACCAACGAAGCAGCGCGCACTGTATGAGGAATGCCAGGGGACACCGTATTACGCGCCCGCATGCTTCAACGAGCGTAGCCCGCTGACGTTTGCCAGCAACCTCGCAAACTCCACGCAGAAGTTGATCATGTACTGGTCCGTCAATGACGAGATCAGCCCGCAAGAACAGATGCCCACCTTGGCGCAGGCCATCCACGCGGCCAACCCCGCACGCTCGTTTTTGATCCGGATCGGCAACTGGGGTCATGGCGGCGCTTGGCCCCCGGCGACACGCAACAACGAGTGGCTCGCCGATGCCGGGCTCGCCGCCGATGGCACCCGCGCAGACACCAACCACCCGAATGGCTGGCGCATCGAGGTAGACGCCTCGACGGACCTTTCCGACCTCCCGTCGTACTACCCCTGACCGCGAAAAGTCGCTGACCGGGGTACGATGCCGCTCTTCGATGAGCACACGCCACCTCCTCACCATTAACGACCTCGACGCCGCTGCTCTGCATGCGCTCTTGGCCGATGCTCGCGCCGCCAAGGCCGATCCGGCCGCGTTCTATGGCGCACTGGCTGGACGGACCGTGCTGATGCACTTTACGAAGGCCTCGACGCGCACGCGCATCTCGATCGAGACTGCCGTCGTACGACTCGGTGGCCACCCGATTTTTACGCGCGGCGACGAGTTACAGCTCGGCCGCGGCGAACCGATCGCCGACACGGCGAATGTGGTGTCGCGCATGTGCGACGCGATCGTGATCCGTACCTTCGCGCAGGCCGACGTGGAAGAGCTCGCACGCCACGCAACGATCCCTGTCGTCAATGCACTGACCGATGACCACCATCCACTGCAAGCGCTGGCCGACCTGATGACGATCGAGGAGCATCTCGGCGCGTTGCAGGGCAAGACGATCGCGTGGATCGGCGATGGTAACAACGTCTTCCATTCGCTTGCCCAGGCCGCCGCGCTGGCCGGCATGCACGTCCGCATCGCCACACCGGAGGGCTACCAAGCCGACCCCAAAATCGTGGTCGCCGCCGCCACAGTCGCAAGCGCGCATGGTGGTTCACTGACCGAGCTACGCGACCCGGCAGAGGCCGTCGCGGGTGCCGATGTCGTCGTCACGGACGTCTTCGTTTCGATGGGTGAAGAGGCGCAGGCAGACGAGAAGTTTGCGGCCTTCGACGGCTACCAGGTCGATGCTGCACTGATGGCGCAGGCAGCGCCGACCGCGATCTTTATGCATTGCTTGCCCGCCCACCGTGGCGAGGAGGTCTCTGCCGAGGTGATCGACGGTCCGCAGTCGGTCGTCTGGGACGAGGCAGAGAACCGACTGCACACCAGCGTCGCCGTGCTGCGTTACCTGCTCGGCTGAGTCCTGCCCACCTCGCCGATTCGACATCTACGCCGCGGCGGGCGTTTCGGTCTCGTCAGCGACAGGCCACGGCTCGACGAAGCGCGACGGATCGAGCGCAAGTGCCATCCCAATCTGGCTGGCGATCCCCGCCCCCATCCAGAGGGCGTGCACCTCGTCGGCAGTCATCGAACCATCCTCAACGGCTGGTCGTAATTCGACGGGGACGGGGGTTGATTCGACCTGCAGCAACTGGCGGTCGATGAAGGCATGGAGTGCGTCGCGCTGGATAGTAGGCATGGCTCCAGCCTTGCAGCCCATGGCGCGCGGGCGTGGGGCCGCGCGTGACACTCAACGCGCAGAGCTACGCGAGTGCAGCGCGCAGTGCGTCAGGGTCGGTGATGGGTGTGCGGCAGGCCATGCGCTCACAGACGTAGGCCGCCGGCGCGCCTTCGACGAGACCACGCCCACGCAGGAGACCAACCTCCTCACAACGAGGGTCACTCGGATCGGCCACAACGACGATCTCCCACGGCGCGAAACGCTGGTCGACGACGTCGCGCAACGCCTGCGTCCGTGGATCGTCAAGGGCGCCCACGATCGCAATCTCACGTGGCACCGTCGTCGCCTGTTGCACCATCCCGAACAGCGACCCAAAGGCCTGCGGCGCGCGCTCGGAGATCGCACGAACCGCCGCGACGCTGGCGAGTGCGAGCTCTTCCCACGCGTAGTTGCCATCGATGCGGCTAAGTCGCACGAGGCAGAGAGCAATCAGCGACGAGCCGCTCGGCGACGGCGTATCCTCGACGCCCTTCGTGCGCGCCACGAGTTGCTCACCATCGTTCGCCGCGAGATAGAAGCCACCGCGCGCGGCATCGTGAAAGCGCTCGACCGCCGCAGTGGTCAGACGCCGTGCCTCAAGCAGGTAGTCGAGGTTGCCCGTCGCTGCGTGCAGACGCAACAGACCGTCGGCCACCGCACCGTAGTCGTCGCTAAAGCCGCTCGCAGTACCGGGCGTGCCGCACCACGAACGCAGGAGTACACCATCCGCGCGCGTCAGGTGTTCCTTGACGAAGGCAGCAATGCGCTCAGCACGTGCCACGAATGCCGGTTCGTTGAGGAGCCGCCCCGCATCGGCGAAGGCGGCAATCGCAAAGCCGTTCCAGGCGGCCAGCGCCTTGTCATCGCGACCCGGCTGCGGACGCAGATCGCGAGCGGCATGCATTTGCGCGCGCGCGCGGTCGAGGCGTTCCACGCCCTCTTCCTCCGAGATCCCCGCGCGTTCAGCCGCCTCAACGACCGGCGCCACGATGCTGAGCACTGTCGTGCCGTGCTCGAAGTTGCCTTCGTCCGTGATGTTCCAGACGTCCTTGGCGATCGCTGCGTCGAGCGGATCGGTGACGACCTCATCGACCTGCACCGGCGTCCAGACGAACGTCGTGCCCTCCACCCCATCGGTGTCGGCGTCTTGCCCCGAGGCGAGGCCGCCCTCGGGGAGCGATAGTTCGCGATCCATGTAGGCGAGCGTGCTGCGCGCCACGTCGGCGTAGCGCTCGGAGTCTGATGAGAGTGCTGCGTGGGCATAGGCACTCGCCAAGAGCGCGTTGTCGTAGAGCATCTTCTCGAAGTGCGGCACGAGCCAATAGCCGTCAACGGCATAGCGATGGAAGCCGCCCGCGACTTGATCGTGAAGGCCACCATCGGCCATCCGTTCGAGCGTCAGGCGCGACATGTACTGCCCGTCGCGACCTCGCCCACGATCATCACAGCCAAATAGAAATGGAAACAGCGTGCTCGGTGGAAACTTCGGCGCACCACCAAAGCCACCATGGACCTGATCGACAATCGTCGCCAACGTGCCGATCGCGCGATCGATCATCGCACCGCCCGGCGCATCGGCAAACTCGGGCTCCTCGCTGGCATGGCGATCGGCAGTCGTCTGCAGCGCCGTCGTGATTCGTTCGGCCTGGCCCTCGACGTCGCCGCGGCGCTCGGCAAAGGTCTGCGCAACGGCCTCGAGGACCTGCGTAAACGCGGGCATGCCGGGTCGCGACTGCGGCGGAAAGTAGGTACCGCCGTAGAAGGGACGCCCGTCGGGCGTCAGCCAGACCGTCATCGGCCAACCGCCATGGCCCGTCAGGCCAACGACGGCCTCCATGAAGACCGCATCGACATCGGGTCGCTCCTCACGATCGACCTTGACGTTGACGTAGAGGCGGTTCATCACCGCCGCCGTTGCCGGGTCCTCGAATGACTCGTGCGCCATCACGTGGCACCAGTGGCAGGAGGCATAGCCAACGCTCAGCAAGACCGGAACGTCACGCTCGCGCGCCTCGGCGAAGGCTTCATCACCCCACGGTTGCCAGTCGACCGGATTGTCCATGTGCTGCCGCAGATACGGCGACGTCTCAGTGGCGAGGCGGTTGGGCATACCGTGATCTTCGCAGGCAGACGCGAATTAGGCGGGGGCCAGCACGGAAATACCCGACTGCTGACAGGCATCGGCGAGTCGCTGATCGTACGTCACCATCTCGACAGCCTGTGGAATCGCGAGAGCCGTGGCGAGATGGATCGCATCGAGTGAGCGCAGACTGACCTCGGGCGCGAGCTGGGTCGCAATCGAAATGATGCCGCGCGAAATATCGATGCGCTCAACAATCGCAAGAAATTCTTTGGCCAGACGCGGTGCGTCGCTTCCGATTCGATGCGCGGCGGTGACTACTTCAATCTCGAGCAGCGCAGACGACACAATCGGTCGCTCGGATCCTGCCAAGAGGGCGCGAACGCTATCCGACTCTGCTTCAAACGCAAACAGTTTGACGAACGCGGAGGCATCGACGTAGTACGTCATGCGTCCGACCTGCTCGACTCGTCGAAGTCGCGACGAAGCTCGTCGAGGATTTCCTTGGTCGACGGTGTACCGGGCGCAATCATCACTGGTTGAGACTCGAGGATGATCGAAGCGGGCTTCGAAGCGGCGCTCATCAGCCCGCGCTCAATCCAATCCTGTCGCCAGTCTTTGGCTCCCTCGGACAACGGTCCGAGCCGCGCGATTGGCTTGCCGCGCTCGGTGACCGTAAACGACTCGCCTTGCTGGACGCGTTCGAGCCAGCGGCTGGCGTGCTGGCGTAACTCCCGGACACCGATCGATTCAGTCATGTGCTACATGGTAGCACCATGCACGGTTGGGATGGCAGCCGTTAGGCCACCACCCCTCCCGACATCAGCCCTTGGGCTGCGGAACGATGCGAATGTACGGCTTAGGCTCTTTCCAACCCTCGGGCCAGATCTCCTTGGCCTGCTCATTGTTGACGGAGCCGGCGATGATCACGTCGCCGCCCTGCTGCCACTGTGCGGGCGTCGCAACCTTGTGCTTCGCGGTCAGCTGCAGCGAGTCGATCACACGCAGCACCTCGTCGAAGTTGCGGCCCGTCGTCATCGGATAGGCCAACACGAGCTTGATCTTCTTGTCCGGGCCAATCACAAAGACGTTGCGGACCGTCTGATTGTCGGCTGGCGTGCGCTCCAACGGATCGCCACTGACCTCGGCGGGGAGCATGTCGTACAGCTTCGAGACATTGAAGTCCGTATCGCCGATCATCGGAAAGTTCGGGCGCGTGCCCTGCGTCTCCTCGATGTCGTCCGCCCACTGCTCGTGGCGATCGACCGCATCGACGGAGAGGCCGATGATCTTGACGCCACGCTTCTGGAACTCACCGTTGATGCTGGCCATGTAGCCGAGCTCGGTCGTGCAGACCGGCGTGAAGTCCTTGGGGTGCGAGAAGAGGACGGCCCACGAATCGCCGATCCAGTCGTGGAAGTCGATTGCGCCTTCCGTCGTCTGAGCAGTGAAGTTCGGAGCGGTGTCGTTGATACGAATGCTCATCTGGGAGTCTCCTTAGGGGTTCGAGCACCTCATCCGCGCGGTATGAGGATCACTTGTTTCACTTATTTGGTCGAGTTATAGCAGCGATGTGCGTCGCGCGTCAGCCCATCAGCCGACTTTACCGGCTAGATACAGACGACGCCAACGCGCTCGGCGGCCGCACGCAGCTGCTGATCGCACGTTGCGAGCTCGAGGCCCATATCCACGGCGAGCAAGAGGTACGAAGCGTCGTAGGCGGACAGGCCCGTCCGGTGCGCGACATCGAGGAGCGCCCGCGTTTCCCGATGATCGGGCACGGCAGTGATCGAGCAATCGACAATCGCAGCCAGCATGGCGTGGGCACTCTCGAGAGAGAGGCGGTCGCGTCGCACCGCCTGCAGCAGTGCGTGAACCAGCTCACTGAACCAGATCGACGGCACATAGGCCGAGTCGCTGGCCAGACGATCGGCGACGGCACTGCCGACCGCACCCGACTCATCGTCGAAGGCAGCTTCGAGCGCAGCCGAGGCATCGAGCACGAATGGCACTAGAGCTTCTTCCCATCGTCAATCCACGACCGGATCTCCTCTGGCGTCGCCTGGACACCAAGTTCGCGCTTGAGTGCGCGGAGACGGTCCACCGCCGCGGCGCGTGCATCCGTCGTATCCGTAGCCGGCACGAGCCGAGCGACAGGCTTGCCATGGCGCGTGATCGTCACCTCCACGCCCGCCTCCACATCGGCAATCAGGCGGGACAGATGTGTCTTGGCTTCGTACACACTGATATCCATAGCGCAAATTCTAGTCAATTGTTGGTCATACTATTGCGCAGAGACGATCCTCGCCCACGCGGACTCGCCCGTAGTCCACGCGTAAACTCACACCATGCAGCCCGCCGACCTTCTGATCGACAATCTCGCGAGCCTCGCCACCGTCGATGCTGACGGAGAGTTCTGCGTCGTTCACAACGCTGCGATCGCAATGCGCGCGGGCCACATCGAGGCCGTCGGTCCCCGCGACCAGGTCCACGCCGCCGTGACACTCGCCGCTGACGCCGAGCTTATCGACGCCACAGGGCAGAGCGCTGTTCCCGGCCTGGTCGACTGTCATACGCACGTTGTCTACGGCGGCAACCGCATCCACGAGTTCGATCTGCGCGCCCAGGGCGCCACCTACGAGCGCATCGCCGCCGAGGGCGGCGGCATCCAGGCGAGCGTGCGCCAAACGCGCGAGGCAACCGAAGACGAGCTGGTCGCTAGCGCCACCAAGCGACTCGAGACGATGCGGCGCCTCGGCACCACCACCGCCGAGATCAAGTCGGGCTACGGTCTCAGCGCCGAGCACGAACTGCGCATGCTGCGCGTTGCCAAGGCTGCCGGTAAACAGGCCGGAGTCCGCGTGCTGACAACCTGTCTCGCGCTCCACTCCACGCCACCCGAGGCCGAATCTCCCGATGCCTACGTGGACTATGCAATCGCAGAGATTCTGCCTGCCTGCGCCGAGTTCGCCGATGCCGCCGACGTCTTTCTTGAGCGCGGCGTCTTCGACGTCGATCAGTCGCGACGCTTTCTCCTCGCAGCACGCGAGCACGGACTCCGCCTCCGCCTCCACGGCGACCAGTTCTCCGAGATGGGTGCGATCCCGCTGGCGATCGAACTCGGTGCTGCGTCCGTCGATCATCTCGAGGCAACGGGCCCCGAGGGGATCGAGCAACTCGCCGCATCGAACGTGATCGCCGTTGGCCTGCCCGTCGCCGCGCTGACCCTCAACTGCCCGCTGCCCCCACTCCGCGCTCTGATCGACGCTGGTGCTCGAGTGGCACTCGCAACCGACGCCAACCCCGGCTCGGCACCGTGCCTCTCGCTCCCGACCACGATGCATCTCGCCTGTAGCCAGCTGGGGCTCTCGTGTGCCGAGGCGCTGCAGGCCGCCACGGCCGGTGGTGCCGCCGTGCTCGGCCTCGACAACGAGGTCGGTCGGCTCGCCGTCGGGTTCAAAGCCGACGTCGTGCTGGTCGACAACCCCGACTGGCGCGCCCTGATCGCTCAGCTCGGCGCCGAGCCAGCCCGCGTTGTTCGCGCCTAGGGCTACAGGTCGGCAGTAACGCCGAGCGAATCGCGCGCCACGAGGTCCGCATAGCGACCGGCGTGAGCCATCAGCTCGAGATGCGTGCCGCGCTCGACGATCGCGCCATGGTCGAGCACGAGAATCTGATCGGCGTCGCGCACGGTCGACAGGCGGTGGGCAATGGTGATCGTCGTGCGACCCTCGGCCAACGCATCGAGCGCCTCTTGTACCTGGCGCTCCGTATCGACATCGAGGGCGCTGGTGGCCTCGTCCAAGACGAGAATTGGCGGGTTGCGTAGGACGGTACGAGCAATCGCAATGCGCTGTTTCTCGCCGCCCGAGAAGCGATAACCGCGCTCGCCGACGACCGTCTCGTAGCCCTCAGGCAGACCCGCGATGTGATCGTGGATGCGCGCCGCGCGACAGGCATTCTCGATCTCCGCATCGGTCGCCTCGGGGTGCGCAAAGCGGAGATTCTCGCGCACCGTCGCATGGAACAGGTAGGTCTCTTGGCTGACCACGCCAATCAAATCCGAGAGCGACGCAAACGCGACATCCTTGACGTCGACACCATCGATGCGAATGGCGCCGCGCTCGGCGTCATACAGCCGCGCAACGAGATACCCAAGCGTCGTCTTGCCCGAACCCGTCTCTCCGACCAGAGCAGTGCGCGTGCCCGGTGCTGCGAGGAAGGTCGCGCCACTAATCGTCCACGTACCCTCAGGCTCATAGCGAAACCAGACGTCATCGAAGGAGACCTCGCCACGCACATCCTCGCGACGCAACTCTTGCGAGCCGGAGTGCTCATCGATATCAACCTTGAGATCGAGGTACTCGAAGATGCGATCAAACAGGGCCAACGATGCCTGCACGTCAATCCCGACCGACAGCAGCGCACCAACGGGGAAGAAGATGCGCGTCTGGATCGTTGCGAAGGCGACGAGCGTACCGACAGTGACCGCGCCAAACCCATTAGCAATCGACCAGCCACCGGCCCAATAAACCAGCGCCGGCAAAATCGCAAACGAGGCGCTGATCGTTGCCATCACCCAACGGCCCGCCATGCGCTGGCGCACCTCAAGCTCGGCGAGCTCGCGCGACTCCTCACGGAAACGCCCCGCAAGCTCAGGACCGCGACCCATCGTCTTGCCCAGCAAGACACCCGAGACGCTCAGCGACTCTTGCACGAGCGACGAAATATCGGCCAGCGTCTTCTGACGCTCGGTCGTCAACTTGCGGCGCTCCACACCGACGCGGCGCGTCAACAGGACGAAGAACGGCACGAGGATGACCGAGAGAATCGCCAGGCGCCAATCGAGCAGAAACATCGCGACGACCGCCGCCAACACCGTCGTGACGTTTGAAACCACGGACGTCGCTGTGGAGGTGACCACGTCGTCGACGCCACCAATGTCATTCGAGATCCGCGACTGCACCTCACCCGTGCGCGTGCGGGTGAAAAACGCGAGCGATTGGCGCTGCAGGTGCTCGTAGACGTCGGCCCGCAAATCGTGCATGACCTCCTGGCCGACGCGGTTCGACAGGTACGTCTGCGCGACGCCGAGAATGCCAACGATGATCGCGACCACGATCATGCCGCCCGCCAGCCAGGCTAGCAGCGTCGTGTTGTTCGTCGGGATTGCGTTGTCAATCACATCGCGCAGCAAGAACGCTGGCACCATGCCGAGGGCGCTGGACACCACGATCAGGCCGAGTACCAGCGTCAGCCGCGACTTCTCGGGTCCGAACAGGCGGAAGACGCGACGCACATTTGCGCGGCGAACCTCCGGGTCCTCCGGCCGCTTCGGCTTATCGCCGACATCGAACGTTCCGTGTCTTCCGCGTGCGCTCACAGTAAGAGGAACGGTAAACCCCGTCGAGATATGCCGCGACACAAGCCGCTACCCTCACCATGCGCGAAGCACAAGGCATGCAAGCGCTGACAACGATCACCGGCAGGGACTCCCGACAAGGACTCCTAGTCTTCTCCTGATGGCCTGCGACGACCCAAATTGCGAGCACGATCACGACGAGGCGGCTAGTGGCCTCGGCGCCACGCTGCACGGTGGCACGCCGGCACCAGCCGAGCATGTCCACGGGCCCGACTGCGACCACGGTCCTGAACACGACCACGGCCATGACCACGGTCATGAACACGGTCATGAACACGGGACGACGGACCTGGATGTCGCCGAAGCCGAGCGCCTTGCCGACGAGCTTGCGGACGCGACGGCGCGTATGGCCAGCGAACTCGGCTGGGCGATCGCTCCGTTTCGGGAGCGCGCGCAGTACCTGCTCGCTGGCGCCCCGGTCGCTGTTGTGTTCGAGCGCGCCTCCGACATTGAGGCCAACCCGAAGCACCGCTCTGGACAATTGGCGCCAGAGCTGCTGCCCTTCCTCGTCGATGCCACGCTACGCACCCGCGAGCGACTGACCTACGCCGAGGACGAGGACAACGCGTACTTGATCGCGCTCGTCCTGGGCAGTTTCTACGCCGTCGAATCGTCCCGCTCCGGCGCACTCGGCCTCGGCCCAGAGACGCGTCGCAGCCTGCCAACCCTTGAGCTGCTGCGCGATGACGATGCGACCGCCGACATTCGAGGCGTGCCGGGCACATCCATGTTGCGCGTGATCGTGCCGGTCGAGAGCGAGTCTGGCGTCGCAACCACGACCGCCGTCCAGTTCGTCTGGCGCAACTAGAACGCAATCAGGTCGGCTCGTGGCTGCTAGGAGGACATGACAAGTGCGCACTTGTCGTGTCCTCCTAGCACCACGAGCCGACCTGGAGCACCTACGCGTCGCGTTCGGCGACGAGATCCGAGAAGACGCGAAACGAGCCATCGGCGCCCGTCGCGTGGACGTCGACCTTGTCGATCTTCTCGTAGACACCGACGCCCACTGTCGTCATCTGCAAGCGACCGAGGAACCCCGTCTTACGACCAACGTGCAGCGGTTGGGTGAAGACGAGAGCATCCTCGACGACCTCGAAATCCGTGCCCTCAGCCAGCTGCTTGCCATTGACGAACACCATCAGCGAACCACCCGCGCCGTTCGGCAAGAGAACGCGACGGCCGGTGGGAACGTCATCACTCATGCCCGCATCGTAAGCCGTTTCCCGCGCCGTGGTTCCAAGTAGGATGAGAGGGTGTCGTTGTCCACTGTTGATCTGCATTCGCATTCGACGTCATCGGACGGTAGCCATGCTCCGAGCTTCGTTGTCGAGCTTGCTGCGCAGCGGGGAGTCGAGGTGCTGGCCCTGACCGATCACGACACGCTGCAAGGAATCGCCGAGGCGCAGGCGACGGGCGTCGAGCACGGTGTCCACGTTGTGGCCGGCATCGAATTGTCGGTGAAGTACAGCGCGGGCCAGTGTCATCTGCTGGCCTGGCTCCCGAGCCCTGTTCCCGAGGCGTTCTGTGCCTGGACCAGATCGCGCGAGGTCGACCGTGAGCGCCGTGCCGAAGAGATGGTGCGCCGCCTCAACGAGCAGGGCTTTGCGATTGCATGGGACGACGTGCGGGCCCGGGCTGCAGGCAATCTCGGACGGCCGCATGTTGCCGACACACTGATCGCTGCCGGCCACTGCACAGATCGTCCCGATGCCTTCGAGCGTCTGATTGGTCGAGGCTGCAGCGCCTATGTGGGAAGCGGCAAGATTGACCCAGAGGCAGCGATCGAGCAGGCGGTTGCCGCTGGCGCGCTTGTTTCGCTCGCTCACCCCTATACCCTCGAGCTCGAGGGACAGCCGCTGAGCGATTTCGTTGGGCGGTTGGCGGACGCTGGCCTCGGCGCGTTGGAGGCTCATCGTGGCGATCAAGATGAGGCGCGTCAGGCTGAGTATTGCGCCCTTGCGGAGCGTCACGGCCTGCTGGTCTCGGCGGGTTCGGACTTCCACGCGCTTGACTTGGAGGGTGGCCCGAGAGGCAAGCGCAAGCTGGGCCGAATCGGCGTTCCAGGCTTGTCGCCCGAGGCACGCGAGCGGTTGCTCAGCCGCCTACCCGGCGTACCCGCAAGCCTTGTGCGGTGAGGTGTTCGATCAGACGCTCGGCATGATCACCTTGCACCTCGACCGCGCCCTCTCGTAGGGCACCTCCAGCGCCACACAGTTTCTTGAGGTCTTTGAGCCACGTCTTGGTGTCGCCCGGCAAACCGGTGACCAGCGTCACCCAGCCAGCACCACGCCCACCTCGCCGCCGCTCGACACGCACCACACCATCTGCCGGGTGTCCATGAGCCGCCCCAGGGGCAACCGTCGCGCCCTTGCGCTGACGCTTCCCGCTGCGACGCAAATCGCCGTCTTCCGTCGAATAGACCCGCGTCATGTCCGAGAGACTGTACGCGCCCACCTCCACCCGCTTCGCACCGTCAACGCACCAATTCGCACATCTTACGCTGCGGATTTTTTGTTTTCTGGCTTATCTAAGCCAGCCTCTAGTTCGAGGCGGACATTTTGGGCCCGGGCCCAAAATGTCCGCCTCGGGTAGGCTGGCGGGGTGAGTCGAGGACGCTACGCACCAACGCCGAGTGGTGATCTGCATCTGGGGAACGCGCGGACCGCGATCCTCGCATGGCTGCACGCGCGTGCTACAGGTGGCCAGATTGGACTGCGCATCGACGATCTGGACGTCGATCGGTGTCGCGAAGAGTTTGAGTTTCGCCAGTTCGAAGATCTCGCCTGGCTCGGGCTGACGTGGGATGGCGAAACCGTCCACCAATCGGAACGCCTCCCGCACTACAACGCCGCAGTCGCGCAGTTAGAGGCCGCTGGACTCGTCTATCCGTGCTTTTGCTCGCGCGCCGAAATCAAAGCTGCTGCCTCCGCGCCACACGGCGAGAGTGAGGCGATCTACCCCGGCACGTGCCGCGCGCTCGCCTCGACCGAAGCAGCAGAGCGCATCGCCCAAGGCGAGCGGCACGCACTCCGGCTCGCCGTCCCCGCAGGCATTGAGCGCTTCCACGACTTCGTGCACGGCGACGTGGCGATTGATGTCGCCGCCACCGCTGGCGACCTCGTGCTCGTCCGCTCGGACGGCGTGATTGGCTATCAGCTCGCCTGCGCCGTCGACGACGCGCAACCCGCCATCACCAGTGTCGTGCGCGGCGAAGACCTGCTCGCCTCGGCCGCGTTTCAACGCGTGATCATGCGGCTGCTCGACCTTGAGCCACCCGCCTACGGTCACGTCCCCCTGATGCTTGGCGACGATGGCGCGCGCCTCGCCAAGCGCCACGGCTCGATCACCCTCCGCGACCACCGCGAACACGGCGCGGCCCCCGAGGACATCGTCGGCATGCTGGCGGGCATGTTTGCGATCGGCGATGGCTCGCCTGCACAACTCGACGACCTTGTACCGCTCGCGGCTGGTCTTGCCGGTTAGTCCTCAGTCATCAGTCGGCCGAGCGCGTTCGCGCACCGCAACCTCACCGACCTCGACTGTCGGGTCGATCTCGATCGGCAGTCCATCGATGGCATCGAATTCTGAGGCGCCCAGTGGTTCGAGACCGAGTGCTGGGTCGGACACGTGAATCACCGTTGCGGGATGCAGCAGCAACGCGACGGGTTCGCGCCCATCCTCGAAGGCGTGGTGGATCGCTGCTTGGAGATCCTCAAGAGACAACGCGTCACCGGCCATGCACGTCAGCCTACCAAGACGAAGGTGCCCAGGAAGGTACGCAGACTCGACGGATAGGATGAGTGCGTGAGGACGCGCTACGGACTACTCGTGCCCCTGTTTGCCGTGGCCCTACTGACCGGGTGTGGCGGGTCGGGCACATCGCCACAGACAGCCACGATTACGCCACCACCGCCGGCAACAGGTGCGAATGCCGTGACGATCTCGCCGTTTGACTCGACTGGCACGGATCCCACGTCGACAGACATGACGAATGGCCAGCCGATCTTCCCCGCACCCGATCCGCGCGGCGTCCTCGCGCTCGCCGCCCAACATCCAGATGGGCGCATCGTCTATGCCACCATCTTGGATGGCACGCAGGGCGAGCTGATTATCGCCCGCCTTGGCAACAGAGGGTTAATCGCCACGACGCGGGACGCCAAGACCGTCCGGGTCGGTATCGATCTGACCGATTCTTCAATTGTTTGGGTCTGCGTGACAACGGGTGCCGATACACCAAAGTGTCGAAACCACGATTTCGAGAGTGAGGGTGCGAACGCGCTCGCCAGCGCCGCGCTGCTCGTTGGCGAAGACCACGTGCGGCAGATCACTGCCCGCGTTGCAAGCACGAGCGATGGCACGCTCGACGTGCAGACGCGTGCGAACAAGGTCGACGCCTCGTGTCTCCGCGGCACTGATACCGGCGTCGGCAACTTGCTCGTCTGCGTATCGCCAAGTGGCTTTGTGACGGATACAGAGGAGGGAGCGACGATCGCCCGTGCCAGCGAGGTCTCGCCGACCGTCGATCCTGCCGAGCTCAATCCGGCTGGCATCGGCTAGTTCGAGTCGACTACACCTGTTCGGAGTAGCGACGACCACCATGGGTCGCTGCGAGCCGCTCATCCACCGCATCAGCCGTCTCGGCGACCGCGCGAACAGCGTGCTGCAGCTCGACCTCTTGCAGGTCGTCACCGAGGATCGCGTGCTCGAACCAGAGTTCGCGACGCTCCGGCGTGTACGCAAAGCGTCCAACCGGCCCCTCAGCCGCGATCGCACAGGCCTCGAGGGCGAGCTGGTCGGTGAGGTCCACATCGACCAGGACAGGCGCTGCGACGATGATCGCCGTCGAGCGCTCGAGGTGATGCATGACGGAGACGAAGACCCGCGTCGAACCTGCGGCACCATGCAGACCCCAGACGGGATCATCGACGAAATCGCACGCTAGGAGGTGGCGGGCTGTGCGCTCGCGGACGACTGCGACCCGCTCATCCGCACCACGTCGCACGTCGACCTCGGGCTGACGCGGCTCGCCCGGATCCATGCCACCGACGCGCATTTGGAGGCGCGCACTCTCATTCGCAGCAATCCAACCAGCCGTCCAGACGGCAACCGTCATCTCGTCTTGATGCAGCGTGTGGCCACCGAGGATCGCCTGCTCGGCAATCAGCGCACTGCCGTCGTGGCGCAAGCGCCCGAGTACGAAGCCGTCGTGTTCGAGCAGGACGGCCTCGGCGAGTGGACCCGTGAAGCGCGGAACCGGCAGCACCTCGGCCGTGGCAACGACCATCGGCTGCGAGGCGTCGCTCGGATCGGCTGTGACATCGACGCGCACAGAAGTCCGCGCAGTACCGACACGTCCGCGCCACGCGGCGTCGCGGGGATCTTCCTCGACGAAGGTGCGCTCAAGCGCACGCCGGATCGTGGCGTTGGTCCCGGGAAACTGAACTTCGCTCATGACCACCGCCCCGGACGTGCGAAGGCGTGGCCCACAAGCAGAGCCTTGCGGTGGCGCGGAACGACTGAGCGTTCCCGCCGGGCACCGTAGCCACCACGCTCGATCTCGCGCAGGATCTCGCGGTACATCGCGCCGGCCGCCGCGATCGACCTGCCGCCGTGGATCAGCATCGGAATGCCTGCCATCCCCTGGGCGTAGAGCGTGTCTGCCCGCGCAATCTGATCGCGGTAGAGCTCGGTCCGATCCTGCGTCGCAAGGTCGGTAATGCCGAAACGTTCGAGCGTGTCGCGGGCGAGGTAGACGCGCCCATTGGCGAGGTCTTCATCCACGTCGCGCAGAATATTGGTTCGCTGCATCGCGTTGCCGAGGGCACGCGCCGCGTTCCACGCCTGATCGCTCCAGACGCCAAGGATCGAGGCCATCATCTCGCCGACAGCGCCTGCCACGCGGTAGCAGTAGACATCCAAATCGCCCTCAGTCTGGATGTTCGGCACCTCGAGGTCGTCGCGCATGCCTTGCAGAAACGCCACCACTGCATACCGCGGCAATGAGTGTCGGTTCGAGAGGTCGTCAAGGATGATCGTCTCGCGTGTTGTCGGCTCCCCCGTCACCAGCCACGTCTCGACTGCTGCGACCGCGGCCGCAGCCTCGGGGTTCTGCTCGTCGACGAGATCGTCAAGCGTGCGCAGCACGAGGTAGAGCAGCGTCACATCGCGGCGCACCGTGACGGGCAGCAGTCGCGACGCGACCGAGAACGTCCGCGAGACGTTCTGCATCACCTCGTCGGCCTCGGCCAGATAGGTATCCGTATGGTGCGCCGAACGCCGGGGAAACCTCATCCGGGAATTCCTAGATCTCGTCGCACCAACCCCGCAGCTACCTCAGCACCAAGTAGGACACCTGGCACGCCAGCACCCGGATGCGCGCCAGCACCAACGTGATAGAGACCATCAACCGTGCGGTCCTTGTTTGGCTGACGGAAGTACGCCGACCGCGTCAGGACAGGCTCGGTCGAGAAGGCGGTGCCTTCGTCGGCGTCGTACCGCTGTTCAAAATCTTGCGGGGTCATCCGGTGCTCCACCTTGATCGACGCGCGCAGGCCCTCCAGCCCTGCGTCGTGCTCGAGATAGTCAACCACCTTTTCGCGCCACGCGTCAGTAATTGCACCCCAATCATCGCCCGAGGCGAGATTCGGAACGGGGAGGAGCACGGCCAGCGAATCGCCGCCTGGCGGTGCCATCGCAGAGTCGGTGCGTGCGGGAACGTGAAGGTAGAACGAGAGCGAGTCCGGCAGCACCTGCCGGTTGGTGACGTCGTCGATGAACTTCCGATAGTTGTCGCCCACGAACAGCGTGTGGTGCAGGAGCTGTGGAAACTGGCGGTCCGTGCCGAGGTAGAGCAAGAAGCACGACATCCCGTTGCGAGGCTTACGGAACCGCCACGGTGCGCGATCGGGGGCTCCCTTCAGCAGCCGGCTGCGGGTGCGCACCGGATCAGCATCGGACACGACGACCTCAGCGGGGATCACCTCACCACCCATCAGCCGCACGCCGATCGCTTTGCCGCCACGCACGATGATCTCGTCGACGTCGGCCTCGCAGCGCACCGTTGCGCCAGCGGCCTCAAGCGCGCGGACCATCGCCTCAATGATCGAATAGGTACCACCCTTGGTGTACCAGACGCCATCTTCGACCTGCAGGTAGGCGAGCGCGGCGTAGACGGCCGGGACGCGATACGGATCGCCGCCGATGTAGAGCGAGTGGAAGCTCATCGCCTGGAAGATGTGCTCCTCCGAGAAGTACTTCGCGCAGAAGCTCGAGAGGTTGCGCGCTGCATCGAGCTTGAGCATCGTCGGCAGCAACTTGGCAAACGGCAGAGGGTTTTCGAAGGCGCGTCGCCCTGCTGCCAGCACGGCCTGGCGATGGATTTTGCCGGAGGCCTCGAGGAAGGCGGGATAGTTGGCGGCATCGACCGGAGAGAGCTTCGAGAGCTCCTCCTGCATCTCGACGATGTCGCCTTTGAAATCGATGCGCGTACCGTCGTGCGGCCAGTCGATGCGATAAAACGGATCGAGACCAATCAGTTCGACCTCTTGCCGAAAATCGCGATCGAGCAGGGCAAACAACTCGTCAAAACACCAGGGCATCGTCACAAGGCTCGGGCCGAGATCCCACGTATAGCCTTGGTCTTTGATCTGCGAGGCGCGCCCACCCGGTGCTGGTAGGCGCTCGAGCACCGTTACATCAAGCCCGGCAGCGACCATGCGCATTGCGACGGCGAGGCCGCCAAAGCCCGAACCGATCACGATTGCGCGGCGTGGCTTAGAGGTGGTAGACATTGGTTGCAGCGTACGCGCGCTTAGGCGGTTGCGGGGAACTGTCGCGGCAGGCGACTCGGGCTTGGCAATGTCTGGATCATTGCCTCGCCTTTCGCACAGCTCACGCCGCTAGCGCGATCAGGCAGCGGTGCCGACGAATTTCGCCGGGTCGTCAAGCAAGCGACCCCTGCTGCTTTTTGGCCGCGTACTGCACGGCCTTGACGATATTGACGTAGCCCGTGCAGCGGCAAAGGTTGCCACTGATGGCCTTGCGAATGTCGTCCTCCGAAGGATCCGGATTCTCGGCGAGCAGCGCGACGGACGTCATCATCATGCCCGGCGTGCAATAGCCACACTGCAGCCCGTGCTTCTCCTTGAATCCCTCTTGCACAGGGTGCAACCCAGCGGCAGTCTCGAGCCCCTCAACCGTCGTGATCTGACGACCGTTAGCCTGGACCGCGAGGATCATGCACGACTTGACGGACTTGCCGTCGAGGAGCACCGTGCAGGCACCACACGACGAGGTCTCGCACCCCAGGTGCGTGCCCGTTTCGGGCACCAGCTCGCGAATCATGCTGACGAGCAACATGCGAGGCTCGACCACCAGCTCACGTTCCTGACCGTTGACCGTCGTCGTGATTGTTAGCTTGCCACCCATCACGCCTCCTGACCCTGGGCGCGAGCGCCCGCAGTGCGCAGCGCACGCTTCGTCAGCACGCGGACGAGATCACGCTTGAAATCGGCCTCACCACGCAGGTCGCTAGCCGGGTCGGAGGCAGCAGCAGCCAGGACGCTGATCTGTTCGATGGCCTCCGCATCGTCGAACGACTTGCCGATCAACGACGCTGCAGCGTCGGCCGCGTGGATCGTCAACGGACCGACGTTCGTGAGGCCAAGCGAGGCCTCCGTAATCGTCGTGCCGTTGAGCACGATCGAGACGCCAACGGCAGCGGTCGCGTAGTCGCCGAGCTTGCGATCGATTTTCTTGTACGCAGAACCTTGACCCGGCTTGGGCATCGGAATCCGCGCCTCGACCAGAATTTGATCGGCACCCAGCTTGGTCTCGAACATCGAGGTCTGGAAATCAACCGCGCTATAAACGACAGCGCCGTTCGGTCCGACTGCATGCAGTTCTGCACCGAGCACCATCGCAATCGTCGCCCAATCACCCGCCGGATCGCCGTGCGCAACCGAGCCGCAAAACGTACCGCGGTTGCGGATCAGTGGATCGGCAAGGCGCTGCGCTGCGTCGAGAATCATCGGATAGCGATCTCGAATCAACTCGGAACGCTCGAGCTGCCCATGCCGAACGAGTGCGCCGATACGAAGCATGCCGTCGGACTCTTCGAGCGCGTCGAGTCCCACGATGTTGTTGATGTCGACGATCAGGTTCGGGCGTGCAAGCCGGAGTTTCAGCATCGGCAGAAGGCTCTGGCCCCCAGCCATAACCTTGGCGTCGACTCCACCGGCGGCGAGAGCCTGCACGGCCTCGTCAACCGAGGTCGGAGCGACGTACTCGAAACTGCTTGGAAGCACCTTATTCCACTTTCTGATTGCACCTCAATGCACTTTCTGTTTGCACCTTATTCCACTTTCGTGCGTCGTCACTCCGAACGGAGCGACTGCCGTGTCTAGTTCTTGTCGCTTCCGAAGAGGCCCTTGAGTTTGCTCTTCGTAATGTCGGCAGCGATTCCGACCGCACTCGGTGCCTCGGCCGCCACCGCCGGTGGTGGTGCCTCGCCTCGTGCTTTTGCTTCGGCACCGGCGAGCAACGTCGCCTCCATTGCCTTCGCCATCTCGCCAATCATCTTGCCGGCGACATCCGCCATGATCCCGCGGCCCATCTGTGCAACGCGGCCAGTAACGAGAATGTCCGAGTCAACCTTGACGGTACTCGAGCCATTGCCGGCATCGCCAATTTTCATCGATAGCGTCGCCTGTGCAGTGCCCTGCCCCTTGGTCTCCGTCGCCTTAGCGCGCATGACCGCGGTCTTCGTCGCGTCGTTTTGCTCGATGATTTCAATCTGGCCCTTGTAGGTCAGGCTCATCGGCCCCATCTTGAGCGTGACGAGAGCATCAAAGCCCCGATCCTCGCGCTTACCCGTGATCGTCGCACCAGGAATGCACGGCGCGACGCGCTCGACGTCGGTCATCAGCGCATACGTGTCGTCGGGTGTTGCGGCGACGGTGAATTCGTTCTCAATGACGATGCCCATCAGTTCCTCGTTTCTCCTTCATACCGTCGACGAACGGAAACTATCGACGTAAAAAGAATTCTCTGAACCCATCTCCGCAATTACAAGGCTCAAAAACGAAGTGTGGTGAAAGCCACATGCTGCTTCGCGCCCGTTGGCCAGCCCCTCACAGTCGCCGTACGTTGGGATTTTGACCACGACACAAAGTCAACTTCCGGTAGCCTCTCTACGTCCGCGTACGAGGAGACCACCGCCATGCTTGAGCCACTCGCCGCTTTCGGCAACTTTCTGCCCATCCGTATTCGCTTCGGTGATGGCGAGATTAGCCGCCTGCCCGAGATTCTCAAGGATGAGGGTGTCCAGAGCACCGTCGTAATCATCGACCGCGCCGTCTGCGAGCACCACGGAATCGTCGCTGCACTCAACGCCTGTCCCGGCACGATCACCACGTGGATCAAGGAGCCCGGCGAGCCGACGACGGACGACGTCGAAGCCAGCGCCGCCGTGCTCGCCGACGTCAAGGCCGACTCGCTGATTGCGATTGGTGGTGGCTCGGCGATCGACACCGCTAAGGCCGCTCGCCTCGTCTACGGCAGTGGTATCCCCTACTCCGAGTGGACCGCTGGCACGGCGACGTACACCGAGTCGCCCGTCATGTTCGTCACCATCCCGACGACGTCGGGCACGGGTTCCGAGGTGTCGGGCGGCATCGTCGTGACCGACTCCGCTACGCACCGCAAGACGGGCATCGCCCACCACACCGTGCGCGCCAAGTACGCACTCGTCGATCCCGAATTGACGTACGGCCTCCCCCCTGCGCCGACGATGTACGCCGGCGTCGATGCCATCGCTCAGGCCATCGCTGCCGTCGCTGTGACGGCCCGCTCACCGATCGGCAACGGCATCGCCTTCGAGTCGATCCGCTACGGCATGGAGGCCCTCCCGACCGCGATTACCAACGGCTCCGACCCTGGTGCTCGCTCGCGCATGGCCGCCTGCTCGCTGCTCGGTGGCATGTGCATGAACATCGCCGACTGTGGCTCTGAGCACTCGATTGCCCAGGCCATTGGTGGCAAGTACGGCCTGCCGCACGGGCTGACGATTGGCCTCGTGATGGCCGAGACGATGGACATCGACCGCGCCGGCGAGCCCGAGTTGTTCGAGCGCATCGCCGATGCGATGGGCGCTCCCGAAGACGGCACGAAGGATGGCTCCCGCGCAGTCAAGGCCGCCAAGGCGCTACTCAAAGAGATCGACTTCCCAACGCTCCGCTCGACGGGCGTCAAGGAGGAAGACCTCCCCGAACTCGCCGAAGCCGCGATGCAGGACTACTTCATCACCGTCGCGCCCCACACGTGGACCGTCGACGACGTCCTGCGCTGCTACCAGGCCGCCTGGGCGATCGAAACGCGCTAGCTGTTCTGCCCGCGACGATCGTAGATCGGCGTGGCGGCGACGCAGGGAGGACATGACGCGCGGATGCGGTGTCCTCCCTAGTCAACGCCACGTTTTCTCAAGCGCCACCCAGGGGGACACCACGATCCGCGCTGTCATGTCCTCCCTGCCCAAAGCAGACGCCGCCGCACACGCTCGTGGGATTGGCGATCAGGCCGGTTGGAACGTTGGCAGGAGCGCAGACAGCTCCTGCCAACGCGAAATCTCGCAGCCATTGCTGCGCGACAAGCGGGCATTCACCGCATCGCCATCGACCGTGCCAACGATCGTCGCCTCGGCGGGCCCTCCATAGAGCTCGGTGCAGATCGCCGAGAGTGGCGTTGGGTCGAGAGCCGCACGCGCTGGTCCCTTGAGGTCCGCACAGGCCGCGATCGGATCGGCGACGTTGCCGACGGTGGGATCGCAAGACAGATTGAAGTGCTGCTGTGGACCTTTGCCTTTGCCATCCGGCCAGTAGGTGATCGTCAGGTTCGTCGTCGACTCGAGCGTCGTCGAACCGCCGCCACAACCTGCCACGACGAGTACGAGTACAACCAGCAGGGCGATGCGCGGCATCGTCTGACTCTACGCGGTCAACCAGCAGCCTGTGGTGACCGAGGCCACCAAGCCGCTACGACTTCTTCTTACGACCCTTTTTGGCGGGCCCGGCAGCGCGCCGGTCGGCCAAGAGTTGCGCAGCCATCGCGTTCGTGACGGCGCTCGAATCGATGTCTTTCGGGATGCTCGCGTTGGTCTCGCCGTCCGTCACGTAGGGACCGAAGCGACCGGCCTTGAGCACGATCTTGCCACCCGAGGTCGGATCTTCGCCGAGCTCGGCGAGCGCCTGCGGGGCCGCTGTTCCACGCCGTTCCTTGGGCTTGGCGAGGATCTCCTCGGCCTGCTCAAGCGTAAGCGAGAACAGCTGCTCTTCCGTCTCCAAGGAGCGCGTGTCCGTGCCCTTCTTGATGTACGGCCCGTAGCGACCATTGGCGACCATGATCTCTTCGCCATCCGCTGGCATCAAGGCACGTGGCAGCGTCAACAGTCGCACCGCGTCCTCAAGCGTGACCGTGTCGAAGTGCATCGTCTTGAGCAGCGACGCGGTGCGCCCCTTGGCCTTGGCCGGAGCGTCGTCTGGCAGCGCCTCGGTGACGTACGGCCCGTAACGACCGATGCGACCCGAGATCGCAAGACCCGTCTCGGGATGCGCGCCGAGCTCGCGAATACCGGCGGCCTCGAGCGACTTCGGATCGATCTTGTCGGCCACCAACTGCATCGCCTCTTCGGGCGTAATTTCCTTCGTCCCCTGGGTGCGCCAGAGCGTGTACCCGCAGCCAGGCTCCTTCTTCGAGCGATAGCTCGTACAGGAATACGAGACCGGCATCTCGACGATCGTGCCATCGCACAAGGGGCACGGACCAATCTCGCGCCGCTCGATCTTCATCGCGTCGCGATCCTTATCGGCAAACCACTCAACAACCTTCGTCGTGTACGCGCGAATGTCGTTGAGGAACGCCTCGCCCGACTCGGTGCCGTCTTGGATCTTCTGCAGCCGATGCTCCCAGTCGCCGGTCAACGACGGGCTGGTGATGTCGTGGTCGCCGAGCATCTTGATGACGGCGAGGCCCTTTGGCGTAGCGAGCAATTGCCGGCCGGAGCGCTCGATGTACTTGTTCGAGATCAGATCCTCAATCGTCTGTGCACGGGTGGCCGGCGTTCCGAGCCCGGAGTCGCGCATCGCTGCGGCGAGCTCCTCGTCGTCGATCAGCTTGCCCGCGGTCTCCATCGCCTGCAAGAGCGAGTTTTCGGTGAAGTGCCGGGCAGGAGCGGTCTCTTTCGCGAGCACGGTGACGTCGCCGATCGCGCTCGTCTCGCCCTCGGCAAGTGCCGGCAAGAGCGTCTTCTCGTCTTCGGCATCCGGTGTCTCCGGCTCGTCACTCTCCGTGGCCGGCGTGTCGTCAGCCGGTGCCACATCGGCATAGACCGCGAGGAAGCCCGCCTCGACGATCACCGTGCCCGACGAGCGGAACAATTCGCCCGCGGCCTCGGTGTCGACCGACGTGACTTCCTTCTTGGCGGGCGGATGAAAGGCCGCAAGAAAACGGCGTGCCACGAGGTCGTAAATCTTGCGCTCATCGGTACCAAGCGCAGAGATATCCTGCGGTGCCTCAGTCGGAATGATCGCGTGATGGTCGCCAACCTTGTCGTCGGCGACGACGCGAGCCAGCGGCAACGAGGCCAGGCCCGTCACGTACGCGGCGGACTTGGCGTAGGCGCGATCTGCCTGACCAACCTGCGCAGCGATGCCCTGCAGCGAATCGACCATGTCAGTCGTCAGGTACTTCGAGCTCGTGCGCGGGTACGTCAGCAGCTTATGCGTGTCGTAGAGGCTCTGGGCGGCTGCCAGCGTGCGCTTGGCGGTAAAGCCGAACTGGGAGTTGGCTTCGCGCTGTAGCTGCGTCAGATCAAACAGCAGCTTCGGCTGCTCGACGCGCGGCTTCTTCTCGACCCGCACGACCTTGGCATCAGAGGCACCTCGCACTGCAGCGGCGATCGCTTCCGCCTCGTCGGCTGTCGCCGTGCTCTTCGCGGTCCCGCGATGCCACTTGCCGGCGTACGGCGCACCGGCCTGGCTGGTGAAGTCGGCGACGACCTCCCAGTACGGCACGGGGATAAAGGCGTTGATCTCTTCGTCACGGCGCGCGATCAGGGCCAAGGTCGGTGTCTTGACGCGCCCAATCGGAATCGGATTGCGTGGCGAACCAACCTTGACCGTCGCGGCCCGCGTGGCGTTGTAGCCAACCAACCAGTCCGCGGTCTCGCGGGCACGAGCGGCTGCCTCGAGCGGCTTCATCTGCTCGTCATCGCGCAGATGGTCGAAGGCATCGCGAATCGCACCCTTCGTCATCGACGAGAACCAGGCGCGCTCGATCGGCTTCTCGGCACCCGACGTCTGATAAATCAGCTTGAAGATCAGCTCGCCCTCACGCCCGGCGTCGCAGGCGTTGACGATGATGTCGACGTCCTTGCGCTTGATCGCCTTGTGCAGCACAGCAAGCTGCTTGATGGCGCGCTCGTCGCGGGCCTCGTAGCGCGCGACCTCCGGCAAAATCGGCAGGTCTTCGAACTTCCACCGCTTGTACTTAGCGTCGTACTCGTCCGGCTCGAGCTGCTCCACGAGGTGGCCCGAAGCGGCGCCAACGATCCACTCGTCGCTCTCCAGCAGGTCGCCAACCTTCTTGAAGGTACCCGGCAACGCAGCCGCGACGTCGCGTTGCACGCTGGCTTTTTCGCAGATCACAAGTTTCTTACTCATCAGCGCCGCGGAGGCTATCACGCTTCCAACCCGCCGCATCACCTCGCGCGTACGCGAGGGGGGCAGGCGCGCTAGGCTGCGAGGACAGTGCGGTGGGGTCATTAACCAGCCCCAGCGCGGTGTCACAGACATGTCGGCAGCGCACGAAAAGACCAACGTACCGAACGAGAACGTCCCTGCCGACGTGACGGGAACATGGCGGCCGCGCATCGATGGGCCCGAGGCGATTGGCCCACTGCCGGAGGGTGTCTCGCCCGAAGAGCTGCTGACCTACATGAGCGGGGGCATGTCACTCGTCAAGTCGTTCCGTACGCACGGACACCTCGCCGCGCGCCTCGACCCGCTTGGTTCTGAGCCTCCCGGCGACCCCGCCCTTGACCCGTCGTTCCTCGAACTCGATGAACGAGCACTCCAGTCGGTGCCAGCGGTCCCGCTACGCGTGTTCGTCGAAGGCAACACGCTCGCCGAGGTGATCGAACAGCTCAAGGACGTTTACTGCGGCTCAATCGCCTATGAGATCGAGCACCTGCGCTCCCACCGCGAGCGCGTCTGGCTCCGCGAAGCAATCGAATCGCGCACGTTCTGGATCGATGGCACGGCTGGTGAGAAGCGTCGCCAACTGATTCGCCTCTTGCGCGTCGAGGGCCTCGAAACGTTCCTCAAGCGCACCTTCCTCGGGGCCAAGCAGTTTTCGATCGAAGGCCTCGACACGCTGATCCTGCTGCTCGACGAGGCCGTCCTGCTGGCGGCCCGCGAAGGCATCGAAGACGTCACCCTTGGGATGGCGCACCGTGGTCGCCTCAACGTGCAGGCCCACGTGCTGCGCCTGCCGTACACCCAGATCCTCGCTGAGTTTGAAGGCGAGACGGATTCGCACATCGAGACGCTGATGCCCGCCGGTGGCACCGGTGATGTCAAGTACCACTACGGCGTCAATGGTGTGCGTCAGCTCGAAGTCGAGCCGGGCGTGACGCGCGAAGTTCGACTCTCGCTGCTTCCCAACCCATCGCACCTCGAGTTCATCAACCCCGTCGTTCTCGGACGCACCCGCGCCCTGCAGACCGACTGGCTCGCGCCGAGCACCACCACTCGCGACACGAAGCGCGCACTCGCGATCCAAATCCATGGCGATGCAGCCTTCCCCGGCCAAGGCGTTGTCGCCGAGACGCTCAACCTGCAATTGCTGCCCGGCTATGCCGTCGGTGGTTCGCTGCACGTCATCGCCGACAACCAGGTGGGCTTCACGACCGACCCAGGCGATGGCCGCTCGACGCGCCACTGCTCCGATATCGCCAAGGGCTACGACGTACCGATCATCCATGTCAACGCCGACGACGTCGATGCCTGCCGCGCGGCCGTGCGTCTGGCGATGGCGTACCGCTCGCGCTTTGGCAAGGACGTCGTCGTCGACCTGATCGGCTATCGCCGCTGGGGCCACAACGAAGGCGACGAGCCGTCCTATACGCAGCCAATGATGGTCAAGCTGATCGAGGAACATCCTCGCGTCGCAGCGGTCTACGCCGACAAGTTGGTCGCCGAGGGCGTGATGACCGAAGCCGAGGTCGAAGAAATGCGCGAGCACGTGAACGCGCGTCTCAAGCAGGCCCACGAGGAGGTGCGGCACGTCACAACCGACGAGCTAATGCCGACGTTCTCTTCGCCGTCGCGCACGACGATCGAAACGGGTGTTGCTGCCGCGCAGCTCGTGCGACTGACCGACGAGATGCTGACAGTGCCCGAGGGTTTCACGATCAACGAGAAGCTCGCACAGGTGCTCGAACGCCGCCGCAACGCGCTGGGACCGGACGGCGGTATCGAGTGGGGCCATGCCGAGGCACTCGCGTATGCGACGCTGCTCGAGGAAGGCGTCGCTATCCGCCTGACGGGTCAAGACACTGAGCGCGGCACGTTCTCTCATCGCCACGCCGTCCTGCACGACGCCGTCGACGGCACGGAGTACACGCCGCTCGAGCACATCAAGGCGGCCCGCGCCGGCTTCGAGGTGCGCAACGCGCCGCTGACAGAGACCGGCTGCCTCGGCTTCGAGTACGGCTACGCCACGACGCGCCACGACGCGCTCGTGTTGTGGGAGGCGCAGTTTGGCGATTTCGTCAACGTCGCCCAGGTGATCGTCGATCAGTTCATCATGAGCGGCCGCAGCGCAAGTGGGGCGACGAGTGTCGTCTCACGCTGCTGCTCCCCCACGCCTACGAAGGCAGCGGCCCAGAGCATTCGTCTGCCCGCCTCGAGCGTTTTCTCAAGCTCGCCGCAGAGGACAACTGCACGATCGTCTACCCCACCACGGCCAGCCCAGTGCTTCCACATGCTGCGCCGCCAGGCGCTCGCGCCCGAGCGCCGCCCGCTGATCGTGATGACGCCGAAGTCGCTGCTGCGCCTCAAGGACGCCGCGTCGAACATCGAGGACCTGACGCACGGCTCCTTCATCAAGATCATCGACGACGCGGCCGTCAGCGACTGGCGCGACGACATCTCGCGCGTCATCCTCTGCAGCGGCAAGGTCTACTACGACCTCAAGCGCCACCCTGAGTACACGCCCGAAGACGGCACCGCGATCGTCCGCCTCGAGCAGCTCTACCCCTTCCCGACCGAGACGTTGGCACGCACGTTGGCCGAGTATCCGAACCTCGAGGAAATCGTCTGGGTTCAAGAGGAGCCAGCCAACATGGGCGCGTGGCGCTCGATCCGCCATCGTCTCGAAATGGCCGCTCCAAGCGTTCGTCTGCGCTACGCGGGTCGCCCCTGGCGGGCAAGCCCGTCGGAGGGGTACCTGCCGGATCATAAGATCGAGCAGGAGCGCCTCGTGCGCGATGCGCTCGGTCTCAGCACGCACTAACCTGCGACTAATCCGCGGCTAAGCCAGTACGACGCGATACGCTGCAGCACGTGGCCGTAGCCGAAACGACAAGTGTGCTCCTGGTCGCCGCTCAGGCACGCGACATCGTTGGTCCCGACTGGGTCGTGACCGATGGCGCCCAACTGCGCGTCTACGAGTGTGACGGCCTGACGAACCACCGCACCGTGCCGGGTGCGGTGATCCTACCCGGCACCACTGAGCAGGTCGCGGCAGTCGTGCGCCTCTGCCACGAGCACCATGTCCCGTTCGTGGCACGTGGCGCCGGGTCGGGCCTGTCGGGCGGCGCCTTGCCGACGGAAGATGGCATCGTGATCGGCCTCTCGCGCCTACGTGAGGTACTCGACGTCGACGCAGCAAACCAACGCGTCCGCGTGCAGCCCGGCGTCACGAATCTTCGTGTCAGCGAGGTCGCCGCTCCGTTCGGGCTCTACTATGCACCCGATCCGTCCAGCCAGCAGGTCTGCACCATCGGCGGCAACCTGGCCGAGAACTCTGGCGGCGCTCACTGCCTCAAATACGGCTTTACCGTTAACCACGTCCTGACCGCAAGCGTCGTGCTGTCGAACGGCACGATTGTCGAGCTCGGCAGCGAGGCGCCGGACGCTCCTGGCCTCGATCTGCTCGGCGTCGTCATCGGCAGCGAAGGCACCGTCGGCATCGTCACCGAGGCGCTGCTCAACCTGCTGCCGAAGCCCGAACACGTCGAGACGCTGGTCGCGATGTTTCCGTCGATCGAGACCGCAGGCGACGCCGTCTCCGCGATCATCGCCGAAGGTGTCGTGCCCGCAGCAGTCGAGATGATGGACCGCCTTGCGATCGACGCCGCCAAGACGCAGACGCCAATCACGTGGGATACCGAGGCCGCACTGATCGTCGAGCTTGATGGTCCCGCACGCGAGGTGCGCCAGCAGTTCGAGGCCGTCAATGCAATCTGCAAACGCTGCGGTGCCGATGCTATCCAGGTTGCCGCGAGCCCCGACGAGCGACAGACGATCTGGCGCGCGCGGAAGAGTGCGTTTGCCGCGGTCGGCCAGCTCTCGCCGGCCTACCTCGTCCAAGATGGAGTGATCCCCCGGACCCGCCTGCCCGAGGTCCTCAGTGGTATCCGCGCCCTGGCCGACGAGGCTGGGCTGCGTGTCGCGAACGTCTTCCACGCCGGCGACGGCAACCTCCACCCACTCGTGCTGTACGACAACGCGGTCGAGGGCGAGCAGGCCAAGGCCGAGGCGATCGCTATGCGGATTGTCGAGCTCTGCGTCGACTTTGGCGGCTCGATCACCGGCGAACACGGCATCGGCATCGAGAAGGTCTGCTCGATGCCGAAGATGTTTACGGGCGACGACCTGACCGCCTTCGACCGCGTCCGCTCGGCCTTCGACCCAGTCGGACTCTGCAACCCCGGCAAGCTCCTGCCAACGCCGCGCCTGTGCGGCGAAGTGCCAGGCTTCTATCACGCACATCCGGTCGAGACCGCGGGCCTCGGGGAGCGCATGTAGTGGCAGAGCTCGCTGGCATCCTTGGCGCAGATCGACTGTCGGACGAGCACGGCACGCCGGTGCTGACCCCGCGCGATGCAGCTGAAGTCTCGACGCTGCTTGAAGCCGCCTCGAAGACCGGCCTCGCCCTCGTCGTCCGTGGCGGCGGCACGAAGACCAGTTGGCGCCCGACCCCCACGCGCTGCGACGCGATCCTGTCGACTGCCGCACTGGCAGGCATCGTCGATCGCCAGCCGGGCGACATGACGCTCGTCGCGCAGGCCGGCACGCCGCTCGCTGCCTTGCAGGCAGCCGTCACCGGTGACACCACGCACCGCCAACGCTTGATGCTCGATGGCGTTGGTGGCGCGGCCTCAACGCTCGGTGGCATCCTCGCGACCCGCGCAGCCGGCCCACGCCGCCAGCGGTATGGCACGCCCCGCGACATCGTGATTGGCGCGCGCTACGTGACAGGCGATGGCCTCGCTGCCAAGACGGGCGGCACGGTGGTCAAAAATGTTGCGGGCTACGACCTCGCCAAGCTGTTGATTGGCTCGCAGGGCTCGTTGGCCGTGATTACCGAGGTCTCGCTCAAGCTGAATCCCGTCCCCGACGTCGCGCGGACTGTCGTGCTGCAGACCACCGATGCCGCTGCCGTCGCTGCCTTTGTCGCGGCCGTCCGCACCGCAGCGATCACGGCCACCGTGTTCGATGTCCGCTGGCCCGAAGGCATCGTCGCCATCCGCATCGAGAGTACGCCCGACGGCGCCGCCGCACAGATCGAACTACTGCAGGGGTTCGCGCAACTGGAAGAGCTCTCCCCCGAGGCAGGCGACGCCCTGCTCGAAGAACACCTCGCTTTTCCCTTCACCGGCGCCGGAGCCGTGCTTGGTATTGGTGTACGCCCCGAGCACCTCGCCACGCTGCTCGCCGCCGTGGCGGCTGCGGGCGGCCTGTTCGTCGGGCGCGCAACGCTGGTCGCCGGCGACATTGTGTTGCCCGATCTCGACCCCGAGCGCATTGGCCGCGTCGTCCAGGCCGTACGCGATCTGGGTGGCAACGTGCAGGCTCGTCGCGGTGACGAGACACACGGCCTCGCTGCACACACTGCGGCTCCTGGTGTCGCCATGGTCGAGGCCGCGATCAAGCAACAACTCGACCCGGCTGGGGTGCTCGTATGAGCCTGCCGGTTACGCACATTCCCCCGCGCCCCTCGACAGGCCACCCGCTTGGCGATGCTGCGACGCAGGCCTTCGCCGAGGACGCCGGCCCCGAGCGCGCGCTGCTCGATGACTGCGTGCACTGCGGCTTCTGCCTCCCCACCTGTCCGACCTACGTGTTGTGGGGCGAGGAGATGGATTCGCCGCGCGGCCGCATCTTGCTGATGGATCTTGCCGACAAGGGCGAGATCGGTCTGGACGCCTCGACGGTGCGACATTGGGACTCGTGTCTCGGCTGCATGGCCTGTGTGACGGCCTGCCCGTCCGCCGTCCAGTACGACCGCCTGATCGAGCAGACGCGTGCTCAGGTGGAAGAGCGTTTCGACCGTGAGGGAAGCGACCAGCGTTTCCGCAACGCGCTCTTCGCTGTCCTGCCTCACCACCGTCGCATGACGCTCGTCGCAGCCCCACTCGTGGCCTATCGCGCCTCCGGACTCCAGCGACTGGTGCGCCGCTCTGCTCTCTATCGGCGTCTTCCCGAGCGTGTGCGCCAGCTCGAGGCGCTCTCCCCGATTGTCACGTGGGCAGCGTTGCGCGAGCAGGCACCCGCCCACAGCGCACCGGCGTCCGAACCGAAGTTGCGTGTCGCGATGCTGACCGGCTGTGTGCAACGCGCAATTTTCGGCGATGTCAACGCCGCCACTGCCCGCGTCTTGACCGCCTATGGCTGTGAGGTCGTGGCACCCAGGGAACAGGCCTGCTGTGGCGCACTCGAACTCCACGCTGGACGACAGCGTTCGGCCAAAGAGCGCGCTCGTGCGTTGATCTGGGTGCTCGATGATCCCTCGATCGACCGCATCGTCGTCAACAGCGCCGGCTGCGGCTCGACGCTGAAGGAGTACGGCGAAATGTTTCGCGACGAGCCATCGCTCGCCTCGCGTGCCGAAGCCTTTGCCGCGAAGGTCTGCGACGTCCACGAACTGCTCGCCGAACTCGAGCCGCCCGCTCAACTCCGGCCGCTCGAAATCAGTGTCGCCTACCACGATGCCTGCCACCTCGCCCATGCTCAAGGCGTGCGGAGCCAGCCGCGCGAGGTGCTCACGAGCATCCCTGGCGTCACGCTACGCGAGATCCCCGATGCAGCAATCTGCTGCGGCTCAGCGGGTATCTACAACCTAATCAACCCCGAGCCAGCCGCCGAACTTGGCCGCCTCAAAGCCGCCCACGTGCGCTCCGTTGCTCCCGATGCGTTGGCCGCGGCAAACCCAGGCTGCCTCTTGCAGATCTCGGCAAACCTTGGTGCCGAAGGTGAGCCGATCCCGACCTTTCACCCGATCGAACTGGTTGACGCCTCGCTGCGCGGCGAAGACGCCGCCGAGTTCTTGGCGCGCCGCCGCGCGCTCCTCAAGAGCGCAGGGTCAGCAACGTGACGTGGCTGCTCGCGGCGCAGGCAGCCGCGACGCTCGTGATGGTCGGCGTGATCTGGATGTGCCAGGTCGCGCACTACCCACTGTTTGGAGACGTCGGCTCGGCGTTGCCGCAGTATCAGGAGCGCAACGTGCGCCTGACCACGCGCGTGGTTGGACTGCCAATGCTCCTCGAGGCAGCCACGGTCATCGCCTTGTTGATCTGGCGTCCCGCAGAGATTCCCCTCTGGACAGCGCTACTTGGAGCCGCCCTGCTGGTCGTCATCTGGGCGGCCACCGTGCTCTTCTCCGTCCCGCTGCACGGCCGACTCGGCCACGGGTATGACGCAGCAACCCATCGCCGGTTGGTGACCACAAACTGGATCCGCACAGTCGCATGGAGCGCGCGTGGCGTGCTCGTGCTGTGGATGCTCGCGGTCGGCTGAGCTAGCGGTTCTGCCTCAGCGGTCTGCACAACCCAAGGTGTGGAAGGGGCGGACATGACAACCGCGCGGATGTGGTGTCCGCCCCCCATGTCGCTGCGCAGTTGATTTCGCTCGGACAGCGGCGGACACCACATCCGCGCGGTTGTCGTGTCCGCCCCGCTAGCTCTTCTAGACGAACGACTAGCGCGGCAGACGCAGCGTGCGGATCGCGCCCGTACGCAGGCCGTAGCGATTGACTGGCTGCGTGACGATCACACCATTGGCCTCTTCGAACCGCCGGACCCACGCGGCCAGTGGGAGGTACGCAAGACCGATCGCAAGAAACATTGCCGCTGCCAGGCCGCGGTACTCCAAGGCAGCAGGGACCAACGCGAGCACCAGCAGGATCAGCGCTGCAAGCGCGACTGGACCAATACAACGACCAACCGCTTCGCTGGGCGCAGCAAGTGGCACGCCAACCGCAGGCTCCGCATGCGGGAGCGACGAGCGAACGGCGAGCGCCGAGGCAATGCTCAGCGCGATCGCGACGCCAACGGCGATGACGAGCGACGTGACCCAACCAAACAGCGGCACGCCATCCGTCGCGTACAAGACGATTAGATTGGCGGCGCCCAAGGTGGCCCAGCCCAACCCATTAGCCAGCTGCAAGATCGCGATTGGGGCCAACGTCATCTCGCGCACACTATCGGACGCCATCGACTGCGGTGCCGACGAGGGAAACGCGTCGTAGACTGCCACGCATGGGTGCAATCGAAGTGCGCGGACTCGTCCGCGAATTTAAGAAGGGGCCGCGCGCTGTCGACGACATCGACCTGACCGTTGCCGAAGGCGAGATCTACGGATTTCTTGGCCCAAACGGTGCCGGCAAGTCGACGACGGTGCTGATGCTGACGACTCTGCTGCCACCAACAGCTGGGACAGCCACAGTCGCCGGCTTCGACATCGTCAAACAGGGCCCACAGGTGCGCGCCTCGATCGGCGCTGCGCTGCAAGAGGCCGCTCTCGATCGCTTCCTGACGGGCCGCGAGCACATCAAGCTGCAAGGCTCGCTGCATGGCATGAAGGGCGCCGACCTGAAACAACGCGGCAACGATCTGCTCGAACGCGTCGGTCTGACCGACGCCGCCGATCGCAAAGTTGGCGGCTACTCCGGCGGCATGAAGCGCCGACTCGACCTCGCGCTCGCCCTGTTGCATCGACCCCGCGTGCTGTTTCTTGATGAGCCGACGACGGGCCTCGACCCCCAGAGTCGCTCGGCCCTCTGGGACGAAGTGGCACGCCTCAGCCGCGAAGACGGCGTGACCGTCTTTCTGACCACGCAGTACCTCGAAGAGGCAGACGCACTCGCCAATCGCGTCGGCATCATCGACCACGGCAAAATCGTCGTCGAAGGCACACCCGACGAATTGAAGGCCGAAGTCGGTCGCTCAAGCGTCGAGATTGAGCCGCACGACGCGGCGCGTCTCGCCGACCTCGAGCGCGCACTCGCACCGTTCGGTGAGCCGATGGTGACCCGCGGCACGAGTGCCTCGATTCGCCTCAACGAAGGCGTCGGAGATGTCGCGGCGATCGTGCGCGCGCTCGACGCGCAAGGCATCGTCGTGCATCAGTTGCGACTTCGTGAGCCAACCCTCGACGACGTCTTTCTCGAGAAGACAGGCCGTTCGCTTGAGGGGTCGGGCGACAACGATGAGGACGAGACGCCCTCCGCGTGAGCGCCGTACTCGCCACCCAGGTGCTCGTGATCTCCGAGCGCAGCGTGCGCCGGACATTCCGTCAACCAGCCGCGATCATTCCGGCGATTATCTTCCCGATCATGCTGCTGTTCGTCTCGGCCGGAGGCCTGCAGGCGGCAGAGGACCTACCCGGTTTTCCAAACGTCTCATACTTCGACTTCGCCCTGGCCGTGACGTTTATGCAGGGCGCGATCTTCGCAACGGGCGGTGCCGGCACGGACCTTGCGACCGACATTGAAACGGGGTTCCTGAGCCGACTCTCGTTGACACCGATGAGCGGCGCGGCTTTGGTGCTTGGCCAGCTCGGCGGGGCGATCACCCTTGGTGTCTTTCAAGCCACGTGCTACCTCGCAGCCGGATTTATCGGCGGCGCCACGATTGCCTCGGGAGTCGCCGGCGTGGTCGTGATCTACCTGCTTGTGATCCTAATGGCAGTTGGCTTCGGCGCAATTGGGATCGCCGCCGCACTCCGAAGCGGTAATGGCGAAGCCGTGCAGGGCCTCTTCCCCTTGCTCTTCGTGCTGCTCTTTCTGAGCACGATCAACCTCCCCCTCGACCTGATCCCGATCACGTGGTTTCGCTGGGTCGCAACCGGCAATCCGATCACGTACCTCGTCGACGCAGTGCGCAGCCTGATCATCACCGGCTGGGATGGCCCGTCAATTCTCGCCGGCTTCCTGGTCGCCTTCGCGATTGCGGTGCTGGGCATCATCGGCTCGGCAGCTGCCCTGCGAGGAAGGCTGCAACGCACATGAGTGGCTTCTCGCACTGGTTGACGGCCGTCCAAGGCATTGCCGTGCGCCAATCGTCATCGTTCTTCAAGAACCCAGCACTCGTCTTGCCCAGCCTGCTCTTTCCGATGCTCTTCTTTGCTGCCTTCGCCGGAGGCCTGTCTGACCTCAACCGGATCCCCGGCTTTGACTACGCACCGGGCTACACGACGTTCCAGTACGTCTTCGTCTTGTTCCAGTCCTCAATGTTTGGCGGCATCTTCATCGGCTTCGCCGTGGCACGCGATTTCGAGAATGGCTTCGCCCGCCGACTGATGATCGCAACGCCCCGCCGCAGCGCAATTATGTGTGGCTACGGTCTCGCCGCACTCGTGCGCTCGGCCGTCACGATCATCTTCGTCACGATCATCGCGCTCGTCGCCGGCATCAACGTGCTCGGCTCGCCCGGCCAGATCGTCCTGCTCTTCGTGCTGGCACTAACCTCAAACATTCTCGGCTCGCTCTGGGCACTCGGCATCGCCTTCCGCTTCCAGACCCTCAGCGTCACGCCACTGATGCAGATTCCCTTCTTCATCCTGCTCTTCCTCGCACCCGTCTACGTTCCAATCGAACTGCTCAGCGGCTGGATTCGTCACGTCGCCGACGTCAATCCCGTCACGTTCCTCCTCGAGGGAGGCAGGGCGTTGATGGCCGGCACGACGGGTCCGATCGTGACGGCCTGGCTCGTGGTTCTGATCGGCGGCATCGTGCTCGGTATCTGGTCCTTGACCGGACTACGTGCAGCCGAAAAGCGCTAGCCGAGCAGGCGTCGAACGATATCGATCTGCAGCTCGGTAGCAACGCCAAGGTCGTCGCGGTGGATGCGCTCGTCCTTGTTATGCATGCCGCCCTCGTAGAGATCGATCGGCGTGTACGTGAGCGGCCAGAAGCCATAGGCGATCGTGCCGAAGGCCTGACGAATGTAGGCCGCGTCCGTGAACCCTGTCGAGAGGCTCGGCACGATAATCGCGCCCGGATCGTGAGCCTCAAGCGCCGCGCTGATCGCCTCGTGCAGCGGTGTGCCCAGCGCAGACTCGGTGCCACCGTTGATCTGCTGGTCGTAGACGAACTCGAACGGGATGTCCGTGCCGAGTGCCTCGCGTAGTTCGCGCTCGAGGTCGGCTTCGGTGTCTCCCGGCAGGATGCGACAGTCGACGCCAACCGAGGCGCGGCCTGGCAAGACGTTGCGTGCGCTCGAACCGGTCAAGAGCGTTGGAGCGATCGTGATGCCAAGCAGCGCGTCGATCTCGGCTTCGAACATCGGATGCAGCGCACTCACCTGAGCCGCCACGACGTCGAGATCCTGATCGGGATCGATGCCGAGCGAGGCAATCATTTCGCGGATCGCCGGCACGAGCCGCTTGTGTGTCCGATGGGCCGCGAGGCGCTGAATCAGCGTCGCGAGCAGCGGCACCGCGTTGCGACCAAGCGTCGGTACGGAGGCATGGCCCGCTTCGCCGAGCGCCGTAATCGTCGCGGGCAGCGTGGCCTTCTCGCCCACCTGGAGCGTGTAGACCACGCGGCCGTCGGCGAGCTCGATGCGCATGCCACCACCCTCGTCGATCGCGTAATCGCACCTGAGATCGGGCCGCTCCTTCAGGAGCCAGGGCATCCCGACCTCTTCCATACCGTCTTCCTCATCGGCCTGCGAGATCAAGAGCAGATCGCCGCGTGGCTGAAAGCCGGTGCGGGCGAGGTGGGCGATCGTCACACAGCGGGTAGCGAGCTCGTTCTTCATGTCACACGTACCACGACCCCAGATGTAACCGTCGTCATCGAGATGCGCGCCAAACGGCGGGTGCGTCCAATCCTTGGCATCCGCCGGCACCACATCGGTGTGGCCCATCAACGCGAGCGACGGCCCGTCGCCGGTGCCCGGCAGGCGGCTGATCAGGTTGGCGCGCTCGGGATCGCGAGCCACAAGCTCGACCTCCAGCCCGTTGGCCTCGAGGTACTGCTTGACGACCATCGCGACGGGAGTCTCGCGCCCCGGCGGGTTCGACGAATCGACGCGCACGAGATCGCGCAACAACTCGACCGCTTCGTCTCGGAGGGCTAGGTCCACTGGTGCATCCTAACTGCCCGCGAGATCGAGCACGAGCGCGACACGATTGCACTGACCCGTCAAATGCACAGCGCGCCTCGTCGGCGAGACCATCATCAACGAACGGGATCTGGGCGACGCACGAACACGACGAGAGCCAGGGAGATGACGATTAGGAAGACACCCGCAATCAGACCACCCGTCAGCGACGGATTCGTCGAGATATCACCGCGCCACGGACCGGCACCACCGAGCAGGGCGAGCAACGCGTCGATCAGAATGATCAGCGACACCACGAGGGCAATGCCCCGTGCACGCTCCGCGCCCGCGCTGCGCTCAGCCGCCATCCAGGCCAGGCAGATGCCCGCGATCAGACCATCCTTAACACCGACGATGACGTCGAAGGGAGGGACGAAGTTCGAGCCGTACGCGGCCCACGCCGCCGTTCCCGCATACGCCACACCGCAGCCTCCAGCCACGATGGCGTCCAACTTCACCAGCTGCCCGCCTCAGGATGGTTACCCTTGAAGACACGAAACAGGTAGATCAACGACGGCACGAGGATCGCCGAGCCGACCACGATACAGCCAAGGTAGACCGTCAGCATCTCGTTCGACGAGGCCGCCTCCTGGAACGTCAGATACGGCGTCACGGCATACGGCCACTGCGCAGCACCCCACGCCCACAACACGACCAAGACGAAGGCGACCGCCACGTAGCGCACCACGCCATACGCATTCGTCACCGTCACCACGAACCCGAGCAGACCAAGGACACCCGCCAACACAACGAGCGGCAGTGCGCGCCCCGACAAGAGTTCGTGCGCCAGCTCGGGCGCCTCGCTCCACGCGAGCGGCAGACCCACCGCAGAGAACAGCGCCACACCCCCACCCGCGATCAGCGCGCGACGGCGGAAGTCCTCGCGCAGCGACCCCTCCGTCTCCACCGTCAGGAACGTCGCCGCCACATACGCGCAGATGGACACGGCGAGCAGGCCCGTCACGATCGGGAACGGAGCGAACAGCTCGCTCCACGGCACCGTCAGCCAGCCACCATTGCCATCCGGCTTGATCGCACCCGCCGCGATCACGCCAGCACACCAGCCGAGCGCGAACGGTGTGATCACACTCGAGACGCTGAACACCAAGCCCAACCAGCGCTGCACCAGCGGCTCATCCTCAGCGTGCGCCCGCAGCACAAACCCGGCACCACGCAAGATCATGCCGAGCAGGATCAGGCTGAGTGGGGCGAACAGTCCAATGCAGAGCGCCGCGAACGCCTTCGGAAAGGCGGTGAACAAGACGGTGATCAGGAAGATAATCCAAACGTGATTGGCCTCCCAGACGGGACCCATCGCACGGCTGATCGCGCTGCGCTGCTCATCCTTGCGCTCGCCGAACGAGAACAAATCCCAGATGCCACCACCGAAATCGGCACCCGCAAAGACCGCGTACATACTCAGGCCCGCGAGCAGCGTCAGGATTGCCAGCGAAACGAGCGTGGGGTCAACCACCCTGTACCCCCGCCGCCAACTCGGCCGCAGCAAGGCGCTGTCGCCGCTTGCGCGCCATCCGTAACAGGATCGAAATCATCAGCACCGTGATCACGACGTAGACCGCGCTGAAGACAATGAACCAGCCGAGAATGCCCGTGGCCGTCGTGACACTGTCCTCGACCTTCAGCACGTTGTAGATCACCCACGGCTGGCGCCCCGCCTCGGTCGTAATCCACCCCGCCTCCATGCAGAGGTACGCCGCCGGTCCCGTCGCCACCATCATCCAGAGGAAGGGCTTGGCCTCCAGCCAGTGCCGGCGCCGACGCCACGCGTAGAGGGCAATCAATCCCGGCAGCATCAGCGCAGAGCCAACCGTGATCATCAGGTCATAGGCCGTGTGCACAAGCACCGCATTCGGCCAATTCTCCTTCGGGAACGCATCCATGCCCTGGACCGTCGCCTTCGGATTGTTGTAGGCGAGGATCGACAGCAGGTACGGGATCTCGATGCCGCCGACGACCTCCTGCTTCTCATCGTCGGGATACCCAAACAGCGTCAGTGGGGCGCTCGCCGTCGTTTTGTACAAGCCCTCCATCGCGGCCAGCTTCAGCGGCTGGTTCTTCGTCACCATGACGGCGATGAGATCACCCGTGATGAGCTGGATCGGCATCACGATCGCGGCGAAGGCAAGCCCGATCGCGAGGCCCTTGCGGTGGTATTCGTCACGACGCCCCTTGAGCATGCCGACGGCGTAGACGGAGGCGACGGCGAAGCCCGAGCAGACGAGTGCGGCAAGCAGCATGTGGGAGTACTGCGTCGGAAACGCGGGGTTGAACATCGCGGCGATCGGATCGATGTCAGTGATCGCGCCGTTGGCATCGAGCTTGAAGCCCGCGGGCGTGTTCATCCACGCATTCGCAGAGACGATGAAGAAGGTCGAGAGGAAGCCGCCGATCACGAGCGGGATTCCGCAGAGGAAGTGCGCACGTGGTGTCAGCCGATTCCATCCGTACAGGTAGATCGCGAGGAAGATCGCTTCGATGAAGAAGGCGAACCCCTCCAGGCTGAAGGGCATGCCGATGATGCCGCCGGCGAACTCCATGAAGCGCGGCCAAAGCAGGCCGAGCTCGAAGGACAGCATCGTGCCGGAGATGGCGCCGATGCCGAACGTCACCGCAAAGGCCTTCGACCAGGTGCGGGCGAGCTCGCGATAGACCTCATTGCGTGTGCGTAGCCAGAGGCCCTCAGCAATCATCAGCAGGGCCGGCATCCCGATGCCGAGCACGGCGAAGCAGATGTGGAACGCGAGCGAGGAGCCCATCTGGATGCGTGCGGCCATCAGCTCAGTCATCGACTCCCTTTTCTCCGACAACTGTCGGACTCATCAACGATAGCGAAGGCGAGCGGCGCTGGTGGCTTAAATATCCTGAACGCGCCCAATTGCGTGCGACAGCAGGCGACGTGGCGCGATGCGCGGCAACTGGGTAAAAATCTTGTTCGCAACGCCCGGCACGATCACGCGCTTACCCGACCGGAAGCCACTCCAACCGGCCCGCGCCACAGAGGCCGCGTCCATCGTCATCGGTCCCTTAACGAGACTGTCACCCTGACCCGAGCGATGTTGAAAGCCTGTCGCGACAGGACCCGGGCAGAGCGCGCTGACTGTCACACCCGCGCTAGCGACCTCATGGGCGAGGGCTTCGGAGAGCGCGAGGACATAGTTTTTTGTAGCGTAATAGGTTGCTGCGTGAGGCCCCGGCATGAAGCCCGCTACCGACGCGACGTTGAGGACGCCTCCGCGACCGCGTTCGATCATCCCGGGAAGCACGAGCCGTGTCAGGGTCGTGAGCGCGGCGACGTTGACACGCACCATGTCGTCAATATCCGTTGCGTCCGACTCAACGAACGATTTCCAGATGCCAAAGCCCGCGTTGTTGACGAGCACGTCAATCGGGCGGTCAATGCCGGCGACGATGCGTGCGGGAGCTTCGGAATCGGTCAGATCCTCCGCGATGACACTGGCTGAGACGCGGTAGCGCGACGCGATCTCGCCAGCCGCGGCTTCGAGCGCGTCTTTGCGGCGAGCGGTCAAGACGACGTCGTAGCCGTCGGCGGCTGCACAGCGGGCGAGGTCGAGGCCGATGCCGCCGGAGGCGCCGGTGATGAGTGCGAGTGGTCGGTCGGTCATGTGGTGCTCCGGTCTACGAGTACGAGAGAAATCCGCGGCCGCCCGCGAAGCGGTGAACGGCCTTCATGAATCCTGCCCATTCCATCCCCGGGACTGTCGTTCCGTGTGGCGGCCAGGCTCCGATTCCATTGATTTCAATTCTACGTCGCCGCCAGAGAAGCGAGACCTCCCACACCCCACCTTCAACGCTCCCGGTACTCGGTGATGTCTCCCATCCCCAGACTCCGAGGCGGTCGAGCGCCTGCTCGAAGCGCTGCCACGACTCGTCGCTGGGGGTAAAGATCGAGACGTCCGCGAGCCCGTCGTCATCCCATTGCCGATAGCGCACGACGGGCCCAATCAGCGACCCGATCGCCAACAGCGCCCCCAACCCGGGTTCGGCCTCGAACGCTGCCTGATCCGTCCACGCGTCTGGATCCGCAGCGATGGCCGCACTCGTCAGGTCGAGCTGCCAACTCGATCCAACGGTGTTCGACACGGCGATCCTGAGTGCGTCGGGAAGTTCCACGTCAATACGTTCGCATGTCAGTGTGGTCGTAGGCGACATTCTGGGCCCGGGCCCAGAATGTCGCCTATCGAGCGCACTGGTGCGTTTCGCTTCGTGCGTACTTCGTCAAACCACGTTTGAACCCCGCGAGTCGGCGTCACAGCAACATGATGGCCTGCTCAGATCCCGCGCGCGTGCAGACGCCATTCGAATCACGCGACGTGCTGCACTGATCTCATGCCTAAGCAAAACCGTCATAACTGCCCTGACACGATGCAGCACATCATTGGTCGCGCCGTTAGTGGCGAATTCTTGTTTCCGTCGGAGCGCTACTCGCAGATTTTTTGGAACGAATTGGGGGCGAAGTCCGTCGAATTCGGCGTCGATATCCTCGCTCTCTGCCTCTTAGGCAACCACTATCACGCGCTGATGCGTGGTGAGCGGGACGCAATCTCAAGCACGTTTCATCGCGCACTTTCACGACTGGCGAATACGCTTAACAAGGATCATGAGCGCCGTGGAGCACTCGTCGGGCGCCGCTTTAAGTCAATCCCGATTGTCGACGAGGATCACCATTTCAGCGTGGTCAAGTACGTGCCGATGAATCCGGTCCGCCACAAACTGATCGACGATCCCTCGCGGTGGCTTTGGAGCACACACCCCATTCTCATTGGCAAGCGATCTGCACCCGACTGGTTCGACCGCAACCGATCGTTGCGTGCGTTCGGTTTTCCTGATGCGGAAAGCTATAACCGTTTTGTGCTGAGCGACACACCCCTGGAGTTACCACCGCTGACGATGACTGATTTCAAACGTCGGAACATCCGCAGGCTGGCGATGGAAGGGAACACGACGCAGCAGATCGCCACAGTCAGTGGCCTCAGCCAGCGCCAGATACAGCGGCTGCTGAAGGGCAGTGTCGCGGAAGACTCGTACAGGCGACATTTTGGGCCCGGGCCCAAAATGTCGCCTGTACGCGTACCGTTCTGGAACTAAACCGTTTCGACCGTCAGGGAGATCATGAGCGCCACTGCAATCCCAACCGCATCGTCCGTCGCCGAGGCCGCCGAGCGACTTCAGCCCGAAGGCCGCGCGTTCATCAACGGGCACTACGTCGCTGCCGTCAGCGGCGCAACGTTTGACTGTGTCTCGCCGATTGATGGCAGCGTCATCGCCCAGATCACCGCGTGCGACAGCGCCGACGTAGACATCGCCGTTGCTGGTGCCCGCGCCGCCTTCAATAGTGGTGAGTGGTCCAACGCATCGCCGGCCCGCCGCAAGAAAGTCCTCCAGCGCTTTGCTGCACTGATCCTCGAGAACGCAGATGAGCTAGCGCTGCTCGAGACAATCGACATGGGCAAGCCGATCTCTGACAGCCGCCTGATCGACGTACCTGGCTCGGCCAAGTGCATCAATTTCTACGCCGAAGCCGTCGACAAGATCTCCGACGAGATCGCCCCGACCGACCCCTCCGCCGTTGCAATGGTCGTGCGCGAGCCGCTCGGTGTGATCGGCGCCGTCGTGCCGTGGAACTTCCCGCTGATGATGGCCTCGTGGAAGCTTGGCCCCGCACTCGCGACGGGCAACTCGGTCGTCCTTAAGCCCGCCGAGCAGTCGTCCTTGACGGCCATTCGCATCGCTCAGCTCGCTGTCGATGCTGGCCTCCCCGCCGGCGTCCTTCAGGTCGTACCCGGCATGGGCGAGACTGCGGGCCAGGCAATCGGCATGCACATGGACGTCGACATGGTCGCCTTTACCGGCTCGACCGAGGTCGGCAAGTACTTCATGCAGTACTCCGGCAAGTCGAACCTCAAGCGCGTCTCGCTCGAGTGCGGTGGCAAGACGCCCCACATCATCCTGCCGGACTGCCCCGACCTCGATAAGGCCGCCTCGGCCGTCGCCTGGGGCATCTTCTTCAACCAAGGCGAGGTCTGCAACGCCGGCTCGCGCCTGCTCGTTCACGAGGATATTCGGGACGATTTCATTGCCCGCGTCGCCAAGGTTGCTGCTGGCATCCAGCCAGGCGACCCGCTCGCCGCTGGCACCAAGATGGGGGCGATGGTTGACGAGACGCAGACCGATCGCGTGCTCGGCTACATCGAGGCTGGTCGTGCCGAAGGCGCATCGATCGCACTCGGAGGCAATCGCGTGATGACGGAGTCGGGTGGCTGCTACATCGAGCCCACGATCTTCTCGAACGTCGAGAACAGCATGAAGATCGCGCAAGAAGAGATCTTCGGCCCCGTCCTCTCGACGATCACCTTCAAGAATGTTGACGAGGCCGTCGCGATCGCGAACGACACGATCTACGGCCTCGCCGGCGCCCTCTGGACGCGAGACGTCTCGACGGCACACAAGGTGGCACGCCAGATCAAGGCAGGCGTCGTCTGGGTCAACTCCTTCGACGCGGGTGACATCACGACCCCATTCGGCGGCTTCAAGCAGTCCGGCTTCGGCCGTGACAAGTCGCTGCATGCGATGGACAAGTACACCGACCTGAAGCTGATCTGGATTCAGCTGGACTAGTCGAATCCGGCGGGTCGGGGATCGTCCCGACCCGCCTTTCGCTCATGCAAATCGCAGACGGCTGGCACGAGGAAGAGTTCGGACGCTCGCGTGGCGGGCTGCCGCTCAAGGTCTATCGACCCGCCGGCGCAGACACAATCGACGGGCTGCTGATCGCTGGTATCCATGGTGAGGAGCCCGAGACGCTACTGCTTGCGCGCCGTCTGCTCGAGCGCATCGACGGTACCGATACGAACTGGGCGATCCTGCCGTGTGCAAACCCCGATGGAGTCCTGCACGGCGTACGTCAAAACTCCGCGGGCGTGGACCTCAATCGCAACTTTCCCTCGGCGTCGTGGCAACCCGACCACTCCTTTACGTACCCGCCAGGCACGCAGGTGCGCCGACGCAAGCACCGCACCAACCGCTCATCGCCCGGCGAGACCCCCGGCTCGGAACCCGAGACGCAGGCAATCATCGCCCTAATCGAACAACTCGCACCCGCGCTGATCCTCGATCTGCACAGCCCCCTCGAGCTGATCGCCCCCACCCCGGCCGCGGATCCCATGATCGTGCAGCGCCTGGCAGAGGCAGCGGAACTCAAGATCCAGCCCAACATCGGCAGCCCGACGCCGGGGGCACTCCGCGACTGGTGCGCCGACCGTGGCATCGCTGCGATCACGTACGAGGTTGAGCACGCTGCCCTCCCGGCACTCTGCGAACGACATTTGCCGGGTCTAGCAATGCTGCTCACTATCGTCTGAGCACTCTCACCGTAGGCTGTGCTGGTGATTCGTCGTTTTACATGCTTGCTCGGCTTCGTCTGCGCGCTTGCCCTAATCGCACCGGCTGCCCATGCGGCACCCGCCGAAGTGGGCGCGCGAATTGTTGGTGGCACGGACGCTGCAGCTGGCTCGTGGCCCTCGTTCGCTCGACTCTCGATCTACAAGCCAACCACTGATTCGACCTACCTGTGTGGCGGCACACTGATTACCCCAACGATTGTGTTGACTGCCGCACACTGTGCTGCCGATGCTCAAGCCGCTCGTTCCGTCGTCTATATCGGTGGCGGGTCAACGGTTGGCTCGCCACCGTCGATCGCCTGGTCGTCCTCGACTGTCCACCCGAATTACAACGATGAAAATCTGCAGTACGACGTTGCGCTGGTCACGCTTGCCACTGCCTCGACGGCGACACCGATGCCGCTGATTGCGCCCGCCCAAGATGCTCTCTTGGCCGTACCGGCGACTCTTGCGGTAGCGGGGTACGGGTACACGAGCAATGCTGGCTCGCCCTCCACGACCCTGAAGGAGTTGACCATTCCCTTCGTCGCCGATGCGACCTGTGCAGCCGCGTACACCACAGCAGGCTATGCCTATTCGACGGCGACGATGATCTGCGCCGGTTCCGATGCCTCGGATAGTTGCAACGGAGACTCGGGCGGCCCGTTGACGCTCTCGATTGCGGGTGTCCGCACACTCGTTGGTGACGTCAGTTGGGGTCCCTCTTCGGGATGCGCCAGCGCTGGACTGCCCGGCGTCTACGGCCGCATCTCTGCGTTTCGCCCGTGGATCGCCGTGATGCTGGCTCAGCCGACAAATGCGACTGTCACGAATGCCGGCTCGGCGGTGACGGTGACGTGGTCACATGCGAGTGCCACCCCCGCGCAGGCTCCGCTGACGTTCGTCGTAGCCGAGGCGTCAACGAGTGCGACGACCGCTGCGGATGCAACCTCGGCGACGCTGACCGTAACGTCGGGTGGTCCGAAGACGATCAGCATCTCCGCTGTCAGTGGTACCTATACAAAGGCTGTGACATGGGCCGGTACGCCAACACCGACGCGTGCTCCGGCCGTCTCGGCCCGTCTGCTCGAAGATCCAGTGGTTGGCGCGCCGCTAACCGTCGATGCAACGTCTGATGATCCGTGGGCAGAGGCCTTGACGTACCAGTGGACGCGAGCGGGAGTGGCAATTGCTGGCGCCACCTCGGCGACGTTTACTCCCACTGCAGCCGATGCTGGAGTGTCTCTCGGTGTGGTTGTCTCGGCACGCAACGGCGTCGGCGTGGGCACCGCGACGGCGACCTCCACAGAGCTGGCCGTGCTGAAGCCCACGCTGGCAACGCGAATGCTTATCGTGCGCGGCTCCCCTAAAGTTGGCCGTTTTCTTTACCTAGCTCGGCCAGCTGTCCGTGGGTATCCGACACCGCAGGCGAGCCATCAATGGTTCCGTAACGGCCGCGCACTGAAGGATAAGACGCGGGCGTTCTATCGGGTCACTGCCGCTGATCGTGGTCAACGCATTGCCTGTCGGATCACGCTGACCAATAGCGCCGGCTCTACTCGGATTCGCTCGGCAGCAGTCACCATCGACTAACCCCCGCTTCACGACGTCCTAGTCGCGCGTGATCGGCTTGTACTTGATGCGATGCGGCGTGTTGGCGTCGGCACCGAGCTGCTTCTGACGGTGCTCCTCGTACTCGCCGTAGGAGCCCTCGAACCACGTCACCTGCGAGTCGCCCTCGAAGGCGAGGATGTGGGTGGCGACGCGGTCGAGGAACCAGCGATCATGGGTAATCACGACGGCGCAGCCGGGAAAGTCGTTGAGCGCCACTTCGAGGGCACGCAGCGTGTCGACGTCGAGATCGTTGGTCGGTTCGTCGAGGAGCAGCAGGTTGCCGCCGCTCTTGAGCAGCTTGGCGAGGTGGACGCGGTTGCGCTCACCACCGGACAGCTTGCCGACGAGCTTCTGTTGGTCGGCGCCCTTGAAGTTGAAGGAGGCGACGTACTGGCGCGACGGCATCTCGCGCTTGCCGACGTTGATCAGGTCGAGGCCGTCGGAGATCTCTTCCCAGATGTTCTTGTCGGGGTCGAGGTCGGCGCGGCTCTGATCGACGTACGCCATCTGGACGGTCTCGCCGATGACGATCCCGCCACCATCGACGGTCTCCTGGCCAGCAATCATCCGGAACAGCGTCGTCTTGCCGGCGCCGTTCGGGCCGACGATACCGACGATCCCGTTTGGCGGCAGATTGAACGAGAGGTCTTCGACGAGCAGCTTGTCACCGAACGCCTTGCGGACGTTTTCGGCGCGAACAACGACGTCGCCGAGGCGTGGACCGCCGGGAATGTGGATTTCGACCGAGTCGAGCTTGACGTTCTGCTCCTCTGCGAGCATGTCGTCGTACGCGGCGAGGCGAGCCTTCGACTTGGCTTGACGCGCCTTCGGACTGGCGCGCACCCACTCGAGCTCTTTCGCGAGCGTGCGCTGTCGCGCCGAGCCCTGCTTCTCCTCGAGCGCGAGTCGCGCCTGCTTCTGCTCGAGCCAGCCGGAGTAGTTGCCCTCAAACGGGAGGCAGCGGCCACGGTCGATTTCGAGGATCCAGCCGGCCACGTTGTCGAGGAAGTAGCGATCATGGGTGACGGCAATGACGCAGCCCTCGTAGTCGTGCAAGAAGCGTTCGAGCCAGGAGACCGACTCGGCGTCGAGATGGTTAGTCGGCTCGTCGAGCAGGAGCAAGTCGGGCGACGAGAGCAGCAGGCGACAGAGTGCGACGCGACGCTTCTCGCCACCGGAGAGGTTCGCGACGGGGGCATCGCCCGGCGGTAGGCGCAGCGCGTCCATTGCAATATCGAGGCGACGATCCATGTCCCAGGCGTCGGCCTTCTCGATCTTGTCTTGCACGCGGCCCTGCTCTTCGAGCACCTCGGCCATCTCGTCATCCGTCATCGGCTCGGCGAACTTCATCGAGAGTTCTTCAAAGCGCTTGAGCAGGTCGCGCAACTCGGCGAGACCATCCTCGACGTTGCCGCGAACGTCCTTCGACTCATCCAGATCGGGCTCCTGCGACAGGTAGCCAACGGATGCGCCGGGGTGCAGCTTCATCTCACCACTGGAGGCCTCTTCGATCCCGGCCATCATCTTCAGCAGCGTCGACTTGCCAGCACCGTTCGCGCCGAGCACACCAATCTTGGCGCCGGGGATGAAGGACAGCGAGACCTCTTTGAGGATGTGCTTCTCCGGGCCGTGGAACTTGTCGACCCGGTGCATGGTGAAGATGAACTGCGGTGTGCTCATAGAGAGGAGAGCCTACCCAAGTCCATCGCCATGCCGATGCGGTGCACGACAGGGCGGGGTCCTCGGACCCCGCCCCGCTCCTGTGCTAGGCGGCCTTGACCTCTTCGCCCGCGTCGATGACGGCCTTGTAGTTCGGCAGCGGCGCCTCGAACCACGTGCGCGGCGCCTCCCACGCAGTCGGATCGTCGATTGAGAAGGCCTTCACGAGTTCCTTGTCCTGGATCAGCGCCTGGACATCCTTCTGCTGGGCGGACGCGTACTGGAAGTAGTCCGTCAGCGCAGCGCCCGCGGTCGGCGTGTTGGCTGACGCCATCGCCAGCGACGCGCGGCCCGGCTGCTTCGTCGCGGCGTTGAGCACCATGCCGCAGACCCACGCGAGACGACCCTCGCTCGGCCACATGTACTGGATGTTGCGGCCCTTCATCTTCGGATGGTTCTTGATCTTCCAGTAGCCATCAGGCCACACGTACGTCGCGAGCAGGTTGCCGTTGACGAAGTCGTTGACCGTGTCGGTCTGCGACGTCCAATAGTTGCGCAGGTTCGGCTTCCACTTGAGCGCCGTCTCCTTCGCCGCCGCGATCTGCGCGTCGTCGAGGACGTTCGGACTGACAGCGCCCTCGTTCATCATGTGCGAGATGCAGATGATCGCCGACGGGTCGGCGAAGAAGGACATCTTGCCCTTGTACGCATCGTCGAGGTAGATCTTCCAGGACTCCTCGCCACCGATATTGTCGAAGTTGACGACGTCGGCGTCGTACGCAACCGACGAGAAGCCCACGTCGAACGGCAGGTGGTAGTAGGCGCCGTCGACCATGCCGCCCTTCTTGACGTCCTCGGGGATGCCGTCCCAGTCGGGCAGCAGGCTGAGATCGAGCGGCTGGATCAGCCCGGCGGCCTTCCACTGCGGCACCCAGGCCACGCACGGATGCATGACGTCCGGCGAGTAGCCAGAGGCCACCTTCGCGAGCGCCTGCGTGTCGTCCTCGAGGAAGGTGAACTTGAGCGGCGACTCGGTGCCGTACTCGCTGGCCTCGTAGTCGGCCCACATCCACGGCGCGCCATCGCCCTCCGTGTCGTCGTAGCCGGCCCATGTGAAGATCTCGATCGGTCCGCCCGGCTCGGTCGCCGGATCGAACACGCTCTGAGCGCCGGCAGCTGCGGTGGTCGCGGCAGCGTCGCCCCCCGCGCTCGACGAGCCGGAGTCAGATCCGCCGCCGCAGGCGGCGAGGAAGGCAGCCAAGCTCACGCCGCCGGTCAGAGCGAGAAAGCCTTTGCGATTGAAATTCGGATTCACGTACGCCTCCACGTTGTTGAGACGCTAAGTGTGACGCAACGACTACGAGGTTGCCACTTCGCTGTCTGTTGGCGCGATCGGCGTAGCGCTGCCGTCCGGGATCACCCGGTTGTTCCCCTCGAGATCGAGGTCCGGGATGATCTTGTCGAGGAAGCCTGGTAGCGACCACGTGCGCTTGCCGAACAGCATCAGCATTGCGGGTGCGAGGAACAGCACGAGGAACGCGGCGAGCGCGACGGCGACGGTCAGGCCGACGCCGAACTGCTTGATGATCGGATCGTCGATCAGGATGAAGCTGCCGAAGACGCTCATCATGATCAGCGCCGCCGCGAAGACGACACGAGCGCTGGCGGCCAGACCGGCGCGCATAGCGTCTTCGTGACTCATGCCCTTCGCGTGGAAGCCTTGCACGGTGCTGATGAAGAACACCTCGTAGTCCATCGACAAGCCGAACAGTGCGGCGAACATCATCAGCGGCACGTAGCTCGCAATCGGGACCGTCCCGTAGGGCGAGTCGAGGCCGATCGCGTCCAGGCCCCAGCCCCACTGGAAACAGACCGTCAAGAGGCCGAATGATGCGGTGGCGGAGAGGAGGTTCGTGATCGACGCCTGCACAGGGATGAGCAGCGAACGGAATGCCAAGAGCAAGAGCAGGAAGCTGAGCGCGATGACGACCAAGATGACGGTCGCCAGCTTCGACGTGATCAACGCGGCGAGGTCGACGTTGCCGGCCGTCGTGCCGCCGACGTAGACAACCATGCCGGGCGAGGAGGCCTTCGGGATTGTCGTGTCGCGGAGTTGGTGCACAAGGTCTGCCGTGGCGCGGGCTGCCGGGCGACTCTTGGAAATCACGCTGAGAATGACCGCGTTGCCCTTCTTATTGATCATCGGCTGAACGACGCGCGTCACGTCGGCCGGCTTGGCGAGCGCATTCTGCAACTTGACGATGCGTGGATCGGTACCGCGGTCATCGCCACCCGCCTTCGTCATCTCGGCCGTCAGCTGATCCTTCAAGTCGAGCGCCTGCTGCTGCTCGGCCTCGGCGGCCGCCTGCTGCTGCTTGAGCGAGTCGGCCTGCTTCTCGAGCGACGCGGCTTGCTTCTGCAGCACCGCGGCCTGCTTCTGCAGACTCGTAGCCTCGGCGCGCAACGCTGCGGACTGCTTTTCAATCGAGACTGCTTCGGCCGCCACAAGGTTAGCCCTCGTCTCGACCGCAGCGGCTCGCCTGGCGTAGTTCTGCTCTTGCTTCGTCAGGACCGCCAAGCGCTTCTGAATATTCGTACCCTGTGTCGTCCCCGCGGCGATCGCCTTCTCTAAGGAGGCTTCCGCATCGGTCAACCGGTCCTGCGCCTTCAAAAGCGCGCTCTGCACCGTCGGACTAATGCCCGGCGTATTGGCAAGCGCATCTGCAATCGCAGCGAGATCGGCCAGGAGCGACACGTGCTGCGCCTCAAGCGTCGCTTGGTGCGCCGTGAGGTTTGCAGCCTGCTTCGTCAACACCTTGCTGCGCTCGGCAAGACGCCTCGCCTCGCGGGTCAGCTGGCCCTCCTCAAACCGCAGGCCAGCCTCCGTCTTACGCAAACTCGCGGCCTGCCCAGCCAGCTTCTTCGACTCTGCCTCCAGCGTTGCCGTCTGCGACTTCAGTGCATTGGCTTGCTGCTCGAGCTTCGTCTGTTGTGCCTGCAGCGCGCTGGCCTGTGCGGTGAGCGTTGCCTGCTGCTGCTCGAGATCGGCCTGCATCGCCTGTGCCTGGTTGTACTGCTCCGTGTACTCGGCACTCGGCTTAGCGACAGGATCGAGCGTAAATGCCACGACGAGCGGGCCGTTGTAGCCAGGGCCAAACCCGTCAGAGATCATGTCGAAGGCCTGGCGCTCAGTCGTCTTGAGCGCCGTGGTGCCGATGTCTTCCTGTCCGAGGACGAGCGTGAAAACGGGGACGATCATCACTGCGAGCACCGCCAGCGAGATCACGCACGAGCGAATCGGATGATCGATCACCGAGTTGGCCCAGTGCCCCCACATGCCGAGCTTGGTGGGGTCCTTCTTGGGCCGGCTGATCAGCGGGATGCGGCCACGATTGATGCTGTCGCCGAGCACGGCGAGGATCGCGGGCAGGAGCGTGAGGCCAGCGAGCACAGCCGTGAAGACACCGACGGCGCAGGCATAGCCGAGCGACGTGATGAATGGGATCTGCGCGACGGCAAGTGCGAGCAATGCGACGATCACCGTGCTGCCCGCGAAGAGCACGGCACCACCGCTGGTCGCAAGCATCTCGGGGACCGACTTGCGCGCATGCAACCCGTGCTCGCGCATGAGTGTTCGATGCTTGGTGATCAGGAACAGTGCGTAGTCGATCCCGACGCCAAGCCCGATCATCGTGGCGAGCGTAGGTCCAATCGACGGAATGCTCGTGAAGTGCCCCATCAGGCCGATCAGCGTCGAGCCGACGAGCAGCCCGAAGACCGCCGTCAGAATCGGCAATCCCATCGCGACCATCGTCGTAAACGTGAAGGCGAGGATGATCATCGCCGCGACCAGACCGATCACCTCGCTCGACTCGGTGCTCTGCGTGCCAAGCGTCGAGCCAACGACACCGCCAACGTCGACCTTCATACCCGCGGCGCGCCCCTCCTTGACCCCCACGTCGAAGACGTTCTGCGCGGTTGCGGTGCTAAGCGTGCCGCTGCTGACATCGAGCACCACCGGAATGAACGCGTAATGGCCGTCCTTGCTAACGAGCCCAGCCGCAGCGTTCTCGAAGGGGTTCATCACCGAGTAGACGTGCTTGACCTTCTTCAGTGCGTTATAGGTGTCGGTGATCGCCTTCTGATTCTTGCCGCCGTCCTGGACCTTGCCCTTGGAGTAGAAGACGACGGGGCTGCTGCCGTTCTCTTGCGGCGGGAAGTACTTCGTCAGGAGATTGGTGGCCGACTGGCTACCCGTGCCAGGCAGCGAAAGGTCGTTGTTCGTAATCGCGCCGACCTTGCCGATCACCAGCGAGCCACCAATGATCGCGGCAACCCAGAGGATGATTACGAGCCAGCGGTAGCGAACGCAGAATCCGCCGAGGCCATGAAGCATTTTCCCTAGCACTGCGAATTTAGCCTGATCACGAACTTCCCCATCCAATCCGCACGCGTGAAACACGTGGGCAGCACAGTCTATCCAGAACGCTCACGACTGCCGACGGAAACTGGTTAGACGATGGTGAGCCCGGCCTCACACAGCGCATCCGCAAAGGGAGCTGTGAGGCCGATCGTGAATGGCCCGAAGATGCCGTAGATGGCAGAGGCCTCGTCGTAGCGCATTTCGTAGACGATGTCTTTGATTGCTTTTGGATCGTCGGCGAAGAGGGTGACCTGCCATTCCCAATCGGAGAGGCCGGTGGCGGCGGTGATCATCTGCGAGACGCGGCCGCGGAACGTGCCGCCGAGGCGACCATGGCCACCCATCAGGCGACGGCGCTCTTCGAAATCTTGCGCGTACCAGTTTGCGCCAACGTCGCGGCTCTTGCTCATCGGATAGATGCAGACAAGGCGCGTGCCAGGCAGATTGTGGGGGTGCAGGCGGCCCTCGCGGAGCTCCTCGACGTTGGGATTGTCGGGGTTGATGTACTCGCTGGCCTCGGTGATCGAGAGGATGCTGCGATCCGGTACCTCGACGAGGATTTCGCCCAACGGCGTGCGCATGAGGTCGCGGTGCAACGCGTGCAGGCGGGTGAGGTCGGGGTGCAGGAGGATCAGGCCGAAATCTGCGCCAGCGCCAACGGCGCTGAAGGCGATCAGCTGCGCGTCCTCCTCCTCGAGAAACGCATCGACGAGTGCCTGCGCTTCGGCGATTGCGACGGGCTCGTTACGGCTGCCGGCGATCTCGAAAACGAGATGCAGCACCCCCCAGCCCTCGGAGGGAATGGCGGGTGTATTGGCGACGCGTGGCATGGCGGCAGGGTAGCGGGAGAGGCGACATTTTGGGCCCGGGCCCAGAATGTCGCTACTGGTTGAGCAGCGCGCGCATCTCGGTGATCTCGGCTGTCTGCGATTGCTCGATCGCATCCGACAATTGCTGGACGCGCGCATCGTCGCCGCGAGTTGCAATGTGCGAGGCCATCGTCAATGCCCCCTCGTGGTGCATGATCATGCCCTCGAGCCAGAGGCGGTCGAACGCGGCGCCCTTGGCATTGGCCAAGGCTTTCATGTCGTCGGAGGACATCATTCCCATCGCGTCGTGATCCATGTTGCCGTGATCCATCTGACCGTCAATCAGGTCGGCGCCCCACTCAACGAGCCAGGCGTTCATGTCGATGATCTCGGCGGCCTGAGCAGTCTTGATGCGCGTCGCGAGGTCCATGACGGCAGGGCTTGCCTGACGTGCTGGATCGAGCGCCAGGTTGGCCATTTCAACGGCCTGCTGATGGTGCGGGATCATTTCCTGCACGAACATCACGTCGGCTTTCGGCCCTGTTCCCATCTGATCGGCTGAGTGCGTGGTGGCCATATCGTGATCGCCCATCGCTGCATGGTCCGAGCCACAGGCAGACCCAGTGACCGCAACGGCGGCGAGGATCAGCAGCGTGGCGAAAAATCGGAAGCGTGTTTGAATGGTTTCAACATATCTCACCTAGCGACATTTTGGGCCCGGGCCCAGAATGTCGCTAGCTGCGTTGAGCGAGTGCTGCCGCGAGGACCGCTACCGCGTCGAGGCAGACCGACTCGTCGGAGTGCTCGACTGGGTTATGGCTGATGCCGTTCGGGCTGCGGGTGAAGAGCATCACGCTCGGGACTCCCGCCAAGGCCAGCGTGCCCGCATCGTGGCCCGCGTACGACGGCAGATCCATCGAGGAGACGCCGAGCTCGTTCGCTGCAGCATGCAGATCGGCAATCAAGGCGGGATCAAAAATTGCGGCGTCGTCGGTCGACTTGTGCTCGATCGTAATGTCCGGAAATTCCTCAACCAAGGCCTGGACTACCGCGTCGCGCGTGGCATTGTTGAGCGCGCGCACATCGAGCGTGCCCGAGCAGCGACCCGGGACGACGTTGGTGCCACCAGGCCAGGGCGTGATGCGGCCGACGGTGGCAACTGCGCCGTCATGCGCGATCGCCGTGCGCTGAACGGCGATCACGAACTCCGCCGCGCGCACGAGCGCATCGCGACGACCCGCCATCGGTGTCGTGCCAGCATGGTTGGCCTCGCCCACGACCCCCCACTCCCACCGCCCTCGCGCCGACAGGCTCGTCGCAATACCAAGCGATATCTCCGCCGGGTCGAGCGCAAGGCCCTGCTCGACGTGAATCTCGAGATAGGCGGCGATGCGACGTTGAAGACCAGCCGCGTCGGCAGGCCGCTTTGGCCCAACATCGCGAATGCTGATGCCGTCCTTGTCCTGCGCGTCCGCGACCTCGTCGCCGAACATGCCAACCATCGTGCGCGAGCCAAAGCATGGCGTGTTAAACCGCGATCCCTCCTCGTCGGCGAAGGAGATCACGGCGAGACGCTCCACGTTGGGGACGCCCGCCGCACGGAGCGCAAGCACGGCCACCAAGCCACCGACTACGCCAAGCACGCCATCGAAGGCGCCGCCCTTTGGCACCGTGTCGAGGTGCGAGCCCACCGCAATCAGGCCATCGGCAGGAGCGTTCGGATCCGTGATCCAGAGGTTGCCCGCAGGGTCGTGCTCGTAGACCATCCCGCCGGCTACTGCCGCGTCGATGACGAGCTGCTCGGCTGCACGCAACTCGGGTGTCCAAGGAGCCCGCGTCCAGCCATCCGGCGAGTAGCCCTGCTCATTGACACCAGCGAACAGGCGGCGGTAGAGCTCGTGGTCGATGGTGATGCTCATTGGACTCCTCTCCACAACGCGGACACTCCGACGGTGACCCACGCGTTTGCGGTCCACACGATCGCGCCAGAACACAACGCTGCGGTAATCACCGCGAGCACACAGAGCGCGAGTCGTGCCGTCCGCATGTTGGCGCGATCACGGTTACGCGTTGCCCATAGGGCGATCACAGCCAGAGCAAGACAGATCACTGCGGCTCCCCCCAAAACACTCAGGCCAGCGGCCGACGCCATCCGACCGAGTGGCTGCTCGGGCACGATGCCCGAGCGCGTCAGCCCGACACCAACGGCAACCCCAATCCCCATCAGGAAGACACCAAGCGCCAACAGTACGACGCCGACGCGGATGCCACCACCGCGCACGCCCGGGCGTGGTGTGGCGTCGGGCGGCGCAATCAGCGTGTCGGGGATCTCGTAGGCGGGGATCCGCGTCGTCTCGGCTGCATCGTGCTCGGGCAAGATCGGCACGTCGCCAGCCAGCATCCGCGCCACGTCCTCGGCGCGTGGTCGCCGCTCGGGTGCGCGCGTGAGGAGCGACATGATCAACTCCTCGGCCTCGGCTGGGAGGTCGGGGACAAACTGCGTGGGCAGCGGCGGGTCCTCATGCATACGGCGCGTGCCGACTTCGATCCGATCGGATCCCTCAAACGGCAATGCGCCCGTTGCCAACTCATAGAGGATGCAGCCGAGCGCGTACATGTCCGCCCGCTCGGTGACGGCCAGCCCGGCCGCCTGCTCAGGCGACCAGTACTCGGGGCTACCGACGCGCGAACCATCGTCGGTCAGGTCGGCCTCGTCCGCGCTGCGTCGCAAGACGTCGGCCAGACCAAAGTCGGCGACGCGCAGATGCCCATCGTCGCCATAAAGAACGTTGCCGGGCTTGAGATCGCGATGCGTGACGCCACTGGCATGTGCGTGCGCCAACCCGCGCGCGATCGCCAATCCGATCTCAGCGACCTCCGGCCACGGAAGTGGCGCGTCGGCCGTACGGCGGACGAGCGTGCCACCACCGCAGTGCTCCTGCACGAGAAATGGTGCGGGTGGCGTGTCATCGAAGTCGAGCACCTGCACGATGTTCGGGTGCCGCAGTTGGGCGAGTGTCGTGGCTTCGCGGCGAAAGCGCTCGTGTGCACCCTCATCAGTGGCGACCCACGGATGCAGCATCTTGATCGCCACGACGCGGTCGAGTCGTAGATCGCGCGCCCGAAACACTTCACCTGTACCACCACGCCCAAGCGACGCCTCGAGGCGATAGCGGCCGCCGAGATCGGTCATCGCGGGCTCCTACGCGGCCGGCGGAAGACCGTGATCCTCTGGCAGGATCCGCAGGTCGGGTGCCGGGTCGCCGTAGGGCGTGCGGGCATCCGCAGAATCGACACGCTCGATGGCCTCGAGGTGTCGTTCGAGCGACACGCGTGCTCGACGCATGACTTGGTCGTACTTTGCGACGGCCTCGGTCGGCACACATTCGCGACTCGCCCGACCACAATCGGGGCAGCGCAAATCGATTTCCCAGAGGTCGTCACCAAGCCGGCGCCACTGGACGGGCTGCACCAACTTCGAGGGGCATTTGCGGCACGTCTCGAGCGACGTGTCGGCATTTCCGGTAAGTCGTTCGGAGCGATCCATCTGCCAAAAGGCTACGTCGCTGCCCGGACAGACCCGGTGTGCGCGCCAGATCGGCCCAAGGTCGGTATTCTGCGCCGCGGGCCCCCATCGGCTAGCGGCCTAGGCCACCGCCCTTTCACGGCGGCTACACGGGTTCGAATCCCGTTGGGGGTACTTTAGTTCGGAGTTTGGAATGCGTTGCCGAGCCTAGCTCGCGCAACGACATTTCACCGCTCCAAGCCGGCGTCTGCTCGCTGTGGGATGTCGCAGCCGTCTACGGCGTCAGCGTTTTCGTCTTTTCGGTCGTCTACCTCGTGCTCGACATTCGAACGCCTGGCGGTGCTTTCGCACCTCGCGAAGAGCGTGATGGTGCTGCAGGTGTTGCTCGCGATCCTGATGCTGACGGTGCTGATCGCGCGCTCGATTTCCGCCACCTCGTAGCCGCGTAGAGGCGGTTACGCCGACGCAGGCATGAGGACGACGCCGTCCTCGTCCGCGTAGGCGATATCACCCACACGGCATGGCACGCCTCGGAAGGTAAGCTCATCGCCCGCGGTCCCCTGTCCCACGCGCGCGGGGCGCTGCGGACAGGTCGTAATCGCCATCACGCCGAGCGGCAGCGCGGCGAGACCGGCAGAGTCGCGCACGCAACCATCGATGATGATCCCCGCCCAGCCATTGGCAACGGCTTCGGCACCAACGACGTCACCAACCAGCGCTGTGACGAGGCCACCACCGCCGTCGACAACCAGCACGCGGCCCTCACCCGGCGTGTTGACGAGCTCTTTGACGCGCGTGTTGTCGGCGTCGCAACGCACCGTCATCACCGGGCCAGTGAAGCGCGTCGTGCCACCAAAGTGCCGCAACCCGGGTATCGGGACGCGGATCGCGTCGGGATTGTCATCGCAGAGATCGCAGGTATTCCAGTCGGTCATGGATGCACTATGCCAGCGCGGGCCCGCCTGTGAGCGGTCGTGAGCGACCCAAACCACGCACGGAGTGAGATCGACGATTCCAAGGCTCCGTCCGGCGCTGTCGTGATCCTGTGTCTGTGGAGGTTCTCGACGTCGATGGAGTGCGCGTGCCCGTGCGTCGGTCGACACGCGCGCGCCGAGTGCGCTTGGTTGCCAAGGCTGGGACCGGTGTCGAACTGGTCTTGCCTGCCCGCGGCGGCGAGAGCACAGGCCGCGAACTGGTCGCGACACACCGCGAATGGATTGCCCGCCAGTCGGCTCGCCTCGAGCAGCGCCACCTCGGCCTCGAACGCGCCGACGTTGTCTGGCGCCACGGCACTGCCCTGCCGCTGACGCTCCGCCAGGCCAGTCGCTCGCGGGTAATGAGCACCGACGACTCGGTTTTGGTGGCCGCACCGGACCTCGAAGACGCGGCCCGGATGGTGGAGCGCTGGTACCGCGAGCAGACCCGTCGTGTCGCGACAGCATTGATCGCTGACCTGCCGGAGCCGCACCCGATGACGCTTCGGATCGCTGATGGCACGTCGCGTTGGGGGTCCTGCAGCCGCAGCGGCACCGTCTCGCTCTCGTGGCGACTGATGCTCGCGCCCTTCCACATCCTTGACTACGTCGTCGTGCACGAGCTCTGCCATTTGCGGCACCTTGATCATGGACCGAAGTTTTGGGCAGCCGTCGAAGAGCTTCGCCCCGATTGGCGAGACGCTCACGCGTGGCTGCGTGCACATGGCTCAGAGCTCCACGCGTACGACCCCGCCTTTGCCGTGCAGCCGCTGCGCGTCGCAGCCTAGACTCGGCACGCAAACGCGTCGAGTCGCTACCTAGACTCGGAGAGTAAACGCGTCGAGTCGCCAAGCCCCCTCGACGCGCCAAACGAAGACACCTCGAATGTCCAGAAGGGGTCAGGCACGATCTGGACATTCGTTAGACGAGCTAGCTCGTCATCGAATGTCCAGATCGTGCCTGACCCCTTCTGGACATTCGAACCACCAGCGCGTCAAGTCGTGCGTGGGCGTCCTCGATGTGCCGGGCAAAAAGACCCTCACCCACACTTCCAACCTCGTCACGGGCCGGCACCGTGCCACCCGCATCGTGCATGGCGACGAGGCGCTCGGTGAGCCCGTCGAGATTTTCTAGTGCCACGTCCGTCAGACTCGCCCGCATCTCGGGATCTCCCGCAATCTCGACGATCACCGGAATGGTGCTGGCCCGAATCAGATCGCGATGAACCGCCTCGGCACACTCCTCATCGACCCGATGCTGCACCCACTCATTTTCTGACACCTTGATCGCCGCACCGGCCGCGATGCGTGCCTGGACAACATCAATCCGGGCAGTCTCAGTGGCTTTGAGGTCACCTCCACGGCAGGCCAGGGCATAGAGACGCAGCGTGCGGGCCTGCTCCACGAGGTCGAGCAGGACACGATCGGCGACCGTTGGCCGCCACAGCACCATCACCAGCCACACCAGCACAGCAGCAACGCCCGTCGCGACCACTCGGGCAGGAACCGTCTCGACCAGCGGGCTGCCGTCGAAGTAGAAGAGCGTCAGAACGAATACCGTCACGCCCTCGGTCGCGATCAGATAATTTGGGACCGCAAAGGCGACGATCACTGCCATCGCAACGCCAATGACGATGATCGCGAACGGATCACTCCAGACGAGTGACAAGACAATCGAGACGATCGTCACCCCCACCGCCGTGCCGAAGAAACGTTGCACGAGCCGGACGGCAGAATCGTTGAGCCCTGGCTTCGTCAACCAGGCCACCGTCATCGGCAGCCAGTAGGCGTGTGGGAGCGGAAAGATCGTCTCGGCGATGAGCGTGGCCACCGTGAACGCAACCGCGAGTCGCGCCCCATGAATGACGAAGGAGCGCCCAAATGTGGCGAGTCGTCGCGGCCCGACCAACGCATCGTGCGGAATGCGCAGCATCGGCCCGCACTCGGCCTTGCGTCCAATCGGCCAGGGGCCTTGGACGAGCGCGGCTCCCTGCTCGAGGTCGCGGCGAATCGAGAGAACGATCGGGCGCCACTGCTCTGGAAGGCTGGCTACCGTCGAGTCGGCAACGCGCTGAAAGTCGGCCAGCGCCGGCGCGACCCGCCGACGGAGAAATGACACGTGAGCGGCAGCCGCGATCCGCAGGCAAAGTGTTGCGGCCGCGCCTACAAGCTCACTAATCGCGACATTTTCTTCTCTGTTGTGGAGTTTTTCTTCGACCGTTAGTGCAAAAAAACCAACACGCGCGTGATCGCACACCTCAACGAGCTGCTCGAGCCAGAGGCGGCTAGCGCCCTCCGCACCGCTCAGCGGAATGCGCTCGCGCGCCACGTTGATCCGCGTCGCTGCCGTCAGCGCTGGAATCCCCCGCGCATCTCGCTTGAGTGAATAGCCGAGCGCACGGTAGGCGAGAAAGACCTCGGAGCGGATCTCCTCTAACCGCCGAAAAAGCGTGGGAAGGCACATCACGATGACCTGGATCGAGGCGCCGATCACGACGTAAATCGTGGTTGGTACAACCTCGCCGAAAGACTCAGGGGTACCGCTAAAGACGGCGAACATGACGAGCCCGACCATGCCTGCCACGCCAGCCCGGGGGCCAGAAATTCCGATGTAGCCCAGTGCGAAGGCGAGGAGTGCAGCAACAGCGAGGTGCCATGCCAGTGAGTCGGAGACAAGCAGAGCCACTGCCGTAACGCCAGAGATAATCAGCGCCGTTAGCGCCATCGCCCGGAAGCGGATGCCGAACGTGCCAGACGTGTCGACGAGCCCCACGAGCAAGGATCCGATCGTGACAGGCAGTACAGCAGCGGGATGCCCCATCGCCACGGCAAACGTGATGGCCGTGACACAGCCGGCACGGATTGGGCCGACCCACAGGACGCCCGCCCAATCGACACGTTCCGCAGTGCGAAGAATGTGAGTTGCGACGCGGCCTCGATGCACAAGACGATCCTAGTGGACGCCTCGTGCTGCTGCCCGCGATGTCTCGAATGTCCAGAAGGGGTCAGGCACGATCTGGACATTCGATGACGAGCTAGCTCGTCATCGAATGTCCAGATCGTGCCTGACCCCTTCTGGACATTCGACGCCCTCACGCGGGGCGAGGTGCGAAAGACGAAGGCGAGATGCGAAAGACGAAGGCGAGAGACGAAGGCGAGGTGCGAGAGACGAAGGACGGGAGGCCAAGGGCGAGGGACGCGGGGCAAGTGAACCACAGCGGCTAGCCCCGTCTTGACGACGTCCGCGCTACCTTGCTGGTATGCCAACTCGTCCTGCCCGCATTGCCGTGATTGGTGCCGGTCCGGCTGGCTTCTACGCCACCGGGCACCTGCTTGATGCTGAGACCGCGATTGAGGTTGACCTGTTTGATCGTCTGCCGACCCCGTGGGGCCTGGTCCGTGCGGGCGTCGCGCCCGACCATCCGAAGATCAAGGCCGTCTCGAAGGTGTTCGAGAAGATCGCCGCCAAGCCGGGCTTCCGCATGTTCGGCAATGTCGAGATTGGCCGCGACATCTCGCATGCGCAGTTGATGGAGCACTACGACGCCGTCATCTACTCCTATGGAGCACAGGCCGACCGTCGCATGGGAATTCCGGGCGAGGACCTGATTGGCTCGATTCCGGCCACAGCGTTTGTTGCCTGGTACAACGGGCACCCCGATTTCTACAACCTCGACCCAGACCTCCAGGTTGATCGTGCCGTTGTGATCGGCAACGGCAATGTCGCCGTCGACGTCGCGCGCATGCTCGTGCTGGCACCCGAGGAGCTGGCCCCGACCGACACGGGTGATCATGCGATTGAGCAGTTCGCGAAGTCGACGATCAGCGACGTCGTAATCGCCGGACGGCGCGGTCCGCTGCAGGCCGCCTACACGAATCCGGAGCTGCTCGAACTCGGCGAACTGCAGATCGCGGATGTCATCATCGACCCGGCCGAAGCGGCACTCGACGCGCTCAGTCAGACCGATTTTGCCGAGGCCAGCAAGCCCGATCAACGCAACGTCGAGACCGTGCTCGAGTACGCCCAGCGCTCTCGCACCACCAAGCCGCGCACCGTCACCTTGCGCTATCTGCTTTCACCGCTGGAGATTCGTGGCGACGGGCGGGTCGAGGAGATCGTGATGGTACGCAACCGGCTCGAGCGTTCGGACGATGGGTTGATCCGTGCCGTTGCCACCGATCAGACGGAGACGATCCCCTGCGGTCTCGTGCTGCGCAGCGTCGGCTATCGCGGTCTACCCGTCGAGGGCGTACCGTTCGACGAGAAGCGCTGCGTGATCCCCCATGCCGAGGGGCGTGCGCTCGACGCGACGGGCAAGCCCGTGCCTGGCGTCTACTGCACCGGCTGGATCAAGCGTGGCCCGAGCGGCGTGATCGGTACGAACAAGAAGGATGCGGTCGAAACAGCAGGCGCACTCCTCGAAGATCTCGCCGCCGGCCGTCTGCACGATGCGCCGTCGCCCACGCTCGAGGCGATCGAGGCGCTCGTCGCCGACCATCGCCCCGAGGCGATCGAGTATGGCCATTGGGAATCGATCGATGCACACGAACGCGCACTCGGCGACCCGCACGGTCGCCCGCGCATCAAGCTCTGCTCGTGGGACGAACTGCTCGCTCCACGCTAGCCGCCGGTGCGCCGCTGATGCATTTCGTAACGGCCCCAACGACTCGGAAAACGTGCCTCGAATAAGTGGACTCCCCACGCGACGGTGACGACCACGAGGGCCCCTACCAGCACGGGTAAGAACAAAAAGACCGGATGTTGGATTTCGGGCGAGACGACGATTATTAGTGCCGTCGCGCAGGCGGGTGGGTGGATGCAGCGCGCAGCGTGCATTACGAGCAGCGCGAGTGCGATCACGACCATCGCCGTCACTTCGAGGTACTCACCGATCAGCACCACGACGCCGAGCGCAACGGCGGCCGAGAAAAATTGCCCAGCCACCACATTCCAGGTCCGCGAGACGGTCATTCGTGGATCAACAAAGATAATCGCGATTGATGCCGCCAACGGTGCGACGAATAATGGGTCGCCGATCGTTGCGACCGAGAGATTGCTCAGGAAGAGCAAGATGCCGATCGCCAAGGCACTGCCAAGGATCTCGATCGGCGAAATCGCCAGGCGTCGCTGTGGGAGCAGACGCTCGACGAAGGTTCGGAACGCGGACGTACTCATCACCTAAGCCTACCGACCGGGGTCTCGGCGAATCGAGCGCCGAAGTCGCCTACCCTGCCCGGCGGGCGGTTAGCTCAGCTGGTTAGAGCACCTGCTTTACATGCAGGGGGTCATCGGTTCGAATCCGATACCGCCCACTTCGCGCTCAACCGTTGAGTCCGAGCTCCCCGAGGATCTCGCCGTAGCGTTTGTCACGCCAAGCCAGGGCGGCCTTCAGGCCTTCAGTGCGAACGAGCTCGTCGAACGCATTCTGCTCCGGCGTCTGGGCACCGTTGAGCATGGCGGACAGGTCGAGGTTCGCCTCGACCGCTTCCAGCAGGCCCATCGCTCGCTGCGCGCGGTTGAGTGCCTGCTTCGTCAGCTGCAAGACCCGCAGTGGTGTCGGCGCGATGCGCGCCACCCACTCCTGCACTTCGGCATCGAGCCCTTCGGCCGGCACGACCCGGTTCGCGAGACCCCAGTCGAGCGCAGTCGCGGCATCGATCGTGTCGCCCGTCAAGAGCAGTTCGCGCGTGCGCCGCTCGCTCAACACGAAGGGCATCAGCAACGTGACGGGGCCAGATCCGTAGCGCACCTCGGGCTCCCCGAAGCGCGCATCGTCGGTGCAGATCAACAGATCGCAGGCCATCGCAACCTCCATGCCACCCGCCAGGCACCAGCCATGCACGGCGGCGATCGTTGGCTTCGAGAGACCCCACAGCTTCATCGTCACCGCGACGTCGCGCGCGAGCGTCTCGTGCCATTCGGTGATCGTCGGTTCGCCCTCGTTGGCCTCTTGCTCAAGGTCGTAGCCCGCACAGAACGCACGACCTGCGCCACGCACGACGACGACGCGCACCTCACCATCGGTCTCGGCACGATCGAGCGCTGCCTCCAACTGATCGACGAGTGCGTACGTCATCGCGTTGAGCTTGTTGGGACGATTGAGCGTGATCCACGCGGATGGACCGCGGCGCTCGTAGAGAACGAGGTCTTCAGACATACGATGATCCTAGTCGGTCGCGGGCTTGGCGATCGACCGCAGCCATGGCTCGAGGTGCTCGAAACGGAACCGATTGGTCTCAAAGAGGTCGATCATGAAGGCGTACGCCTGGTCGCTGGTGACCGTCAATCGATACCCATTCGTCCTCAAGAAGACGTCGACTGCACCGAAGGCAAAGCGCTTGTTGCCATCGATGAAGGGATGGTTGATCGCAAGACTCTCGAACAGTGCGGCAGCCTCGGCAATGACGTCGTCGTAATACCCCATTTGTGGACGGACGAGTGCAGATTCCAGCGCACCGTGATCGCGCAGACCCGGGCTTCCACCATGCCGATCCAGCAAGACGGCATGGATAAACAGCGCATCGGCGACCGTCAGGTACGTGGTCTGTGGCCCCGTCACTGTGCCAAACGCGCGTACAGCGAATCGAACTCAGCAATGCTCTCGGCCAGTGCCTGAACCACCTGCGGGCGCGGTCGATCGGTCGCGCGGCGCTCGAGATACTCGCGCATTGCATCCTCGATGACTGCCTGCAGTTGGCGACCTTCGCCCGCCGCGGCTTCGCGCATTGCCGCCAGAACTTCTGGATCTGCTTGCGAGGCGAACTTTTCGCGCGCTCCCATGCTTCAACCTCCTGTATCAAGAAACATCTTGATGATACATCAGCGCACCACCAATGGCGTTCGCCGGGTAATCTCCCCGCATGAGCACCAGCGACCCGAAGCGGCTACCCGGCGCACCGGCAGACGTCCGGCTACGCCCACTCGTGAGCGACTTGGCTGTTTACGCGCCCGGCGCGTCGAGCGGCGTGCCCGAAGGGGTGCCCGTCGTCAAGCTCTCGTCGAATGAGGGAGCCGAAGGCCCGACGCCCGCCGCACTCGCGGCGATCGCCGCTGAGGCGCCCGAGCTCAACCGCTATCCCGACTCGGGTGCGCTCCACACCGCGCTCGCCGACGCCCATGGTCTCGCACCCAACATGGTCGCCGCGAGCCCCGGCGCAGACATGTCGATCGGCTACCTCGCAGCCGCGTTCCTCGAGCCGGGAGACGACGTTGTCTTTGCCTGGCCCGCGTTCGTCACGTATGCCCTGACGGCTCAGAAGCAGCAGGCCAACGCGATCAAGGTGCCACTGACGGCCGATGACACGCATGACCTTGATGCGCTGCTCGCTGCGATTACGCCGAAGACGAGCCTCGTCTATGTCTGCAACCCGAACAACCCAACGGGGACCTACGTCTCGCGCGCTGCGTTGCGCGCCTTCGTCGACGCGCTCCCCGAGCATGTCGTTTGTGTCGTCGATGAGGCCTACAGCGGCTACGTCCTCGAGGACGACTATCCGAATGCGATCGAGGAGTACGTCAAGGCGGGTCACCCTCGGGTCGCGGTGCTGCGCAGCTTCTCCAAGATCTACGGACTCGCCGGGCTGCGTGTCGGCTGGATGGCCGCTCCCGCCTGGATCATCGACGCGTCGATCCGCGTCCGTGGACCGTTCGATGTCAATGCGATGGCGACTGCCGCGGCGATCGCGTCGCTCGGCGACACCGCCACGATCGAGCGTCGTGGCCAGGAGAACGCCGTGCGCCGCGAGTCGCTGCGTGCAAAGCTCGCGGCCGCCGGAGTCGCCTCGACGGGCGTCGCAAACTTTCTCACCGTCACCGTTGAGGACGCGCAAGCAACGACAGCCGCTTTGACGCAGCGTGGTGTGATCGTGCGGCCCCTCAACGGGTTTGGTGCCCCGACGAAGATCCGCATTACGATCGGCTCCGACGAGGACATGGCGCTCGCCGAGCCGATCCTCGTCGACGTCTTGTCGAACTAGGCGCGCGCTACTTCTGCGAGCGGTTGCCGACGCTCAGGATTTCGCCGTTGCGGAAATGCCAGAGCGTGCCTTCGGCGTCGCGCAAGCGGGTCGTGCGCAACAGCACCTCTTCAACCGTGCCCGTCACCGTGCCGATCACAATCTCGTCGCCCACGCCGTACTGATCCTCCAGGATCAGGAAAATCCCGGAGATGTAGTCGCGTACCAGCGTCTGCGCTCCAAAGGCAAGCGCGATCCCAACCACGCCAGCACTGGCGATGATTGGAGTGATGTTGATGCCGAGGATTGGCAGGATCACCAGCAGTGCGTTGACCCAGATCAGAATCGATACGAGACTGACGAGCAGCGAGCCGATCGCACCAGCACGCTGTGCGAGCCGCGAGCCGCTAGCGCTCTCTGGCTGACGATGATGGTTCGCATTCGAGCGCTCGACGGTCCGGCGAACAACGCGATGAATCAGCCGTACGGTGACGATCTGCAGCACGACGGCCACGAGGATCACGAGCAAGATGCGCAGCGGCGTCCCCACGAGCAGTTCGCTGAGGTCTTGCTCGACCTGCACTGCAAAGACAGTGCTTGGCATCAGGCGCTACCGAACGTGATGATGCTGCGAATACCGTCCTGACGCTCCATCAGTTCAAAGCCGTAGTTGACCTCGTCGAGCGTGATGCGGTGCGACAGCATCGACTCGACATCGATGTCGCCGTTGAGCCAGTGGTCGACGAGCAGCGGCACCTGGGTGCGGCCCTTGACACCACCAAACGACGAGCCGGTCACGCGGCGGCCCGTGATCAAAAAGCGCGGCACGATCTCGAGCACCTCACCTTTGCCAGCCACGCCACACATGGTTGCCAGACCCCACGCCTCGCGCGCACTCTCGACGGCCTGGCGCATGACGTTGACGTTGCCGGTTGCCTCGAAGGTGTAATCGGCGCCGTAGCCACCCGTCTGCTCCTTGATCCAATCGACGGTATCGGGCCCGGCGAGTCGCGTCTCGGTCGCGCCGTGGTGACGTGCGTCCGCGAGTCGTCCCTCGGCGAGATCGATCGCGATGATGCGCTCGGCGCCCGCCAGCCGTGCGCCAATGACGGCACCGAGACCGACCAGGCCACAGCCGAAGACGACGGCCGTCGAGCCACGCTCGACCTGAGCGGTGTAGAGCGCTGCGCCGATGCCGGTTGAGAGGCCACAGGCAAACGGAGCACAGCCATCGAGCGGTGCCTCTGGACTCACCTTGGCGAGTGCGATCTCGGGCATCACGGTGTACTCCGCGAACGTCGAAGTGCCCATGAAATGCCGCATCGGTTCGCCATTGCGCGACAGGCGCGCGGTGCCATCGGGGAGATAGCCAAGCCCCTGCTGCTCGCGGATCGCGATGCAGCGGTTCGTGCGGCCGCTCTTGCACTGGATGCACTCGCCGCACTCGGGTGCGAACAGGGTGATCACATGATCGCCCGGCTTGACGAGCGTGACGCCCTCACCGATCTTCTCGACCACGCCCGCGCCCTCGTGCCCCAGCACGCACGGCGCGTAACCCGTCGGATCGGCTCCCGATGCGGTGTAGAGGTCTGTGTGACAGACACCACAGGCCTCGATGCGCACGAGCACCTCGCCTGCCTTGGGCTCTGCGAGATCCAACTCCTGCACGACGAGGGGCTGGCCGAACTCTTCCAGGACTGCGGCACGAATCTTCATGATGAGAAGCCTAGGCGACGGCTACACAAAAAGCCGCGGAATAACGGATTGGTACTGCTCTCCCAGCGCTCGCACGACCGCGTAATCACGAAAGCTAAACAGCGTTCCACTGCGTTTTCGTAGCCCGGTAACCACGACAATCGCAGGACCGTCGTAGCCGAGTCGTGCGAGCGCCTCCTTTGAGCCATTCTCTAACAGGCAGAAGAGACGAAACTGCTCTCTTCCCGGTCCACTGCAACGCACCTCAAACCACCCGCCCATCTCTCCGTGCATGGCTTCCCACTTGCCACCACCACTGAATGTTGGTGGTGGTGCAGCCGCAACGACCGTCAGAGTCGCGATCAGCTTTGCTCGGACACCGAGCGGGATTGAGGTAAGGAACTCCCGAGCTGCTACGTGGCCATCCAACTGCCGTGCCATCACGAGCGACCATGCGGATCTGCTCATCGACACACCTCACGGTGCGAGGCAACCGCAGCTAGGCGCGCGGTTCCAATGTGATTCGCATGCCGACGGCTTCGGCGATTTCCGCCAGGAAGGCAATCTCCGGATTTGCCCCACCAGCAGTGAAGAGTCGACGGACCGTCGACGGTTCGCGGGCGATTCGACGTGATAACTCGGCCTTCGAAATACCTAACTCGATCCGCCGCGCATCGAGCGACCGGACGAGAGTGTCGACCATTTCGATCTCTCGCACCGTGCTGACGTAGTCGCTTCGTCCCTGAGGGTCGGCAAGTACCTCGTCGCGAAGATCGGCAATCGATTGCTGTTTGCGTGTGCTCGAAGGTTGATTCATAACAGACAAGAATGTGGCTCCTATGCAACGGTATCAGATGGGCGAAAGACACTCTCAGAGCCTGCCCGACGATCACGCTGCCGCGTGTGATCGGCAGCGCGCAGAGTCACCCCCGTCACACGCAAAGCCACCCGTAATCGGTACCCTGTGTGCATGGTCTTCGACCGACGCCTCCTCACCTATCTCCAACTCGCCGCGCTCGCTGTCGCGATCGGTATTGCGGGCTATCTGGCGTACCTCAAGTACACCAACGGCATTCCGCCCTGCACGATCGGCGGCGGCTGCGCGGCTGCGCTCTACTCCAAGTGGGGCTACCTCGGCGGGATCCCACTCGCCTACATCGGACTGACAGCTGCCATCGTCTTGCTGCTCGCCACCCCGTGGCGTGGCGACATCGTGCGAGTCATCAGCCTGATGTTGTTCTTCATTGGCGCGCTCTTTACGATCTACCTGCGTTACGTCGAGCAGGCGCACTTCGACGGCAACGTCTGCGCTTGGTGCGTGGCGTTTATGGCCGCCTGGTGGGTCGCTGGCGCGTGCGAACTGCTGCGCCTCGTGCGTCCCGTTTCGTCCGACGCGTAAGGCGACCAACGCTTCGACCGACTCTTCTGCTGACACACAACAGAAGGAAGGTCGCGATGCAACCGCAGCTCGCCGAAGAGATCCCCACCACCCTCCCCCTCGTTCTTCGCACCGGCACCGCCCAGATCCACGGCGGCATCACGATCATTCCGATCTTGGCTGCCGCACCCGCTCTTGCCGACTACATCACGCTCGGCACGGCGCAGCCCCTCGGCTTCACGATCGAAGAAGTTGACGCGGCCGGGCACGTCCCCGAGCTGCTGGTCCACAACCCGCTCGACACCCAAGTGATGCTCTACGACGGCGAAGAGGTCGTCGGTGCGAAACAGAATCGCATGCTTGAGGCCACCATTCTTGTCGCCGCGGGGAGCACCCAGAAGATCCCCGTCGCCTGCGTTGAAGCCGGTCGCTGGGCGCGTGTTTCTGACGACTTCACAGCGTCTGATCGCGTCTCCCATCCGGAGAGCCGCCGCCGTAAGTCGTTCGATCTCGAAAGCGCGCCGCTCTCTCTCGGTGTGTCACAAGGCACGGTCTGGGACGAGATTGAGGAGCGCCTTGACGAGCGTTCGTTGCACTCCAGCACGCGCGCGCTTGCCGACGTGCACGCTGCGGAGCGGCCACGGATCGATGCACTCGAAGCTGCGTTTCCACGCGTCGGAGACCAGTGTGGTGCGATCCTCGCGCTCGACGGAACGTTCTGTCTCGACTACGTCTCGCGTAGCGACGCTTGGGAAGCGCTGTGGCCGAAGATCCGCCGGGGCTACCTCCTCGACGGTCTACGTCACCTCGAAGACCTACCCTCGTCGCCCGAGTTGATCGCTCGCTTCGTCGCCAACGTCAGCCACACGCCACGAACGCAGCGCCCATCGCCGGGCCTCGGCCTCGATCAGCGGCTGCACGGTCTGTCCGTGACTGGCTCGGGGTTGATGCTCGACGACGAGTTGCTGCAGCTCTCCGCCTTCTCGCGGAGTGGACAGAACGATCACTCCGATTTCGGCGACGTCATCATCCCCACGCGCGAGACCCGCATTACGCGACCAAGCCGTAGACGCAACTAGCTCTAGCCCCTGCGTTCCGTCAGGCGATACCATCCACCCATGCTCGCTTGCCACCCAGCGGATGCTTGATCCCGGCATGAAGGACAAACAACGCGCACAAGTCGACGAGATCTTCGCGGCGTATTTCGCCCTGGATCCGCCACTGACGCCCGGCGTCGCCTACGGCGTCGTCATGGATGGCGTGCTCGTTCATGCGGGCGGGCTCGGCACGCTCCATCTGGGCGAGCAGCAGCAACCCGGCGCCGACAGCAGCTTTCGGATCGCCTCGATGACGAAGTCGTTTGTCGCCGCCACGTTGCTGCTACTCCGCGACGAGGGAGTGCTTCGCCTCGACGACACGGCGGAGCAATGGGTGCCAGAGCTCCAAGGGCTGCCCCTCGCCACGGGCGATAGTCGGCCACCAACCCTCCGCCAGTTGCTGTCGATGAACTCGGGCTACCCCGAGGACGATCCGTGGGCCGACCGGCTCGAGTCGCTCAGCGACGACGAGTACAGCGCATTGATGGGCGAGCCGAAAACCTTCGCGCGCACCTCGGGCATCGCCTTTGACTATTCGAACATCGGCTTCACGTTGCTTGGTCGCGTGATCCAGAACGCGACCGGCCAGCCGTATCGAGCTGTTATCACGGAGCGCATCCTGGCGCCACTTGGTCTGCGCGATACCACCTGGAATGACGAAGGTGTTGACCCCACACGAATCGCCACCGGCTACGCACTCGTCGACGGCGAGTGGATCGCCCAGCCGGTCCAGAGCCCCGGCGCATTCAGTGCGCTCGGCGGCCTCTACTCGACGGTCGCCGACTTGGCGGTATGGGTCGCGGGCTTTATCGATGCTTGGCCCCCACGCGACGGTGACGACGCACACCCGTTGTCGCGCGCATCGCGTCGTGAGATGCAGCAGGTCGTGACGGCAATGCCACTCCAACTCGGTGCGGGTGAGGGGCTGCTGCGCGCACAGGCCCATGGCTACTGCTTTGGTCTGATGAGCGCTGAGGATCTCGCGACCGGGCGCACGATTGGTCATTCCGGCGGCTACCCTGGGTTCGGCTCGCGGATGACGTGGCATCCCGCCAGTCGGATCGGCGTGATCGCGCTCGCCAACGGCCGCTATGCCCGGCCCGGTGGGGCAGTCGCCGACGCACTCGCCACACTCGTCGCCGACGAGCCGCGCCGTCTCCACGTTGAGCCATTGCCAGCTCTTGAGGAAATCCGCACGACGATCAACGCGGCACTGATCGCAGGCGATTTCGCGGCGATCGAGCCGCTGCTGGCCTTCAATGTCGACCTCGACGAAACGCTAGACCGCCGCTCCTCACACGTCGCGTCGCTCGTCACGACACATGGGGCTTTGACACCGGAGGCCGGCTTGACGGTGATGACGCCGACGCAGATTGGCTGGTGGTTGGAGGGCGAGCGGGGCCGGGTCGGCGTCGAGATCATGCTCAACCCGGAGCAACCTCCCGCGGTTCAGAAGTTGGATCTCACCAGCGTGCACCCCGCGACACCAGAGCTCGAAGATGCCGTTGTCGGTGCACTCGAAGCAGTCAAGCGCGGCACGGATCTATCGTCGCTATTGCTGCCAATCATCAGCGCCTCCTGGGTCGCCTGCGATGGAGAAAACACCGGTACGGTACGAGTCGCCGGAGCGAACGTCACGATTCGGCTCGTGATCGATCTTGCCGCGGAGCAGGTCGTGACCTTCGAGCCAGATGAGCGCTGGCCCAGCTCGGCGTGATCAGCCGGAGATGCCTCTTGCCCGATAGACAAGGTATGAACAAACTCCGCTTCATCCCACTGCTCGTCGCGGGCGCGCTCGCGATGAGTGCTGTCCCTGCCAGCGCTGCCACCACGCTCGATGGCACGGTCGGACCCGGCTTCACGATGACCCTCACCAAGGGCGGCCAGAAAGTCACGTCGCTGAAGCCCGGCTCGTATACCTTCAAGGTCTCCGACAAGTCCAACATGCACAACTACGTGCTGAATGGCCCCGGGGTCAAGAACAAGGAGATCACCGGCCTTGCCTACAAGGGTTCGAAGAGCGCGACCGTGACGCTCAAAAAGGGCACGTACACGTACTACTGCACCCCGCACCCGACGATGAAGTACACATTCACCGTCTCGTAGACATGAAGCGCCACTCCCGCTGAAGCGCGGAGGCGCGTTCGAGGCGACATTCTGGGCCCGGGCCCAGAATGTCGCGTTTCAGACTGCGCAGGCAAACGCGCGAAGCTGATGTGCGACCCGACGTTAGGCGCTGCAAGTCGCGCATTACCTGCACAACACTGAGCCGCAAAACCGCTTATGTAAGCGGAATTGCAAATGAGAGGCGGACATTTTGGGCCCGGGCCCAGAATGTCCGCCTCTTTTGTCGTCAGCGCTACAGTGCGCCCATGGCCCGTGCACACCGTCTTCTATTGACGCTCGCAGCGCTGATTGCGTTGGCGGCCGTCCCAGCATTCGCTCAAGCCGGAATGGCGCAGAAGCTGAAGGCGATGGGAGGCAAGCCGTGCTCGGCGACGAGCGAGTTTATCTGCGTCAAGATCAGCGTGCCACTCGATCACTTCGACGCTGCCAACACGAAGCGCATCAAGGTCGCGTTTGCCGTCCGACCCGCTGATGGCACGAGCAAAGGCCTCTACGTGACGGCCACCGGTGGTCCTGGCTCGAGCGGCATCGCGAGCGCAGATTCGTACGCCAACAGCTTCGTTCAAGGCGTCCTCGATCGCTTCGACGTCGTCTTCTTTGACCAACGCGGCATGGGCCGTAGCGGCAATGTGAACTGCCCCACCGCAATCGCCAACTACCGCCTCAGCACCAGTCAATCTGACGTCGCAACGAGTACCTTCGCCAGCGCCTGCACCCAAGAAGCCCGGTCCGCCGCACTGCTGCCCTACATGGGCACCAACCAAGCAATCGAAGATCTAGAAGCGTTTCGGGTCGCCCTTGGCAGCCCCTCGATCTGGCTCTTCGGCGAGTCCTATGGCACGCAGTACGGCCAGATCTACGCGGCGGCCCACCCAACGTCCCTGAAGGGTCTGATCATCGACGGCGTTGTCGACGTGACTCTCACAGCCCCGCAATTCTGGACCAGCGCGGCGAAAGCCTTCGAAAGGGTGCTCAACACCACCCTCGCGATCTGTAATCAACGCACTCGCTGCCTCGAAGACGCGACGACCAGCGCGGGCGACGTGTACGACGCGCTCCAGGCGCGGCTCGTGAAGCACCCCATCAAGGTGCGCTTCCCGCTCGCCAACGGCCAGCGGGTGACACGAGAACTGACACTCGGTCTCGTTCAGGCCACCACCAATGGCCAGCTGTACAGCACGTATGGGCGCATGATGTTCCTCCGCGCACTGACAGCCGCTGCCCAAGGCGACCTCGTGCCCATGCTGCGGCTCTCCTACAGCAACGCGATGGTGGACCCTCAAACTCTCACGCCAATCGTTGACCCCTCGTGGTCTGACGGTGCCTACTTCGGCGTTGACTGCCGTGACTACACGTACTACACCGGCACCTCCAGCGAGCGCAGCACTGCGTTCCTGAACGAGGCCGCTCAGATCGACACGCTGTACCCGCGTATCGGAGGTGCGATCTTCCTCAGCGATTACCCCTGCGTCTGGTGGCCGGGTTCTGATTCCTCCAACGTGCGACCAGCCCCCCTCGTCAACACCGGAGTTCCCACCTTCGTGATTGTCGCGACAGCCGATCCGATCACACCCGTCGACCAAGGCCGTGCGGTCTACTCGCGCCTCGCCGACGGCTACCTCGTGACGACCGCGGGTGGCCCACACGTGACATTCGGCCGCGGCAACCCCTGTCCCGACAACCTCGTCAACGATTTCCTAATCAGCGGGCGCCGCCCAACACAACGCACGACAACCTGCTCTGACTCGTACGTCGATCCATACATCCCGCTCGCACCAGCCAGGGCGAATGCCTTTAAGAACCTCAAGGCAGCGTTGATTTCGTTCAACCAGCAATTCGCCGTCCTGCCTGAGTACGCCTACTGGACTGGCACCGCACCGCTCGCAACCGGTTGCGCTGTGACGGGCTCCGTTCGTGTCCGCACTACCCGGAGCGGCGCGGCCTACAGCTTCGCCAACTGCTCCTTCACAACCGGCGTCCGCCTTACCGGCACAGGCACATTCAACAGCGATTCGGGCCTGACTATCCTGACTGTCACGACGACGGGACGCTGGAACGAGCAGGTCCACTACGTCGACAGCAGTGATCGCACGACCCTCACGCTCGTCGACTAGTTCGCCGCGTTACCGGCCTTGATCTGCTCGCCGAGCCACTGCGAGTAGATCTCGCGACCCGGCTCGTAGAGGTGGTTCGGGTCGGAGTAGCCAACATCGTTGAGCTCTGCAAGCACAGCCTTCGGCGGCACCAACAGTGGTACACCGAAGGTCTTCTGAAACCGCGCAAGATAGGCGTCGCTGGCTGGCGGGTCGAGATAGCGTGGCATCAGCGTGAAGTAGATCTGCAGCCCCTCGGCCTGCGCCCACGTGATCAACTCTTTGATCGTCTCACGCTGAGCATCGTTGTTGATCTTGCCGATCGGCCACGAGCCGGGCTCACGATCCGCCCACGCGGCCCCCTTCGGGAGAGACCGTTCGGCCCACGAGGCATTCGCCGCAGGCTTGAGCGGGCGATCCTTGCCGGTGCAGCCATCCGAGACTCCAACGGGCCGCTCCTGCACTGGGATTTCGAGGTTCTTGTCAGCCTTTCCCGACAGCCAGCGATCAAGCGCGAAATCGACGCGCAATTGACCAAGCTCGAGCAGGTCGCGGAAGCGGAGGTAGGCAGGCTCGCGTGGTTTTAGTGCAGGATCGGTTCGAAACTCGTCGACCGGAACGAGCGCCGCGTGCTCGGGGTAATAGTCGTAGTACCGCTGCGAGGTGGCGACGACATCGCCCTCGCGCGAGTATTCGACCACCACCGCCTGCTTGATCCCGCGCTCTGCCTGGACGTCCTTGAGCTCTTGGAACATCTGCTGCGTGCCGCGCCAACTGCGCGCCAGATTTAAGACGACCGCGGGTGGCTCTTTGCCATCGCTGAGAACGGTCGACATGGCCTGTGGCGAGACGCCCCACTTGGTACGAGACGTACCGACAACCACGACATCAACGGGTCCCTGATAGTTGTAGATCTGGCGATACACGCACTTCAATGTTGCGTACCGAATGCGTGGCTGATCGCTCCATGCCACCAGCGCGAACACGCCGCCGAGGACGCCCAAGAGCAGGACACCACTCGCGATCTGGATCAGGTTGCGGGAGGAGCGGCTCACGGGTGATTAGTAGTTGGCGTAGACCGGTGTCAGTGATTCGAGCGGGTAGTTTCTCGCCACGATGATCCACGCGATGATCCCCAGCACGATGTAGACGAGCAGCTGATGGCGCACCACCCAGTCTGCCACCCCTGCAGTGAAATTAGACCACTCGTTAAACATCAGCTCTGCCTCCCGCTCACAGGTGAACTCCTACAAATGATGCGACGTAGCGCGCCAAATCACGGTTTGACGGCTGATTCGCAATCGTCGACATCAGACTCACGAAGGTGAGCGTGATCACAATGCCACCGGCTCGACGCACGATCATCGGCATCGGCAACGGCGGCCGCTTGAGACCGCGGTAGTGCATCGTGAGTGCAAGCGCCGCGCCATGCCCGAGTCCCCAGAAGAAGTAGCCAACGCTGACGTTATGCCATAAACCAATCAACGTGAAGGTGACAACCAGCGACAGTGCAGGCTTGCCGGTGCGCCGCAACATCGGCTTGAACATGTACGCGGTAATGAACTTCGACAGTGAGAGGTGCCAGCGCTGCCAGAAGTTCTGAATCGAGTGCGAGAGCAGTGGAAAGTGGAAGTTCTCGGTCAGCTTGAGATTGAACATCCAGCCGGAGCCGATCGCGATATCGGTGAAGCCCGAGAAATTGACGTAGAGGAAAGCGAACGAGAAGAAGGCGAAGATCAGCGCCTCGACCGGTCCGGACCAACCCTGTGCGTAGACCCCGGGTAGCGGCACACCGAACACGTCGACCGCAAGTGTCGACTGAATGTAGCCGCCGACGATGTAGATCTTGAACACGCCGAGGCCAATGCGTCCAACGCCCATCACCCAGCGGCGCGGATCCGGATCGCGGGAGAGCGCGGCGTGGTCGAACTTCTGCGATGCATCAATCGGGCCTGCCGGGAAGGCCGGATAGAACAGTGTCGTTGTCAAGATCTCACGAAACGGCAGCGAGTTGAGCTTGAGTCCCTGCTTGATCGAGGCGTACAGCTTGAACGTGTAGAACGACATGCCGAGCGTGGCGAGGTTCGTGAAGATGACGCCCCGCGGCGACCCCCCCGGGAAGGGGATCAGGTCGCCAATCGGCGTAAATGCGTTGACCACCAGCGGCAGGGCGACGAGCCACGGGAGCCAGCCGTACTTCGGATAGCGTCGCGTCAGCCCGTACAACAACCAGGCCAGCAGCACCGTACCGACCGCCACGAACAGCGCGGCGGGATCGTAGATGTAGAGCAGGGTTCCCGACGTGACGAGCAACACCGCTCGCCGGCCCTCGACCCAGGCCGCAGGCAGGAGCCAGTACGCGAAACTCGCTGCGACCGTTGTCAGCAGCAGGATCTGGAGGCTTGCCAGCACGCGCTACCCGAGCTCGGGCTAGTGCCCCGTCTGCCGAACACGCGGGTGGAGCATTACGAGGTGGCTGCCACGATGATGTCGACGATCGAACCGACGCGGAAGTCCTCGTAGGTCTCGTCGATCGCTTCGAGCTTCAGGCCGAGATCGTTTTCGAGCTCGAACAGGAACGTCATCGAATCGAGCGAGTCGAGCATGCCCTCGTCGACGAGATTCGTGTCCTCTCCGATCGTGCCGTCGACGTCACCGACGGTGGTCGTCAGTGCCTTGGTGATAGCCGTGAGGGCTTCTTCGCGTGTCATTGCTCTCCGATCCTGATAGTGGTGCTGAACTCAATCATGCTCTACGACGCAAGAGAAACAGATCTGGAACTGTGGCGGCGCATTGCCGTCGCCCTCCGTGTCGACCAGGCTGAGCGTCTGCAGCCGACCATCAACCATGCGCTCAATTTTCGGCGTTAGTCGAAGCGTCCCTGTCTGTGGGTAGGACGCAGCGAGCGGTAGGCGAGCGCCCATCAATGCCGTAAACCAAATGTCCGTGACGCGATCACCACGTTGGGCGTGCACCGCCTTGACGAACTCGATGATCGCGACGAGGTAGGACTCGAACGTACCGGTGATTGCGAAGGTTGCGCTGCCTGTGCCCTTGCCGTCGGTCTCGAGGTTGGCGGTGACGCGAGGGACATCGTCGATCGGCGGCGCTTTATCACCGGCGACCTCGAAGAACTGGACGGTCTGGCGCCCCGCGTCGGTGGCGAACTGTGCACGGCCGAGTTCGGCCAGATCGCCCGGAGCATCACCGTCGAAGACCGCCAGCACCCCTCGCTCCGTGATCTTGGTGAACTTCGCCGAGACGAGTACAGCGGGCGGGTCGTTGCCGACGAGCTCGGCCGTGCGCCCGAGAATTTGCGAGCCCTGCACGTAGTCGCGTGTGCCGCGAATAAAGACGTTGAGGGGCTGCTGAGCCATCTCCACAAGACTAGGCGCTAAGCCGGACTTTGGCTGGCGTTGTGCGGCTCTGCCAGACCGCGCGCGAGCTCGAGAAAGGCCATCGCGGGTCCAGACAGTGGCGTATCTGAGCGGTAGATCACCGCCACGGGACGTCGCATCACGGGAGTGTTGAGGAGGTGAAGCTCGACCAGGGACCCCTCAGCGAGACCAAGCCGGATGGCGGTACGCGGCAAGAGCGACACGCCGAGCCCTTCCTCCACCATCTTCGCTGCGGCTCCGGTGTTGTCCATCTCCAGGAATGCACGCGGCTGACGGCGCGCGCGCTGAAACAGCGTCATGGCAATATCCGCGAATGACGAGTGTCGATCGAAGACCACCAGGCGCTCATCCGCTACCTGCTCGATCGTGACGGACTTGCGAAGGGCGAGCGGATGGTCGCGCGCACAGACGAGCACGAGCTCGTCCTCGAAGACACGCTCGGTGACGAGCTCGGGGTGGAACAGTTCGCGAATCAAGGCGATCTGCACCTCGTCGCGCAGCACGAGCTCGAGCACCTCGTCCGAGTGGCCGCCGCGGACCGAGAGCTCCATTTTGGGATTCTGTTGGGCGAGTTCGCGCAGGAGTCCTGGCAGCAGGTAGGTGCTGATCGCCGGTGGCGCTCCAATCGTGAGTGCGCCCGTGCCCGCCGCTGTCAGGTCCGAGACGAGCCGTCCACCCTCGCCCATCGTCTCGAGCGTGCGTTCCGCATAGGGCAAAAAGGCGCGGCCGGCTGCCGTCAGGCGCATGCCGCGCCGCGAGCGTAGAAACAGTGGACCGCCGACCTCGCGCTCGAGGCGTTGCAGCCGAGCGGTCAGTGCGGGCTGTGTCAGAAAGAGCTCGGCCGCAACAGGACCAAGATTTCCGGCACGCGCGACGCGCACGAAGGCCTCTAATTGTCCCGAATCCATTGTGTCATCAATTATATCTATCGAAACGGCGATTTATTTCGATTCGACCTTATCGATCGACGGCGCCGTAGAGTCCGCTGATTACCCATCGGACACATTTTGTCCGTTATCGGAGGCACCCCCGTGAGCGACCAGAAGACCCGCGCAGAGCAAACCGCAGAACTCGAGGCCAAGTGGGCGAACGATCCCCGCTGGACTGGCATCGAGCGCGTCTACACGGCTGAGGAAGTCGTCAAGCTGCGCGGCTCCGTCACGCCGGCCAGCACGCTTGCTGAGCGCGGTGCCACCAAGCTTTGGGAGCGCATCCATTCCCGTCACCACGTTCACGCTCTCGGCGCCCTCTCTGGCGGCCAGGCCGTCCAGATGGTCAAGGGTGGCCTCGAGGCCATCTACCTGAGCGGCTGGCAGGTCGCGGCCGACGGCAACCTGTCGGGCGAGGTCTACCCCGACCAGAGCCTCTACCCGGCCAACAGCGTGCCCGCGATGGTGCGCCGCCTCAACAATGCGCTGACGCGCGCCGACCAGATCACGTGGTCCGAGGGTGACGATTCGATTGACTGGTTCGTCCCGATCGTGGCCGACGCCGAGGCTGGCTTCGGTGGGTCGCTCAACGCCTACGAGCTGATGCGCGGCATGATCGAAGCCGGCGCTGCTGGCGTCCACTTCGAGGACCAGCTCGCCAGCTGAGAAGAAGTGTGGCCATCTCGGCGGCAAGGTGCTCGTCCCGACCAGCCAGTTCGTCCGCACGCTGCAGGCTGCGCGTCTCGCAGCGGACGTGATGGACGTGCCGACCCTGATCGTGGCACGCACCGACGCACTCGCAGCGACCCTGATGACGTCGCGACGTCGACGAGCGCGACCGTCCCTTCGTGACCGGCGAGCGCACCCCCGAGGGCTACTTCTTCGTCTCCGGTGGCATCGATAGCGCGATCGCTCGTGGTCTCGCCTACGCCCCGTACGCCGACCTGATTTGGTGCGAGACCGGCACGCCGGACATGGACGAGGCACGCAAGTTTGCCGAGGCGATCCACGCCGAGTTCCCGGGTAAGTTGCTCGCGTATAACTGTTCGCCATCGTTTAACTGGAAGCGCGCGCTTAACGACGAGCAGATTGCCGCCTTCCAGCACGAGTTGGGCGAGCTTGGTTACAAGTTCCAGTTCATCACCCTCGCCGGCTTCCACGCGCTCAACGCGTCGATGTTCGAGCTTGCACAGGGCTACGCCAAGCACGGCATGACGGCGTACGTCGAGTTGCAGGAGCGCGAATTCGCGATGGAGGCAGAGGGCTACACGGCCACCCGCCATCAGCGTGAAGTCGGCGCCGGGTACTTCGATCTTATCTCCACCATCGCATCGGCCGGAGCAAGCTCGACCTTGGCCCTCGTTGGGTCGACAGAGGAAGAGCAGTTCCACTAGGCCGGTCACCCCGGTGACGGTCGCGGCGGTCGCATATGCCCGCCTCGACCGTCACCGTCCCCACGCAATGACAGCCCTGGGTCTTCGGACCCGGGGCTTTTTTGTTGCCCACGCGTTACCACTGCCCCGCTACCCTGCGTGGATGCGCGTAATGATCATGGCTGCCGGACTCGGGACGCGACTGCGTCCTCTGACAGACCACCTCCCGAAGCCGGTCGCACCGGTCGGCAATCGTCCCGTCGTGGAGTACCTCCTCCGCCGGATCGCGGCCGCCGGTTGCTCGGGTGCCGTGATCAACCTCCACCATCGTCCTGAGGCGATCATGGAGGTGCTCGGTGATGGCTCCGCCTACGGGGTTCCGATCGAGTATTCGATCGAGCAAGAGCTGCTGGGCACGGCCGGCGGCACCCGCAAGTGTCAGGCGACGCTGCTTGCCGACGACGATGTCTTCCTCGTCACGAGCGGCGATGGCCTCCACACGATCGATCTCGCGGCACTCGCGGCCACCCATCGCGCGTCGGGCGCACTCGCGACGCTGACGGTCAAGCGCGTCGAGGACGTGACGGGCTTCGGCGTGGTCGTGACGGACGCAACAGGTCGCATCACCTCATTCCAGGAGAAGCCCGCTCCCGCCGATGCGCTGAGCGACCTGGTCAACGTTGGCGTCTACTGCTTTAGCGCCGCGATCTTCGCGGAGATCCCCGCCGAGGGGGCCAGCGACTTTGGCTCCGAGATCTTGCCGCGACTCGTCGCTGAGGGAGCGGATGTGCGCGCCTGGGTGACGGATGCGTACTGGAGCGACATCGGCTCGCTCGACGAGCTCGTGCTCGCGAATTGTGCGATCGCTGCAGGCGAAGTGGATGTTGAGGCGAGCGGCGACCTGATCATGGGGAGCGACACGAGCCTCGTTGGCGTCTCTCAAGGCGCGACGATCACTGGCCCTGTGCTCGTTGGTGCTGGTGCCCGCATCGAGGAGGGCGCAACGATCATCGGCCCCGCCGTGATCGGCCCGCGCGCGACGATCTGCACCGGCGCACATGTTGAGCAGGCGCTGGTGCTACCGGAGGCGACAATCACGGCCGATTCGCCGCGCACAGGCATTCTCGGCGACCCGACGCTGCTCGACGGCGTCTGGTCGCGCTAGAGCGCACAGGCAACGCAGGCGACACTTTGGGCCCGGGCCCAGAATGTCGCCTCCAACGCGTTAGGCCAGCGCTGCGGAGATCGTGGTCAGGCTGCGCATCGTCTCGTCCCACAGCTCTTGTGGGTAGGCGATTGGGTAGGTCGAGAAGCGCGCGATCGTGACGCCCGCCGGCACGTCGACGTAGCAGTGCTGGCCGTAGATCCCGGAGCCGGTGTAGCGCGCGTCGCGCTCGATCACCCAGAAGGCGTTGCGATACATGCACCAGTCGCCGCGCTCCAAGTCCGTCATCGTCGGGCTCTCGCGAAAGTTCCGGATTGCCTCGTCGTCACCATGGTGCGTGTCGTGCACCCACTCGGCGGGGATCACGCCCTGACCACCACGCTGATAGGCGAGCGCAAAGCGGGCGAGATCACGCGTCGAGCACGACAGACCTCCATCGACGACGGCATCGCCTACGACGTCGAGCATCAGGTCCGCCTCGTGCTCCATGCCGAGCGGCACCCACAGCTGCTCGGAAAGCGCATCAACAAAGCGCTGCTCCGCCACGATCTCGACGAGTCGTGCTGCGATGTTCGTCAGCACCGAGCGGTAATCGAAATTCGTGCCGTGCTCGCGCGACTTAGGGTACGTCGGAAAATGTCCGTACATGCCGAGCGGCTTACGTCCACCCAAGCGCCGATAGCTGGCCTGGCGCTCGTATTCCATCAGCGGGTTGTCCGCCTCGGGGTCGTCGTACAGCGCATAGTCCTCGACGAATTCTGTGCCGGCCGTCATGTCAATCAGGTGCCGCACATTCGCGCCGTCCAGGCTCGTGCCGATGAACTGCGGTGCGATCTCGGTCACGAGCTGATCCATCGCAATCAGACCCTTGCCGACCTGAATACCGAGCATCGCGCCGACGAACGACTTCGTCACGCTCATGCAGAGGTGCGGCGTCCGCGGCAGCATCCCGTTGGCGTACTGCTCGTAGACAATCACGCCGTCCTTGAGCACAACGAGTCCTTCGCCGTTCGACGTAGCGAACTGCCGCTCCACCGTCGTCGTCGAGCCATCGACAGCCTCCAGCTCGATGCCACCAAGGTCCTGCAGGTCGACGGGCAGTTCGCTGACGACCCCACTGTCATTGGCAACCCGCGCCGAGGGAGCGAACTCGCGCACACGCTGAAAGGCGCGGCTCGGATACGGGTCGTCGAGCCAGTTGTCAGTTGTCGTGGTGCGATCAGTGGGCATGACGGAAGCCTACCCGCTGCGCGAGCCGAGCAGGGAATCTTCTCAGCGTCAAGTATGTTTATAGGAGTTATGAGCATTCCTTACCGCACGGTAGATCCGTATCGCGACACGCACGTGATCGATTCGCGGGGGCCTCGCACCAACCAAGCGATCGTCGGTGTCGGTGCATTGATCGCATTTCTCCTCCAACAAGAGTGGATCATCGTGCTGCTCGCACTGCAGTTGATTGTCGGCCTGACGCTCGGCCGCCGCTTCTGCCTCCCCTGCCGACTCTGGTTCGATGTCCTGCAGCCGCGCCTCGGCGAGGGCACAATCGAAGATGCCCGCGTGCCGCGCTTCGCCAACATCATCGGCGCCGTCTTTCTGACTGTCTCGTCGATTTTGCTCTACGCCGGCAGTAGCAGCATTGGCTGGGGCCTCGCCTTGATCGTCGCCGCACTCGCCCTGCTCGCGGCCACGACGGGCGTCTGTGTCGGCTGTGAGATGTACATGCTGATCGCGCGCGCCCGCGGCATCGTCGTCGATCGCCACCCCGCGGTCTAGTCGAGCCTTCTGATGGACCGTCTGCAGCTCGTTGGGGCCTTCGTTGTCGTGCTGCTTGTTGTGGCGATTGTGATCCGCAAGCGAGCTGCCCGTCCGAAAACCGTCCCAACCCGTATCAACCCGCTGCAACTCGGCCTCGATGCGCAGTACGGCGACACCGCCGTCGTCGCCTTCTCGGGCCCGCTCTGCCACGCCTGTCAGGAATGGGGCAAGGAATTGAAGGCAGCCGGCATTCCCTATCGCAGCGTCGATGTGCTGCAAGAATCGCGCCTCGCGCAGACCTATGCGATCAAGAGCACCCCCGTGATTCTGGTCGTCGAGCGGAAAAGCGGCAACGTGCTCGAGAGTTTCACGGACGAGCCCAGCGCAGCGAGCGTGGCGCGTGTCCGCAGTCTCGTGCTCGTCTGATCTTCACCTGTCCGCAGCAATCCCTATATTGCAGGCGTGTTCGGTCACCTGACTCACACGCCCGGTGAGCAGGAGCTTGCCCGCGCGTTCATGGACCTTCAGCGAGTGCTTGATCGCATTCGCCGTGGTGAGCTCGAAGCGACCGACGATGCGCGCACACGCATTGCTGACGCACTCGACACGCTGCGCGATCTTCGTCCCGCCGCGTAGCTCGACACGCTAGCCCGCAACGAGCAGGAGACCACCCGCGACGATGCCAACGGAGGCAATCAGCCGCCGCTTGCGATCCTCCTCGCCGAGCATGCTGCCGCCGAGCCAGACCGCCACGAGAATACCCGTCTCGCGCAGTGGCGCGACGAGCGAGAGTGGCGCCCCCTGCCACGAGTAGGCGATCAGGATGAAGGCATAGGCGGCGAAGCGCATCACGCCCGCGATCGTCGCTGACGGCCAGTGTCGAAGCGCACTCCGCAGACGCTGACGATCCGTCAGCATCGCGGGCGTCAGCCAGGCGGCCTCCGTCACCGCGGCCGCCCACGAGTAGAAGACGATTGGGATCGCCAAATCGACAACGGCGCGCCGATCCCACCACGAGTAGACCGCAATCGCCACGCCAGCGGCAAGCGCCAGCACGATCGCTGCTCGCTGCAGCGACTTCGGCCCGCGCTGTGGGTTCGTTAGGACCAGCACCGCGACGACGATCACGGCGGCACCTGCCAGCGAGACGAGGCCTGGCCGCTCGCCAAGGAGCACGATCCCGGCGATCGTCGCGAACAACGCCCCGGTTCCGCGCGAAATCGGATAGACCAGCGAGAGATCGCCACGCGCATAACCCGCACGCAGCAACATGAAGTAGATGGCCTGCAAGGCGCCTGCGAGCACGATCACCCAGACGAACGTCCAGGAGAAGTGCACGTGGCCGGCGACGATCAGAATGATCCCCAGTGGCGCAATGGCAATTGCTTCGGCAACCACGAGCACCCACGTGTAGGCCGGGCCAGCGGGGCCACGCTTGGCGATGAAATTCCAGCCGGCATGCGCAAAGGCCGACGCGACAACAAGCGCGACCGCGATCGTAGTCATGGGTGGCGCTCGCTCGAGGCGCCCTCTCCCCACCGCTCCCACGCGGTCCCGAAGGCACTCAGCAGCGCCGCATAGAGATCGTCTGGCTCGGCCGTGATGAGCCGCCGCGACCAGCGTCGACGCTCGCGCGCACGGTCGGCAAACCGCTCGTCACCGATCGTGTCTGCCATTGACGCTCCTGCCGTGGCGCGCGCCTCGATCGCACGACGAATCCGAGCGGCCTCCGCCGGCGCTCGCTCGAGGCGTCGCAGGTCGATCAGACAGTCTGGACACGGTCGAACCGAGGGGTTGTCAACCGCCGGCCCCGCACACGCCCCACAGGTAGGGCACGAGAACGCGGCGAGCCGCACCCGATCGGACTTGACCGTCTGGGGCTGGTGCAGCAGTTCGACCCACGTCGTCCGGTCCCGCTGATCAAACTCTGTGCCGACGACCGTCAGCACCTCACCGTCGAACGGCCAGACGCGCACATGATCGCCTCGCCGCAGCCCCGTCACCTGGCAGACCGCAGCGACCGCTGGTTCGGGGTCGCGCTCGGGCCACGGGTCTGGCGTATCGAAACGCACGTCGCCAGCCGCACCAACCGTCGGTGGCCAATCGCGCTCCTCGTCGATCCACCAGTCGAGCGTCTCGCGCGCCTCGTTGAGCGCGCGCGTCAACGTCGCTGCCGCCTGCTCTCGTGCGGCATCGCCGATGTGGCGATCGGGATGCGTCTGCGCGACGCGCTTGCGCCAAGCCTTCAGCACACCGGCATGATCGACGGGAGCCACCACACCAAGCAACCACAGAGCGCGTCGACATTCGGCCACACTGGGAGTTCGCCTACGCGCCATCGCCGCAGGGTATCGGAGCGCTGGGTGTTACTCGCCGGAGTAGAACGGACTCGTCAACTCGTCCCGACGCTCGACGAGGCGCTTGGCGGCCTCTGGATCGCGACCCTTGACCGCCATCTCGATCGCCTTGCGGATCGACTGGCGATTGGCCTTACGGATTGCCGTCTCGTCGGTCGCCCCAGGATTGACCCAGACAGCAACGAAGACGATGTACTCGTCGGTCGCCTCGATGATGCCATCAGCGACAGCGTCGAGCGTGCCCTGGGCAAGCCCCAACTGAGCCGCGCCCCACGTCATCGTCTGATGCGTGTCGGTGACTGCCGTCGACTTGTTCATCATCACCAGCGGCGGCCAGACGGGCTCGTACTTCGTCTCGTGCTCACCAACGCAGACCAGAATTGGCGTGTGCCCGGGCCGTGGCGTGGCAAACGCGGTCATCAGACCGGCTGCTGTCGCGCTGCCGCGACGAGCGATGATCACGTTGACATGACTCCCAACGATCTGGGCTTCGCCGCCCCAACCCTCACCAATTGCTCCGTCGAGATCACGCGCCATTATCGCCTCCTGTTGCCTACCCCGAGAGCCTAACGTGTGAGCATCCTGGTGCACCGACGCGCGGTCACAGTAATTTGGTCAGCCGGCACACGCACTGGCGACCACTAACCGCCCCCCTCAGCGGTAGGATTGGAGGCCGTGGATGACGAGCGACCACCCCGGCCTCGGCCCGCGCGCAGCAGACGATCTGCGCCGCGCCCTCGAGCCGCGCCACGGCCGCGTGCAGACTATGCCGACGACACGAGCAACCACCCATACCGCACGCACACGCGCCGGCCTCGACGCGAACGCTCGACCGTGCGCCCACTGCACGTGCTGCTCCTGACAATTCTTGTGATCGGACTGATCGGCTTTACGACGAAGGTGTTGACGGGTGGCGGAGAGGCCGGCGGCAGTTCGGCAACCACGGCCGTTGGAAGCAACACTGTTGTGGCGTCGACAGGCAAGCAAACGCCCACGACAACCACTGTCGCTGCGGCCTCGACAGAACCAAAGACCACACGCGACAACATCGAGTTGCCGCTCGCGCCGCTCGTCGTCCGCCGCCCAGCGCCAACCTACATGGCCGGAGCGGAAAGTCCCGCGAATCAGCCAGGGCTCGCCGCCGGATCGTACGTCGCGCTCGATGTCGAAAAGAATCAGATCGTGCTGGCCTACGACGACACACAGCGACGGCCAGTCGCCTCGCTGACAAAAATGATGACCGGACTGCTCGTCTCTGAGGCTGGAAATCTCGCCCACATGGTCACGGTCTCGGAGACCGCTGCCGCTGTTGAGCCAAACAAAGATGGTCTGATCATCGGCAATCGATACCCTCGTGGTGTCTTGCTCTATTCGGCACTCCTCGGCTCGAACAACGACGCCGCAGCCGCCCTTGGCGAGGACCTCGGTGAGGGCAACTATGGGCGCTATTACAGGCAGATGAACCGGCGTGGCAAACAGCTCGGATTAACAGGCACGCAGTACGCAAGCTCGTCGGGTCTCAACGATGCGACCAACTTGTCAACGGCTCGCGACCAGGCAATCTTGCTCGCTCGTGCCCTCGAGAATCCAACCTTCGCACGCGCCGTTCGCACGTGGCGTCACACGGTGCGATGGAACGACACGGGCGGCAAGCGCACGTACGAGAACCACAACAAGATGCTCCAGACCTTTCGCGGCACGATCGGTGGCAAGACGGGCTTTACGACCCTAGCCGGAGGGTGTCTTGCCGTCGCAGTTCGTCGCGGTGATCGAACGATCGTTGGCGTGGTGCTAGGTACCAATGACATCTGGGGCGATATGCCCGCGTTGATCAACGCAGCCTTCAAGCGCACCTCGTAGCTCCGCCCGACCCACGCACAACGCAACCCACAGCGCACAAGCCCTCAGGGGTGAGGCCTCAGTGGTCGGGGCCGAAGCTGAGCCGCGTCATCGCGAGCGCCGCGACGGCGAGCACTGCTGCGATACCAACGCCAAGCCACTGATGAGGAACAGCCGTGATGCCCTTCGCCAGCAACACGACACCCACGCACACGACGAGCGTGATCGCGAGGATGTACATGACGATGTGGGAGACCTTCTGATCCATGGCTAAAAATTAGCAGGAGCTACCGCTGAGCGGTACCCAGTAGGACCGAACTAATCGCCCGCGACGAGGTCGCTGAGCGGCGGGCAGACACAGAAGAGGTTGCGGTCTCCATAGGCCTGGTCGATGCGCCGGACCGGCGGCCAGTACTTCTCGGAGCCGATCGTGGCCAAGGGATAGACAGCCTCGTCTCGCGAGTACGGGTGCGGCCATTCGCCCGTCAGCATGTGTGCCGTGTGCGGCGCATTGACGAGCGGGTTGTCGTCGGCCGGCCAGACACCCGCCGCAACCTGATTGATCTCCTCGCGAATTGCTGCCATCGCGGTGCAGAAGCGATCGATCTCGCCGCGATCCTCCGACTCGGTCGGCTCGACCATCAGCGTGCCAGCCACGGGAAACGACATCGTCGGCGCGTGGAAGCCGTAGTCGATCAGCCGCTTGGCAACGTCTTCGACGGTCACGCCCGTGTCGTTCGTGATGCCGCGCAGGTCGAGAATGCACTCGTGCGCGACGAGCCCGTCGTGCCCGGTGTAGAGAATCGGATAGTGCGGTGCCGAGCCGCTTGGCGATGTAGTTCGCGTTGAGCACGGCCACCTGCGTTGCCTGCTTGAGACCATCGGGCCCCATCAGGCGGATGTACGCCCACGAGATCGGCAGAACGCTCGCCGAGCCCCATGGCGCTCCGGAGATCGGCCCAGGCCCAGTCTCGGGGCCAGCAGCCGGCTGGAGTGGATGGTTTGGCAGGAACGGTCGGAGGTGCGCACGCACCGCCACGGGACCGACGCCCGGACCGCCACCACCATGCGGAATACAGAACGTCTTGTGCAGGTTGAGATGCGAGACATCGGCACCAAACTTGCCGGGCTGTGCGACGCCAACGAGCGCGTTCATGTTTGCGCCGTCGACGTAGACCTGACCGCCCGCGTCGTGCACGAGCTCGCAGATCTCACTGACGGCTTCTTCGTAGACGCCATGCGTCGACGGGTACGTGATCATCAGGCCCGCGAGGTTGTCGCCATGCTCGACGATCTTGGCGCGCAGGTCGTCGAGGTCGACATCGCCACGATCGTCGCAGGCAATCACGACGACGCGCATGCCCGCCATCACAGCGCTAGCGGCATTCGTGCCGTGGGCCGAGACGGGGATCAGGCAGATGTCGCGATGGTGATCGCCACGGCTCTGGTGATAGCCGCGGATTGCGAGGAGACCTGCGAACTCGCCTTGCGAGCCAGCATTTGGCTGCAGCGAGACGGCGTCGTAACCGGTGATCGCAACGAGCCAGCGCTGCAGTTCGTTGATCAGGAGCAGGTAGCCGTCGGCCTGATCGAGCGGCGCGAACGGATGAATCGTCGCGAACTCTGGCCAGGTGACAGCCTGCATCTCGGTCGTCGCGTTGAGCTTCATCGTGCACGAGCCGAGCGGGATCATCGAGCGGTTGAGCGCAATGTCCTTGCCCGAGAGGCGGCGCAGGTAGCGCAGCATCTGCGTCTCGGAGCGATGCTCGTGGAAGACCGGGTGCGTCAGGATCTCCTCGGTGCGGAGCAGATCTGCTGGCAGCGCATCGGGCGTCTCAGCATCGAGCTCGTCGATATCGGCCGTCACGCGGAAGGTCTCCCAGAGCGCCTCGATGTGATGGCGCTCGGTCACCTCATCGCAGGAGATACCAACGGTGTCGCGGTCGACGCGGCGCAGGTTGATCCCGAACTGGCGGGCCTGGGCAATCACGATGTCGGCGTGGTGCGGCACGCGTACCTGCACGGTGTCAAAGAACGTGTCGTGCAAGACATTGAGTCCGCCGCGACGCAACCCCTCCGCGAAAATCGCGGACAGGCGATGGATGCGTTGAGCGATCGAACGAAGGCCATCGGCACCGTGATAGACCGCGTACATGCTGGCGATCACGGCGAGCAGCACCTGGGCCGTGCAGATATTCGAAGTCGCCTTATCGCGACGAATGTGCTGCTCGCGCGTCTGCAAAGCCAGGCGCAATGCGGGGGCGCCATCGGCGTCAACCGAGACACCAACAAGTCGCCCGGGCATCATGCGTTGAAGCCCATCGCGGACTGCCATGTAGGCGGCGTGCGGGCCACCGAAGCCAATCGGCACGCCGTACCGCTGCATCGAGCCAACTGCGATATCCGCACCCATCGAGGCGGGCGAAGCAAGCAAGACGAGCGCCAACGGATCGGCGGCCAGCACGGCGAGCGCTTCGCGCTCGTGCAGTGCAGCGATCGTCGGGCGCCAATCGCGAATTCGACCATCGGCACCCGGGTGCTGCAGGAGCGCACCGACGATTTCGCCGTCGGGCAGACCCTCTTCGAGGTTCGCCACTACGACGGTGATTCCCAGCGGCGTAGCGCGCGTCTGAATAACAGCGATGGTCTGGGGCAGTGCGTCCTCGTCAATGAGAAACAGGCCCGTGTCCTTCTTAGAGTGACGGAAACAAAGCGTCATCGCCTCGGCCGCTGCCGTCGCCTCATCGAGCAGCGATGCATTCGCCATCGGCAGCCCCGTCAGGTCGGCGATGACCGTCTGATAGTTGAGCAGCGCCTCGAGGCGACCCTGGGCAATCTCGGGCTGATACGGGGTGTAGGCCGTGTACCAGGCGGGGTTCTCGAACACCTTCCGCAAGACGACCTGCGGCGTATGCGTGTCGTAGTAGCCCAGCCCGATCATCTGCGTCATCACGCGATTGCGCTCACCGATCTCGCGCAACTCAGCGAGCACCTCAATCTCGGTCGCGGCGGGCGGCACATCAATCGCCTCGCGCATCCGGATCGCGCTCGGGACGGCTGCCTCCTCGAGGGCATCCAGCGAGGCGTAGCCCAGCTCGGCCAGCATCGCTGCCTGCTCGTCGGCGCCGGGTCCAATGTGGCGACGACTAAACGGTACGGCGTGCTCGAGTTCAACGAGCGACGGGCGCGACCCCGGAGACTGCTTCTGCTTGCTCATGCACTTCACCTTTCGCACACGCGACCGCACTGGTCGCATACACCCTGAGTTGTCCCCGAACGTCCCGGCTGAACCCTACCGCGCATTCCGCCGGAATTGTGCGCGCCATCTCCAACCCGCGACGTTTGGCGTGTCCGTCACGAAGAATCGGCTATGCTGCGCCCTCGATTGGGGACGTAGTTCAGTTGGTTAGAACGCCGGCCTGTCACGCCGGAGGCCGCGGGTTCAAGTCCCGTCGTTCCCGTCATTCGAAGGGACCCGCAAGGGTCCCTTCGTCATTTCTGGGGCCAGAGAACCCGGCGGCGGGCAACCAGCGCGGCAGCGACTCAGGGAAGCTGACACCCTCGGGTTGATGCGCGTCCAGATCGTCGAGACAGGCGAGGACGACGGAGGCGATGTCGGAGCCCTCGTCGAAGACGCAGAGCGCACTGCCGCAGCGAGCGCAGTGCCCGCGCCGTTGGCCGGGAGCGGGCTCGAACCACGCCGGTTTGCCGGCCGTGAAACGCAAATCCGACGTGCGCACATCGGCCCAGGCGACGGCAGGCGAGCCCGCCCACTTTTGACAGCGCCGGCACGCACACCAGTGCGCGTCCGTCAGCGGACCGTTGATCTCGAGGCGAACGTCGCCACAGAGGCAACCGCCGGTAGCGACCTCGCTACTCATGCGCGGCCCTCCGTAAGCTCGGCGACCATCGCGTTCACGTTCGCGCTGGCGCGCTGGTAGGAGACCTCTTCGAGCTCGATCACACGCGCCGGGTCGCGCTCGACCTCGGCCATCACGTCGGGCAGGAAGAAGGCCGGATCAGCTGGGTCCTCGTGTGGCGCAAAAATCGGGCCGCCAGTCTCCTCCGGCAGGCCGTCCTCGCGCGGATGAAACGGGCAGGTGTAGCCCCAGACGTTCTCGAACGCGATACGAGTGACGCCCGCCTCGAGCAGGCGGCGCGTAATGTCGGCGATCGGCAGCACGCCTTCCCCCGTCGGCACGCCACAGACCATGCCGTGCATGACGACGTGGTCCTTCATATGCGCCTTGCGCGTCCACGGCAGCATCGCCTCGAGCGCCTCGAGCGGATCCTCGCGCAGCATCATCGAGTTGCCGTAGTCGTAGAGCGCGCCCACGAATGGATGGTCGACGCGTTCGAGAATGCGGCCGACCTCGACACCGGTGAACTCCTCATGGTTCTCGAGGAGAATTGGCACGCCACGATCCTCCGCGATCGGCGCCGCCTCGATCAGATCTCGCGTCGTTGCATCTAGCACCTGTGCGCGCGGGCCCTCGTGGCGCGTGTAGGTGCGCAGATGTTTCGCGCCGAGCGCGACGGCAAGATCGAGCAGCGTCGTCAGATGCTTGGGATCGGTCGAGCTGGTCTCGACATCGACGTCGAGGCCGCGCTCGCGGATCGCCTCCGCGACGAGCTTGACGTGCGCAGGACTGTCGCCGCCAAGAAAGCGATAGTGCGGACCATTGACGTTGAGTCCAATCCCGACGTTGCCATCCGCGACCGCGCGATCAAGCAGATCGATAATCCCGAAGTTCGGATCGTGCATCAGTCGGAAGCGAAACGAATAGGTGTGAATAAAGAGGTCGATCGCGGGAAGTGTCATCAGGATCCTTCGGTCAGCTCGGCGATGGAGAGCTCTAAAGCACGAGCGTAGCGCGCAGCCGCCGGCGGATCGGAGTCGGCGAGTTCGAGGCGTCGCATTGCGCAGTAGGCACCCATCCGGAAGGTGAGTGCAGGCGCAAGCGCAGCCAGCCGCGCAAGCACCGTCGGCTCCTCGTAGGCATCGAGAAACTCGGCGCGTTCGAGCACCGTCAACGGCTCGTGGTCGTAGAGCACCTGGAAGGCGGGCGAGAGAAACGTAAAGAGATCCTCGGCTGCGTCGCCAAGCGCCGGGCACTGCCAGTCGATCAGGCGAATGCCCTGCGGACCGACGATAAAGTTGCCCGTCCCCGCGTCGGTGTGGATCAGCGCGCGGCGTGGTGTCGGCTGGACGCGCGCGGTCGGACAGACCTTACGCAGCATCGCGGCCTCGTGCGAATCGGCCGACTGCAGCAGACGCTCGCCCTGCTCGACGATGCCGATCGATCCCGTTGGCACCTCACGGAAACCATCCACAACCACCGCGTGCTGGCGACGAAACAGCCGCGCAACCTCTGCGGCACCCGTCGTCCACATCGTTCCCTCAACCCACTCGTAGACCAACACCGCGGGCAGCTCGCCGACGCGCGGATGGTATTCAACGTACTCCGGCGCGACGTCATGCCCCTTCAACAGCAGCAACGCACGCGCCTCGTCATCCGGCAAGATCGGAAACAGGCGCCAGCCATCCTGCGCCGCAAACACCTTGACCACCCAGTCGAGCCCATCGCCCTGCAAACGACAGACGGTGTTCCAATAGCCACCCTGCAGCAACGTCAATTTGACGGCTGTGGATTTGGCGACAATGCCGCGTTCGTGAAGGAGGGCGAGGACGTCGATGCCCACAGTGTGAAGGCAACCCACTGCCATAATCTAGTCATGGCGATCGCGACCGAGCACCCCACCCGCTCTGCAGCCGACCAGCGCTACCGAAATGTCTCTGGCTGGCTCGACGGCATCCCCGAATCGCTCGATCCACGCGACGCACTTCCTGGCGACCAGCAGGTCGATGTTGCGATTGCTGGCGGCGGGTTGACGGGGCTCTGGACCGCATACTGCCTCGCCAAAGGCGACCCGCGTCTGCGCATCGTCATCTGCGAACGCGAGATCGTGGGCTATGGCGCCTCGGGGCGCAACGGCGGCTTCCAATCGGCTGGCATGGCCGGCGAGATGCGCGTCTACAAGCAGCACGGCGGCATGGACATTGTTCGACGCGCCGAGCGCGCGTTTATCGACGGTATCGATTGGGTTGGCGACGTCGTCGCGCACGAGCAGATTGACTGCGGCTGGCACAAGGGTGGCGCGCTGCGGATCGCGACTTCGCCGACCCAGGCCGCCCGCGTCGAGGCCGGTGTGGCGGGCCGTCGCGCACGCGGCTTTACCGAGCAGGACGTCTGGGAGATCTCGCTCGACGAGCTGCAGCAGCGCGTGCGTTTTAGTGGTGCCGTCTCTGCCACCTACACCCCACACTGCGCACGGATCGATCCGGCCCGCCTGACACGCGGCCTCGCCCATGCCTGCGAAAACCTCGGCGTGACGATCTACGAGCAGACACCGGTAACTGCGATCGAACGCGGACGACTCGTCTGCCAGCAAGGCTCGATCCAAGCCGACGTCGTGATCCGCGCGACCGAGGCCTTCACGCGCGACCTGCCCGGCGGCAAGCGTCGCTACCTGCGGATCTACTCACACATGCTCCAGACCGAGGTGCTGCCCGACCACGTCTGGGATGAGCTCGGCTGGGACAACTGCGAGCCAATCGCCGATCAGCGTTACCACTTCTTCTATGCGCAACGCACGATGGATAACCGCATCGCCCTCGGCGGACGCGGCACGTCGTACTACACCGGCGATCGCATCGCAGACACGAACGATCAGAACGAGGCGATTTTTGCGCGTATCGATGAGGCGCTGCGGCTCCACTTCCCTGCCGCACGCGAGGCCAAGATCGAGCACCGCTGGGGTGGCTCGTTCGCCGCACCGCGCGATTGGAGCATGCAGGTCGATTTCGACCCAACGACTGGGCTCGGTGCTGCGGGCGGTTTTGCCGGTCACGGACTGACGGGCACGAGCATCGCCGGCCGCACGCTCGCCGACCTGATTCTGAAACGCGAAACGGATTTGCTGAGCCTGCCTTGGGTGGGCCATACGTGCCGCAAGTGGGAGCCAGAGCCGCTGCGGGCGATCGCGGCCAAGTCGATCTCCGGCATTTTGCTGAGCGCCGATCAGGTTGAGGAACGCACGGGACGACCGGCGAAACGCGTGCGGATCGTCCAACGTTTCATGCCCGGCCGCTAGGCTAGACGCATGGCCTCCACTTTTCGCACAGTCTCGACTCCGCTCGGCGACATCGCCGTCGTGGCCAACGAGGACGGGTTGACCAATCTGATCCTGCCCGGCGACGACGTGGCGATCCCCACTGATGCCAGCGAGGGCGGGCCCTTCGTTGACGCAGCGGCGACCCAACTGACGGAATGGTTTGCGGGCAACCGGATGTCGTTTGACGTCCCACTCGCACCCGCAGGAACCGAGTTTCAACAGTCGGTCTGGACGGCGCTGCGCGACATCCCCTTCGGCGCCACGGCCTCGTACGGCGACATCGCCAAGTCGATTGGACAGCCCATGGCAACGCGCGCCGTTGGCGCGGCTAACGGTCGCAACCCACTACCGATCATCGTTCCCTGCCACCGCGTCATCGGTGCCAGTGGCGCACTGACGGGCTACTCGGGTGGCGAGGGTCTCGACACGAAGCAGCGACTGCTCGACCACGAGAGCGGCGATCAGACCCTCAGCGTGTAGCGACCATTTGGCGAGCGACGGCGGCGAGATGCGTCTCGTCCGTGCCGCAGCAGCCACCGAGGATTGAGAGGCCATGCCGCTGACCGACGTCAACCAGTGCGGCCGCGTACGGGTTCGGAGTCGACGCGATTAGGTCCTCGCGCCCATCAAGTTCCTCCGGCGAGAGTGCCGAGGTGTTGGCAAAGAGTCCGATCGCACGCGAGCCGATCGGTTCGGCTGTCAGCGCCGCGTCCGCGATCGATGGGTGCACGCAGGTGAGCGCGTAGCCGAGTGGTGGCCGCGCCGTTCGCGTATCAACGGTCTCCACGAATTGACGTAGCGGCGTACCGTCGAGCAGCGTTCCGTCCGGGCGCACGACGACGCCAATGATGTACGGGAGCACGGAGGCCGAGAGCTCTCGAGCAATCCCCAGCGCCTCCTCGGCATTCGGCAAGGTGGCGGCGATCAGGAGATCGACGCCACCATCTTCGAGCGCCTCAGCCTGGGCCTGCATCATCGTCTCGGCGACATCTGCGCTCGGTGCAACGCCGGCGCCATACCCGTCTCCTAAGGGCCCAACCAGACCACCGATGATGATCACGTCGCCGGGCTGAGCCTCGGCCTGGCGCAGATCGCGCAGCATCCTCGCGTTCTCTGTGTTGAGATCGCGGTGCGCGTAGTTCGAGCGCGCGATGCGCTCCGGATGCGCCCGCCACGTGTCGGTCTGGAGTAGGACGGGTAGCCCGGCGTCACGACCGATCGCGAGGTATTCGCGATGGATCTCCCAGAGCGCCGCGTGGCCTTGATTGTCGGTGACGAGCGCACCAATCACGACCTCGGCGTCGAACTCGATGCCCGGCGTGCGCCGCAGACGCTCAAAGATCGACGCCTCACTCAAGACAGGACCAGTCCGTAACAACTCGGCAACGTTGACCACGTGAGCATCGTAGGCGTTGCGTCAATGTCCAGAAGGGGTCAGGCACGATCTGGACATTGGATGACGAGCTAGCTCGTCTATCAAATGTCCAGATCGTGCCTGACCCCTTCTGGACATTGGTTGTCTAGCAACCAGCGAACGCGTCGGCCAACGATTCTTCGAGGATCGCGATACCCTCGTCGAGATCCTCCTGGGTGGCAACACTCACGAGCTAGCTCATCCATCAAATGTCCAGATCGTGCCTGACCCCTTCTGGACATTGACCCCAACCCCTACGATGCCGGTATGGCAGAGAACGTTCTTGGCAGCGAGTTACAGGCATGCTCGTACGATCCGATCACGGGCTTCTATCGCAACGGCTGCTGCGACACGGGTGGGCAAGACCAAGGCGTGCATGCCGTCTGTGTTGTGTTGACCGACGAGTTTCTCGCCTTTTCCAAAGCGAGTGGCAACGACCTCTCGACGCCGCTGCCGCTCTACGAGTTTCCGGGCCTCAAGGCCGGCGATCGCTGGTGCCTCTGCGCAGCGCGCTGGCGCGAGGCGTTTGACGCCGGCTGTGCCCCAGCGGTCCTGCTCGAGGCGACGCATGCGCGCATGCTCGAGTGGGCGACACTGGACGAGTTGCGCAGCGCCTAGCGCTGAAACCGCTCGCCCCAGCGGGCGAGGTTGGTTGGCAGCGCAACGCCCTCAGCAAGATCGGGAGCCGGGATCGGAGCACCAACGGTCTGCGTGATCGGCAACACACCGGTCCACGTCGCTGCGTAGTCCTCGGCATCCTCCAGGGCATTGCCAGGCGGGCCAGAGCGGATCTTGGCGGAGGCCTCATCGAGCGTCATTGCCAAAACCGAAGTGGCCTTGATTTCCTTGGCAGTCGGCGGTCGTGTATCTGCCCACCGACCCGGTACAAGCTGATTCGACAGCGCCTCTAAGGCAACCAGCTTCTCGGCCGGATCGTCGACGCGTGTGGCCATACCAAGCACGACGACCGAGCGATAGTTGACCGATTGATCGAAGACGGCGCGCGCCAACACCAGACCATCCACCAGCGTGACCGTCACACAGCACGGCGCACCACCCGCGAGCGTTCGCAGCGTGCGGCTCGCACTCGACCCGTGCAAATAGAGCGTGTCCCCCACGCGGGCGTGCAGCGAGGGAATCACGTAGGGCTGGCCCTCGACCTCGATGCCGATGTGACAGACAATCGCCTCGTCAAGAATTGCGTCAATCGTCGAACGATCGTACTGGCCACGCTTTGGGAGGCGCTTGACGCGGGTGCGAGGAGTGGACATGACGTCACTCTAAGCAAACAAGAGTGCGGTGACAACAGCCCCCGCGACGAAACCTTCGCCAGGTGGCACGGTCACATAACCATCTGCACCGGCCAACGAGCGCAACGCACCGGCCCGGCGGGCACACGGCGTCGCTGTTGGCATGTCCCCGTAGACGGAGTCGAGCTCGACTGCAACCATGCAGGTCGAGTCGTCGCGCCCACCAACAGCCTCAGCAAGCCGTACCTCGAGTGCTGGCCGGGGCGGCACAGCACCCAATAGTTCGCCCAGCAACGGGCGCGCAAACAGCTCGTAGGTAAAGGCGGCCGAGACGGGATAGCCCGGTACCCCAATCACGGGTGTGGTGCCGACAACAGCCAGCAATACCGGATGGCCGGGCCGCACCGCGACTCCATCGACCGCGACCTCACCCAGCTCTTCGAGTACCTCGCGCGCATAGTCTCGGTGACCACGCGAAGAGCCCGCCACAAGCAGCACCAGATCGTTCGAGAGCACTGCGCGCATCACCTCTTCGCCCAGCAGCTTCGGATCGTCCGGCACGCGTGGATGCAGCGTGGCCCGCGCACCGTCCGCTCGCGCCTGCGCGATCAGCATCGGCCCATTCGAGTCGATCACATGGTGTGCATCGAGCCGCTCGCCCGATGAGCGCAACTCGTCCCCGGTGGGAATCACCGCCACGCCAGGCTGACGCACCACGTCGACCACTGGCTGCCCTGCCGCCGCGACGAGCGCGACGTCGAAGGCGCCGAGTCGCTGGCCGGTCTGGATCAACACCTGATCGAGCGGAATGTCCTCGCCGGCTGGCCGCACGTGCCGACCGGGCACGACCGACTCCTGCACGAGCGCGCCCGTATCGTCGATCGTTACCTGCTCGCGCACGACAACGGCATCGAAGCCGTCGGGCACAGGCGCTCCGGTGTCGATTGGCGCGAACTCGGCAGGAGCAATGCGCGTGGGTGCACCCTCCGTGTCGAGCGCGCGCACTGCGATTCCATCCATCGCAGCAACCCGTAGTGGTGGCGATGGTCGGACTGCGCTGATTGGCTGCGTCGCGATACGCCCAACTGCGTCGCCGACTGGAACGCGCTCGGAGACCAGCGGCGCGATGAAGCCTGCCTCAGCCAGCGCAGCGTGCCAACGCTTCCAGGCCTCGCTTGGATCTGGATCGTGGCTCACGGATCGACCACGATGCGTTGCGTATGCGAGTAGACGTTGGCACGGTCGTCGCGCAAGAAGCCCACGAGCGTGACGCCGAGACGCTTGGCGGCCTGCACGGCGATGCTCGACGGGGCACCAACTGCGGCCACGATCGGAATACCTGCCACGGCTGCCTTTTGGACGAGTTCGAAACCTGCACGACCCGAGACGAGTGCGACGGTGTCGTGCAGCGGCGACTGCCCCGCCATCAGTCGCGCACCAATCGCCTTGTCCATCGCGTTGTGCCGACCAATGTCCTCGCGCAGCTCGACCAAAGCACCCGCGGGCGTAAACAGCCCAGTCGCATGGATTCCACCCGTGCGGTCGAACTGGCGCTGCTTGGCACGCAGCAACTCGGGCAACTCAAGCAGCGTTTCGAACGCCACTACAGGCCCCTCGGGCAGCGGTCGGCAGGCGACCTCGATCATGTCGATTGAGGCCTTGCCGCAGACTCCACAACTCGACGAGGCGAACATGTTGCGTTGCAGCGAGGTGGCATCAAACGGTTTCGTCAGGCGGACGGAGAGCACGTTGTACTGCTGTTCGGCGTTGTCCACATCGCCGCAGTAGCGAATATCGGCGATCTCGCTCCCGTCGACCACGAAGCCTTCGGTCAGCAGGAAGCCGGCGGCGAGTTCGAAGTCGGCGCCGGGGGTGCGCATCGTCACGGCCACCTGGGTCAGCTCTTGACCGGGGCCGCCAACGCGAATCTCGAGTGGCTCCTCGCCGGCCACGCGATCGCGCTTCTCGACTGGACGCTCGCCGCGCGCAAGGCGCAGCACACCGACGTCGGCGGTAGGTCCTGCAAGCGGTGGGCGGTCGGAGATGTCGATAATTGAGTCTAGGGAAGCGTCCGGTTCAAGCATCCCCCCGCTAGAAGCCGCGGGCAAGGTGCATTCGTCAACCGGTTGATAGGCAGGGGCTATCATTGTCGCATGCAGATGCGTCAACTGGAGTACGTCACCGCGCTGGCCCGCGAGCGCCACTTTGGTCACGCCGCTGCCGCCTGCCATGTCTCGCAACCATCGCTGAGTGCTGGGATCCGCAGCCTTGAAGCCGAGTTGGGTGTCCCGATCGTGATTCGTGGGCGCCGCTATGCAGGTCTGACACCCGAGGGAGAACGGGTCGTAGCCTGGGCGCACCGCATCCTCGCAGACGCCGACGGCCTGCGCGAGGACCTCGCCTCGATGCAGGGCGCGGTCACGGGCCGCCTACGCCTCGGCGCTATCCCCACTGCACTGCCGATTGCTAGTGCGCTCTCGGCCGCCGTCACCGCACAACACCCCGACGTCTCCGTGACGGTGCTCTCGCTTGCCAGCCGCGAGATCGAGCGGCGCCTGCTCGAGTTCGAGATCGATGCGGGAATCACGTACCTCGATAACGAGCCTCTGCGCGGTGTCCGCGCAATTCCCGTCGCCCAGGAACGCTACGTGCTCTACGCCCACCAAGACGATGCGATTGCCGCTCGCGCCTCGTTGACCTGGCGCGAAGCCGCCGACCTTCCACTCTGCCTCTTAACCGTCAACATGCAGAATCGCCGCATCATCGACGCGGCCTTCACGACGGCTGGCACGGCGCCCTCGCCACGCGTCGAATCGGACGACATCGTGCCGCTCTGGGAGCACGTCGCCCACGGTCGCTGGTGCACAATCGGGCCGACCTCATGGATCGACGGAGGCGCGCTGCCCGACTCGATCGTCGCGATCCCCCTGACCGACCCGACCGTCGAGCAACGGATTGGCGTCGTCGTTCCCGACCGCGACCCGCTGCCGACCCTCACGCGCGCGCTTCTCGACGCAGCACGCACCACGACCTAGAGGTCGATCCGTGCCCCAATCGTGATCGTCCGCGACGACGGCATGCCGAAGAAGTCTGTCGCCCCTTGCGAATGCTGATGGAGCGTCGCGAAGACCCAGAGCGGAATCTTTGCCAACCCCTTCGACACAACATTGATGCTGTCGCGTCCAACGAAATAGGTGGTGGTCAACGGATCAATCTGACTCCCCAATGTGCTCTCGCTCAGCGCACGTGGGATATCAGCAGCCTCAGCGAAACCATGCCGAAAGATGACATGCCAGAGGCCAGGCGCAACCTCTTCGACCTGCGTCTGCTCGGCTACCAGCGGCGTGCTGGCTGTCTCGACCGTGACCATGATCGTCTGCTCAAAAACCGTCTCCAGTACGGCGCAGGTCGCAGCGAGCGTCCGCGGGACCCGATCGGCCTGAGCCGCAAGATGAACGCCAGTCCCAACCGTTCGGGCCGGTCGGGAGCGCTCCACGAGTTGCAGGTAGGCAGGGACATCAAGCGACATCTGCTCGATCGCGGCGAGCGCTTTGTCCCGGCTCCGAGTCCAGGCCTGAATGAGCAACAACAGAAGCACTGCGATCAACAACGTGAACCAGGCGCCGTGCAAGATTTTGACAAGGTTGGCGCTAAGAAAGGCAACGTCGATGATTGCAATCGGCACGAAAACCGCACCGAGTCGCCAGACAGACCACTTCCACTGGTGTCGTGCCACGATCACAGCGAGGAGCGTCGTGCACAACAGCGTTCCGGTGACGGTCAAGCCGTAGGCATTGGCGAGGCGTGCAGAGGTTTCAAAGTTGAGCACCGTGCCGGCAACTCCAACAAACATCACCAACGTGACAATCGGCACCGTAATCTGGCCCCTGACGGTCTTTGAGGTGTGCAGCACGCGCATGCGCGGTATCCATCCAAGCCTCATCGCCTGTTGGGCGACCGTAAACATGCCCGAGATCACGGCCTGCGAGGCAATGATGGTCGCCAGTGTCGCGAGCACAATCATCGGGACGAGGAGTTGTGATGGCACGAGGAGGTAAAACGAATTCGTTGCTGCCGACGGATTCTCTAGGACGAGTGCGCCCTGGCCGAGGTAGCAGAGCGTCAGCGCAGGGAGTACCACGACGAGCCACGAGGCAGCGATTGGACGCCGCCCGAAGTGACCCATATCGGCGTAGAGCGCTTCGACTCCCGTGATCGCCAAGGTGACCGCGCCAAGCAGCACGAACGTCAGCAGCGGATGGCGCACCACGAGCTCCGCCGCATAGAGCGGGTTGATCGCCTCAAGCACCTCCGGCTTGCCGATGATTGCACGCACACCAAGGGCCGCAATCGCAGCAAACCAGAGCAACATGATGGGGCCAAAGACATGCCCGATCTTGCCCGTGCCAAACCGCTGGGCCAGAAATAACACCGCCAGAATCGCGAGTGCGATGTCGTCCTCGAAGCTCGAGACACCAGGCACCACCATCGAGAGCCCTTCGATCGCAGACAGCACCGAAATACTGGGCGTCAAAATCCCGTCAGCCGCAAACAACGAGATCGCGAGCATGCTGATCGCAATCACAACGACGCGATGCCGTTGTTGCACGTACCGCAATGCAAGTACGCCCAACGCAAGCGTGCCGCCCTCCCCCTCATTGTCCGCACGCATGATCACCAGGATGTACTTGACCGTGACCACCAACACCAGCGTCCAGATGAACAACGAGAGGAGACCGAGCACCTCCTCCCGATTTGTACTGAGGCCAAAGACATCGCTAAAGGCGGCCTGAAATGCGTACAACGGACTCGTGCCAATATCGCCGTAGATGATGCCGATGGCGCCGAACGCCAGCAGCACGATGCTCGACTTTGCGGCGGGCCCGCTCGACGTAGACGAATGTTGATTAGACGATCTCATATTAGATAGAGCAGCCAGTCAACGTCCTGAAGTCTAGCAACCCCTCGAGACCCTGTATATGGCTTAGCGACACCGCAGCCGGAAGCTGCGCCACGAGCGCACACTAAATCTCGACGCGAGGCGCCCATCGTGACGACGCCATATCGACATGATGGATCGCGCCGAGAGCTGCTGAACCAGCAGGTGTCTCTCTGCCTCGCTTAGGTCGGGTGCGAAGCGCGCGCAAGCCCGCCGCCTGCCATATTTACGGGACTAGGGAAGGACCTCACGTGTTCGTCAATCGCACTCCACGCTTTGAACCACTTTCGGAAGACGCGCTCGACACCATCGACCGCGGCTGGAAGCGCCTTGTCTCCGAGCTTGGCATCACGTTTATGCACGAGCCATCGCTCGAGCTGTTCAAGCGCGAGGGGCAACGGGTTGAGGGCGAAGTCGTCTTCTTCGATCCGGATTGGCTGCTGGAGCGCATCAAGACGACGCCAACCGAGTTCACCCTGCTGTCGCGCAACCCCGAGAAGAACGTCCAGTTCGGCAAGGACAACATGGTCTTCTGTACCGGCCAGTCGATGCCGTTCGTTGACGACGGCGTAACGCCACGTCGCGATGGCACGCTCGCCGACGCCGTCAAGTTGCTGCGCGCTGCCCAGATGACGCCCGAGATCGATACCCCGGGCTACCCGATCATCGAGTGCAATGACAAGCCGCTCGACTCGCGCCACCTCGACCTGCAGCTCGCCATGTACGAGAACACCGACCTCGCGGTTGGCGCCGCACAGATCCACGTCAACGGCGTGATCGACTCGATCGCGATGGCCCAGCTCGCGCTTGGCGGCTTCGACGTGCTCGAAGAGAACCCCGGCGTCTTCGGCACGATCAACGCCAACTCGCCACTCGTCTTCGATACGCGCATGCTCGAGTCGCTCTGGTTGTTGGCCGAGCGCAATCAGATCGTCAACATCACGCCTTTCATCCTGATGGGTGCAATGGGTCCCGTCTCGCTGCCGGCCGCCCTCGCTCAGCAGACCGCCGAGTCGCTGGCGGGCATCGCGCTCGTGCAGGCGATCCGCCCTGGCTGCCCCGCGATTATGGGTTCCTTCGTTTCGAACACGGATATGAAGTCCGGCTCGCCTGGCTTCGGTGGTCCCGAGGCCGCCTTGGGCATCCTCGCCACGGGCCAGATCGCACGCCGACACAACGTCCTCTGGCGCGCAGGCGGTGGCGGCCTCAACGCGAGCCCCGCCGTCGATGGCCAGTCGGCCTTCGAATCGCTCAACACGATGCTGCCGTCGTTCCTCGCTGGTGCCAACCTCCAGTTGCATTGCACCGGCTGGCTTGAGGGTGGGCTCGTCCACTCCTTCGCGAAGGTCGCGATGGACACGGAGATGCTGCGCCAGATGATCGCGCAGTTTACCCCCGTCGAATTTAGCGACGACACGCTCGCCTTTGGTGCCCACGAGGAAGTCGGTCACGGCGGCCACTTCTTCGGTGCCGCTCATACCCTCGAGCGGTTCCGCGACTGCTTCTATCGCCCCGAAGTCTGGACGACCGACAACTACTCGGCCTGGACGAAAAAGGAGCGACCCGACGCAACGAAGCGCGCGCTCGCCAAGTGGGACGAGCTGCAGGAATCGTGGGAGGCGCCGGCCCTCGACCCCGATCTGCATGCCGAGTTGAAGGCCTACACCGATCGTCGTCGCATCGAACTGGGTGACTAGGTTGACCCAGTGACAGTCCTATTCGGACTGTCGGCAGCGTTCTCGTGGGCGTTCGCGAGCGTCTTCGTCCAAAAGTCGTCCCGACTCGTGGATCTCCGCTTGATGCTCGTCGTGATCGTGCTTCGGATCAGTTCGTGCGAGGTCGTCCCGGTTGCGTTGATCGTCGATGGATTACAGGGTCCGTTCAACATTCAGGCGTTGGCTATCCCCGCCCTGGCCGGCATCGCAGGCAACGTTGGCTTCCTACTGATGGTGAAGGCGATGAAGGTCGGCAGCATCAGCGTCGTGGCGCCGATCATCGCAATCGAGGGTGGACTCGCGGCAGCCGTCGCGGTCGTGCTTGGAGAGCGCCCCTCGCCCGCGACAATCGCATTACTCGCGCTTGCCGCCGTTGGTGCCGTGCTCGTCTCAATCGAACCAGGGCGACGGACCGCGAAGGGTGCCGGTTGGGCAGTGCTCGCAGCCTTCGTCTACGCAGTCATGCTCGTGGCCATGGGGCACACGGAGCAACCGGCAATGACCTCGGCCGGGATCGCGCGCGTCGCGAGCCTCCTGACGGCGATTCCCTTGATTCTGTTGGTGCGTCAACTGCCGCCACGCCCGGCCATCAAACCGCTGCTCGCCGCTGGCACGCTCGACGCGGTTGGCTTCGGAGCCTTCGCCATCGCCGCCTCGCTTGGGCCGTTGACTGTGGCCTCCGTCACGTCGGCCCAATGGGCCTCGGCAGCAGCACTGATCGGCATCTTCTTTCTACGCGAGCGATTGCACATCAACCAATACGTTGGGATCGCCGTCACGATGCTCGCGGTCACGGGTCTTGGATTGCTGATCTAGCGTGACCGTCCTCTTCGGACTTGTAACTGCGTTCGCCTGGGCGTTTGCAAACGTCTTCACCCAGCAGGTCACCCGCACCAAGACCAAGCCGGCGGTGATCATGTTCTGGGTGCTGATCGTCGACGACGGCTGCGGTGTTACCGCTCGCCCTGATCGTCGACCACCTCGAGGGGCCCTGGACGATCGAGGGGCTCGCGTGGCCTGTCGCCGCCGGTGTGCTCGCTGATGTTGGGTTCTTTCTGCTCCTGCGCGCCTTACGCAAGGGCAGCCTGAGCGTGATCGCCCCCATCATCGCGTTAGAAGGCGGCGTCGCGACGATCTTCTCGATCGCACTCGGCGAGCGCCCATCCATGCTGATGTACGCGTTGATTGTCGTGGCGGTGATCGGTGCTGTGCTCGTCGCGTTGGAGCCGGGGCGCCGCACTGCAGCCGGTGCCCCTGAAGCGATCCTGGCGGCTGTTGCCTATGCCGGCGTCCTGATCGCTCTCGGCCAATCCGAGTTGCCCGACCTGACGACGGTTGGCATCACCCGAGCAACGAGCGTGCTCATCATTTTGCCGGCCTTCCTGCTCGTTCGCCAGTTACCGAACCGTGCCAATTTCTATCCGATTCTCTGGTGCGGATTGCTCGACGCTGTTGGCTTCGTCTGCTTCGCCTTCGCCGCCTCGATTGGTCCGCTATCGGTCGCGTCGGTCACCGCTACCCAATGGGGTACCGCCGCCGCGCTGATTGGGATTATCGGCATGCGCGAACGACTCTTCGTCAACCAGTACATCGGTATTGCGGTGACGCTGATTGCGGTGACGGGGTTAGGACTCGCCAGCTAGGTACGGCGTTGCAACGCCGCGACCGATGCGGTCGAGAGCGGCTCACGCGTGATGCCGGTCGTGCCGCCACGTGTGGCGTAGGCCGTAATCCGACCAGTGCGTTCGCCATGGTGGGCGAGCAGTTGGTGCCGTCGAATGTCGTGGATCAAGAAGTCGGCGGCCGCCTCGAGAGCGTCGATCACAACGACCGTGCCAGCCTCTGCGCGCACGGCCTCGGTATCGGCGTAGGCACTAGGCGTCAACAGTAAGAGCACTGCCACCTCTGGTGCATGGCCGCGCAGGCGAGTCAGCAGTTCGGCGACGGTATCCTCACCGCGCTCGATCAGCGTGACGCTGCCACCTCCCCGCAGGGTGCGGATCGTCTTGGCAAGCACCATCGGCTTGACCTCGGCCGACGAAAAGACTGCGACGACGGGACGCCCCTGGGCTTCGGCGAGCGCGGCGCGCAGGCCACACTCGAGGCCGCGCAGAACAATGCCCTCCGTCTCGGGACGTGCCTCGAACGAGGCAAAGCCACTCGCGAGGAGCAACGCCTTGGCGCCCTCATCGAGCAGCCCCACTGCGAGGTCCTGGACGCGTTGCACGATCTGATCGGGCCGCCGCTTGGCGTAGGGTGCGAAGGCCTGATCGGCGACAACCACCAGATCCTCTTTCGGCAACTGAGCACGCAGGAGCTCGGCTCCACGCACCCCTTCCCAGCCCTCTGCGACGACTCCGATTGGACCAGCCGGGTCGGCGCTCCAGGTCACGACCGTGGTCGCTTTTTCTCCGAGTCGTAGATCGGGTATGCGTCGGTCGTAGCCTCAGCGAGACTCCCGTCGGGGAGCGCCACCTGCACACGAGTACCTGCCGCGACGAGGTCTGCCTCGATACACGCCATGCCAATCAAGAGATCGACACTCGGCGAACTCCCCGCGGACGGCGACAGCAGCGTGCCGACGTTACGCCCATCCACGAAAACCTCAGCACCGTAGTCCGGAGCATCTTCGCCCGCAACGACCAGCGTAGTGAGGCGATGCGTAACGCCACCAGCCAACTCGTTGACGAGCGCCTGCTTACCAACAAAGTCGCCCGTGTCCAGACTGATCGTCCGATCCAAATTCATATGGAACGGCGAGGTCTCGCCCACGAAATAGTCGTAGCCAATGAAGATCAAACCCGACTCGATGCGCAGCGACTCGACAGCAGCAAGACCGTACGGGAGGACGCCATGCGATGCGCCCTCTGCCAGCAATGCCTCCCACAACACCTCAGCACTGGCCTTCGGGACATAGATCTCATAGCCGAGCTCGCCCGAATAGCCGGTGCGCGCCAGGTAGCAGCCATCGATGCCAGCAACCGTGATCGACTCGGTCGTGAAGCGGAAGTACTTCAGCGAGTCGACATCAAAGTCGGTCAGCGCATTGACGAGATCGCGCGACTTCGGCCCCTGCACCTGCACATGCGGCCACTGCTCCGTCCGGTCGAGCACCTCAACATCAAAACCCTGCTGCTTCGAGACGCGGCGAAAATGATCGACATCGCTAGGCAGCGCGGTGACAACGAGGATGCCGGCACCAGCGTCATCGCCGGTGTTAAAGACAACGCCATCGCCGAGCATCCGACCATTCTCGTCAAGGAAGCACGAATAGCGCGCCTGACCAACCGCCAACGCGGACATGTCATTGGCAAAGCAGTAATCGACAGCCTTGGTCGCATCGTTACCGCGAAAAATCCACTTCTGAAGCGGCGACTCGTCCCAGATGGCAACCGCAGTACGAACCGCGTGATGCTCGGCAAGCGGATCACCGAAGTCCGAGATCCAGTCCCAGCCCTCCCATTCTGCAAAATTGCCACCCTGGCGACGCTGAATCGCGTCAAATGCCGTCAAGCGAAGGCCCTCAGAGCCTGCTGCGTCTGTCTGCTCGGTCATGATCGCGGCCTCTTCTTCTCGGGGTCGTAAATTGGGAACGTGTCGGTGTAGGCCGGCACGAGACGACCGTCCGGCAACGCCACCTCGACGCGGTTGCCCGGCTCGGCCAAATCCGCTTCGAGGCATGCGATGCCGATCAGACGATCAATGCTTGGCGAGCGACCATCCGACGGCGACAGCAGCTTGCCCACACCACGACCATTGACGAATACATCAGCGCCATAATCCGGCGCCTCGTTGCCCGCCACCACGAGGGTCGTCAGGCGATGTGTGATGCCACCAGCCAACTCGTTGACGAGCGCCTGCTTGCCTTCGAAGTCGCCCGTCTCCAAATTGATCGTGCGCTCTAAGTTCATGTGGAACGGCGACGTCAGACCTGGGAAGTAGTCGTAGCCGATGAAGATCAGGCCCGACTCGATGCGCAACGACTCGACAGCCGCGAGGCCGTACTGGCGAATACCAAGCGAAGCGCCATGGTCGAGCAGCGCCTGCCAGAGCGCCTCGGCGGCACCCTTCGGCACGTAGATCTCGTAACCGAGCTCGCCCGAGTAGCCCGTGCGGGCCAGATAGCAGCCATCGATGCCGGCGATCGTGATCGGCTCGGCGGTAAAGCGGAAGTACTTGAGGCTCGACACATCGAAGTCGGTCATCGAATCGACCAGATCGCGCGCCTTGGGACCCTGCACCTGAATGTGCGGCCACTCCTCGGTGCGATCAAGCACTTCAACGTCAAAGCCCTGCTGCTTCGAGACGCGGCGGAACTGGTCGACATCGCTCGGCAGTGCCGTTACGACGAGAATGCCCGCCTTTTCGGGATCGCCCGTATTGAAAGCGACACCGTCACCGAGCATCCGGCCGTGCTCGTCGAGGAAGCAGGAGTAGCGTGCCTGACCAACCTGCATCGAAGCCATGTCATTGGCAAAGCAGTAGTCGACAGCCTTGACTGCGTCGGGGCCACGGAAGATCCACTTTTGCAGCGGCGACTCGTCCCAGATACCAACGGTCTCGCGAACAGCGTGATGCTCGTTGAGTGGATCGCCGAAGTCGGAAATCCACGACCAGCCCTCCCACTCCGCGAAGTTGCCTCCGTAGCGACGCAAGATGCCGTCGAACGCCGTCTTACGAAGGCCCTCAGTCGATGGCAGAGGTGCGGGAGGCTCAACGACGGTGATGCCAGCGGCGTCAACGGGAGGCGAACTCTCCTGGTCGGCTGCGGCAATCGGGCTGTCAACGGGGATGATCACGATCGGTGCCTGTCGCAGGTCGGCAGGCTGGTGGCCAGGCGGCAATACCTCAGAGACACCAAGTAGCGCACGCGCCGCAGCGGCGTTCGGAAGCGTGCGGTATTCCTCGAGGCAGCGCATCGGCTCTTGATCGAGGTTGCGGCGGATGCGGCGATAGCGCGCCTGCGCACCGGCGCCGATACCCGGCGTCGAGAAGATCGCCTGCTCGACGTACGACTCGATCACCTTGTTGCCAAGCAATGCGACGTCGGCCTCGCGCGCCTTGCCCGTCAACGGGTTGTAGAGCACGATGCACTTGACGGTGTCGAGAAACGAGTTCCACGTCGACAACACGACCGGTCCACGCACGCGAATGCCCGTCTCGGGAATCGCCAGATGCGTGATACGACGATCGTTGATCGTGTGGATCAGCGACTCGGCCGTGGGCGACATGATGCTGACGAACTTGTGCATCGGCCAGACGTCGAGCTGGTTCCAATCGCCGGGCTCGCAATCGACACCAATCATGTAGGTGTCGGCGTAGCGGAAGAAGTTCGACGTGCCGCGCGTCTCGCGCAGATGGTCGTAGAACAGCGTGTTCGTGCCACCAATCAGATTCGAGCACCCAACCGCATCCATCGGAGTTCCCATCAGCACACAGAAGCGATCACCGTTCTTGTAACCACCGGGCCAGAGGCTCGCAAGTGGAGCGGACGCGCCATCACGAACGACAGCGAAATCCTCGGAGTTGAGGGCGTAGGAGGAATGCATGGAGAGATCCTAATCGTTCGCGGCGGGTCGGGGGAATGTCCGACTAGTTCATACGCGCAGAGACGCGCTTGTGATCAAACTCCATGACCCGGCGATCGCGCTCGTCTAACGGCAGATCAAGGCGCATTCTGGCAGCAATCAGCGTCCGCCCAACATCGCCCCGACGCTCATACGAGCCAACGAGGTTCGAGAGGATGCGGAGGGCGGTCTGGTGCGTCGAGGTCGATTCGACAGTCACGCCAGTGGGAATATCGGGCATGCGCACGCCACTCTTGAACGGGTCAATCAGGATCGGATCGCCTTCGCCAAAGTACGCAGCCACGAAATGACCCGGCAGGCCAACTCCACGCAGGGGTAGGCCGAGCCGTCGCCCCACCTCAATCCAGACGACGCTGAGCAGGATCGGCAGCCCCCGGTGTCGCTGCAGGACGAGGTCCAGCATCGAGTTGTTGGGATGGTCGTACTCCTCGACGTCACCTGCAAAGCCCTCGTGTCGCCCGAGCACGGCCGCCAGCGCGTCGAGCTGTTCGTAGGGCGTCTCTCCCAAGCCATGACGCACGACCTCGCCGGCCAACCGGTCGAGCTCGGCGAGCGCGGCCTCGCTGTCGACCTCGCGTAGCTCACTGGCAATCGCAAGCGCCAGCACGTCGAGGGTTGGCGCGTCAGTGCGCGCGAGTTGAGCGAATTGATCCATCACGGGTATCTTTGCGTGTTTCTCGTACGCAGGATTGGTGCAAAGCCATATTGGGGATTTGCGCCAGCTTGGCAATCCACTTCGATTTGGACATGATGGGCCCGGGCCCATCATGTCCGGCCTGCTCTGTGACGGCATTGCGCGCGCTGTGTGCACCTTCGTGCGCTCCACGCGCAGACTCCACCTCCATCACGCGCGTTACGCAGCACAGTCGGCCCGTTTGCTGCGCGAGTGTCCGAGCTGTGAGCCGCAGTGCAGTGCGCAAGGTGTCACAGGTGGCCGGACATGATGGGCCCGGGCCCATCATGTCCGGCGTGCCTGAGAGTCGATGTCGAATTGTGGTGCGAGATGCGTGCGACCTTCATCCAGCACTCACGATTACCGCTAGAGCGAGATGCGCGAACCCATCGGCGTGTCGTAGCGCGTGAACGGCATCTCGGCGGGGATCCGCTCGAGCGCGAAGGCCTTGGCGTCCGGCCACAACTCTCGACCTTCCGTCAGGTCGGCAAGGATCTCGCCCAATACGGGCGTGAACTTCATGGCATGCCCACAGCAACCCGCTGCGACCACGATCGCCCCACGGCGGCCATACGTGTACTCCGCATCCGGAGTCATCGTCCACGGGCAGGCCTCTGTCATGTACGGGCCATCCGTGACGAGTCCGGGCGCATGCGTTGCAACCCACTCGCGATTGCACTCCTCCTCGAATTCGCGACGCTCCCACTCGGTGGCATCAGAAAACCAGGCCGCCTCGTCGCCATAATCGAGACCAATCTTGTAGCCCTTGCCTGGCGTCGGCAGACCGTAGACGCCCATCTTGCCGTCGGCCTGAAAATCGACAAGCGACGGACGGCGCCCAGGTGCCCCCTCCACGCCAGTACGAGACCTGCCCAATCGCTGGGACGAGCGGGAGGCTAAAGCCGAGCGGTGGCAGCAACTCCTCCGCCCACGGCCCGGCGGCGATGACTGCCGCATCGGCCTCGATCACGCGCAGGTCCGTCGTGACGCGCACACCCGCGGGCGTCTCGGTGATCTCCAGCATTCGTTCGGGCATCGCCAATTCGGCGCCGGCTGCCCGTGCCGCAGCAGCAATCGCGGCCAGACCTCGTCGAGCAAAGACGACACCATCGGCAGGGACCAAGACTGCGGGCTCGTCTGGGCGAAACGCCAACTCGGGGAAGACGCGCTCAACGCCGGCCGCATCGAGCTCCTCAACCACGAGCCCCTCATCGCGCATCGCGGTCACCCACGCCGGTACGGGTTCTCCGCGGAGGATCAGGCCGACTTGATCGATCAGCTGCTCGCCACTCAGCTGCTCTAGCTCGCGCCACAATTCGAGCGCGCGGCGTGCGAGGCGGATATCTTCGGGACGATCGTGGGCGAGACGAAAGATGCGGGTCTCGCCCGCCGACGAGCCAGCGGGTGCCGAGATGCCGTGCCGATCGATGCCGATCACGTCGTGGCCACGCTCGGCCAGCACTCGCGCGGTCGGCAAGCCCATCGCACCAAGGCCGACGACGACAACTTTCATCGCGACATCGCCGACTGTCGCGCGACCACACCAGCGAGCACGAGATCCGCGGACCGACGCCCTGCGCGCAGCGCGCCATCGATCGAAGCATTCTCGGTACCGTCTCCCGACACCACGACGGAGTCCCTCAACCAATGCGCACCGGTGCTCAGCGAACCGGGCGGCTGGGCGTGCTGAGCCCACTCAATGCGATCCGTCCGCAACAGGCGCCACGTATCAACACGACCACCAAACCAGCTTGTGAGTTGGGCGTACGCAGCCGACGCGAGCGCCGCATCATCCCCTCTAAAGGGCATGCCAACACACGACGCCGCGACCAGCGAGCGGCCGGATGGAGCGTACGACGGTGCAACAGCGCTCATCACCGCGACATTGTTGACTGGGCCGACGCCATCACCATCGAGCACGATGCGACGCCCGGCAGGCGCCTCGGGCGCGTCGAACCAGAGGCACGTCGAGCCTCGGGGGGCAGGTGCTTCGACACCCGCCAGCGTGCAGGTGTCGTCGGTGCCAGCGGCGATCACAACCGCAATCTCCGCGCGCAGCTTTTCACCAGACTCGAGCGTCACGCTGCGCTTGCCGACTTTTGCCACCCGCTCGTTGAGACGAATTGCACCCGCAGGCAGTCGTGCCGCCAGCTGCTCGGAGATAGCCCCCATGCCGCGAGCCGGTACAACCGTGCGGCCCGCCGCCATCTGCAAGAAGACTTGATCCAGGAGGCGGCTCGAGACTCCGAGCTCTCGATCGAGAAACACGCCGGCGTAAAGCGGACGCAAGAGATGCTCGCGCATGTCGTCAGAGAAGCCCAGCGAGCGTAATCGCTCGTCGGCCGTCACCTCGGGCGCGGTCGCAGTGGCCAGCGGACGGGCGTCGCGCAACCACTTGGCGGCCGCCCGAATGTCGCGTGGCTTGCCGAGGCCAGCACGCAATGCGTCTGGCAGTGAGCGCGGGTCGCGCAGCGGATGACCAATCGTGCGCATGCGCCCGTCCCACCAGATGTCCGCACCCGGCAGAAAGGCACGCAGATCGAGCGCCTCGAGATCGAGCGCTCGCTGTGCCTCCGGGTAGCCATCGAATAGCACCTGAAAGCCGCGGTCGAGCAAGAAGCCATCAACCGCATCCGTACGCACACGTCCCCCAACACCATCAGACGCCTCGACGACTACGACTTCGAGGCCGCGCTCGATCAAGAGGCCAGCGCAACGCAGACCCGAAAGTCCCGCTCCAATCACAATCACGTCAGCCATAGGCACGAGTTTGCCATGGGTTTGCGTTTGATGCGATATGAGGACAGGCGACATTTTGGGCCCGGGCCCAGAATGTCGCCTGTCCTTCCGAAACGCTGCTAAAGCTCGCGCCGCGGCAAGACGCGGCGCGAAGGGTCGTATATGCCCGAGTTACCCGAAGCCGAAAAGGCACGCCGGACGCTAGAACGCCTCTGCGTCGGTCTGCGCATTGTTCACGTCGAGGATGACGACGAATGGGTGTGCCGCCCACACGAGCCGGGCGAGATCAATAGCGCGCTGCGCGAATCAATCGTGACCGCGGCGGGACGCCACGGCAAGTTTCTCTGGCTCGAAACCAACAGTGGACACGAGCTGGGACTGCATCTCGGCATGGGCGGATCAATTCGCAGCGCACCGAAGCCGTCACCACGCAACTGGGACCGCATCACCCTCATCTTTGACGACGGGTCGCGCGTCGCCCTCCGCGACAAGCGGCGGTTGTCGCGCGCGCACCTCGGCGCCGGCATCGACAAGCTTGGACCCGACGCCTTGACGATTACTCCCGCAGCCTTCCGCAAGCGGGTCGGTGCGGGCCGTGCACCGATCAAAGCGCGCCTGCTCGATCAGGCGGTACTCGCGGGTGTAGGCAACCTGCTCGCCGACGAGGCGTTGTTCGACGCGATGATCAATCCCCGACAGCCCGCGGGGACGCTGTCGACAGACGCGCTCAATCAGCTGCGCTCGTCTCTGAGGCTCGCCCTGAACGAAGCTCTGACGCCGAAGGGTGGCTCGGGTCGGGGCCGCTTCGCGCGGGCTCGCCGTGGCGGCCAGTGCCCACGTTGCAGCTGCGAACTCGAGCGCGCCACCGTCGGCGGGCGCACGACGTACTGGTGCCCCAACGAGCAGGTCATGACGGAGACGTCATAACCCGTCTGGTTTGGATCCAAGGCACGCAGCTATCGCTGCGTAACAGCGCCCTCGCCGCCGCCGATCGTGAGCACGACCGCGTCGTGCTGATCGAATCGCTGCCGCAGGTCCTTCGGGGACGTCTGCATCGCCATAAGGTCACGCTGGTTCTGGCTGCCATGCGACGCTTCGCCGAGGAGCTACGCGCCGACGGCTGGCAGGTCGACGAGTTTCGTCTCGAGCTCGAGCTCGGATTCGCCGAGGCCCTCAAGCGCGCGGTGACCAGCCACGCTGCCTCCGAGGTGCTCGTGATGGAGCTACCCGGGTGGCAGGCACAGGCCAACCTTCCTCGGATAGCGGAGGCGATCGGCTGCCCGATCCAGACCACTCTCGACTCGCACTTTCTCTGTGGGCGCAAGCAGTTCGCCGACTGGGCAGGGACGCGACGCCGGCTGCGGATGCAGGACTTTTATGCGTGGATGCGCCGAGAGCACGACGTGCTGCTGGACGACGGTGAGCCGTGTGGTGGCAAGTGGTCTTTTGATCACGACAACCGCGAGACCTTCGCCGCCTGGCGTCGCAGCGACGAGCGCGCGCAACCGACCCCGCCACCACCAATCGATCGGGACGACGCGGTGCTGGCAGCCGTCCAGGCCGACATCGATCGACACGCTCCGGGCCTGCCTGGTCGAGCCGAGGACTTCTGGCTCCCCACCACGCGAGCAGAGAGCCTCAGGTGGCTGACAGATTTTGTCGAGCAACGTCTAGCGGGCTTCGGTCCGTTCGAAGATGTCAGTGACCCTGACGACCCATGGCTGCGGCACTCGACGCTTTCGCCCCTCCTCAACATCGGTCTGCTCGAGCCACGCGAATGCATTGCCGCGGCCGAAGCTGCCTACCGCGCCGGTGCTGCACCGCTGGCCTCCGTCGAGGGCTTCATTCGGCAGGTCCTCGGCTGGCGCGAGTACGTCAACGGCGTCTACTGGCGCGAGATGCCGGGCTACGCAGCCCTCAACGAGCTCGATGCACACGCCCCCGTCCCCCCGGCTCTCACGGGCGCAGCGACCACTGACCTCAGGTGCGTCCAACACGTCGCCGACACTGTCGAGCGCTACGCGTGGGCGCATCACATCGATCGTCTGATGATCGCCGGCAACCTGATGCTCCTGCTCGGTACCGAGCCGCAGGCCGCCAACGCGTGGTTTCGGGAGCGCTTTGCGGACGGCTACGACTGGGTGATGCAAGCGAATGTCACCGGTATGAGCCTGCACGCAGATGGTGGTCTGATGGCGACGAAACCCTATGCGGCCGGTGGCGCGTACCTCAAGCGCATGACCGGCCACTGCAGCGGCTGCCGTTTCGATCCGCGTCAACGCACCGGCGACGACGCCTGTCCCTTCACCACGCTCTACTGGGATTTCACCGCCCGCCACCATGCCCGCTTAGCCGCCAACCCACGCACGTCGCAGGCTGCCCGAGGCTGGGAGCGATTCGCAGCCGAGGAACAGGCACTGATTCGCGCTCGAGCAGCAACGGTCGCAGAGGCAATCAGCACCGGCACGCTCTGAGAGGAGGCGTATGCTGCCTGCGTGTACCGCTCGCTCCAAGGCCAGTTATTGATCGCAATGCCAACGCTCGGCGACCCGAATTTTGCCGGCACGGTCGTGTTGATTACCGAGCACTCCGACGAGGGTGCGATGGGCCTCATACTCAATCGCCCGCTCGGAGTAACAGTCGCCAGCGCCGTACCAATCCTCAGCGAATTCGTCACTGAGGACGCCAGCGTGCACTCGGGAGGGCCCGTCCAACCCGAAGCAGTGATGGCGCTTGGCGACTTTGTTGATGGCGAGCGCTCGGCCGCGATCGCCTTTGGCAGCGTCGGCTTTCTGCCCGCCGATGCCGACGAAACCCTCGACCCGACGACGCTCGTTCGTGCCCGCGTCTTCGCTGGCTACTCCGGTTGGAGTGCGGGCCAGCTTGAAGACGAACTCGAAGACGAGGCATGGGTGTTGGTCGAGGCCGAGATCGACGATTGCTTTACGGAGGACCCAGAGACGCTCTGGCGCAACGTCCTTCGCCGCCATGGTGGTGCGATCGCGGTGTTTGCACTCCAGCCCGATGATCCGTCGCTCAACTGATGGCGACTGTCCAGACGCCACGTCGGATTTCGCAGTGGACGCTACGCCTCGCCGCCGGCCAGGCCGCGACCAGCGCCGCGATTCCCCTCAACGCCAGCGTCGGCGCCGTCGCGACTGCACACCTCTCGGGGCACGAGGGCATGTCGGGTACCAGCGTTGGCCTCGCGCTCCTATCGAGCGTGGCCGCGCTGTGGGTGGCTGGTCGCGTCAGTGACCGCCACGGCCGCCTCCCCGTCCTGACGGCAGGACTCGCACTGCTGACGGTCGGTGCGGTCATCTGCGCACTGGCAATCGTGACGAAGTCGTACCCCTTGCTGGTGCTCGGCACGATCGTCTTCGGCTGTGGCCAGGGGCCGGCAATGATGCACCGCGCGGCTGCCGCCGACCTCTACCCGCTCGCACAGCGAGCCCACGGCGTCGGCCTCGTCGTCTCGGCCGGCGCGATCGGCAGCATTATCGGCCCACTGCTCGGCTCGGGGCTCGTGCTGGTTGCCGGCGTGTTGAGTCTCAACGAAAGCGCCGCCCCGTGGTTCCTCGTGCCGATCACAGCGATCGCAGCCCTCATGCTCGTGCGCGGCATCGCAGTCGATCCGCGCGACGTGGCACGCCACCTCAGCGACTACTTTCCTGGTGCGGAGGATGAGCCCGAACACGGCGAACCACGCACCCGCCGTGAGCTCCTCCAGTTGAAGCCCGCCCGTGCCGCGATCACTGCCTCCGCGCTGATCCAAGCCGCCATGGTTGGCGTGATGGGCGTCACGGCTGTGGTGCTGAATAAGCAGGGCATGGGTCCAGCGGTGATTGGCATCTTTATCTCCGCCCACTTCCTCGGCATGTTTGGGTTGGCCGCACCGCTTGGTCGGCTCGCCGACCGGGCCGGGCGACGCCGCACGCTGATCGCCGGCATCCTCGTCACCGTTGTCGGGTCCGTCGGCACGTCGCTGCTCGGCCACTCGATCGCGATCCTCCCCTTCTTCTTCCTACTCGGCCTCGGCTGGTGTGCAAGCTGGGTAGCAGGCACGACGGTCTTGGCGGATGTGACGACGCCACAGGAGCGTGGGCGCCTGACGGCAACGAACGATCAGATCGTCGCGCTCTTTGGTGCCGCAGCGGTCATTTCTGCTGGCTTCGTGCTCGACCGCTTTGGTTTTCCAGCCGTCGGCATCAGCTTGGCGGCGCTGCTGCTGATTGCTCTAATCCCCGTGCTTCGCCTTCGCGAGCCGACACCGGGCGTCTACAGCTAGCGTCTCCCCGCTACACCCGTCGTACACTCCCTGCGGGCCGGTAGCTCGAAGGTCGAGCAGGAGACTTTTAATCTCTCGGTCAGGGTTCGATTCCCTGTCGGCCCATGCGGTCCGGGATCAGGCAAGCACGAGGATCTGGTCGTCCTCGCTAAACGTGACCGGCTTGCTTTTCGGCGGATTGAGGACAACACCACCACCGAGCGTCACATCGCCATGATCATCGCCAACGCGGCGATAGCCAACACAGACGTGGCCACGCCGGCGGGCCGCTGCCACGACGTCGGCGAAGGATTGCTCTTCGCCCGTGGTGACATAGCGCGACGCAGGAACGAGCACGAGCTCGACTCCCTGGGCATCAAAGAGGTCGGCGAAGACGCCACGGAGATCCGCGTTCTCCGACAACTGCGCGAGCATCAGACTCGTCAGGCGCTCGCTGACGACGAAGTCGTCGGGGTTTGCAATGCGCGCCAACTCGACATCGCGAACGTCGAGCAGTTCGGTGACGAGACGCACACCGTGGTTTGGGCTGCCCTCGACTTCTGTCGCCTGACGCACCTGCAGGAGCGTCAGCAGCGTGCGGGCATCGCTGTCTGCGACATCGCCCGTGCGGTAGCAGAGGATGATCACCTGGTCGTAGGCGCTTCGACCGATCTCGGCGGCCAATAACTGGCCATCGATCGTGTCCATCTCGACGAGGTCAATCACCATGTTTTCCACCGCAGCAGCGCGCGGTGCCATGCCCGTCCGTGCCGGGTCGAATAGCACGCGCACCTCCGAACCGGGCGCAACGTAGCGATCCAATTCGCGCAGCACGAGCGGCGCCATCGCGTTCCAACCGATCACGAGGGTTCGCTCGACCTTCAATTCGAGCGGTGGCTCAGAGGCTGTCGCCGCGGCCTGCCCCGGGACGATTTCGCCGTCGAGCATCACGGTGTCGTCGTCTGCCGAAATCGCGATAACTTGGTCGCCATCGGCAAAGACACGCTGCATCGGAGGGCTCAGAGTGACCGTGCCATCAGCCGCTCGCACACCAATCACGGCCGACGATTCGTACAGCGTCAGGCAGTCGCCAAACGTATGGCCCGTCAGCTTGGGCTCGGCTTGGAAGTAGATCTCAATACCGTCGAAATCGAGCAAGTCTTGGAACACGAAACTGAGCCCGGCCTGGCGGCAGACCTGAGCGGTGATCCGTGAGATCACATCGCTGGTGACCACGACGCCGAGCCGGCCCCCGGTGGCTCGCTCGAGTGCCTGAGCCGAATCGGCCTCTAAGAATTCGGCCGTGACACGAAGGTGTTCAAAGCCCGCATCAAAGCCCATCAAGGCCAGAATCGTCTTGACCGTTTGTGGGTCGCCAGCCTCGTCGTCGGCGAGTACCAAGACAGACTTCGCCTCCATCGGACGCACGAGTGCCAGATCCGAAGGATCCGACGGGTCGCCCGATCGGCAAATCACACGAGTGCGGCGCGGTCCACTGGCACGGGCCCGAACCTCGTCTTCCATCTCGACCTTGTCGCGCGGAGCAAGGACAACCACGCTCGGGTTGCGCTGGTTCTTGTTGGCAACCTCGATCTCGGTGAGGACTTGATGCAGCTTTGGCGACCAGCCAAGAATCAGCGTGTGCCCCTCTTCCACGACCAGCGAACGTCCCTTGCGCAGCTCATCGAGCTTGCGATTAATGCCGGCGCCGATCAGTCCGATCAGGGTCGACAACACAAAGATGCCAGCAACCGTCACCAACAATGCGACGATTCGCCACGACCAATCCTGATCTGCACCAAGCGCGCCTTTGGCGAGCGCGAGCATCAGACTCGTCCAGACGCCCTCAAAAAAGCTGGTCTGGCTTTCGTCGGCAGTGCGGAGGCCGAGCAGTGAGATGATCAGCCCGGCGATAAGCACCACCACCAGCGTCACGGCGGCCAGCCACCCCATCACGCCGATCGTGCCCCGAGACAACGTCGCCTCGAAGCGATAGCGCAGGCGATCTCGTGTGGTGATTGGACGGCTCATGAACGCGTAGGACTATACCAACGTCAGGGTCGATTCGACTAGAGCGCGAGAAGAGTCAGGCGCCGGTTGACGAACCAGCGCCAACGGCAACCTGCTGGTCGACAGCGAGCGAACGCTGCGCGCTATAGGCGAACACAACAAGCAGGAGCCGGTTGAGCGCGAGCGCCAACAGACCGAGACCGATCGCCAACGAAAGGTGACCTCACTGTCATACCTGCTAACGTAAAATATGAACCAAAAAGCAACCGACACCGCTCCAGAAGTCATAATGTTTGTGCGCCATGGTGAGAAACCAGGTGAAGACACTGAGCCCCATGGTGTTAACGCAGAAGGTAAACACGACAGTCACTCACTTTCGGTATTGGGTTGGACGCGAGCCGGAGCGCTAGCTGGCTTTTTTGCCCATGCACCCTCGGAGGCTCATCCGCACGTCGTCAAGCCTGAACGGATTTTGGCAACGAGGCCAACACCCGATGCAAAAAGTAAGCGCGAGATCGACACCGCAACACCCACCGCCCGACGACTAAACCTCGAGATTGAAGACGATCACACCCACGGCAATGAGTCAAACCTGGTTTCTGAAGTACTTGGCCGCCCCGAATCCACCCTGATCGTCTGGCACCACGGCACTATGGCGAAAATTGTGCGGCACTTCCCGGTTGTAAATAAGGAAGACATCCCGCACCGCTGGCCGGATGAGCGATTTGACCTAATTTGGGTTCTCGTGCGGCAACCTGGTGACGAACTGGCATATCGATTTGTTGTGGTGCCGCAATTGTTGCTGGCTGACGACGTAGAAACTGAATAGGACTCCCCAGATGAGCGACGTTCAGGGCGAGCTTGAAGTACCTAAGACTCCGCGCACTCCCGCGGAAGAAGCAGTGCACCAGGCTGATAAAGCCAAAAAAAAGAAAGCCAAGGCGCTAGCACTTTCAGCAATCACGTTATCGGTTTTTTTGTGTTGGCTCGGTAGCACGGTTTTCATTGCGTCACATAAGGTGATGGCGGCGCAACTAGGTATCAGCACTCTGGAAGTGACTCTGGCACTCGCGAGTTACTCGGTTGCGCTGATCATGATCGCGATTGCAGGCGGTCGGCTGTGTGACATCATCGGCCGCAAACGGATGTTTGTTATTGCTGCCGTCGTATTTTCCGTGACAGCAGTTTCTGGCGTGCTTATTGAAAACTTTTGGTCTCTCCTGCTGGTACGAGTGGTGTTGGGCCTATGCGCAGGACTAATCCTGACGTCTACGGGGGGAATTTTAGTCACGACTATGCACGGTGATACCCGCCATAATGGGTGGCTGCTTTGGCGTGGCGCGGGTATGAGCGGCATGGTCCTGGGCCCGGTTTTTGGACCAGTCATATCGAGCGGCGTCGAGTGGCATGTGCCGTTTCTGGCAAGTGCCCTGCTGATGCTGGTAGCACTTGTCCTTGGTGTCTTTGGGATGACGGAGAGCCGTGATGAAGACAGTGTCTTCAGTTTTGGGCTCTTAGCTCCTACGGTTTTGCTGGGTCTTGGATTACTGAGCCCGTACTTAGTCCTGCTCGTGTTCAAGGAGCAGGTCGAGAGTTGGCCTTTGGCGGGCGCTATCGTCGTCGGCGGGATCATCTGTTTCATTGGATACTTCGTACTCAATAGAAGGTTTTCAAATAAACTGTTTGACACCAACATTCTTACCCATAACCGTCGGTTGTGGCTGACCGATATTTTTGGCGGAATTCACGTAGGCGCCCTTTTTGTAGTGGTCGCAGCCTTCACGGTGATTCTGGATGCTGATACCAAATTGACTTCCACCTGGATTGGTATCGGCATGCTGCCGCTCGTTTTACCCCTAATTACGTTGCATTTGTTGGCACACAGATTTAGAGAAAAGTATGGGCTTACGAGGCAAAAAGAAACAATTATTGGATGCGTACTGCTAACACTCAGCATGATTTGGTGGTTCGCTGTGTCGGTGGGAAATCCAAATTACTGGACGATACTGCCAGCCTTGATTCTGATAGGAGCTGGCTTTGGCCTGATCCGGCTCTATGGGCACATGGGCGTCATTAAGGACACCGGCCAAAGGTGGTCGTCCACACTTTTCGGGACTCGAACTTTCAGTAATCACATCGGTGCGGCCATAGGCGCGGTAATCATCGGCTACATACTCGTGGCGGCCTCAATTGGCAACGAAACATTAGATCCGGAGGCGGCTAAGCAAGCCGGCCTGATCGCCAGCTTCTCGATATTGGTCGTAATTGTTTCGTCGATCGTGTTCGCTGGCCTTAAGGCCAAACTACTCGGGCTTGAAGATCCACACTGGCATGCGCCAAGGTCTGCGGGCGCAGGTGAGAGCTCCGAAGAGCGTGTGCTTTGAGCTCAGCATGAAGTGCCCCAGGTTAGTTTTCTTATCTTGGGACGCGGATGCGGTTAGTTCTTGGATGCCTTCAAAGGCGATCGCGTGTCGTGATCTGCCGCGCCACGGCGCTTAGAAGAGCAGGCTCAGAGTGACGCCAGCCGGATTGCCGAGCTGGATCAATCGGACAATTGAGAACACCAGGATGACGGCACCGACCGCGCCAAGGCCGATCTTGATCCGCTCCTGTCGGACGAGACTGGCGACGCCAAAGAGGAAAAGAGCGAGAGCAATAATGATCGACAGGATGTCGAAGTCACTGCCGATTCCATCCTTCGTCTGCGCTTCATCGAACTGCGCCTGCGCCTCCGCGTCGAGCGCCTCGGCGTCGTCGAACATCTGCGTCGACCAATTCGGATTGTCTTCGGTAAATGGCGTGTCGTACTGCGCCGCATCAGGCTGTGTATCCCACCAATCGATCGCGGCCTGGAGTTCCTCGGTCATCAGCGAGTCGTGGATATACGTGGCCGCGTCGACGTCGCCCGAGAACTCGGCCTTCGCATACTCGAGGAACAGCGCCTGGTCAGCAACGTCGGTAGCCGCAGCGTCGTTATACGCCTGCGATGCCGCATCCGACGAGCGGATGCCTTCACTGTAGGCCGCCGATACGCCCGAGCCGAGTTGAGCACTCTGAAACGTCGACCATGCGGTCAGGATCGCTGCGATTCCGAGCAGGATCGCAATCGAAACCTCGAGGCGATCGAGTCGCCCTTGGCGCGGTTCGGACTCCCCGCTACCCGAGTCCCCAGCAGCTGTATCTTGCGATGCCATGTTCGTTCTCCTGGTCTGAGCCGACAAGGCCGGCGACAATCATGCCCGGCAATCTATCAGCACCTGCGGCGCATCGGTAGTCCGGGCGTTTGCGGGCGCAGCTGCCTCGCTGGCCGGTCAAACACGAGACGGTTCGGACGCCCAGCGGAAGCGACGAGACGCGCTAAGCGTCGGTCGACGAACCAGCGCCAACAGTGGTCTGCTGTTCGGCGGCGAGCGCGCGCTGCGCTCGGTGCGAGAAGATCACGAGCAGGATCCGGTTGAGCGCGAGCGCCAGCAGACCAAGACCGAGCGCGAAGACGATCACGTCGATCACGATCGACCAGGCGAAGAGGATCAGTAGGCCGATGACGAGCGCGATTGCACCCTGGATCAGCCGACCCGGATTGGTCGCAGCCGGTACGAATAGACGCTGCAAGCCACTGCGGACGGCGACCATCAAATCCTGCGCCTCGACGCTGCGGTGTCCGGCTGCCTCAACGGCAGAACCTGTCGTCGAGGCCACAGCGGCGGAGCCAGCGGTCAATGCACCAGTTGCCGAGTCGGACGCCGAGGTGAGTGCTCCACCCACCTTGTCCGACGCAGCGCCGAACGCACCAGAAGCCGAATCGCGCGCCCGGGCTGCAGCCGACGACGCGACCGGCAGTGCGAAGCGCAGCGACCAGACGATCACGGCGGCAACCATGCCAAGAGCGCCAATCCAGTAGGCGACGCGGCGAAGATCGCCAAAGAGACCTTCGAAGGCGCCGCCGAGTGCCTCAGAGAGCACGGGCTGGCTGGCCGTCGCGGACACGAGGCCGAGCTGAGCGAGCGCCAAGATCAGGACGAGCCCAAGCCCAGCCGCTGCGAACACGACGAGCGAGGTAATCAGACCGCGGCGCCGATCGGGCGAGATCAAACTCGAGATGCCGCCGAGGATTAGACCGAGCAGGATTACCCCCCAGGCGATCGGGCCAACCTTCGCGCCGAGCTGAATCAAGCGGAAGGCAGGTCCGGGGTTGGGGATGTTCGCGAGCTCGGTTGCGGCCAGACCACTGACCGTCGCAGCGAGTTGCGGGTTGATCCCGGTGAGCGCCGTTTGGATCATCTCCGGTGCCCCCTCGACCTTGAAGACAAGCGCAGCGGTATCAGGATCGACGAGTACCTTCTGGAAGCGCACGAGTGACTGCGTGAGGATGTTCTTGAAGGCGGGCTCAGAAACAATCGTCATCGCAGCGGACTGGATCAGCGGTCGAGCAATCGCAGCCTTCGGCGCCTTCTCCACGATCGCCGTTGTCAACTGCGTGGCAACAGCGGTTTGCACACCCGGCTCGCTGATGACAGCCGAGACGCGGCTCGCAAAGGCCTCAGAGTTGTAGAGCGAGCGCTGCAGGTACACGCCCACGACGCCGAGCGTGACCAGCAACCAACCGACGAAGAGCAGGGCAACAATGCCTGTCTTACGCCATCTGCTCGCCTTCGCTCGCTCCGTCATAGGCGGGACGGTAGCACGCGCTGCCTGCACAGATGTATCCTCAGTTCGGTTTGAAGGCCGTGAACTTCTGCTTGACGACCTCTTGCACCGTGACCGGCGAAATGCCGTTGCGAGCAGCGTCAAACGTAAACTTGCCAAGCAGCGTCGAAACGGTCTTCGTGCCAGTGATCGCAGTCAGTTGCGCGGTAATCGCGTCCTGCGTTGCCGACTTGCCGTTTTTCGCAGCCGCCGCCAGCACGTAGGTATAGGCATAGGCCGTCGCGGCAAACTGGTCGGGCGAGCGCTTATACGCCTTCTTGAAGTTCTTGATGAATGCCGTGTTGGCATTCGAGACCGTCGAGGCGCTCCACGAGGTGCCAACAATCAGACCGTTTGCGGCCGTTCCCGCACCTGCCACAACGGCCTGCGAAGCGAAGGCATTGGAGCCGATGATCTTCTTCTTGTAGCCCGCAGCGCGCAGCGCGACGAGCAACGGCACACCCTCGGCCGGCAAGGCGGTGATCGCAACGATGTCCGGATCGGACGCCTTAACAGAAGCGGCGATTGCAGCAAAATCGATCGTCCCGACTGGCACGAGCTCGGTCTTCAAAACAGTCATACCGTTAGCGGTAATGGCGGCACCGAGGATCGGGCCCGACGTGGCAGCGAATCCATCGCTGCCCTGAATGACCACGGCCGTCTTGGGCAACAGCGACGAGGTCGCAACAGCCTTGACCACTGCGGGCAGCACCACAGCCTCGGTCAGTGCCGGTCGGAAGATAAACGTGCCGATCTCCGTAATGCCCGGCTGGGTGTTCGAAATTCCCAGCACGGGAATGCGTGCGGCCTGAGCAAAGTTGTCGACCGTCAAGGCGACATCCGACAGGGTCGGCCCCATCAGGACCGAGACGTTATCGCGAAAGAAGACGCCGTAGGCAGCAGCCGCACCAGCGGCAGTTCCTAGATCGTCGATCGTCTTGACGTTCATCTTGACGCCGGACACGGCGCCCGCATTGATCTCCTTGGCAGCGAGGTCGATACCGCGGCGCGAGCTGAGTCCGTAGGCCTGGTTCGGGCCGGTCAGTGTGAGTGCGGCACCGACGTTGACCGTGACGGGCGCGGCGACAGCCGAGGGGACGAGCATGGCGAGAGCGGCCACGGCGGTCGTGGCGACAAGGGCTAAGCGCGAGCGCAGACGTGGAGAAGACATACGGCTTAGGGTACGCCACTTTCGCTGCGGATGTGGAACTCCGTGTGCTGGCTTAGTCCCGGTTTAGTCTTGGCTTAATGGTGCCGGCCGACGAGCAGGCTGGCCCCAATCGCGCCGCCAAGGTCGCCGAGTGCCGCCACCAGGACCGGCGGAGCCTTGTCGGGCTGGAACAACGTTGGCTGCATGGCATCGGCAATGCGGTCTGCCATTGGCTGACCAAAGCGCGAACCAAGCCCACCACCGAGGATCACTGCGTCGAGATCGAGAATGTTGATCACATTCGCAGCCGCCGTCGCGATCGCATCAACGGCTTCGCCAATCAGCTCGCTGGCCAGCGGATCACCCGCTTCGAGTGCCTCCTGCCAGACCCGGGAGGAAAGGCGCTCTTTCCCGTCCTGCTCCATCAGCGTGAAGAGATTCGTCTCGCGACCAGCTGCCACCGCAGTCCGGGCGCGCGTCTCCATGTTGCGGCGCCCAGCGTAGGCCTCCATCGTGCCGACCATGCCGCTCGGCTCGGCGAGCCCGCCCCGTTGGATCACGGTGTGGCCGAGTTCTCCCGCCGCGCCACGGCCATGCCATAGCTCGCGGTTGAGCACGATGCCGCTCCCGACGCCCGTGCCCCACCAGATGCCGACAAAGTTGTGGAGCTTGGCGCCCGCGCCGAGATCGCGCTCGCCAAGCACCGCGACTGAGACGTCGTTGCCGAGAAACACGGGGGCGCCACAGCCCTTCTTGATCGCTGCTGCAAGCGGATAGGGCTTGTCGAAGCCGGGAATGTTCGGAGCGCGCACGAGCATGCCGGCGCTCGCGTCCACTGCGCCCGGCGCCCCGATGCCAATCCCGACCAACTCGTTGGTCTTGCAGCCCGCATCGTCGGCCGCGGCTTTGATCGCCTCGATGATCGCATTGATGACGCTATTCGGGCCGTCCGTCGTGGGGGTGGCGAGGCGGGCTTTGCCGCGCACCTTGTGGTCCCCGTTGAGGATCACCGCCTCGATCTTGGTTCCACCAACGTCGACGCCACAGATTCGCTTACTCATAGCGGTGACGCTACCAGTTTTCAGAATACCGACGGACGACGACCCTCTGGCGTAGACTCGCTCCTATGAGCACTCCACAGTGGCACGAGGATTGGTTCCCTGAACTGCGCGACGCACGCCCGTGGCTGATGGAGGAGATGATCGACTCCGAACCAGCTGCGGCGAAGGCGATTGTTGGAATTGCTGGACTCAAGAAAATTGCTGCGGCCGTGAAGAAGGCCCATGCGGCTGGCGAACCAATCGTCGTCGCTGGCTGCGGGACGAGCGAGCACGGTGCGCGTGCCGTGGCGGCTCAACTCGACGATGCTCTTGGCCATCGCGGCAGCCGCCCAGTTGGGCGCCAGGCGCTCGAGGCCTCGATCGACCCAGCGGTTGGTGGCATCACGATCGGGATCTCCCACGACGGCGGCACGCACGCCACGAAGCTTGCGCTCGAAGCCGCCCGCGAGGGCGGTGCCACGACCGCGCTGATTACGGCCAACCCCGACGGCCCACTGCTTGAGGCCGCCGACCTTGTTGCCATGACGCCCGCCAAGGACACGAGTTGGTGCCACACGATTGGGTACGTGTCGCCGATGGTGGCGGGCGCCGTGATCGCTGGTGTCATCGCCAACAAGCCTGTCGATGGCAACGCACTGCGCGGCCATCTCGAGGAGTGCCTCACCCTCCGCCCCCATGCGGCCGAGATTGCAGCGAACCTGAAGGGCGTGGAGCGGCTGATCGTGGTCGGTGGTGGCTACGATCGAATTAGTGCAGACGAGTTGGTCTTGAAGGTCGAAGAGGGGCTGCACCTGCCATCCGCAGCGCGCGATCTCGAGACGTTTTTGCACGGACACCTGCCCGCGTGTGACGAGCGCACCGGGCTCGTGATCATCGCGACGGAGCACCGTGGGCGTCCGCGTCGCACCGACCGCGGCCGCATGTTGCTGCGTGCAGCACGTCGTGTGGGCATGCCCTGCGCGGCGATCATGGTGCCGGCTGTCGAGAGCGTCTGGGGTCGCGAGCTGACCAACGCTGGTCGCATCCTGCTTCCCCACGCGCCGCGCCTACTGCCGAGCACGAGCGCACTGACTGCCACGGCGATCGCCCTGCAGCTCGTGACGCTCGAAATGGTGCACAGTGCAGGCACCTATCCCGATCTGATTCGTCGCGAATTCGAACCGTGGCGCGAGGCCGCCGCGATCATCGAGACCGATACCACGTGGTAAAGAGGAGCACAACGCATGTCTGCTGAAATGACACCCGCCGCCAAGGAGCTCGTCACAGCGCTCCAGCACTTGCACGGCGCGGACCATGCGCTGCGCCAGTGCCTGACACTGCTGCGCCAGAGCGAGGAAGAGGTCCCCGAGACGGTCGAGGATGCGATGTCGCTCGTCGCTGACGCACTGCAGACGCTCGAGTCGTGACCCCCGAGCAGGCGCTGGCGCTCGCCTGCGACGCGCTCGGTACCGATCCGGCGCAGGCTGAGGTACTACGCGCAGCCGATGCGATTACCGTGCGCGTAGATGCGGGCCGCGTCGCGCGCGTAATCCCTGGCGATGCCGATTCGATCGTCGCTACCCAGCGCGTTCTGGCAGCAATCGCGCAGTTGCCCGAGCACATCTTGCAGCCACTTGGCGAGGCGGTTGTGCTGGGTGACACCCTCGTCGTCCCCTACCCCCTCGTCGTCCCGGGCGCTCCTGCGGATGCCGACCTCGGCATCGCCGGTGCCTGCCTCGCGGCGCTCCATACGGCGGGGCATCACCTGCTTGGTGATGATGCGCTCGACTTGCCATTGTTTGACCCATTGGCGATCGCGACACGTTGGCTCGATCGTTCGATCGCGGTCTTTACCGAGTCCGAGCGTGCCGACCTACTTGCTGCGATTGACGAGCACTGGCCGAACGTCACGGGAGAACAGACCGTGATTCATGGCGATGCTCACCGCGCCAACTGGTGGCCCGAGCGCGCCGACTGGTGGGTCCTGATCGACCCCGAGTTCCTGTCGCTCGGTCCGGCCGTCTACGACCTGGCGCCGCTCGAAGTGACCGAACGACGACTCGGCCTCGGTCCCTCCCGCTTTCCGAGCTTTCAAGTGGGATACGAGTCGCTGGCGGGCCGCATCGACCCGGCCGCACTGGCTGCTGCAATCCGCGTGCGCGAGTTGCTCTCCGTGGCTTGGCTCGCCTCGCGCGTGGGCGAGGATTCGCAGGTCGCCGTGCGCGCTCGGCATCGACTCAGCGATGCGCTCAGCGGACGCGATGGCTCATGGCTCGCGTAAGCACCGTCGAGCGCGGTCGGGACCCGATCGATCTTGCTGGCACGCTCCCGAGGCTCGGCGATCGCGATGGCTCATGGCTCGCGTAAGCACCGTCGAGCGCGGTCGGGACCCGATCGATGTTGCTGGCACGCTCGCGTGGCTCGGCGATCGCGATGGCTCATGGCTCGCGTAAGCACCGTCGAGCGCGGTCGGGACCCGATCGATGTTGCTGGCACGCTCGCGTGGCTCGGCGATCGCACCGTGCGCGACATCGACACGTGGGATGGCACGACCTACACACGAACAGCTCGACTCGGTCGGACTGTCGGGCGGATCTCGCTGTCGGCGAATGGGAAGACCGGCGTGGAGATCGGCGCATGGAACGCCACGGCGCTCAAGCTGGCAACTCCCCGGGTGCGCCACCTGCTCGGGCTCGACGACGACCCGCGCCCATGGCTCGAGTTACTTGGCAAGGATCCGGTGCTCGGCCCGCGCGTCACGAGCCGGCCTGGCCTACGGATGCCTGGCTCGTGGGACGCGTGGGAGATGTGTGCTCGTGCTGTGCTCGGCCAGCTCGTCAGCGTCGCTGCAGCCCGCACCTTGACGGCTCGCCTCGTCGAGCGGCACGGTGAGCAGCTACCCGATGGTGGGCTCGTCTTTCCCGACGCGGCGACCGTGGCCGAGGGCGATCTCGATGGCCTCGGTCTGCCAAACGCGCGCCGCGATGCCCTGCGCTCGATTGCCGAACTCGTCGCCACCGGTGGTGTCGACCTCTCTCCGGGTGCCGACCCCGAGGCGGCGCAGGCTGCGCTCGTGGCGCTCAAGGGCATTGGGCCGTGGACTGCGATGTACGTCCGCATGCGCGCGATCCGCGACCTCGATGCCTTTCCAGCCTCCGATCTCGGCGTGCTGGTTGCACTCTCGGACGCCGACGGGCGACGCCCCACCGAGCGCGAGTCGCGCCTGCGCGGCGAGGCGTGGGCGCCGTACCGAGGCGTTGCCACGATGCATCTCTGGTCGCCGTAGTACCGCTGGTCGCGCTAAAAATGACCAAGATGGCCTCGCAATGACCAAGGCGGCCCGTCTTTCATGCTGCACGACGGCTTATTGGCGGCGAGGGATCTCGTGTCCAGAATCCCGCCAATGTCCAGAAGGGGTCAGGCACGATCTGGACATTTGATGGATGAGCTAGCTCGTGCAGTGTCCAGATCGTGCCTGACCCCTTCTGGACATTGGCGCCGCGTCGCCACCCGTAAACCGCCACGCCGCTTGATCGACAGGCCACCTAGATCGTTGGCAGACCGCCTAAACTGAACCGCTGTGACACCGCCTCTGCTTCCCGGACTGTCGCGTGCCTCGCTCGAGATTGCGGGCGAACGCCTCGACGGTGACGACCTGGCCGGTGCAGTGGGTGCGGTTGCCGCGTCGCTTGCCGGTAAGACTCGCGTTGCGCTTTGGTGCACGTCCGAGCTTGCAATCGGGCTCGGCATCGCTGGTGCACTCGTAGCCGGCGTGACGGTCGTGCCACTCAACCCTGCGTCGGGCGAGACCGAGGTTGCGCACGAGACGGGTGACAGCGCACCTGAGGCCGTCCTCGTCTCGGCGACAGCCGAGCTGCCTGCCGCGCTCGACTGGCTGCCGAGGATCGTGGTCGACCCAACGGCCCGAGCGCCACTCCCCACCGGTGAACCCGACGCGGATCTGCCAGCACTGATCGTCTACACCTCGGGCACGACGGGCCTCCCAAAAGGCGTCGTGCTGTCGCGCCGTGCGATCGCCGCGAACCTGTCCGCTCTTGCCGATGCGTGGGCCTGGACGGAGGCGGACATCGTCGCGCAGGCGCTGCCGCTGTTCCACGTCCACGGACTCGTACTCGGTCTGCTCGGACCGCTGCGTTTAGGTGGCGGGGTGCGCCACGTGGGGCGCTTTACGCCTGAGGCCATCGCGGCCGCACTCGCAGACGACGCGACGATGCTGTTTGCCGTGCCGACGATGCATGGCCGTCTGCTCGCAGCCGCCGAGGCCGACTCGGCGATTGCCGATGCACTGCGCGGGGCACGTCTGATCGTCTCGGGCTCGGCGGCACTACCCGCCCGCGTCCACGAGGCCTATACCGCCGCAACGGGCCAAAAGATCGTCGAGCGTTACGGCATGAGCGAGGCGCTGATGATCGCCAGCGCACGCCACGATGGCCCGCGCATTCCGGGTGCCGTCGGTACCGCGCTACCGGGTGTCGAATTGCGCATCACCGACGACGCCGGCGACATACTCCCCGTCGGCGACCCAGAAGTGATCGGCAATGTCGAATTGCGCAGTGCCGCGTTGTTTGACGCGTACCTCGGCAATCCGACGGCAACTGCAGAGTCCTTCCGCGACGGCTGGTTTCGTACCGGCGACGTTGGCTCGCTGGACCACGACGGCGTGCTTCGGTTGGCGGGTCGAAGCTCGACCGACCTGATCAAGACGGGTGGCTATCGCGTTGGCGCCGGAGAGATCGAGGCCGCCTTGCTCGAACACCCGGATGTGGTCGAGGCCGCCGTCCTCGGCATTCCTGACGACGACCTCGGCGAACGCATTGCCGCGTGGGTCGTTGTTGCACCGGGCAGCGATCTGACAGACGATGTACTTGTGGATCACGTCGCCAGCCAGCTCGCCCCGCACAAGCGCCCTCGCGTGATTACGTGGATTGACGAGCTGCCGCGCAACGCGCTCGGCAAGGTACAGAAGAAGCGTCTCGTGTGATGAGCAGCAGGCGCCGACGCGATACACCCCTGCTCCATCTCCACACGTACATCCGCGCGCTGATTAGCATCGTGATCTCGACCGCCACGCTCTATTTCGCGTCCGCGATCTTGCCTGGCCTCGACATCGAAGACCCATTCCGAGCGGTCGTTGCGGCAATCGCGATCTCGGTGGCGAACGCCCTGCTCTGGCCCCTGCTGATTCGCTTCGCCTTGCCCGTCGCCGTTTTGACCCTCGGCCTGGCCGGCTTCATCATCAATGCTGCTTTGGTCTGGGCCATCGTCAACCTGATTGAGGGCATCGATGTCACTAGCTTCTGGACGGCCATGATCGTGGCTTTCATGTTGACCCTGACCAACACGATCGTGACCAGCCTGTTCGGGATCGATGACGACGATTTCTACTACCGCAATGTGATCCGACGCCAGGCGCGCAAGCACGCGGATGCATCGCTGAGCGAGGCGGTACCCGGCATCTTGTTCCTCGAAATTGACGGCCTCGCCGAGCCTGTCATGCGCCGTGCCATCCGCGACGGCAATGTGCCCGAACTTGCGCGCTGGCTCCGCTCCGGAAGCCATCGGCTTGAGGGCTGGGAGTGCGACTGGTCGTCGCAGACAAGCGCCAGCCAGTCGGGCATCCTGCACGGCTCGAACGAGGACATCCCGGCCTTCCGCTGGTTCGAGAAGGAGACCGGCACCTTCGTCGTCTCCAACCATCCGGGCGGTGCTGCCGAGATCGAGCGGCGACATTCCGATGGTCGTGGTCTGTTGGCAGGCGGTGGTGCCAGTCGCGGCAACCTCGTGACGGGCGATGCCGAGCACACGAGTTTTACGATCTCCGCACTCCACGCACGACCAACGCGTGGCAAGGATTACTACGCCTACTTTGCCAACCCGTACACCGTCTTCCGCACCTTTATTCTGAGCATGCTCGACATTGGGCGCGAGCTGTATGCGGCGGCTCAGCAGATCCGTCGCGACGTCGTTCCACGCGTGCACCGCGGCTTTCGCTATTCGCTGCTGCGGGCCGTAACCGTCGTGATCCTCCGCGACATCGCTGTACAGACCGTGATTGCCGATGCCTACGCTGGCCGGCCGGTCGTCTATTCCACCTTCGTCGGCTACGACGAGGTTGCCCACCACTCTGGTATCGAGCGCTACGACGCGTTAGACGTGCTGCGCGGGATTGACCAGGCGTTCGGTCGGATCACGCATGCGGCCGAGACAGCAGACCGCCCGTATCACGTCGTCGTCCTCTCCGACCATGGCCAGAGCCAGGGCGCGACCTTCCTCTCGAAGTACGACATCACACTCGAAGGCCTCGTCCATGGCGCCTGTGAGGCCGCCGTGATGGAGAACCCCTTCGGCTCGGACGAGGCTTGGGGCCAACTGAGCGCAGCAGTCTCGGAGCTCGTTATCCGCAAGGGCTCTGTGCTGGAGCGCATCACACACGGCCATGACAGTGGCGACGCAATCGTGTTGGGGCCTGGCCACGAGTTGGCGAGTAGCAATGGCGCCGAGGGGATTCGCGAGCTGATCAAGGTGCTCGCCTCCGGCAGCCTTGGCCTGATCTACCTCGACGCCGAGCCTGGCCGGCGCACGCTCGAGCAGATCAACGCGACCTTCCCACACCTGATTTCTCGGCTCGTCAAGCACAAGGGCATCGGCTTTGTCCTCGTGCTCTCCGAGCAGGATGGTCGCGCTCGCAATCGGCGCGCACGGCGTCCACCACCTCGAGAGCGGACGCATCGAAGGTATCGATCCATTGCTGCCGTTCGGACCGAACGCCGCCCGACATGTGCTGCGCACCAGCGGCTTTGCGCATGTCGCAGACATCATGGTCAACGCCTCGTTCGATGAGCAGACCTGCGAGATCGGCGCCTTTGAGGAACTCGTCGGCTCGCACGGCGGGCTCGGTGGCGAGCAGATGCACCCGTTCGTCCTCTTCCCCTCCGAGTTTCCCTGGCCCGAGGAGCCGGTCGTCAGCGCCGAGCACCTCCACCGCGTTCTCGTCGGCTGGCTGCACGATCTCGGCCACGACGTTGCGCGCGTCAAGCATCTCGAGCGGCTGCAGGAGGAAGCGGCCACTTCGTGAGTACGGGTGCGCATGTAGGGCGTGACCACCTGACGTGGATCGGCCATGGCACGGTGCTGATTGCGATGGGTGGTACGCGCGTGCTCGTCGATCCAATCCTGCGGCCGCGCGTGATGCACCTCAAACGCTTTCATCCGATCCCGAAACACGCGCTGCGCTCGCTCGACGCGATCATGATCACGCACCTGCACCACGACCATCTCGACCCACCATCGCTCGAGAGCCTCGGCAAGGACCTGCCGATCATCATGCCTGCGGGCTCCGCGCAGCTGTTGCGCCGTAAGCGCTTTACGCGCGTGATCGAAATTGCTGAGGGCGAGCGCATCCAGATCGGAGCCCTCAAGGCGACGGCGACCCACGCCGATCATCCCTCGAAGCGCGATCACCCGCTGAGTGGGTCGGCCGATCCACTGGGCTTTCTCTTTGAGGGCTCAAAGCGCATCTACGTCGCGGGCGATACCGACCTGTTTGAGGAGATGGAGCTGCTCGGACCCGTCGACTACGCCTGTCTGCCCATCACTGGCTGGGGGCCGGGCCTCGGGCCGGGCCACCTGGACCCCGAGCGCGCCGCCGAGGCGGCCCGCCGCTTGCAGGCAAAGGTCGCGATTCCAATCCACTGGGGCACGCTCTGGCCGATCGGACTCGGCAAGCCGCCCCGCGAGCCGGCCGACGAGTTCGTCGAACAGTGCGCGCGCGTTGCGCCCGACAGTGAGGCGCGACTGCTCGAGCCTGGCTCGACGGTCGAGTTCTAAGCCCCGACCACGCTCAGACGAGTCGTTGCAATTCGATCTCGGTCAGACCCGGATTGGCACTGCGTAGCGCCTGCACCTGCTCGGGATGGCAGGTGAAGTACAGGACCTGATGCCGCGTGGCGAGATCGGCGATAACCGCGGCTGCGCCCACACGGCGCTCGGGGTCGAGGTGCGTGAGGACGTCGTCCATCAGGACCGGTAGCTCGGCACCACCATCGTCGTGTAGCTCGTCGACGAGGCCCGCGCGCAGGCAGAGATAGACGAGACCAACCGTGCCCTCCGAGAGTTCGGTAAAGGGCGTTGCAGTCCCGTCGGCGGCGATGATCTCGGAGCGTGCGCCCGCCTTCTCGCCATCGGGCATCCGGACGGAGACCCACGAACCATTCGTTGCCGTCTCAATCTGCCGTGCTGCGCGTGCGAAGACGCCGGGCTGGTGCTCGGCGACGAAGCGATCGCGAGCGCTTTCGACCAGATCGTGAGCAAGCTGAAGCGTCAGCCACTGATCTGCCACCGTTCGCAGATCGGCCTCAGCATCGGCAGCGGCCTGGGCGAGCGAGGCGAGGTCGGAGGAATCCTCGGCATTGGCGAGGAGGGCGCGGGTGCCGCCGCGCGCCTCGAGTGCCGCCGCGTGCTCCTCGCTCGCAGCAGCGACCTCCTGCTCCAGCACCGTGCGTTGTGCGTCGGTGAGTTCTAGGTCGAGCGCCTGTGCAGCAGCCACTAGTGCCTCGTCGTCCAGTGACAACTCGTCGACTCGTCGCTGCGCAAGTGCCTGCCGATCCTGCCACGCCTGCAGCTCGTTGCGGCCGGCCGCGGCCTGCGTGCGCCGCTCCTCTAGTTGGTGCAGCGTTCGATCGATCGTGTCGCGCAACTGGCCGAGTTCGGTCGGGGGTTCAACACCGCTGGCCGTCAGTGCAGCCGCCGCCCGCGCAGCGATTTCGACTGCAGACGCAGTCTCCGTCTCGGCGAGTGCCCCAGCGCGAGCCGCTGCCTGCTCGGCGGTCCGAATCGTCGCGAGCGTCGTCAGAATGTCGTCGAGTTGATCGATGCGAAGCTCGCCCGAGAGACCGAGCCCGCCGAGGGCCCCGCACCAGGCAGCGCGAGCCTGCTCGGCCAGCGCCTCGGCCTGCTCAGCGGCTGGTCGCTGCTGATCACTTGCCGTTGCCATATCCGTCGAGCGTCCCGTGCGCGAACTGCCAATCAAGCCGCCAAGCAGGGCCGCACCAACGGCGACGCCAAGGATGCCACCGAGGATCATGGCGGTGATACTGATCGCCCAACCGGCACCGATCGCGAGCAGGCTGATGACGATCAGGGCCGCACCAAGCCCGCGCCGTGGCGTCGTCGAGGTCTGCTCGGCGACAACAGGTACGTGGACAGCGATTGTGCGAGCGGCATCGCCAAGTCGGGTGGCCTCACGCTCTGCCTCGCGGACGGTCTCGGCTGCCGTTCTCAGCGCCGCCTCGTCACCAAGTGCAGGCACTGCAGCTGCAGCCAAGCCGAGATGGCTACGCCCGGCCTGCGCCCGTGCGCCCTCGTCGGCACCATCGCTGAGCAGTTGCTCGGCGCGGCGCCTAGCCTCGACTGCCGTTGGCACATCGCCCAGCAGCGCCCGGAAGGTGCTCAACGTATCGGCGGTCGGCTCTTCCACGCCTCCGTCCACAGGTGCCTCAAGCGCGCTGAGTGCACGCAGTGCTTCGCGCAGTTCGAGCAACCGTTCGAGCCGTTGCAACTCGCGTGTGGCGACAACCAACTGTTCGTGTGCAGCGTCGACGCGCTGTTCGGCTTCGGCAATCGCATCGCTCGAACGCTCGACCGTGCCGGCCTCCCGTTCGGCATCGCGCAATGCTCGCCGTGCGGCCGTCGCCTGCTTTAGTGCATGCGCGTACGGCTGCTTCTCGCCCTGCCGTAGGTAGAGCGCATCGGCCCGCTTTTGCAACCCCTCGAGCACCGGGCCAGCCCCCGCGCCGCCGCCGAGCACCGCCGAGGCGAGCACGCCAGCCCGCACCGAGGGGTCGTCAAGCAACCCCATCCAGGCAAGATCCTTGGCATCGAAGGTCTGCACGCGATCGAACAGTTCCGCGCTGGCAATGCCAAGGGCATGCGCAAACGCGGCATCGCCCACCGGCACGCCTTCATGGTCTGTCACCGTCAGCGACGAGCCCGCACGCTCGATCCGCAATCGGCGACCATCGTCCGTGACGATGTCGATGCGCCCCGCACGCTGGCCGCCGCCCTTCGGCTCGCGCCGCGGGCCCTCGCCCTGCAGGCGCGGAAAGCCAAACAGCACCCCGCGGATCAATTGCATGGTCGAGCTTTTGCCCGACTCGTTCGGTCCATGGATGACGGTCAGGCCCGGCTCGGGCTCGACCACGCGTCCGGCAATGGCGCCGTAGGCGATCGCCTCGATGCGCGCGATCCTCATGCTGCGCCGCCCTGCTCGAGCAATAGACCAAGCGCGAGATCACGCGCGACAGCGAGTCGCGTTTCGGGGTCCTCTGTGGCCAGCCCGACGAGCGCACTGTCGGTAAACGATGCAGTGAGTCCCTCGAGCAGCTGCTCCGCTGCCGCGGGATCTGCCGCAAGCTCGTCAAATACGGCCAGTACCTCGGCCGCGAAGGCATTTGACTGCCGCAAGTCGTCGAGCTCGACAGCGGGGCCAGCCGTTGAGGCAATCCGCTCCCAGACGAGCTCGGCGTCCTCCTGATCGTCGAGAGCGCTGCGCAGCCCGGCGAGATAGTCGTCGCGTACGAGCACCTCATGGAGTGGCCCCCTGCCCGTCAACGTGACGCGCAGGAGCACGAGTCGACCTTCGGCTGCTGCCACGATAGTCGCGGCCCGCTGGCGCAATTCGCGCTCAAGCGCGGCCTCATCGTCTAGCTCGTCAATCGCAACGTCGATCGCCTCAAAGCGCACGCGGTCCAACTCGACGCGGCGATGGTTCAGTACGCGATCGCCGTCAAATTCGACGACAACGGCTCCGTGCGGGCCGCGCTCGCCCAGACTTCGGCGATCGACCTTGCAGCGTGCCGGCGTAGACGATCGGCGGCTCGGCATTCTCTTCGGAGTAGGCATGGATGTGGCCAAGCGCCCAGTAGTCCATCCGCGCGGCGACGAGATCGCCCACGCTGCAGGGCGCGTAGTGGCCATGACCTTCGCGCTCGCCCAGTGAGCAGTGCAAGACACCAATGTGCAGACCTGGCGCGTCGCCACGCTCGAAGGCCAAAGCCAGGTTGTCCGTCACCTCACGCTTGCCGAACGACACGCCATGGACCGTCACGGGACCCGTGGGGCCCTCGAACGTCTCGCTGGTCGGCACGTCCTTGCGAAAGACGGTCACACCCTCCAACCCCTGCAGCGGCGAGCGGCCACTGAGCGGGTCGTGATTGCCATGGATCGCAAAGACACGGATGCCGGCCGCGTGCAGGCGTTCGATGCCCCGCCGGACACGCGAACGCCCACGGGGCGTCCCGTCGGCACGATCAAAGAGGTCACCGGCCAAGACCAGAAACGCTGCGTCCTCGTCGAGACAGCAGTCGATCAGCGCATCCCAAGCGTCGAGCGACGCGTCGCGCATGACGTCGTCCAAACCCTCACGCAGCGTCCCGATGCCCACGAAGGGACTATCGAGATGGAGGTCGGCGGCGTGGATGAAGCGGTTGCTCATGCGAAGGGATCGGGCGGGAGGCCGATGCGACTGTTGTCGCGGGCCTCCCGCCGAACCTTACGCACACACCCGGCTTGCGCCGCGGAAACCTACGAGTTAGAGCCGGACTCGGCGAGCTGCTTGCCCGCCATTGCCGTTGCAATCAAAGCAATTCCGTCGAACAGGAGCTGGATGCCGACGAGCAGGCCAATCGCCCATGCGGCCGACGATGGAAGATCGCCAATCACGAGCACGGCGATCAGGATCGAGAGCACACCGTTGATAATCGTCCACCCAGCATTCGGGACCTTGCCACGCGACGCGATACCAGCGATCAGGCGTAGCACGCCGATCAGGAGGAAGAAGATCGCGAGGATCCACGTCAACGTGATCGTGCCCGAGACGGGATTGATGATCAGCCAGACGCCAGCAAAGACGTACAACACGGCGAGCAAAGCACTCCAAATGCGATGCCCTGTCGAGCCACGCGAGATTGCTTCAGCAACGAACGCTACGGCACCAATCAACAGCAGAATGCCGACGAGGTACGTGATCGTCACGGAGGCCAGCGGCGGCACGATGATCGCGATCGCGCCAAGCACAACCGAGATGATGCCCGCCGTCAGCAGCAGCTTCCAGCTCTTTCCGAGCGCGGTCTTGATTTCGGGGGGGAGCCCCGGCATGGCAGCGGACATGGTGCCTCCAATAAATGACTACCGCCGCGATGTACGCTCAGGGGCGCGTAAATCCTGCCGACGCTACGGTTCCACCATGCGTCACGTACCCGACAGCCTCGCCCAAAACCGCGCCCTCCTGCTCGTCGTCGATGTGCAAGAGAAGTTTCGACCGCACATCGCTGGCTGGGACGCGATGGTCGCTCACGTCGATGCATTGATCAGAGGTTGTGTCGCACTCGACGTGCCGATCATCGTCACCGAGCAGTACCCGAAGGGCCTCGGCAATACGATCGAAGAACTCGCTGAGGGGCTGACCGGTGTGGAGCCGATCGAGAAGCGCGCGTTCTCGTCGCTCGGCGCGCCCGAAGTCGTCGCGCAGCTCGACCAGTTTGGCCGCGACCAAATCATTGTCTGTGGCATCGAGGCGCACGTCTGCGTGCAGCAATCCGTTGCCGACATTCTCCGCGGTGGTCGCCAGGCACACGTCGCACTCGACGCGATCGCGAGCCGCACAGTGTCGAGTCGCGAGGTTGGCGTCCGGCGCATGCGCGCGGCTGGCATGGTGCCGAGTGGTGTCGAGCTCGCATTGTTCGAGATGATGGTCAGCGCCGACCACCCGCAGTTCAAGACCATCTCCGGCCTCGTCCGCGACCTCCCCCAATCTTTCTCCTGAGGAGCCCGCCTTGAGCCTGACCCTTCATACCCACCGCTTCTCGTCGAATGGTCAGAAGGCGCAGCTGATGCTCGACACCGTGGGCCTCGACTACGCCGTGCGTGAGGTGCCATTCGAGGCCGAGCGCGCCGACTGGCACGTTGCCGTCAATCCGATGGGCGGCATCCCCGCCCTCGTCGACGGCGACTTTCACCTCGCCGAGTCGAACACGATCTTGCGCTACCTCGCCGACCGTGAAGGCCGCGAGGACCTCTACCCGCGCGATCCCAAGGAGCGCGCCACGATCGATTGGATCCTCGACCTGTGGGCACTGGTCGTCCGCCCCGCACTCTTCTCATACGAGTCCGCACAGTACGGGATCGTGATTGGCGTCGGCATGTTCGCCAAAGATGCGGCGCCCGAGGCAGAGGTGCAGGAGAAGTTCGACCGGGCCGTGCCGAAGCTCAACCAGGCTATGCAGATCCTGGACCCCGTCGGCCCTTGGGCGTGCCTCGGGCACCGCACGATCGCCGATATTGCAGCGACGCCCGTGCTGCATCGCATCGTCCACGCCCCCGTCGACCTGAGCCAGGTCCCGCGGATGCAGACGTGGGCCGAGGCGTGCCTCGCCACGCCGGAATGGCAGGCGCTGATCCCAACCTGCGGTGTGCCGAACCGCTAGCTCAGCAGGCGCCGCCGGCCGGAGCAGCGAAGATCCGCTCGACCAAAAGATCGGCCCGCTCCGTGGCTTTCAAGGCAAAGCCGCCCTGCCCCGTGGTACGCACAATCGTCTGACCCTGCGGTCCAGGCGCCACGCAGTCGGCAACCCCCTCAAGGTTCCAATACGGCATCCAGCGCACACGCAACAGATACCGACCGGGGGCAGTCACCTCGCCCGTCAACTGATCATGCCCCTGATTCGTGATGGTCGCCGTGCCAGGCCCAGTCATCAGCGGCGTCGGGTCTGGCAACTCGAAAACTTGCCACGCCCCCGTCGTCTCGACAAGTGTCAATCCTGATTGACCAGACCGCAGCAGTGCTGCCTCCGACTTCGCGCCCTCCGTATCGAGCGGAGTGTCAGGGAGCAAGACGTAACGGACGGCACGGGCCCTCAACCAGGCCTGATACTCAGCGGCCGTGATGCGCTTCTTGTAGAGCAGTGGATTCTCGGCGAGATCAACCTGGCGATACCAGCCACGCACGAGTGGGAAGCCCGCCTGTGGAATCCAGTATGCCTCCCACCGACCCGACGTCTGCACAACTTCGACGCGATAGTCAGGCGTCTGATGCTGCTTCAAGAACGCCACGGCTGGCTGCCAAAACTGCGGTTGTGTCGGGCGCGAGTCGGTGCGCGTGGCTGCGTCGTAGAGGTCGGGCAGCGCGCCATATCCAAACGAGGCGATCAGCGCGACAACGATCAGGAACCGTGGTCGCCACGACGAAAGACCCGCGACGATGACGATCATCGGAAATGCGAAGTAGCGAAGCCGCGCCAAGTTGTCACCCACGGGAGTCGGAATCGCAAACAAGAGCAGCGACCCAACCGCCCAGACGATCAACAGCCACATGATCAGATGCGCTTCGGGGCGCCGCCGTGCGATCGCCACACCAAGGATCGAAACCGCGAGCACGGCGATCAGATGGCCAATGAGAAACGGATAGACGCCCTCGGAAGGAAACAACCACCCGATCACCAGTTGCAGCACGACCAGCCCACTCAGCCAGGCAGCAACCACGATCGTGCGAGGGTCGAGCCGACGGTGTTCGAGCCAAACCGCGACGAGAATCAGACCGAGGAACACAAACGCGAGCGGGCTCAGCCCAAGCGTGACCGCTCCAAGCAACGCTCCCAGAACGTGACGATGGTTCTGCAACGCGACCAGACAGACGAGCATCGCTGCAGCACCGACGGCATAGGCATACCCGCCCGTAAAGAGCGGTCCGAGCGCAAGCAACGCAAAGACCCGAGAGCCCCAGACCGCCGCGACTCCCCAACGCTGCACGACCAGCACCGCAAAGCTGGCGGCCGAGGCCACCACGGCGAACAACCCAAGCGTGACCGGCCCAACCACCTGCTGCGGGAGGTACGCGAGCGCCGAGTAGGAGATCAGGGGATAGTCGCCGGCGTACCAAAAGTTGTCCCACAGCACCGCGTCGCGCTGCACGAGCAACGCGCGATAGAGATGAGCCGAAGCGTCGTCCGGTAATGGCGTCAGCGTCTTCAGCAAGACCGCGCCAATCAGGCACAGCAGCGCTGCGATCACCGCCTCCCGCAGGATCAGCGGGACGCGCGCGAACAGGACGGAGGGGGACTCGGAGCGGGCGCTCATCAGTTAGAAGGTAGTCGGCAAACGGCGCCGTACGGACGCCGTCACCGGATCATCACCCCTGAGTACTGACTGAGCCGCCCTCTTCCTCTACGGCACGTCGGGCACCGGGACGGGCGAGGACGGCGTCGTAATGGGCCGCAACCGTCGTATCGGCCCACCAGCTCGCAGCGCCTGGCAGTTCCGTCCCCCACGACGACAGCATCGCGAGGTAGATGTCGGCAATCGAAAACGCATTGCCCTGCAGAAACGGACCGGAACCAAGCTTGCCGCTGATGTGAGAGCGCAGAGCCGTCAACTCGTCGACGGCATTGGCCTGGACGAGGTCTGCCCCGTTCGGGTCGTTCGTATAGCGCGCGGGGTAAAAGAAGCGCAGAAACGCAGGCTGGACCGTGTTGGTCAGGAACATCAGCCACCGCATCGTCTCGGCGCGCTCGGCCGTGCCGACCGCCGGGATTAGACCCTTGTCCGCATGCAGGTCGGCGAGGTGCAAGCAGCAGGCAGCCGACTCGGTCAACACAAGATCGTCGACCTTCAGCGTCGGGACCTTGCCGAACGGGCTCAGCTTGATGTAGTCCGCAGGAGCCGTCGGGACACCATCGTCGGTGCGCTCAACGAGCACGAATTCGTAGTCGACGCCAAGCTCCTCCAGCACCATGTGCGGAGCGGTCGTGGCTGTACCAGGGATGCCGTAGAGAGTGATCATGCACCACAGACTAGCGGCGTAGGGCAGCCTGCACACGCAGAGCGCACGCAGGTGCCACCCGTAGAATCGGTGCATGCGCCGCCGCCCCGACGCCGACAAGCGGCAACGAGTGCGCAGCGTTTTCTCGCTACCTCTCGTCCTGCTCCTCGTGGCAGTAATTGTTGTCGTCGGCTCGCGTATCAGCGGCTGGTCGGCCTCGACCGGCATCTCCGCCTTTGCGACGGTATTCCTGTCGATCATCGTCCAGGCAACACCGTTTCTCGTGCTCGGAGTGCTCCTGTCGGCCGCGATCGTTGCCTTCGTCCCCGCCGATCTCGCCCAGCGCGCACTGCCACGTAACCGCGCACTTGCCGTGCCGGTAGCAGGCGCCGCCGGAATGCTCCTGCCCGGCTGCGAGTGCGCGTCGGTGCCTGTCGCCAACGGACTCATGCGCAAAGGCGTGCCTCCCGCTGCCGCGTTGACATTTTTGCTCGCCGCTCCTGCCGTTAACCCCATCGTGCTCGCCTCCACGTGGGTCGCGTTTCCCAACGACCATCGCATGGCATTGGCGCGCCTCGTCGCCTCGCTGGGTGCCGCCATGGTCGTCGGCTGGCTCTGGGTACTCTTCGGCCGCACCGCCTGGATCCGCCTGCCGGCAAAGACCGAGCCCACAGAGGGACCGCGCTGGCTGACGTTTCGCCATGGCGTTGTGCACGACTTCCTTCACGCCGGTGGCTACCTGATCGTCGGCGGCCTAATCTCGGCGGTGATCAATGTCGTCTTGCCGGCCAGTTGGGTCGACTCGCTCGCCGAGCAGGTCATCATCGGCGTGCTGGCACTTGCCCTGTTGGCAGTTGTGATGTGCATCTGCAGCGAGGCTGACGCCTTCGTCGCCGCCAGCTTTACGCAGTTCAGCCCAACTGCACAGCTCGCCTTCATGGTCGTCGGACCGATGGTCGATCTCAAACTCGTAGCCATGCAGGCCGGTATCTTCGGGCGCGACTTCGCCGTGCGCTTCGCACCAACGACGCTCGTCTGCGCGATCATCGCGAGCGTCATCGTGGGCTCGGTGCTGCTCTGACCCGTGCCATCCACATCATGCTGCTGGCAGCGATGCTCGGGCTCCTGCTGCGCCTGCTTGTGCGCGGAGAGTACGTCTTCTATGTCAAGCCGAGCTTCTTGCCTGCCCTAATCGCGGCGGCGGTAGTGCTGGTGCTGATGACTCTATTTGTCGCCAAGGATGCCTGGGTCGCGATCGACGAGGGCGAGGGGCATGACCACGGCGATCACGATGGACACGGGCATAACCATGGTGAGCCGCGGGCAGCCTTGCTGCTGGCGCTGCCTCTGATCATCGTCCTGACTGTCGCCCCCGCACCACTCGGAGCCTTCTCGGCGGCACGCAGTACCGGCAGCCCGGCTCCAACCGCGCGTGCGTTCGCGCCACTACCCGCTGGTGACCCCGTCGAGGTCGGCGTGCCCGACTTCGTTGCCCGCGCGGGTTCGGAGCAGGGCAAGACGCTCGTCGGGCGCAAGGTACGCCTCGTCGGATTCGTGACCCCAAATCCGGCTGGTGCCTGGTGGCTCACGCGCTTCGTCGTCTCCTGCTGCGCCGCAGATGCCATCTCCTACCGCGTCTTAACACGCGATGGTCCAAAACTCGAGGCCGATACGTGGGTTGCGCTCACCGGCCAATGGGTCGCGGCGGCGGGTACCCCCGACGGGATCCCGACCTTGCAGGTCGAACGCCACACCCTGACCCAGCCGCCGAGCAATCCCTACGCCCAGTAGCGACGCCGCGTCGTTGGCAATGTCCAGAAGGTGCCTGGCCCCTTCTGGACATTGCTAACCATGCGAGCTGAGGACTAGAAGCCGTCTTTCGAGCGGCCAGGAATCCAGTCCGTGCCGGCCAGCGGCACGCGAGCCATCGCGGCGGCCTCGATCGTCAACGCCACGAGGTCCTCCGGCTCGAGGTTATGCACGTCGCTCTTGCCCGCAGCACGCGCCAACGTCTGCGTCTCGAGCGTCATCGTCCTGAGGTAGTTGTTGAGGCGCCGCCCACCAAGTTCGGGGTCGAGTCGCTTCGACAACTCCGGATCCTGTGTCGAGATGCCGGCGGGGTCTTTGCCCTCGTGCCAGTCGTCGTAGAAGCCAGCTGCCGAGCCGATCTTCGCGTAATCATCGGCGTAGGCCGGATCGTTATCGCCGAGCGCAATCATCGCTGCCACACCAATCGAAACGGCGTCGGCACCAAGCGCCAAGGCCTTCGCGACGTCGGCACCATTGCGAATGCCACCCGACACGATCAGCTGCACCTCACGATGCATGCCCATCTCCTGCAACGCCTCGACGGCCTCGCGGATACAGGCCAAGGTCGGCAGGCCAACGTGCTCGATAAAGACGTCCTGCGTGGCGGCCGTGCCACCCTGCATGCCGTCGAGCACGATCACATCGGCACCGGCCTTGACGGCCAACTGCGTGTCGTAGTACGGACGGCTGGCACCGATCTTGATGTAGATCGGCTTCTCCCAGTCGGTAATCTCGCGGATCTCCTCGATCTTGATCTCGAGATCGTCCGGCCCCGTCCAGTCGGGGTGACGACAGGCGCTGCGCTGATCGATGCCCTTCGGCAGGTTGCGCATCTCCGCAACGCGATCCGAGATCTTCTGGCCCAGCAGCATGCCGCCGCCGCCCGGCTTGGCGCCCTGGCCAACGACGACCTCGATCGCGTCGGCACGACGCAGATCGTCGGGGTTCATGCCGTAACGCGATGGCAGCACCTGGTAAACGAGGATCTCGGAATGCCCGCGCTCCTCCTCCGTCATGCCACCGTCACCGGTCGTCGTCGACGTGCCTGCCATCGTGGCGCCACGTCCGAGCGCCTCCTTGGCTTGCCCCGAAAGCGCACCGAAACTCATGCCGGCAATCGTGATCGGGATCTTCAGCTCGATCGGCTTCTTGGCAAAGCGCGTGCCGAGCGTGACGCTCGTATCGCAGCGCTCGCGATAGCCCTCAAGGGGATAGCGCGACATGCTTGCACCGAGGAACAAGAGGTCATCAAAGTGCGGCAACTTGCGCTTGGCACCGAAGCCGCGGATGTCGTAAATGCCCTGGCTGGCTGCTCGTCGGATCTCCTCGATCGTGTTGCGATCGAAGATGTACGACTCGCGCAGACCAGGCTGCCAATTCATGCCGTCGCCGGCTTGTCCGTTGTAATCGCTCATGTCAGTCCCTCCGGCCTAGTACTCGCCGGCATGGTCGATGTTGAAGTTGTAGAGACGGCGTGCGGAGCCGTAGCGCTTGAACTCATCGACCTTGGCGTCGGCACCGGCTGCAGTCAGCAGCCGCCCGAGCTCCTCGCGATGAAACTCCTTGAGCTCCTTCTCGATGCAGTCCGCGCCGAGCCCTTCGACCGAGCCACGCACGTAGATGTGCGTCTCGTAGATTGAGTCGCCGAGCGAATCACCAGCATCGCCGCAGACAACGAGCGCACCGGACTGAGCCATAAACGCGCTCATGTGGCCGATGCTGCCCTTGACGACGATCTCGACACCCTTCATCGAGATGCCGCAGCGTGCCGCAGCATCGCCATCGACGATCACGAGACCGCCACGACCCGTCGCCGCGCAGGCCTGCGAGGCGTTGCCGGTGATGTGGATCGAGCCGCTCATGATGTTCTCGCCGCAGCCAACACCCACGTTGCCGTTGACGCGCACATGCGCGTGCTTGTTCATGCCCGCCGTGTAGTAGCCGGTGTGTCCCTCGATCTCGATCTCGAAGGGCGCGTCGACACCAACCGCGACAGCGTGTGCGCCATTTGGGTTGATGATGCGCCAGCGCAGCGGACCCCCAGCGGCACCGTCGTGCAGCCGCTGGTTGAGTTCACGGAGCGGCGTCGTTGCGAGGTCGACAACCTCAACGTCTGTCGCAGTTGTCATCGCACCGCCTCCTTCTCCCACGAGTAGACCGTGGCCGGTGCCGGCTCCCAGGTCTTGGCATTTTCGGCTCCCGGAAGCGTCGCGATCGAGCGATACTCCGACGACATTGCGACCCACTCATCCGTCTCGGCGAGCACGGCCGGCTTGCACGCGATCGGATCGCGCACGACAGAAAAGCCATCGCGCGTGCCGATCAAGAACGTGTAGAAGCCGTCGAGATCTTCGAACGCGTTGTCCATCATCTCGGTCAAGGTGTCACCCTCGCGCTGGCGCCACATCATGTAACCGGCTGCGACCTCGGTGTCGTTGAGGGTCTGGAAGCGAATGCCCTCGCGACGCAACATCCGGCGCAGCCCGTTGTGGTTCGACAGCGACCCGTTGTGCACGAGGCAGAGGTCGAGGCCCGTCGAAAATGGGTGCGAGCCGGCGGTCGTCACCTTCGACTCGGTAGCCATCCGCGTGTGGCCGAGTGCGTGCGTGCCGTTGAGCGACTTGATGTCGAACGTCTCGATGAAGGCCTCGGGGCGACCGACCTCCTTGTAGATCTCGATCGCCTCACCCGCGCTCATGATCTTGACGTCGGGGTAGCGCTCCTCGATCCACGCCTCGACCGGCGCGGCCTCGGCATGCGCAACGATCACGGCATGGTTGGCGCGGCGCTCGATGCCCTTGTTCGCACCAAACTTCTCCTTGATGCCCTTGCGGAGCGCGCTCCAATCGAAGTTGAGGTCGTCGTGCTGCAGCGTCAACTTCGTGTGGCCAGCGGCAACGGGTTCGCGATAGAACGCGACCCCCGCACTGTCCGGACCTCGATCGCTCATCTCAAAGAGCATCGGCGCGAGCAGCGCACCAAGGTTTGCCTCTACCTCGGGGTTCTTGGCAAAGAGTCCAACAATTCCGCACATACGAGCCTCCAGACGTCAGGGCCACAATGCGTCGCGGAACGCATTCGCAGCACAGGTCGTAATGGTACAGGCACCGAGCCTTTAGGGAAGTGCTGGTGTGTGTTGCTGATCTCCGTACCTTCAGACACCGGTATGTCGAACCACACGTACGGGCCGGGCAAAGTACGCTGACGCTGTGCAGTGGGACGCAATCATCGTCGGTGGCGGGCATAACGGGCTGACCGCAGCCGCCTACCTCAGCCTCGCCGGGCAACGGGTGCTCGTCCTCGAGCGCCTCGACGAAACCGGCGGTGCGGCTGTCTCCGAGCGCCCTTTTCGCGGCGTCGATGTACGCCTGTCGCGCTACGCCTACCTCGTCTCGCTGCTGCCAACCGAGATCATCGACGAGCTCGCACTGCCGCTCGAATTGCGTTCGCGCGACATCTCGTCGTACACCCCGGCAACGCGCGACGGGCGCGACACCGGCCTCCTCGTCGGCCGTCATGCCGCTACCTCTGCCCGCTCGTTTCGCTCACTGACCGGCAACGACAAGGCGTGGGAGCAGTGGCAGCAGTTCTACGCCGACTCCAGTGAAATCGCGCGCCGACTTGCACCAACGCTGCTCGGCACGTTGCCCTCGAAGGCCGACGCCAAGGCGCTCTTCCACGACATTCCCCACGTCTGGGATGCACTCGTCGAAGAACCACTTGGCGACTGGATCGAGCACGCCATCGACGACGACCTGGTGCGCGGCGTCGTCCTGACCGACGGCCTGATCGGCACGTTTGCTGGCGCCAACGACAACTCGCTTGCCCAGAACCGCTGCTTCCTCTACCACGTCGTCGGCGACGGCACGGGCGACTGGAAGGTCCCCGTCGGTGGTATGGGCACGGTCTCGGCGGCGCTTCATAGCGTGGCCGCCCACGCGGGTGCAGAGATCCTGACCGGCGCCGACGTGCTCGCAATCCAACCCGGAATCGACGCCGCTGAGGTGACCTGGCGGGCAGCCGACGGCGAGCACACAGCGTCGGCCCCCGTCGTGCTTGCCAACGTCGCACCCGCCACGCTCGCGACGCTGCTCGGCGAGGCAGCGCCCACCCCGGCGCCCGAAGGTGCCCAGCTGAAGGTCAACATGGTCGTCAAGCGCCTGCCCAAGCTGAAGAGCGGTCGCGATCCTCACGAGGCCTTCGCCGGCACGCTCCACATCGACGAGGGTTATGCCCAGCTCGAGACTGCGTATCGCCAGGCCTCCGCCGGCAAGTTCCCAACGCTGCCCCCCAGCGAGCTGTACTGCCACACGCTGACCGACCCGTCGATCCTGTCGCCCGAGCTACGCCAGCAGGGGTACCACACGCTGACCTTGTTCGGCCTGCACGCCCCCGCTCGCCTCTTCGCCGACGACTCGAAGGCGCGCACCGCCGAGTACCTCGAGCGGACACTCGCGGGCTTCGAGGCGCACCTCGCCGAGCCTCTGCTCGATGTCATCGCGCTCGATCAGGACGGCCGACCATGCATCGAGGCCAAGTGTCCGCAGGACCTTGAGGAGTCGCTTGGGCTACCCGGCGGCAACATTTTCCACCGCGATCTACAGTGGCCCTGGGCCGAGTCGGAGCTCGAGGTTGGCCGTTGGGGCGTCGAGACGCATCACGAACGCGTCCTGCTCTGTGGCAGCGGCGCACGACGCGGTGGTGCGGTCAGTGGCATCGCAGGCCGCAGCGCCGCGATGCACGTGCTCGGCCGGCGCTAGCGAAAACGCGCGGGATCGATCAGTGGATCGGGTGCAGCGGCTGCGCCCGTCACACAATCGGCCGCGAGCTCGCCCGAGACAGGACCCAGCGTGATGCCGAGCATGCCGTGTCCTGTGGCAATCGTGATGCGCCGATCACGTGGCGACGGGCCGATCAGCGGCATGCTGTCGGCGCTGAGTGGACGCAGGCCTTTCCAAATTGCCGCCGGCTCAGTGCCCACGCGATGCCCTCGAAGTGGTGTTCACCCGCGCGACGAATCGCATTGACACGGCGCACATCGATCAGATCTGGATCGGTCCCGATCTCCATCGTCCCCGCCAGGCGCAGGCGACCCGCCAGCGGCGTGCCGACGACGTGCTCGTCCGACAGATAGATCGGGCCGCTTGCCCGCCGGGTTCGCACCTGCGTAATCGACGTGGTACCCCTTCGCAGCCGTCAGCGGAATCGCGCTGCCAACGTCATCTGCAAAATGCCGTGACCAGACACCGGCTGCGAGTACGAGGTGCCCACAGGTCATCACGCCGCGCGTCGTCTCGATCCGCAGATCAACGCCGCTGCGATCGATGCGCATCAGCTCGACGTTCTCGCAAATCTCAGCACCGACAGACCGTGCGCCCGCGGCGATGGCCTGGATAAAGCCGAGCGAATCGACGTGCCCGTCATCCGTGCAGAGCGCCCCGACGGTGACGTTACGCACCGACGGCTCGAGCTCGGCGACAGCCGCCGCGTCGAGCTCGATCAATGTCATCCCCGCAGCGCGCTGGTCCGCGACGATGGCGGCACGGTCTTCGTGCGCGTTCGGCCCGGTCCAGACGTTGAGCGTGCCCTCTTCGACCAGGCCCGTCTTGAGTGCGTCGTTCCAGGCTCGATGCAGCTCGAGGCTGCGGCGTGCCAGAAAGCGCAGGTGCGCGGTGCCACTGTCGGCTGCGTTCCCGCGGGCCGACGCCGCAGTGAAGCGGGCGATCCAGGCCAGCTCGCTCGGGCGGCCCCGCAACTTGAGTGGTGCCTCCGCATCAAACAGATGGCGCACGCCTTCGCGCAACGAGGTGGGCGATGCCATGCGTTCGGCGTGGCTCGGCGTAACCATGCAGGCGGTGCCCGACGAGGCGCCAACGCCGATCAGGCCGCGCTCGAGCACAACCGATGAGACGCCACGCAAGCCAAGCGCGTACGCCGTGCTCAGACCGATTGAGCCACCACCAACGATGACCACGTCTGCGGTAGTGGGGAGCGCCTCCATGCTGGAGATCCTACAGTCGTCGATGCTCGCCCGATACGAGCGCGCGCTACGGCTAGCCGCGCAGGCGCGAAATCAGCCGCCACGCACCCGGCAGCAACGCACCAGCCAAGTACAGCTTGAGCAGATCGCCCGGCACAAACGGATAGAGGCCGTACTCGAGAGTCGTAGCCACGTCGAGACCCTGGTCGACCTTCAGCCAGACGAGTCCGAACGCGTAGATGATGACGGTGCCCGTCAACATCGCCGTCACGGCCGACGAGAAGCGACGATCCCACTTGCGCTGAGCCAACATGCCAACGACCACGGCAGCGACAACGAATCCGATCAGGTAGCCGCCCGTGGCGCCAATCACCACGTCGAGACCATGCGCACGATCCGCAAAGACCGGTATGCCAACAATGCCCATCAGCAAATACAGCGCGGCCGTCAGACCACCGCGAACCGCACCGTACGACGCGCCCATCAACAGCACACCAAACGTCTGCAGCGTGATCGGCACCGGCGTAAACGGAAGTGCAAACGAGATCTGCGCACACAGCGCGAGAAACAACGCGCCTCCGACAACGAGCAGGGTGTCGGCCAGAAGACCGGTACGCGGGATGGCGGCGAGGCGAAGAGTGGCTGCGTTCATGCCGGGGAGGGTATCAATCTCGCGCACGGGCTGCGCGTGAGGATCGTGGCCGTGCGCCAAACGGGTCGTAAGCGAGTGATTCCGGATGGGAAACAGCCAGCGCGCTACGGTACGCGTCATGCGCCCGGTCTTGATTATCGAACAGGACGCCAAGCTGCCCGGACACGGACTGCTGGGCGACCGGATTGATCATGCGGGGATGGAGCGTGTGTCGACCGATGCCTGGAGCGACGATCTCAGTGCTCTCGACCCCTCGGACTATTCCGCAATCGTGGCGATGGGCGGCAATCCGAGCGCCTTCGACATCGAGACCTACCCCTGGCTACTCGGCGTCGAAAACCTGCTGTTGCGGGCAATCGAGGACGAAACCCCCATCCTTGGTGTCTGCCTCGGCGGACAGGTGTTGGCGCGTGCGCTCGGCGCAGAGGTGCGCATCGGCGACGTGGGCGAATACGGCTGGTACGAGATTTCGCCCGAACCAGAGGCTGCCAACGATCCGGTCCTCGCCGCACTGCGGGCCCCATCCGGCTCGCTGTCCTGGCATCGCGACGTCTTCGAGCTGCCTGAAGGCGCGACGCTCCTCGCGTCTTCTCCCGCAGCACCAAACCAGGCATTCCGCTTCGGGGCGTCGGCCTGGGGGTTGCAGTTCCACCCCGAAGTCGAGCCAGACGTGTTTGACCTCTGGCAGTCGAACCATCCGGGTGCCGCCGAGATAACGGGACTCACGCCGGAGGTCCTCAAGGCCACGGTCGTCAAGGGGTGTGCCGAATCGCGCGGGTGGCGCAGCGAACTCTTTGACCGTTTCCTTGCCGTGGCGCGGGAGACTGCAGCGTGACCACGCCGCTCTGGACGCTGACCGCTGGTGCGATGGCGCAAAAGATCGCGTCGGGTGAGACCTCGTCGGTCGCAATCGTGCAGAGCTCGCTCGATCGTATCGCCGAGATCAATCCGCAACTCAACTGCTTCTGCTTTGTCTTCGGTGAGCGCGCCCTCGAGCAGGCGCATCGTGCCGACCAGGCCGTCGCAGATGGCAAGCAGCTCGGCCCACTCCACGGCGTGCCGATCGCGATCAAAGATCTGACCGCCACCAAGGGCGATCGCACGACGCTCGGGTCGTACTCGCACGAGCATTGGGTGCCCGACTACGACAGCGTGATCGTCGAGCGGATGCACGCGGCCGGCGCGATCGTGGTCGGCAAGACGAACACGCCCGAGTTTGCCTATTCGAGTTTTACGCGCAGCCCGCTCTGGGGCGCAACGCGCAACCCCTGGAATCCCGAGCTCAACCCGGGCGGCTCGTCGGGTGGCTCTGCTGTCGCAGTCGCGACGGGCTGTGTGCCCCTCGCCGAGGGCACCGACATGGGCGGCTCGGTGCGAATCCCCGCCAGCTACTGCGGGCTGGTTGGACTTAAGCCCGCGTTTGGACGCATCCCCCTCGATGTGGTGCCATCGAGCTGGGACACGATCCACCACTTCGGCCCGCTCGCCCGCACGATCGATGACGCCCGCCTGTTCCTGCTCGCCGCCGCCGGCTACGACGATCGCGATGCGCTCTCGCAGACGGCCACGATCGACTGGACTGCGCCGATTGCGAGCGACGTTCGCGGACTGCGACTCGCGATCGACATGGACCTCGGCGACTACGTCGTCGATAGCCAGGTCGAGCGCGAGGTGCTCGCCGCTGCCGCCGCCCTTGCGGATGCCGGCGCGATCGTCGAGGAGGTCGAACTCGGCTGGACGCGCGAGGTGGCCGACGCCTGGGGCGAACATTGGAGCGTCTATCTCGCCGCCTGGTTTGGTCACACGCTGCCCGAGTTTGGCGACAAGATGGACCCCACCGTCAAGCGCCTGATCGAACACGGCCTCAAGATGGATGCCGTCACGTTCAAGCGCCTCGAGATTTCGCGCAACGCGGCCTGGGCCAAGCTGGCGGCCGTGCACCGCAACTACGACGCGCTGCTCTGTCCGACGATGGCGCAGCTGCCGCTGCCGATCGACACGGATGAGTACGGCGAGTACCGCACCGAGCCTGATGGTCGCTACCACGCACTCGATATGACGAGTCAGTTCAACTTCACGAGCCCGTGCCCAGCCCTCAGCGTCCCCGCCGGCTGGTCCGACGACGGCCTCCCCATCGGCCTCCAGATCATCACGCGCAAAGATCGCGACGACGTCGCACTCCAGATCGGTGCGACCGTCGAGCGTGTCCGCCCCTGGGCCGACCGCCGCCCCGCGCTCTAAATGTCCAGAAGGGGCCAGACCCTATCTGGACATTCGCCAGCAGTGGCCAGACGCCACCTAGACAGTCCAGCGAGCTCGATGTCCAGATAGTGCCTGACCCCTTCTGGACATTGGTGGCTAGGCGCCGCCGAGTCCTGGGCCGGGGTCTGGGCCCCAGGGATCGCGGCCATCATCGGGAAGCGGCACATCGATCGAGGTGAGGTAGCCGGCGATCATGCGATAGACACCCGCGAGGACGCTCAACTCGAGCACGCCTTCGACGCCGTAGACGTCGGCGATGCGCTCTTGGAGGTCGGCGGGGATCGAGTGGAGCGCGAGTGCTTCGAGGGTCAGCGCTACGACATCGCGTTCGTGCGGCGACAGCTCGCTGCTGTCGTACTGGCCATTGCGCAGCGCCTCAATCGCGGGCTGAGGCAAGCCCGCATTGCGCGCGGTCGGCTCGTGTTTCGACCAGACGTACGCGCACTTCGTCTCGGTCGCCACGGCTAGCGTCGCCGCCTCGCGATAGCGATCTGGCACCGTCGCGGCGGTCCGATAGAACCGACCAATTTCGAGCATCATCTCGGCCAGTCCGCGGTGCAACACGAGCGTCCCGTAGAGCCCGTCGAGTCGCCCCCGCTGCTCCTTCAGCTCGGCGTAAAACGCCTCCTGTTCCGCATTCCGACCGCCACGTTCGCCTAAGTCCGCCATGCGCAGATCGTACAGGCGACATTTTGGGCCCGGGCCCAGAATGTCGCCTGAGCAGCATTAGCGTCAGGCACGAGGAAAACGCATCAGGCCACCGCTTGGTGTTAAGACTGCGTCGACAGGACGGTCGTGCGGCTCGACCGGGACGCTCAAAACGATTTCGTCGTCGGCGAGGACGGCGATCACGAGGCCGTGCGCACGCGGTAGGGCACGGTCGTAACAGCCTCCACCCTGACCAAGCCGCAGACCAGACTGGTCGACGGCGAGCGCGGGCGCGAGGATCGTGTCGGCCTGATCGATCGCATCGAGGCCCAGGCGCGGACCCGTCGGTTCGAGCAGGCCGAACGCCGCTGGCACCAGATCGGCTGCGCCGGTGTACTCGGCCCAATCGAGATCCATGTCAGACAACGTGATCGGCAGGAGCACGCGACGACCAGCCGCAACCAATGCGTCGAGCAACGGCAATGTCGGAACCTCGCCGCCCGCTCCGACAAACGCTGTCAGCGTCTGCCCAGGCACCTGCTCCGCATGGGCTGCAAGCAGCAACGCCCAACCAGCCAAGTCGCTTTCCGACCGGGCAACCCGTCGCGCGCGAACCTCGCCACGAAGTGTCTGCTTGTCGATCACTAGACGTTCGACTCAGAAACCACTTCGGGCTTCGGCGCCACATCAGGAGGCGTTTCGCCGGGCTTTGGATACGTGCCCCGAAGCGCTCGCACACTGGGCGTCGCAAGCACCATCACGACATTGACAAGCACCGCGATTGCGCCAAGCCAGATGGCACCAGACGTGGTGAGAAAACCCGTCGTCACACCAACCATCGCCATACCAACCGGCATCATCGCGACGCTTCCGAGCGTACGGAACGAACCGACGCGCGATCGCATGTTCGGCTGGCACCTCGCGGGTAATCGTCGTCTCGAGCAGCGTGCCCGAAATCGAAATCACCGCACCGGCCACGATCGCGGCCAATGCAATCAACGCCACAGCGGGCGTGATTGCCAAGACTACGAGGAATCCAGCAAAGGGAATACAGAGCAGGTACGACAGCACCAGAGGACGCGCCGGACGCAGCTTCATTACCGTCAGCCCGCCGATCAAGAAACCAATTCCAAAGCCAGAAATAACGGCCGCCCATGAGCTCGCGCCGTTCAACTTTTCGTCAGAAATCACCGGCCCAATCGCGTAGATCGACGGCATCACAAACAGCGCGTAGAGCACCTCTCCTCCGACAATGACGACCAGCCAGGTGCGCGACGAAAATTCGCGCCAACCAGCGGCAAGGTCCTTCCGAAAGTTCCGATTCCGCCACGGCGCTGGCACCCCGCGCGTGCGCATGAACGACAGGCAGATCGCGCTGATCACAAACGTCAACCCGTCAACGGCTATCGCGCCCGCCGGACCGAGCACCGCAACGGAAATGCCACCAACCGCACCGCCGATTGCAATACCAAGCGCCGGTGTTGTCGAGAGCAGTCCATACGCCTCTTGCAGATTTTCGGCAGATACGGTCTGCGGAACGATGCCACTCAGGGCTGGCCGAAAGAACGCTTCAGCCGCACCGTAGAGCGCCATCAGCACGATCAGTGCCCAGATGCCCCCAACATCAAGCAGCAACGCTGCAGCGACGATAAACATCAAGAGGCCGCGGATGATGTCGCTCGCGAGCATCACGAGTCGCCGCGGCAGACGATCGGCCCAGACACCACCAACCAAGAGCAGGATCGCGTTCGGAATTGCACGCGCCGCAAGCACCGCGCCGACCTGACCCACCGAGCCACCCATCGCGAGGATCGCGAATGGCAAAGCGATCATCGAAACCGAATCACCGATGATCGAGGAGGCCTGGCCCGTCAGCAGCAGCGCAAAGGAGCGCTCACGCAGACACGCGGGCATTGTTCGTCCGATGGTGATCGCGCCGGCCACGCCCGCACTATCGCAGGTGCCGCGTCAACGGTTCGGCGCTAGCGCGCGATCAACTCAGGCACGCCACTCCAGGAGGACATGACAACCGCGCGGATGTGGTGTCCTCCCCCGAGTCAACGCCACGTACCTCACACGCGTCACTCCGAGGGGAGGACACCACATCCGCGCGGTTGTCATGTCCTCCCTGGGATCGCGAGCGGACCTGGATCGCGCTTGGGGCACCCGACCTTGCGGCCAGCACGTAGGATGCCCGCGTGAGCGAGCACCTCTGGATCCCTGACGCCGAGACGATTGAGTTGGCGCAGTCGACGGCGCTCGCGCGGCACCTTGGGGTCGAGACGTATGAGGACGTGCTGGCGCTCGCACTCGCCGAGCCCGAACGGTTTTGGGACGAGACGACACGTTGGCTCGAGCTCGACTGGCAGACACCGTGGACGACCGTGCTCGATACCTCGGCTGGTCTGCCATGGGCAACGTGGTTTGGTGGCGGCAGACTCAACCTCGCCTGGTCGTGTGTTGGCAAGCATGCGGAGCGTCGCGGCGCACACGAGGCGATCGTCGTCGAGCATGAGGACGGCTCGGTCGAGACGCGCACGTTTGCCGAGTTGTGGGACGAGGTCGGCCGACTCGGTCTGGCGCTCCAGAGTCTCGGCGTCGGTGAGGGCGACCGCGTCGCCGTTGTTTTGCCGATGGGCGTTGAGGCGACAGCCGCGATCTACGCGACCGCGCGGATCGGCGCAATTGCCGTGCCGATCTTCTCGGGCTTCTCGGCCTCCGCAATCGCTGCCCGCTTCGAGGACTGTGCTGTCAAGGTCGTGATCGCCCAAGACGAGAGTGCTCGCCGCGGTCGAACCGTTCCGGTACGCGCCACCGTCGAGGAGGCGATGGCGATCTCGCCTGTCACCCACGCGATCATCGTCGACGGCTTGAACCATGCCCACCACGACTACGCCACGCTGATCGCCAACCACGACGGTGCGGCCTGCGAGACGGTCTGGGTCGACAGCGAGCGTCCCGTCTTGATCTGTTACACGTCGGGCACGACCGGCAAGCCAAAGGGCGCCGTCCACGTCCACGGCGGCCTGCTCGTCAAGCTCGCCTTGGAGGCGCGCCTTGCTGCGAATCTGCGGCCGGACGATCGCGCGATGTGGTTTACCGATATGGGCTGGATCATGGGCCCGTGGATCACGATCGGCGCGCACGCCTCGGGCATCACGATGGTCTGCTTCGATGGCGCGCCCGACTGGCCCGACCCCGCGCGGCTCTGGCAACTCGCCGAGCGTCATCGCCTGACCTTCCTCGGTATCTCGCCAACCCTGATCCGCGCGCTACAGAGCCACGGTGATGAGCTGCCGCGTTCGGTCGACCTCTCGGCACTGCGCGCCTTCGGTTCAACAGGCGAGCCGTGGAATCCCGAGCCGTACACCTGGCTCTTTCGCGTCGTGGGCGACAGCCGCATCCCGATCGTCAATATTTCCGGCGGCACAGAAATCGGCGCGGTCATTCTCGGCTGCGATGTGACGCTGCCGATGACTGCCTGCTCGCTGGGCCGCCCAATCCCGGGCATGGACGTCGATGTGCTCGACCCCGAGGGCAACTCGCTCGTCGATGCGGTCGGCGAGCTCGTGATCCGCCGCCCCTGGCCGAGCATGACGCGTGGCCTGTGGAATGCACCCGATCGCTACCTCGAGGCGTACTGGAATCGCTACGACGGCGTCTGGACGCATGGCGACTGGGCGACGCACGAGCAGGACGGCGAGTGGTTTTTGCATGGTCGCTCGGACGACACGCTCAACATCGCCGGCAAGCGGGTCGGCCCGGCCGAGTTCGAGTCGGCGCTCGTCTCCGACCCTGCCGTCGCGGAGGCCTGCGCGGTTGGCATCCCCCACCCCATCAAGGGCGAGGCTGTGCACTGCTTTGTCGTGTTGAATGGCTCGGAGCCCTTCAATGATGCACTTGCACTTCGGCTACGCCACGCGGTCGAGCGCGACCTCGGCCCGGCCTTCCGCCCCGAGCGCATTCTCGCGGTGACAGAGCTCCCGAAGACGCGCAGCCAGAAGATCGTGCGCCGCGCCGTGCGGGCCGTCCTGCTCGATGAGGATCCGGGCGATCTTTCGACGCTGGAAAACCCGTTGGCGTTGGTTGGAATCCGTGTTGTGAGCCAGATTACGCAGTAACGAGACTTCCACCGCGTCCCTTTGCGAACGTCAAAACGTGCGCTACAGTTGTCTCAATAGGAACGCCCCATAAGGAGTTCTCGTGCGCAAAATATGCCGAACATCGGTACTCGCGTTCTTGGTAGCGCTGGGTGCATTGATGACTGCGGGGAGCGCCGCTGCCGACACAGCGAACACCTCAGGCCAGACGTTCCAGAATGGCAACTGTCTTGATGTCGGAGTAACAAGCCAGTGCGGAGGCTGGGATCAGACCACACCTGGTGTCGCCAATCGCCCCTACGTGCGGTACCTCTCAGTTACAAACGGTGGCACGACGACCGTCATCATTGATAACACGGCAGGTGTTGCGAGCCCGCTCGCACTGAATGGCAGCGATGTCTATGCCGTTGTCAGCCCCACCAATAGCTGCCAGCCTGGTCAGACGCCTGTGGGGGGTGTTTGCTACGCCACTCCGAATCGCGTCACGGTCTCGCTCGTCCATGAGACGTCACTGAACAGCTGGAGTTACGACTTCACGACGTCTTCGTCATCGACACCGAGCGTAACCTCGGATTCGGTAATTGACCTCATCGTCGGTATCCGCAGTACATACGCCACGCTCCGTTGGTCGTGGGTTAACGGCGTCCCGAACTATTGGTCCACTACGACACCAGTCTCGCCGACCGCCGGTGACGCGCACGTGAAGTTCACGCCGAAGACGATGCCCGTGATGACATCGGGTGGCTGCTCGCAGATCCCCGTCTCGACCTGTGATATCGCTCAAGCCAGCCGTGAGGTACTGCAACCAAACCTGCTCCTCTCGATGGACACCACCCTCGATGTCGGGCTGGCTGGCGTGCTGTTTGGCACATCCTCGGCTTTCATTGGTTCGCTCGAAACGACGCCGATCCAGGCTGGCAGTGCCCCCACGCTGACCTACGCCGCCGCTGCACCGCATCTCAACGCCGATGGCACATTGCGCACTGGCAACTTTTATGCGCTCTTGCCCTCAAACATCTTGACCCTGTTTGGCACCTCGGTCGCCGCTTTCGACCCAGCGATCCTGGCTATCGCCCGCACGGGAGATACAGGCACGTTTAGTACGGCGTGGGCCCCATGGACTGCTGCGGGAAATGGTTCAGATGGCCAATTCCTGACGATCTCCAATATCTCTTTCTCTGCACCGAAGTTTCGAGTCACGCGCGCATCTGCGTTGGCAAGCACCACTCAAAAGGGCTCGAAGGCTCCATCGGTGAAGGTCGGTAAGACCGTCTCGTTTGCAGCGATTGCGAGTGGATATAGCCTCAAGACCTCCGGTTCGAAACTGTCGGCCAAGGTTTCGACGCCAAAGATCTGCAAGGTCGTCGGCAAGGCGATCAAGGGCCTCAAGGCCGGTACCTGCAAGGGCACGTTGATGGTCACGCCAAAGAAGGGCAAGCCGTCCAAAAAGAAATTCAGCCTCGCCGTCGTTGGTGGCAAACAGCTGATGTTCGCGTTGCACCGCCGTTAAGACACGACGATCCGCCGCACGATGAGGCAGAGTGAGGGGGTGCAGCGCATCGCCCTCCTCTGCCTCGTGCTGGTTGTCGCCGCGCTGATTGCTCCAGTCGCGCAGGCCGACAGCTTCAGCGCCAAGGTCACGCCAATACCTCGTGAGATGCGCACGACCATGACAGGCGTCTCGTGGCACAAGGGTTGTCCGGTTGGTTTTGGTTCGCTGCGGCTGATTACCTCGACGCACCACCTCCCCGAGGGTGGAACAGCGACGGGGCAGTTGATCGTGCATCGCGACGTTGCTCCGGCCATCAAGCGAATCCTCAAGCGCCTCTGGAATCTCGACTACCCAATCGCGCGTATGGATCCCGTCGACAAGTACGGTGGCGATGATTGGGAGTCGATCGAGGCGAACAACACGTCCGCTTTTAACTGTCGTGCGGCGACTGGGTCGAGCAACTGGTCGAACCACGCCTACGGCCGCGCGATCGACATCAACCCGATTGAGAATCCGTGGATCGAGAATGGCAAGGTCTTCCACAAGGCCTCGTGGCAGTACATCGATCGTACGAAGCGCAAGAGTCCGCTGCAGATCCTGCCGGGCGACAAGGTCGTCAAAGCCTTCGCCGCTGAGGGTTGGGGTTGGGGTGGCGCCTGGTCGGGCAGCACGCTCGACACGCAGCACTTCAGCATCACCGGGCGCTAGCGCGGTTCTGAAACGAACCCAAAAACAGGCTACGCTGCCCTCTATCGACGGGAGGAATGCACGATGACGCGCACCGGGTTTGTGTGGGATGAGAAGTACGTCTGGTTTGACAGTCGCGGCTATGCCGATTGGCTGCCGCAGGAGGCGTTGTTTCAACCAATGCCATCGCCTGAGACTCCCGAAGGCAAGCGTCGCTTTAAGAACCTACTCGACGCTGCGGGCATTACGCCTCAGCTCGTTGATGTGCCGTCGCGTCTGGCCACGGTCGATGAGATTGCGCGTCTGCACGACCGCGACTACATCGCGCGCATTAAAGAGTTGAGCGACACGACGGGTGGCGATGCCGGCGAGGAGACGCCGTTTGGCCGTGGTGGGTACGAGATCGCGCTGCTCGCAGCGGGTGGTGCGATGAACGCGGTCGCGGCTGTCCTTGAGGGCACGATCGATAACGCCTATGCACTCGTGCGCCCGCCCGGGCACCACGCCGAATACGACCTTGGTCGCGGCTACTGCATCTTTGCCAACACGGCGCTTGCCGCTCGCCATGCACAGCTCGACCACGGCCTCAAGCGCGTTGCGATCGTGGATTGGGATGTCCACCACGGCAACGGCACTGAGCACGCCTTCTATAACGACCCGAGCGTGCTGGCGATCTCGCTGCACCAGGACAACAACTATCCGATCGGTAGCGGCCTCGTCGGCGACATCGGCGATGGCCACGGTATCGGCGCGACCCTCAACATTCCGCTGCCGGCCGGTGGCGGCCGCCAGCCGTACGAGCTCGCGTTCATCGATGTGGTGATCCCCGCGCTCGAGCGCTTCCAGCCCGAGTTGATCCTGATCGCCAGCGGCCTCGATGCGAATCGCTTCGACATCAATGCGCGGATGGATCTGACGGCCGAGGATTATCGCGTCTTCACCCAGCTGTTGATGGACGCTGCCGACCGCCTCTGTGGTGGTCGGCTCGTGATCATCCACGAGGGCGGCTACTCCGACATGTACACGCCGTACTGCGGCCTGCGTGTTGTCGAGACGCTGAGTGGCCTCGATGGCGGCGTGCCAGACGGCACGCTTGGTGGCGAGTCGAGCACAAAGCTCTGGGACCACGAGCGCGCGGCCGTCGCAGCCGCCGCCGCCAACGTGCCGAAGGTGCCGACGCCGTGAGCGACGAGCGCCATATCCGCGACCGCAGCCTCTGGCTCGATACGTTTCCCGGCCCGATTCGGCCGCGCCCCGCGCTGCAGGGCGACACGGATTGTGATGTCGCGATTGTTGGCGCGGGCATGACCGGTCTCTGGACTGCGTATGCCCTGCTCGATGCCGATCCGTCGCTGCGAGTGCGCGTGATCGAGCGCGAGGTCGCGGGCTTTGGCGCGTCGGGTCGCAATGGTGGCTGGGTTTCGGGGGGCATCGCGGGTGTCGCCGAGGACTGGGCCAAGCACAGTGGTGCCGAGGCCGTGCGGCAGGCCGAGCGCACAACCTGGGAGGCCGTTGATTGGATTGGCGAGCGGGTCGCGCAGGAGCAGATCGATTGTGGCTTCGTCAAGGGCGGCATTCTGAGCGTCGCGCGGACCGCGGCGCAGGAAGAGCGTGTCCGCGCCTCCATCGACCATCACCGCCAGTGGGGCTGGGGCGAAGAGGATGTTCGCGCGCTGAGCCCAGCCGAGATCGCCGAGCGTGTCGCGATTGCCGATGCACGGCTCGCGTCTTTCACACCGCACGGCGCACGTGTCAATCCGGCCCGCCTCGTGCGCGGTCTCGCCGATGCCGTGGAGCGCAAGGGCGGCATCATCTACGAGCAGACTGCTGCGCGCTTCATCGAGCCCGGCCGTGTGGTGACGGAGCACGGCACCGTCCGCGCCGACCACGTCGTGCGTGCAACCGAGGCCTTCACCGTGCAGTTCAAGCAGCAGTCGCGCACCTACCTGCCGCTCTACTCGCTGATGATCGCCACGGAGCCGCTCCCGCAGGCCGTCTGGGACGAGCTCGGTTGGAATGGCTGCGAGACGATCTCCGACGCGCATCACCTCTTCTTCTACGCGCAGCGCACGACCGATAACCGCATCGCGATCGGCGGGCGTGGCGCTCCGTATGGTCTCGGTTCGCCGGTCGACGAGGCCTACGAGCGCCATGACGGCGTCAAGGCTCGGCTGACGAACACGCTCTACTCGGCGTTTCCCGCTACGCGCGGCGCGGCGATTACCCACCACTGGGGCGGTGCGCTTGGCGTGCCGCGCGACTGGTCGATGAGTGTCACGCACGACCCTGCAACCGGCCTCGCCTTTGCGGGCGGCTACTCCGGACACGGCGTCGCAGCAACGAGCATCTCGGGCCGCACGCTCGCCGATCTGATCCTCCGCCGCGAGACCGAACTGACCAAGATGCCGTGGGTCAACCACCCGGTTCGCAAGTGGGAGCCCGAGCCGCTGCGCTGGATTGCGAGCCGCGCAATCGTCGGCATCATGGGTTCGTCAGATCGTGCTGAGGATGCCGGCGCTGCTCGTACTGCTCGGCGGATGGCGATCATCCGACCGTTTCTAGGGCACTAGCGCTTAGGGGCTTTTACGCCAGACCGGGATACCGTCGACTGGGGTCTGTGTGTAGACCGCGTCGAGCACAGACTGGATCTTGCCGCTCGGATCGAGCGCGTTGACGGGCTGGTAGCCGACCACAACTGCCGGTGGCGTCGGGCCAGTAACGACATCCACGACGTGTTGGCTGGCGCCGGGGATGCGCTCGATGTTGCGGTACCAGAGGAGGCGAGTGGCGGGGATCCGGTCGGCATACCAGTAGATCGCCGCATTCGCCCACAGCACCTGGATCCGCTGGTCGGGCGTCGTCAGCTGTCCAATCTGATTGCCGACGGTGATCGCCGAGATCACACGCGGATCGTTTGTTGAGCGAGCGCTCGCCAGCTCGGGACTCGACGCGAGATAGATGGGCAAGGCGGCGATCAGTGGAATGCCAGCGGCGGCAACAACGACGATTAGGCCGCGCTTTGGAGAGGTGTTCTCCCAGAGCCAGACTCCACCGATGCCAGCGAACAATGCAAATGGTGGCAAGAGCTGGACCCAATAGTGCGGGTGATACAGCCCGCCGATCAGGAAGCCAAGCGAGCAGGCGCCGAGCCACACGAGCGGTACAAACAGACAGCGCTCGCGACGCATGGCAATCAGGCCAAGAACGCCGAGCGCGATCAGAAGCCCCGCGTCGACAAGCATCCATGGGATCGAGTTGACGAACAGGTTGAGACGAAAACCAATGTCGCCCGAGAACAGCGATTCGGTCTGGGAGCGATAGCCGTAGATCGCATACCACCAGCCACTGACTCCCGGCGACGAGAAGGCGGCGGCGATAATCGCCAACGCCCACGGAATCGCAATACCGATTGCGAGCAGGACGAGTCGACCAAAGCCGAGCACCCAGTCGCGCTCCCGATAGGCAACTACGAGCACGATGGCCCCGACGACGACAACGCCATCAAAGGCCGACTGTTTGATGAGTGGCGCGAAGCCGGCGACGATCCCAGCGATCAGCAGAAGCCAGGTGCGCGGCCAGTCGCTCCACCGAAACGCGATCGCGATCGCGACGGCCGCGACGGCACCGCCGAGCAGTTCGCCATTGGCAGTAAAACCCTCGATGTGTGGTGCGGGGCCGACCACAGCCATCAACCACGCTGTGATGACGGCGGCGCGCGGCCCGCCAAGCGTCCAGGCAATCACAGCGAGGGCAAGCACGAGCGCAATGCCGGCCATCAGTGCCAGCGTGCGGATCGCCCACTCATCGCCGAACATGAGCGCGAGGCGGTAGAGCCCGAGCAGTCCCTGTGGTCGATCGACCCAGGCCACCTCACCATAGAGAGCAAAGCCGCGTGCCCAGGTGCGCGTCACGGCACCGAATCCAGCCTCGTCTACGTTCAGCGGCACATTCAGAAACCGCAGCCTCAAGATGCCGTCGGCGACGACGGCTCCGGCGATCCAGAGCCAGGCGCGACGGATCGTCATCGGACTAGGTGCCGCTCGACGCACCGACGAGCGCGAAGAACTCGGCACGGGTACGCGGGTCGTGCCGGAGCAGGCCGCGCACCGACGACGTTGTCGTGCGGCTGCCCGGTGCACGAACGCCACGCACCGTCATGCAGAGATGCTCTGCTTCGAGCACGACACCGACGCCACGCGGCTCGAGATGCTGTTCGAGCCAATTGGCAACCTGCGCCGTCATGCGCTCTTGCACCTGCAGGTCACGCGAGTACATATCGACGACGCGCGCCAGTTTCGACAATCCGACGATGCGTGGCCCAGGGATGTACCCGACGTGCGCGACACCTGTAAACGGCAGCAGATGATGCTCACAGAGCGCATGGAAGGGAATATCGCGGACGACGACGAGCTCGTCGTACTCACCATCGTTCGGAAACGTCGTCGATTCGAAGGGCTTGACCGTCAGCAGTTCCTCGTACATCCGCGAGACGCGGCGTGGCGTGTCCTGCAGCGATTCGTCGGTCAGGTCGTAGCCGAGCGCGCGCAACATATCGCTGGCGGCGGCCTCGACCTTTGCGAGGTCGATCGGCCCACGGGCGCGAATGGGGTTAGGTGTGCTCACGCGCGGAGTGTAGCCGCCGAAAGAATTTAGGCGGGGCACAGCACGAATTTTGGATGCAACCTGGGCGGGAACGAAGGGCTCGTCGGTCGGCCTTTACGGCGGGGCAAGCACGTTGAACCGAGCGATTAGAACACCCAGCCGTGACTGAAAATCGCGCAACCCTTCTTGTATTATGCGTCTGTGACGCAGCGCAATGAGCATCCGCGCTGGCGGCGAATTCTGGTCGCTGGGGCTGCCCTCGTCGTCCTTCTCGGTGTCGGTGGCTGGTTTGCCTTCGCCCGCCTACAGCCCACCGAGATCGGCGGGAACACGACCGAGGAATACATTGCCTCGACGACCACCGCGGCGACCACGACGGCGACCACGACCATCGCTCCGATCGCGATGCCCTGGCCCACCTACGGGTTTGATGCGGGCCGCACCCATTGGAATCCAAGCCTCCAGCACCGGCCGCCCTACACCCAAATATGGCTTTTCCATGCGCTAGGATTGCTGGAGTTTCCGCCCGTCGTCGAGGCCGGGCGCCTCTACGTTGCAAACCTTCGCGGTCGCTTCTTCGCGATCGACGCCGCGACGGGCAAGCGCCTCTGGCACAAGCCCACAGGGCACTGCTCGGCTGCGTCGCCCGCGATCGCCGATGGCATCGTCTATGCGGCTTTCCAGCAGAGATATCCGTGCCCAAAGGAAGAACTTGATGGCACTGGTTTTCTGGCCGCGTGGGACGCCGTGACGGGTCAGCGCATTTGGTCCGTGGAGACACCATCGATCGAGACCTCACCACTTGTCGTTGAGGGAATTGTCTACGTCGGTGCCTGGGATGGCACGGTCTTTGCGTTCGATGCAAAGACCGGGGCGCTCCAATGGGAAACGAAGACAGACGGACAAGTCACCTCCTCACCCACGTATGCCGACGCGACCCAGACGGGGGGCACACCAGCAGTCGTGATCGGAACGAACGCCGGCAGCGTGTACGCATTCGATGCCAAGACGGGCGCGGTTCGCTGGCGCGCACAGAGCCTCGCCCGGCTCGGCGCAGGTCGCGAGTATTTCTATGCGACACCAACGGTGGCCTATGGCCGGGTGTTTGTTGGTAACACGGATGGCTGGATGTACGCGTTTGGCGCAAAGACGGGCAAGCTCTTGTGGGCGAAAGCGGCGGGCACGTATGTCTATACCGCGGCAGTCGCGGCAGAAAATGTGATCTACATCGGTACGTACGACGGCTTCATCATCGCCTACGACGCGGGTACCGGCAGCGAACTCTGGCGTGTTGAGACGCCAGGTGCTGTGCATGGTGCACCGACGCTAATGAACGGACTTTTGTACTTCTCGACGTGCGCGGGCTGTGGCCAGAATGGTGTGCGTGCCTCAAAGCCTGGCGAATCCGGCACGTACGCGCTCGATATCGCGACGCGAAAGATTGTTTGGACCTTCCCTGACGGCCAGTACTCGCCGATTGTGGCCGACAACGAGCGCGTCTACCTTGTCGGCAAGGGTCTGATCTACGGGCTACGCCCCGCGCCTTAATCCCTCACACCTCGACGGGGTGCTGCCCTCGAGGTGCGCGTCGGTGCGTCGACGAAGTGCTGCCAGACGTTGCGGAAAATCTGCCGTACCGAGAAGTTGCGCGTCAGTGACCCCACGAATCCCATCGTCCCTGGCGCGAAGACCTGACCGCCACCCCTGTTCGTGAAGAGCACCATCTGGGCTGGTTGGGGCGGATCGACTTTGTTGGTCCACTTGATCGTCCCAATCACCGTGAGGTTGGCTGGCACAGACCCAACCAGACCATCAATCTCGCCCCCCGTCCACGTGATCGGCGATCCGGGCTTCAGTGCGGTACCTTCGAACACCCATGGCGCACGCTTGAAGGCCGACGCGGTCGCGATTAGTGGACCTGGCCCGCCACCGACCCAACAACACCCGGTGTATTGGACGCCGGTGATCAGCGAGGCGTTCTGTTTTGGCGTGTCGTGGGGCCGGGCGATCAACCGCACGTGTTTGCCCTCAATCCGTGTCAACGCATAGAACCCATTTGCTGATCCGTAGATAAAGTTGCCACCGTGTAGTTCGTAGTGGCGGGCTCGTTGAAAGATCGCCGTCGTGTAGTACTCCGTGTGCCCCGGAAACATGACTGCTGCATAGCGACCGATCGTGCTCTGTGGGAGTCGGCCAAATTCGACGTCAGTGATGACGTCGATCGGAAACGATCTCTGCCCCCCGTACTTGGCATAGGCGGTCATGAACGACTTGGTATGGGCATAGTCTTGCTCGCGTCCCGCTGTTCCTGGGGCGATGAGGCCGGGCACCTCATATGGCCCAACGAGGGTCGTCAGCTTCGACGTGGGTGTCTGGTAGTGCGAGTCCGATTGGCCATCGCGGTCTGCGTCCAGCTGGTTGTAGACGCGCCAGGTGAGGTACGGCATGACCACGAGTGTGGTCCGTGCTGCTGGCTTGGCCAGCGAGCCCTCGTGGACGAGGAGTGGCAGCGCACGCCAGCCGCCAGCACGCCCGGTCGAGACGATCAGGCGGTAGAGGCCAGGCGTCAGCGTGCTCGGCAGGGTGTAGTCGCGCGAGCCCGGCGTGAGGCGGACGACACCACGCGCCTCCCTCGGCGAAACCGCGTTATCGGGTGCAAGACCAACGGTTACGGTTTTGGCGTCGGTCACGATCTTGAGTGGCACGTTCTGCCCCGGCGCGAAGCTGCCAGTCGATCGAATCCAAGCCGACACGATCCGTAGGTGGGCAACGACCGATGTCGCGCTGCACTCGCCGCCCACATCACACACCTTTAATCGGTAGGAACCATCGGAATAGGCGTGGCGTCCGGCCATCCCTGTCCATGTCACGCGTGCAACGCCAGACTTCGGCACCACGACTGTCGCCCCACGATCAAGCACTTTCGAGTTCCCAGAAAGCCCAGAGACAGTGACGACCAGCTGGACGCGGCTGCCGGCTCGTGCGCGGACACGAACCCACGTGACATCATTCGCCCGATCATTGTCGGGCGAGAACGTGATCGCCCACTTCCCGCGCGTCTGACCATCTCCCGGATCCACGGATGGTCCGGCACCGACGACACTCATCGCACTGGCCGTGGCTGCGATTGCCAGCACGCTCACCAGCACCGCCGTCGTGATCGCTCCGCGCAGGCAGACACCTGCGCTTCGTGTCCCGGCAAGCATCATCGACAAATTCTATCTGCCGCAAGATCGCCTGCCACACGATCGTGATCGGCAACACCTCGCCGAAGCCAAACTCGGCAACGGAATGCGTCGAGCTCGCGAATCTTCACCCTCTGGCTATTCGACGCCCGCAGGGTCATTCACGACCGAAGCTTCACCGAGCGTCTTTAGGGGCGAGGCTCATACGGATCGTGGAGCTCGTGGTCAATTTCTTTAGAGACATCCGTGAAGAATGTTTTGTCAAGGGGAGGTCCGACGTCGAACACGCGCATGAACTCCTTGGCTGGTACAAACCGGCGGCGCCCGGCAATGCCAGAGAGATATGCAACGGGGCGCCCATCGACCGTGATTTCGAAGTCCTCGCCTTCCTCCGCACGGCGCAAGACATGCGCCACGTTGTCGTGAAGTTCCTGTCGTGAAATCGTGTTCATGCACTTAGCGCAGGGGATTCACTGCGCATCGCGATTCGCGCATTTCAATTTCTCCCCGGCAGGACCCGACGCTTCCTGCAACAATCGCCTCAACGCTCGCGCCGTCCCTACGCGCGTTCGACGAGAGGATTTCCATGTCGAGTGATGTTGAGTCGAAGTTCCATTTCTCGCGAGAGATGGTGAGCGGCGAGATCTATCGCAAGTACGAGAAGGCGATGCGGAAGCACTGGAAGGTCGAAGACCTCGACTTTACGCAGGATGCCCTCGACTGGCGGCGCATCACGCCCGAGCAGCAGAAGGGCCTGCTGGGCATCACGATCCGTTTTCTCGCAGGCGAGCAGGCCGTCACAGACGAGCTGGTCCCGATGCTGGCCGCCTCGCACGCGTTGCGTCGTTTTGATTGGACGATGTTCCTCGCGACGTTCTTGCTTGAGGAGGCCAAGCATGCCGAGTTCTTTATGCGCTGGCACGAGGCTGTCGTCGGCGTGGTCGATCCGAGCGAGGTCGCTCCGCATTTCTTGACGCGCGGCAAGACGGTCGACCCCACGGGTCGTTTCGAGGTGCGCGACGTCATGCACGAAGCGCTGCCGAACTATGGCCGCATCTTGCATGAGGCCTCTCTTGGTGGCACGGAGAAAGAGATCGAGCGCGCGTTCGTGCAGTTCTCGGCCGCCTACAACGGCTTCGTCGAGGGCGTGCTGACGATGCCGTCTTACGAGATCGTGATCGACACGACGACGCAGTGGGATGCCTTCCCCACGTTGAAGCAGGGCTTCAAGCTGATCTTGGCCGACGAGGGCCGCCACATCACCTTCGGCACGACGGCATGTCGGATGCTGATCGAGAAGGACCCCTCGTATGAGGAGGCCGTCCACGAGGTGTTCGACGCCTATCGCGGCAATATCGTTGGTCTCGTTGAGTATCAGAAGGCCGTGCCCGGGCTCGATGTCGGCAAGTATCAGACGATGAAGGTGCGGCACTATCGCAACCGTTGCCGCGAGATGGGCGTCCAGCCCGACGACACGTTGATCGAGCAGATCCTCGACCCCAGCATCGACTTCGTTGTCGGTGTCGAGGCCGGCTGATGGCCCGCCAATGGACCTGTGTGGAGGCCGGCTGCGACGAGACAATCACCGCGCCCGACACCGACACGATCATCGAACTCGTCCAGGCGCACATCGGCGACGTACATGACAGTTTCGAACTCGAGGACATGATCGAAGCCGTCCTCGTTGACGTGCCTGACGCGGAGTAGGTCGGGGACATCACAAACCCCGGTTTGTGATGTCCCCCCAACCACCGGGTCAAACACCACGTTTCGTTTACGCTACCCGGCACGCGGAGAGGTGGCAGAGCGGTTGAATGCGGCGGTCTCGAAAACCGTTGTTGGGGATATTCCTCAACCGAGGGTTCGAATCCCTCCCTCTCCGCCTCTTTTGCTCCCCTGTGATGGACATACGAGGTGGATCTCCCAGCCACCGCTCGAATCCTCGGTTACACCGAGGGTTTTCGACGAGTGCTGCTCGCTACCAAGGCCCATGCGCCTACCATTCAGTCAAGGCGAGCCTTGCTCGCCTTGAGCAGCATCGACGAAGGCGCCGGCCAGAACCCACTCTAAAACCCCAGAGCCATTAGGCCGGCTTTCGAATCCCTCCCTCTCCGCCATTTCACTCTCCTATTTAAAACGAGCACATGTCCGACCACGCCCACAATCCTCACCACGCGCGCCGCTGGGCGATCCTCGCCGTGCTTGGCATTGCGCAGCTGATGGTCGTGCTTGACTCGACGGTCGTCAACATCGCACTTCCGTCGGCGCAGATGGATCTCGGCTTTTCGGATGACAATCGTCAGTGGGTGATCACGGCGTATACGCTCGCTTTTGGTTCGCTGCTGCTCTTTGGTGGCCGCTTGGCTGACGTCTTCGGCCGCAAACATCTCTTGCTCGCTGGCTTGATTGGCTTTTCGGTTGCCTCCGCAGTGGGCGGTAGTGCACCCAACTTCGAGGTGCTCGTGATTGCCCGCGCTGCGCAGGGCCTGTTTGGCGCTCTGCTTGCACCAGCCGCACTCTCGATGCTGACGACGACGTTTACTGATCCTAAGGAGCGCGGTAAGGCGTTCGGTATCTACGGTGCGATTGCGGGTGCTGGCGCTGCTCTCGGACTGATCCTCGGTGGTGTGCTGACCCAGTACCTGTCGTGGCGCTGGTGCCTCTACGTCAATCTTGCCCTCGCGATTCCAGCGGCGATCGCTGCCGTCGTGCTGCTGACAAACCAGCGTCCTGAGGGCAAGGCTCGCCTCGACCTGTTCGGCACTGTGGCCGTCTCCGTCGGTCTGCTCGGCATCGTCTACGGCTGTTCGCAGGCCGCGACGAACGGCTGGACGTCTACGACTACGCTCGGCTGCCTGATCGGTGGCCTCGTCCTGCTGGTCATCTTTGTCCTGATCGAACTGCGCGTCAAAAATCCGCTGCTACCAATGCGTGTCGTGCTCGACCGCGCGCGTGGCGGTGCGTACCTCGGGCTCGGCTTGGCCTGTGTCGGCATGTTTGGCGTCTTCTTGTTCCTGACGTACTACCTCCAGACGATCCTTCAGTACTCGCCGATTACGACGGGCTTTGCCTTCTTGCCGATGGTTGGCGGGATCATGGTGATGGCGACCCTCTCGACGGCAGTGCTGCTGCCCAAGGTTGGTGCACGCGTGCCAGTCTTCGCCGGCATGGTGTTTTCCGCGGTCGGTATGGCCTTGCTGACCCAGATCGGTGTTGACACGAGCTACGTCACGCACGTCCTCCCCGGTCTCGTCATCCTTGGCCTCGGACTCGGCATGCTCTTCGCGACGTGCTTTGAAGTTGGCACCAGCGGTGTGGCGGCGCACGATGCCGGCGTCGCTTCGGCGATGGCGAATACCACGCAGCAGATTGGTGGTTCGATCGGAACCGCGTTGCTCTCGACGATTGCTGCCAGCGCCGTTGTGAGTTTCATGGCTGACGGCCTTGGCGACCAGATGGCCGCGGCCGTGCACAGCTACTCCGTCGCGTTCTGGGTGTCGGCCGGCGTCTTTGCCGTCAGCGCAGTCGTCTGTGGCCTGCTGATCCCGGGTGGCGTGCACGAGCGCGAAACGACCTCCGCGCCTAGCGGTGACTAGTCGCAGTACGGACAGTGGCGACAGCCACGCCCGCAACAGAAGCCCCGCTGGGCATGCAAGGCCGCACTCATCACAAATAGTCCGGTGACGGGGTCGATGTAGCCACCATCCCCGCGGGTAAGAGCAGCCTGGTGCGCAGCGATGATCTCGACGTAGGCCGGATGGTCGGGCGCGAGCCGATCTTCGCTCGGCAGAGCGAGCGGGCGATCCGCGAGGGCATTGAGGGAATCGGCGTCAGACATCGGCAGCGTGTTGATACCTTCGCAGCAGCACCTCCCGCAGCGGTACGCAACCCCACGCACCATTGGCACCACACGAATCGGTGGTCAGGCTACCCTGTGGCTATGAGTTTCTTGTCCCGCCTCGCCAATCGCCACGCATCGCTCGACGCGTCGCAGGCGCTGTCGGGCCGACCCGAGGAGATCCCAGTGACCGACCGCCATGCCGTACTCGACGCCTCGCTCCAGGCTCCGTTCCCAGAAGGCAGCGAGCAGATCGTTGTCGCGATGGGCTGCTTCTGGGGTGCCGAGCGCAAGTTTTGGCAGATCCCCGGCGTCATCTCGACGGCCGTTGGCTATGCCGGTGGCTTTACGGTCAACCCGACGTATCAGGAGACCTGCACCGGCCAGACCGGACACACCGAGGCTGTCCTCGTCGTGTTCGACCCCAAGCAGATCTCGACTGAGCAGATCCTCAAAGTCTTCTGGGAAGGCCACGACCCGACGCAACGCAACCGCCAAGGCAACGACGTTGGCACGCAGTATCGCTCCGCGATCTACACCAATAGCGATGAGCAGCTCGCGCTCGTGAAGGGAACCCGCGCGGTCTTCCAGTCGGCTCTGACCGCCGCCCACAAGGGCGAGATCACGACCGAGATCGCACCGCTCGACACGTTCTACTACGCCGAGGACTATCACCAGCAGTACCTCCACAAGAATCCCGGCGGCTACTGCGGCTTGGGTGACACTGGCGTCACGTGTCCGATTGGGGTCGGCGTCTCCGCCGACTAGACGTTCTGCCGGTCCGCCTATCGTGCTGCTCGACAGAGGCCGGGCGTCGCTGCCAGTGACCTCCTCGAGGCACCCCACGGGCGATCTGACCGCGGATCCGGATCCGCGTAGCGAAGCGCCTGTCAGATCGCCTGGATCCGCGCACCCCAGGTATCGGCTTCGGCGCGCAGGTCACCGAACCACGTTAAGTCCTCAACGCCGAGGTCGATGCCGAAGCGACCTGCATACGCCACGAGCAGCGTACCGTTATCGATCTCGATCAACGGTGGCGCCTGCTCGTCGAGCATTGTCGTCAGCGTGACTGGGTCGAGCAGTTCGAGCACCTGGACCTTGTCGGTCTCGTCTCGCGTCTCGATGATGTACGCGGTGTTGACCTCCGTCGACTCAGTCTCGAACTGGTGCCAATCATCGAAGATGCCGTAGGTGCCGTCCCACAGCGGCTGCTTTGGGCCGAGACGCAGCCGCAGGCCCTCACGCCCCTCGAAGCGCACGACTGCCACGCTCATCCACACCTGATACGAGTTCTTCCCGCTGCGCACCGTATACGTGTAGTGCGCGAGGAAACCGTTCGGAGTCGCCGCCGATCGGCCCCACCATAACGGCACTCAGCATGCCACCCTTGTCCAACGTCGGCGTGGTGCGCGGGTTGCCCGCTACCGCTTGAAATACCAGACCACGCTCCTTTGCCCACGGTTCGAGCACCTGCCGGATACGCCGGTCGAGCGCGCTCTTCTTCGCCCGGTTGATTGGAGCCGAGACCAAGAAGATCGCCAGCAGGATCGCCGGGCCGCTCCAGTCGTGCCACTCGCGCAGCCCCCAGTCTGCCAGTGCGGCGGCGCCGACGATCAAGCCGACCACGATCATGACGCAGCCGACGATGCCTGGCCGCGCGCCCCGTGCAAGCAATCCCGGCGTGCCGATCGTCTCCATATTCGTTCCTCGCTACGACGCCGGCAGGTTGAAGTTGCCCTGCGCCACCAACAGCCAACGCTTGTTGAGCCAGCGGAAGACGGCCATCTGCGGAGCGGCCTTCGGGCTGTACATCGCGCCGTTGACGAACAACGTCGCCATCGCCTCCATCCGCACTGTCACGATGCCATTCGAACGCGCCTGCGTCGCATTGGCAAACGAGAACGCACGCAGGTCGGGCAGCTTGGACAGGTACTGGGCACGATTGGCATAGGAGCCGTCTGCGCGTTGAATTTGGAAGGCATTGCAGAGTAGGCTCGCGACCGCGGCCTTGTCCTTGGCGACGAGCAACTGCGAATAGGCTGTCATCAGGGCCAGACCCGACGAGGCCTTGGCGTGGAACACCTGGTCGGGGCTCTTCGTCGCCCCGCTAGCGGGGCTGGCACCGAGGATTAGGAGAAGCACGGTGAGAACGAGCGTGTAACGAATCATGTGACCATCGTAGCCCTTGCGCCGAGCGGCGAGCCGAACGGCTCCCACCACGACTCGCCACCTACGCCAAGCTGGACCCGCGTGGTTGAAGGAGCACGATTGGAAATCGTGTAGGCGGGGTTAACCTGTCTCGAGGGTTGGCACCGGCCAGAACCCACCATCAATTCCACGGATAATCGGCCGGCTTTCGAATCCCTCCAACCGAGCGGCGAGCCGAACACTCATGCCGGATATGCTGCGCCCTGTTGGAGCGGTGTCCGAGTGGTTGAAGGAGCACGATTGGAAATCGTGTAGGCGGGGTTAACCTGTCTCGAGGGTTCGAATCCCTCTCGCTCCGGTACGATCCTCCGCGAGCGGCTGCGGCCGATCCAGTATGCAGGCATCGTCGTAACGTTGGTCTCGGTCTCCGCGCTCGTCATCGCGAGTTGAGCAAACCACGGCGGCCGTCGGACCGCCAACGGCCGCCGATTCGCTACCGTTGCGACACCCCGGGCGTATAGCTCAGCGGTAGAGCGCTCGCCTCACACGCGAGAAGTCCCTGGTTCGAACCCAGGTACGCCCACTCCCCCGGACCGTTGCCACGCATCGCGCCACGGTGCGATGATCTACAGATGGCAGCGCAGCATCTCTCCGCCGAAGAGGCGATCGCCGAGGTCAAGGATGGCGACACGATCATGGTCGGCGGGTTCGGACTCGTTGGCGCGCCGCTCTCACTGATCGACGCGCTGGTTGAGCAGTCGAGTGCGACAGACCTGACGATCATCTCGAATAACGTTGGCGAACCCGGCCGCGGACTCGGGCTGTTGCTTCGCCAAGGCCGGATTCGCAAGTCGATCGCGTCGTTCTTTACCTCCAACCCCGAGGCCGTCGAGGCCGCAAGCAGCGGCGCCCTCGCCTACGAGCTGATCCCGCAGGGCACGCTGGCCGAGGCGATCCGGGCCGGCGGTGCTGGCATCCGTGGGTTCTACACGCCCGTCGGCGCGGGTACCGACCTTGCCGCTGGCCACGAGCAGCGCGAGATCGACGGCGTGCTCTGCGTCTTGCAACCGCCGATCACGGCCGACGTTGCACTGATCTATGCGACCTGGGGCGACCGAGCTCGGCAACCTCCGCTATCGCCGCACCGCCCAGAACTTCAATCCGGCGATGGCCAGTGCGGCCACGCTGACAATCGCTGAGGTCGCCGAGCTCTGTGAGCCCGGCGGCATCGAGCCAGAGAACGTCCACACCCCCCACCTCTACGTCAATCGCATCGTGCCGAGCACGCTTCGGCTCGCCGACGTCCCCGGAGCGGGCACATGAGCGACGCCCGCGATGTCATCGCCGCGCGTGCGGCACAGGAACTCCGTGCCGGCGAAGTGGTCAACCTCGGCATCGGCATCCCCAATCGCATCCCCGGATTTCTCGACCCAGCCGTCGAGGTCTTTCTGCACACGGAGAACGGGCTGCTCGGCGTTGGTCCTCGCCCCCAGCCCGACGAGTTGGACCTCGAGCTGATCGATGCGGGCAAGAAGCCCGTCACGTTGACGGCTGGCGCAGCCCTGTTCGACTCGGCCGCGTCGTTCGCGATGATCCGCGGCGGCCACATCGACACGGTCGTGCTCGGCGCGCTGCAGATCTCGGAGACCGGCGACATCGCCAACTGGATGGTGCCGGGCGGCAAGGCGCTCGGCGTTGGCGGCGCGATGGATCTCGTGGTTGGTGCCAAGCGCGTGATCGTGACGATGACCGCACTAACACCCGATGGCGAGCCAAAACTGATCCCCACCTGCACCTTCCCGCTGACGGCCGTCGGTGTCGTCAAGGTCGTCATCACCGAGCACGCCGTGTTCCGCTTTGTCGATGGCGAACTTGTCCTGACCGAACTGCTCGATGGTGCGACCGAAGCTGTGGTCGCCGCCGAGACGTCGGCGCGGTACCGCACCGCACTCGCCTAAACGCCGGGCGCGATCGTTCGGAAACCGGCGATGCGCGCAGCGGCAGCCTGGCGCTCGTCATAGGTAACAAAGACATCTACACCTCCGACCTCGACGGCAGTTGCAATGTGGATCGCATCGAGAGAACGAAGATGGGCGCCATCCAATAGCCCCGCCCGGACGAAGGTTGTCGTCTGAGCAACGATCAGAACGAGCTCTTCCATCGCGCTCAGCGCGCGCTCGAGGAGTTCACCTGTCGACTGGCCAACGACGGACGCCTCGCGCATCACCGCCCTGAGCACCTCGGTGACGGCAACTTCCGACGCCACCAGATCACAGGTGTGCAGGAATTCGCGAAGGCCGTCGCTCCCGGTCTCTCGGCGAACGAGCTTAACAATCGCCGATGCATCGAGATAGGCGATTACCAACGCTCTTCGGCCCGTACCGCCAGCAGCGCATCCGTCAGCGCATTGGGAGGTCCCGGGGTCTCGAGCGGCTCAAAATCTGTGTGCCGACGGCGAGGAGGGATCGCTTTGCCTTCTGCGATTAGACGATCGAGCACTGGTGAGAGACGTGTCGGAGGCCCGATTTCTGCGACCGGGCGGTTGCGGTCGGTCACGATGATGCGCTCGCCGTCTGCGACACGGCGCAGGTAGGCACTGAGATTGCGGCGCAGCTCTCCAATTCCGACTTCGTCACTCATGCCAGTGAACGTAGCACTTTTTGATTTGGCGATCACGCCGGGAACTTCAATCGTTTTGGCCATGCCCGGAACATATGCTCACGCGTGCGCAGAGGGGTGCGCGATTCGCGTCCCTACCCACACGCAGCACTACAGCAGCGCTACGCACTCTCTCTCCCGACAGCCCAACACGTTCGCGCCTTGCACTTGGTCATACCCAAGCCAGACGCTCGCACCATACCGAGCGCGACTTACCCGCCGAACGTGCGCCAGAGCAAAAACACGTTGAGACCAATAATCAACGCCGCCACAGAACTTGCAGCAAACAGCGTCAGGCGGCTAATCACAAAGCGGCCCATCAGTGACCGGTCGCGCATCGCCAGGATCAGCGGGATTAGCGCGAAAGGAATGCCGAAACTGAGGACAACCTGGCTCAGAATCAGTGCCCTCGATGGGTTGACACCAATCGCGATCACCGCGATCGCCGGCACCATCGTGATCAGACGCCGTAAGAACAACGGAATCTTGCGATCGATGAAGCCCTCAATGATCACCTGACCCGCCAATGTCCCGACGCTCGACGACGAGATTCCAGAGGCCAGCAGAGCCAACGCGAACAAGACCGGCGCGGCTGGCGACAGGTACGTGCCAAGCAGCGAATGGACCTGCTCAAGGTCGACGACATCCGTCAGGCCCCGCGAATAAAAGACCGCTGCCGCAACGATCAACATCGCCATGTTGACGGCACCAGCGATCGCCATCGCGATCACAACGTCGATCCGTTCGAAGCGAATCAGGCGCGCACGATCGTCATCGCTCCGACCCACCGCGCGCGGCTTCGTCAGTGCCGAGTGCAAATAGATCACGTGTGGCATCACCGTCGCGCCAATGATGCCCGCCGCCAAGAGAATGCTCTCCGTACCATCGAAGCCGGGGATTACGAGTCCCTTCGCAACCGACACGCCACTCGGACCCGCCATCACAACCTGGACGAGAAACCCAACGATGATGATGCCCAAGAGCCCCGTAATGACAGCCTCAAAATGGCGAAACCCGCCGCGCGTCTGCAGCGCCAAGATTGCGAACGAGCCGACGGCCGTGACCAGCGCGGCCGGCAAGAGCGGCAGCCCAAACAGCAGGTAGAGCGCCACCGCAGCACCGATAAACTCGGCCAGATCCGTCGCCATCGCGACGAACTCTGCAATCAACCAGAGCGCAATCGTGACGGGCTTCGAGTGACGCTTACGACACGCCTCCGGGAGCGACATACCCGACGCAATGCCGAGCTTCGCGCTCATCGACTGCACGAGCATGCCCATCAAGTTGGCGGTCAGGATGACCCACAGCAGCATGTAGCCGTAGCCCGAGCCGGCCGCAATGTTGGTGGCGAAGTTGCCCGGGTCGACGTAGGCAATTGCCGCAACGAAGGCGGGTCCAAGAAACGGCCACAGCTTGCGGAGGCCTCGACGATTACCCGTCAGCGATTCCTCGGCCGCCGCCAACACGCGCGCCTCACCCGGCAGGGCGACAGCAGCGGGGTTTTCGAGCGGTTCAGCAAACTGAGGGGGCGCCACATCTGAAGTTTAGGCGCTCCTAGAAATTATTGCTACAACCAGATCTCGCGATTGCGTAGATCGTCTTCGCCGGGGGACTCGCTCGACAGCTGATCAAGCTCAGAAATGAGCCAGCCGATTCCACCGCCATGCCCCGGCAGGAGAATCAGCCCCGCATGCCCCACTCCGTCGACGATCGCGCGGTGCCCACGCTGACGGAAGTGGTCGACATTGCGCGTCACAATCACACGGCTCTCCGCGCGCCCCCACTCCATGACCCGATCATCGGAGAGTCCAGCCAGCTCCGGATCGCCATCAATCGCTTTAACGTCCAATCCGCGCTCTCGAAGCGGCGCAACCAACTTCCCCGGCAGCATCGCATCAAGAAGCAGCTTCAACCGGCGAGCCGCTCCAGACCCGCAAGGTATGCAGCGCGCCCTTCCTCATATGCGCGCACGTTTGCCTCGATGAGATCGTCGATGTCATCCGGATACGCGCCGTAGTACGCGATTGCCGCCTCAACCTGCGCCAGCGAACGCCCCGTCGACTCCGCCGCAGCCGCGACGTCGCCGCCATGCGCCTTCACGATGCCCATCAACTCCCAGACTTCCAGTCCCGTTCCGCGGAGAAATGCCCGTCGCGCGGGGCCGTTTTCTGTGAAGTCGATCAGCGGGTGCTCGGTCATGCGAATCGCCTCTTCGACCATCCGCTGGGCGAGCGTGCGCGGCGGCACACCTGCCAGCTTGGCCTGGAAGTAGAGGCGTTGGAGGGTGTCTTCCTTGAAGCGGAGGCTAAGTGGAGTGGCCATGTAGCGCAGTGTAGTACAAAACGCTACACAAGGGTGCGCGGTATCATGCCGACATGCGCACGCTTCGATACGTGATCGTCGATGTCTTTACGACCACGCCCCTTGAGGGCAACCCACTCGCGGTCTTTACGGGTGGTGATGGACTTTCCGACGAGACGATGCAGGCGCTCGCCCGCGAAACGAACCTGTCCGAGACGACGTTTCTCCAGCGCGCTGAAGATGGCGGCACCGCACGACTGCGAATCTTTACGCCGACCGAGGAACTCCCGTTTGCCGGCCACCCCGTGCTCGGCTCGGCCTGGGTGATCGCCCGCGCCACACCAATCCACACGATTGGTTTCGAGACCGGCATGGGGCTGATCCCCGTCGAGATCGAGCGCGAAGGCGGCACGCTTATCGGTGCCCGCATGACTCAGCCCGATCCGTTGATCGGACCCGCCGACGTCGACGTTGAGGCACTCAGTCGCGCACTCGGCACGCCACTGATCGGCGAGCCCATGCGCGCAGCCAATGGCATCACACACCTGCTCTGCCCGGTTGCCGACGTCAGCGTCGCCAAGCCAAACATGAGTGCACTGGCCGAATTCGAGGCGCACACGATCTATGTCTGGGCGCCGCCTCAAGGCGACGAAATGCGCACGCGGATGTTCTCCCCCCTCGACGGCATCAACGAAGACCCCGCGACGGGCTCTGCCGCTGGCGCCCTTGGCGTACACCTGTTGGCAAGCGGCGTGGTCGAGCCAGGCCGGATCTACATGCATCAGGGCGTGGAGATGCTCCGCCCCTCGTGGATCGAAGTCGATGTCGCGCCGGGAGAGGCGCCTCGCGTTGGTGGCTCGTGCGCCGTAGTGGCTCGCGGAGAATTCCAGTTATGACCACGCCAATCGAACCCGGCCGCAAGACCGTGCCTATCCGTTGGCGCGACCTCGATGGCTTCAACCACGTCAACAACGCGGTCTACCTCAACTATCTCGAAGAGGGTCGCGACGCCTGGCTCGCCAACGCGCTTGGTGAGGGCATCACGCAGCTGACCGAGTTTGTCGTGCGCCATGTCTCGATCGATTTCATCTCGGCGCTCACCCAGGAAGACGGCGCCGCCCTCGTCAAGGTTGAGGTCGAGAGCGTCGGCAACTCCTCGATCACCCTCCGCGAGACGGTCCACGCCTCCTCCGACGACCGCCTCTGCGCCAGCGCGCGCGGCGTGCTCGTCCACACCAACGTGGAACACACCGAGTCGAAGCCGCTCCCCGCCGACCTCAAGCTGCGACTCGAAGCCTCAATCGCCAGCTAGCCGCCTGCGCGTAATCCAGGTCCACTCGCTGCTCTAGGAGGACATGACAACCGCGCGGATGTGGTGTCCTCCCCCACCAACCGCACCTGAGCTGATTGGCCTTCGCGGGGAGGACACCACATCCGCGCGGTTGTCATGTCCTCCTAGGATCGCGGACCCGAAGTTGATGGCGTTTAGGTGATCGCGAGGGCGGCAACAACGCCGGCGAGATACAAAAAGGCGAGGATCACGTTGACGTTGAAGAACGCCTGATTGACGCGTGAGAGGTCGTCCTCGCGCACGATCGCGTGCTCGTAAACAAGTAGCGCCGCACAGGCCGTGACCGCGATCCAATACGGCCAAGCTAGGCCTGCCCAGACACCAACGCCGACCATCGAAACGATGCTCAGCAGGTGCAACACGCGGGCGAACCAGAGTGCGCGACCGACACCGAAGTCGGCCGGAGCCGAATGGATACCCTCCTCGAGATCGTGCTCGACATCCATCGTTGCGTAGATGATGTCGAAGCCTGCGATCCAGAAGCCGACCACGCCAAGCAGCCAGAACGCTGCCAGCGGCAGAGCGTCGGCGATCGCCACGTAGGCCGCCACGGGCGCAAGACCAATGCAGAGACCGAGCCAGAGGTGGCACGCCCACGTAAAGCGCTTCATGTACGGGTAGATCAAGAACGGCACGACCACAAACGGCCACAGCCAACGCGTCATCGGCGCGAGGTTCCAACAGGCCACGAGCAGCACCACGAGCGAGACCACGCAGAGTCCGACCACCTGGCCCTTCGAAACGAGGCCAGCGGGGATCTCGCGCTTGGCCGTCCGCGGGTTGCGCGCATCGACCTCGGCATCGATCAGGCGATTAAGGCCCATCGCCAACGTTCGCGCAGCTACCATCGCCACACCGACCCAGAGCAAATCGACAATCGGCGGCAGACCATCCGCAGCCAACAGTGCACCCACGACGGCATACGGCAACGCGAACAGCGAGTGCTCAAGACGCACAAGATTCGCGAGACGACGCGGCAAAGACGGCACGGTGGCGGACTCCATTGCTCGGATCTTGGCGTGCCACACCTTCAGACGCGGCGGTAGGATGCAGAGCATGCCCGCCGCCATCTCCGTCACCGGCCTCGTTAAGCGCTACGGCGACCACGCAGTCGTCGATGGCCTCGACCTCGAGGTGCAGCAGGGCGAGGTCTTCGCATTCCTCGGCAAGAATGGTGCGGGCAAGACGACGACGACCGAGATCCTTGAGGGCTATCGCACGCGCGATGGCGGCGACGTCTCCGTGCTCGGTGAGGACCCCGCCACCGCCGGAGCCTCCTGGCGCGCCAAACTCGGCATCGTCCTGCAGGAGAGCCGGCCGCTTGGAGCACTGACCGTCAACGAGACGCTGCGTCTCTTCGCCGCCTACTTTCCCAACCCCCACACCGTCGACGAGGTGATCCAGCTCGTCGGCCTCGAGGAGCAAGCCAACCAGCGCGCCGGCCGCCTCTCGGGTGGCCAGGTGCGGCGTCTCGACGTCGGCATCGCACTGATCGGCCGCCCCGAGCTCGTCTTCCTCGATGAGCCCACGACGGGCTTCGATCCGGAGGCGCGCCGCCAGTTCTGGGATGTCATCAGTGGCCTTCGCGACCTCGGCACCACCGTCTTTCTGACCACGCACTACATGGATGAGGCGCAGGTCCTCGCCGACCGCGTTGCGGTGCTGCGCGACGGCAAGATCGCAGCGCTCGGCACGCCCGCTGAACTTCAGGCTCTCCGTGGCGACGTCGAGATCCGCTTCGCTCTCCCCCACGGCGTCGAGTTGGCTGCCTTGCCGGCCCTCTCCACGCAGCCTCGACTGACGGGTGGCGAGGTACGTGTCGAAACGACGGCCCCAACGGCCGACCTCGCCGTGCTCTGCAGTTGGGCAGAGGCACGCGGCCTCGAGCTGCCAGCCCTGACTGTTGAGCGCCCAACGCTCGAAGACGTCTTCCTGGCAATCTCGGGAGAGACGACATGAACATGCTCGTCGAACAGGTTCGTGCCGACCTACTGGCGTTCTCGCGCCGCCCCGAGACGCTGTTCTTCACGGTCTTTCTGCCCGTCATCTTTCTCGTACTGTTCGAGGCGATCTTTGGTGGGCAGTCCGTCACGCTCGCGGGCGGCGATGTAATCGCACAGTCCTACCTGCAGGTCCCCGCGTTTATGGTGATGGGCGTCATCTCTGCGAGCTTCGTGGCCCTCTCGATCACCGTTGTCAATCGTCGCGAGACCGGGATCTTCAAACGCGTGCGCGGCACCCCGGCCCCGGCCTGGCTGCTGATTGCCGGCCAAGTTGTCACCTCGCTGGTGATTGCCCTCTTGATGGTGATCGTCATGCTCGCACTCGGCAGCTTCGCGTACGGCGTGCGTGTCGACGTCGGCCACCTGCCTTGGCTCGTCGCGGGCGTGTTGATCGGAGCGATCGCCTTCTCGTGCCTCGGCATGATGCTCGCGGCACTGACCCCTTCGACCGAGGCGGCACCTCCACTCGCAAACGTTGTCGTGCTGCCGTTGTACTTCATCTCCGGCGTGTTTGTTCCGATCGAATCGCTGCCGACTTGGCTCGGCAATATCGCCAGTTGGCTTCCCGTCGCTCCTTTTGTTAAGGTGGCCACATGGGCCTACGTACCCGCCACCACGACGCCCTGGCGTGCACTCGGGCTGCTGATTGCCTGGGGCATGCTCGGCCTGATCATCGCCTCGTGGCGCTTCCGCTGGACGCCGCGGCGGAGTTAGGATGAGCAGAATCTCCCCCCGACGAGTCCTGCGACGCCTACACGGCATTGCGCGGCCGCCACTGACGATCACACCGCCACCCGATGGTGTCCTGACGGAATGGAACTGTGCGATTACGGCGCGTGATGGAACGACCCTACGCGCCAACGTTTTCCGCCCAGCGCCGAACAGCGCTGGTGCTCTCATTCACCCAGACGGACATTTCCCCGTGATTATGTGTGCCCATCCGTACGGCAAAGACGTTCTGCCGAAGAAGGTGCCGTGGGGGTATCTGCCACCACCGCAGTATCGAGTGTTTCGCCAGCCCGAACCGATCACGTTTTCCGCCTGGACCGGCTGGGAAGGGCCAGACCCCGCCTACTGGGTCCGGCTTGGCTTTGCAGTTGTCATCGGCGATCTGCGCGGCTTCGGCACCTCGGACGGCGTCGGCACCATGCTTTCAAAACAAGAGGGCGAGGATTACCACGACCTGATCGAATGGGCCGGTACTCAGCCGTGGTCCAATGGGCGCGTCGGCCTACTCGGTGTCTCGTACCTCGCGCTATCGCAATACCGCGCTGCGGCCGAACGGCCTCCGCACCTCGCGGCGATCTGCCCGTGGGAAGGCTTTTCCGACGTCTACCGTGACTTCGCAAAGCCCGGTGGCGTTTCCGAAATGGGGTTCTTCAAGCTCTGGTCGACCACGGTTGGCAAACAGGGTCGGGTTACGGAAGACCTCCTAACTGAGGCAACGGCTCGACCAGAGTTCGACGCCTGGTGGCAGTCGCGGCTGCCCAAGATTGAAGACATCGAGGTACCGATGCTCGTCTGCGGAAGCTTCTCTGACCATCTCCTCCACACCCGCGGATCGTTCGAGGCATTTCGTCGCGTCAAATCCGACCAGAAGTGGTTGTACACCCATCGAGGTGGGAAGTGGTGCACGTTCTACGGCGCCGAGGCACAGGGTGTTCAGCAGCGCTTCTTCGAACGATTCCTCTGCGACGCAGATAATGGTTGGGATGACGAACCGCCGGTACGCATCGCCATTCACGAGACGGGCGAGCGACCACTCGAGATTCGCTCGGCCACGACGTGGCCGCCGTCGGACATTGTCTGGACCGGCCTCCACCTGCGGGGCGACGGCACCCTCTCCGATCAGCCTGAGCCGCAGGAACAGTCGTCCTCCTATGCGAATGCCGATGGTTCGCTGTCGTATCGCTGGACGGTGCCCCAAGCGGTCGACCTGATCGGGCCGATGACGCTCCACCTCGACGTGTCGCTTGGGGGGGTCGAGGACACCACCATGCTCGCTGCTATCCGCCTCCTACGCGATGGCCGCGAGGTGACCTTCGAAGGCTCGTACGGGTTTGCCGGGGATGTCGTGACGCACGGATGGCTCCGCCCGGCTCACCGCACACTCGATCAAGAACTCTCGACCGACTGGCAGCCCGTCCACAGCCACGCGGTGCGCGAGCCACTCTCAGCCGGCGAAATCGTGTCGGTTTCGATTGCACTGCTGCCACAGGCCACACATTTTCGTGCCGGCGACGTCCTCGAACTCGAGTTGCGCTCCCACTGGCTATTCCCAGTCAATCCCTTCAGTGGCCAGATGCCTGCACGCTACGTCACCGAAGAATCCGGCTCGACGCGTATCCATCTCGGCGGTGGGCGCCGCGCCGAACTGCGAATTCCAATCGCCTAGAGGTGCTCGGTCGGGTCTGAGCGCAGCAGTTTGAGGGCGTGATCGAGCACCGGCTCGACGACGCCGAACAGTTCATCGCACGCCTTCGGGCTGCCGGGAAACGAGAGGATCAGCGTGCGGCCGCGGATGCCGGAGACACCGCGGCTGAGCATGCCGTGAGGCTTGGCCCGCATCGAGAAGGCGCGCATCGCCTCGTCGATACCCGGCGTGCGGCGATCGTAGACCGGCCCAAGCGCCTCGGGCGTGACATCGCGCGGAGCAAATCCCGTGCCACCCGTGACGAGCACGAGCTCGGGCGCATCCGGAGTGTCAGCCCATGTCACGACGTGCGCCATGATCGCGCCGACCTCATCGGGCACGACCGCTCGATCAACGACCTCAAACCCGGCTGCCGTCGCTCGCTCAGCGAGGAGGTCGCCGGAGCCATCTTCGCGCGCGCCGTGGAAGACGCCGTCGGAGACCGTCAGCACGCAGGCGCGCACTCAGGCACCCGACCGGCGCCACGCGCCACTCTTGCCGCCGTCCTTCTCCCACAGCGCGATGCCGTCGATGCGGATCTCGGGGTCCGTCGACTTGAGCATGTCGTGGACACAGAGCGCGGCTGCCGAGACCGAGACGAGCGCCTCCATCTCCACACCCGTGCGCCCATCGAGCGCGCACTCCGCCTCGATGCGTACGCAACCAGCAGCGCGGTCCACTGCGAGATCGACGCGCACGTAGTCGAGCATCAAGGGGTGACAGAGCGGAAGCAGGTCGGGCGTCTTCTTGGCCGCTGCAATACCCGCGACGCGCGCCGTGGCGAAAACATCACCTTTTGCGACGGTGCCGTCTTCGATCGTGGCGAGCGCCTCGTCCGACATGTGCACCTCGCAGCGCGCCAGCGCACGGCGGCGCGTCGTTGCCTTGGCGCCAACATCGATCATGCGTACGTCGGTCATCTGCGGGAGTGTATGCGGTTACGACGCGCGATATGCTCTGATTACTACCTCATCCCCTCGAGACGCGCTTACGAAAGGGTGAAAGATGGCTTCCACAGATACCCGCACCCCTCAGGAATGGACGGAAGTTGTTTCGCCGCCCGCCGAACTGCTCGCGGCAGTGAGCACGCTCGTGCCTGCCGGCGATGGGCCGCTCACAACCGCCCAACTGGTGCAGCTTTCGGCTGATGTTGCCGCGCGCGAGGATCTCTGGCGCCCCCTGGTGGTGGCCGATACTGAGCGCCGCCGCTATCGCCTTTTGTATGAAGACGATCGGGTTGATACCTGGTTGATCATGTGGATGCCGGGCCAGGGTACGGGGTACCACGACCACGCGATCTCTGGCGTCGGCCTCGTCGGTGTCGATGGCGCGGTGGTGGAAAAGCAGATGCGGCTCCCCCACGGCTCGTCGGACGTCGAGGTGCGCGAGGGCGTAACCCGCGAGGGACCAGCTGGCTACATCCACTCCGTGGCACACGTCGAGGGCTCGCCGGCCATCACGATCCACTCGTACTCACCGCCTCTGATGGAGGTCGCGCAGTACCGCGTCGACGAGCATGGTGTGTTGCGGCGCGAGACGGAACACGGCCGTCGCGAGTTGATCGACAATACGATCGCCGAGATCGCCCCCGACATCGTCTGACGATCAACTTTGCTTTGGGGTCAGACCCTTAAGCAAAGTAGATCCAATCAGGCAGCTCGCAATTCGGCCACGGCTGCGTCGAGCGCCGCAGGCAAACTCCAAGCAACTTTGCTTAAGGGTCTGACCCCAAAGCAAAGTTGATCCAGCTAGGCGGATCGCAATTCGGACACGGCCGCGTCGAGTACCTCGAGCAACCGGTCCACATCGGCTGCCGTAGTCGTGGGGCAGACGAGACACATGTTGTGAAACGGCGTAATCAGGATGCCGTTGTTGAGCGTGACCAGATGGAGCCACTCCTCGACGTCGGCGTCGTGCGCGTCGTGCGAGGCGCCACCGTTGGCGGGCATCGTGGCGCAGAAGCGAAACTCGGCTCGTGCGCCGAGCCCCTCGACGACCCATGGGAGGTTGTGCCGTTCGATCAAGTCCTGCATACCAGCCAGCATGCGGGCGCCGAGCTCGCACATGCCCACAAAGGCCTCGTCGGTTAGAACGTGCTCGAGCGTACCGCGAGCCGCAGCCAGCGACAGAGCGTTACCTGCGAGCGTGCCGCCGACGCCACCCGTGTCGACGTAGTCGCCCTCGGGATCGCCTTGGATCTGGACATCGATCTCGGCCGACACGCCATACGCACCAATCGGAACACCGCCGGCAATGCTCTTGCCGATCGTGACGATGTCGGGCTGCAGACCCCAGGCCTGCGTGCAGCCTCCCGGACCGGCAGAGAGCGTGTGCGTCTCGTCGATCACGAGCAAAGCGCCAGCCGCCTTGATCAGCCGCGTCGCCTCTTCCCAGTAGCCAGCGTCGGGCAAGACGATGCCCATGTTCGTCAGTGCCGGCTCGGCCAGCACGCACGCCACATCGCCGTGCGCCAACTCGCGCTCGAGGGCGGCAAGGTCGTTGAACTCGACGACGCGCGTCGTCACCGCTGGGTCGACGGCCGGTCCGACGTTGCCGGGCTTCTGCGTCGGAATGCCATTCTCGAGCGCGATGATCGTCTCGTCGACGGAGCCGTGGTAGCTGTAGTTCATGATCAGCACTTTCGACCGACCGGTCAACTGGCGGCAGGTGCGCAGCACCCAGCGGTTGGCGTCGGTGGCCGTCAGCGAGAAGGTCCACTTGGGTAGGCCAAAGCGCCGTGCGAGCTCGCCCGCCACCCAGATCGCGTCCTCGGTTGGCAGCATCGTCGTGATGCCCCCGAGCGCGCCAATCCGGTGTTGCACGGCAGCCACCATCGCGTCGGGCGAGTGCCCGGCCATCGAGCCGGTATCGCCAAGGCAGAAGTCGATCAGCTCGTTGCCATCGACGTCGACGATGCGATTGCCCTTGGCGCGCTCGAAAAAGACGACGTGCTGGCCGACCCAGACCTCCATCCACTGCATTGGGACGCCACCAATCAGGTGCGCCTGCGCTTCGGTGGCGAGTGCGCGCGACTTTGGCGTGCGCTCGGCGGCGACGGTGCGCTCACGTTCGAGCAGCTTGTTGAGTCGTGTGCGATTGAGCTCGGTGCGTTCCATCAACTTCTCCTATTGGAGAGAAGCATATCCCGCGTCACCAAATGGCTGACGTCAGATTGAACGTCCCATAGCGTCTTCTGTATATGCGCCGTCTAGTTTTCCTACTCACGCTCGTCTTCTTACTCGCCCTCACCGGTGTTGCACAGGCGAGCACGTTGATCACGCGCAACCCCCAGGGACCAGTCAAACTTGCCGTCAACCAGCAGGGTGTAGCGATGCTGACCGTGCGCGTGAACGGCCAGACGCAGCACATCCTCGCCTGGGGTGCGATCAACATGTCGCGCGGGCGCCTGCTGCTCGACTACTCGGGCGGCACGGGCTCAAGCGGTGCCAATTGGCAGACCTTTCGCAACACCTGCGGCCCGTACCGCGGTGGTGCGTTTCCTGGCTCCAAGTTGATCGTTGCCTCCTGCACGGCGCGCGATGGCAGCCATTGGGCTGTCCAACAGTGGCAACGCTCGATCCTCAACTATGGCGGCACGACAGGCTCGACCGAGGTACGACTGTCGCATTGGCGTGGACCCGTCGCCGACCTCGTCGTGTTTAGCGACTGGTCGCGCTACGGGCGGTCAAAAACGGAGAAATTTGCCCATCTCTTTGGCACCTATAGCTTTCAGGGCACACCGATCGGCGTGGGTCAGGCAACGCCGCAAGGTGTGCCGCTCGACGACAAGGGACGCAACATCTATCTCGACGCGCTCAACTCGAACTACGGCTTCCCGGCCGGTGGCTTTCAATGGCGGCGTGTCAATGGGTTTCTCGCCAATCGTCCCTACGGCCAATTCTGCTTTGAGATCGGTCCGAAGCGGCAGGCCCCAACGCTCCTCGGACAGCAATTTAGTGGCGAGTCGACGGTCAATCGCTATCGCGTCACGTCGCCCGGTCCGGGTGTCACCCCCGACATCCGTGTCGAATTTGCTGGACCGCCGTCGCCCTACGATCCAAATTGGCAGCTGACGATGAACGACCTACAGCGTCAACTCGTGCCCGACCCGTATGCCAACTGTGGGAGCCCGAGGGCCCCGACGTTTTAGTTTGAGGGTCCGCCGCGCTGGGGCCCCGACCTACGCTCGCTCTGCCATCCTGCCTCGATGGGAGCAGACCAGCAGACGTCGAGTCGCCTTCCGATTCAGCCGATTGGCGATCGCCTGCCACTGCTGGTTGGTCTGTTCGTCGCGGCGCTCGTGTACCGACCGCAACTCGTCGGAATCGGGCCTCTCGTGCCGGAGATTCAGAGCTCGTTGGGGGTGTCCCATGCCATGGTCGGACTGCTCGTCACGATCCCCGTGCTCTGCTTTGGGCTCTTCTCCCCGCTTGCGCCAATCCTCGCTGGACGCATCGGGGCACTCCATGCGATCAGCCTCTCGGTCGCACTGATCGGGCTGGCGGGCATCTGCCGCGCGTTCGTGCCGGGCCTGACGGGCATCCTGATCATGACCCTGCTGATTGGCGTTGGCATGGGTGTCGGCAACACGCTGATGGTCGTCGCCGTCAAGGAACGCTTCGCCGACCACCCCTTGATGGTGACGAGTGTCTACGCGATGGGCTTTCAGATCAGTTCCGGCGTCAGTGCCGCCCTCGCCGTCCCGATTGCCCTCTGGCTTGGCGGCTGGCAGTCGACGATGCTTGTCTACTCGGCCTTCACGCTCGTCATGCTCGTCGCCTGGCTCGCATTGACCCGTGGCGTTTCTCACGAACGCGAGATCGCGGCGTTCCCTCGCCTCCCCCTGCACCGTGGTGTCGTCTGGCTCTTGGCCGTGCAGTTTGGACTGATGGGCACGCTCTACTACGGCATCAACACGTGGGTGCCAGCAGCGTACGTCGAGCACGGCTCGTCGTTGGAATACGCCGGCTGGTTGGGTGCGCTCTACAACCTCGGCATGATCCCCGGGCCACTGCTTGCCCTCGCTGCCAGCCGCCGCTTCTCGCGGCGAACCCTGCTGCAGGTGACGGGTCTCATGATCGGCGCAGTCGCGGTGCTGCTGATCGTCGCGCCGGAGCAGGCCGAGGTCTGGATGTTGGTGGGTGGACTCGCCAACGGTGCAATGTTTACGCTCGCGATGAGCCTGCCGCTCGAGGTTGCCGATAGTGCCCTCGACGTGGGTGCTGCCGCCGCGATGATGCTGTTCTTCGGATATCTGATGACTGCTCTCGCACCGTCGCTGCTTGGTGGTGTGCGCGACCTAACGGGCAACTTCGATCTTGTGATGCTGTGCTTCCCGTTTGCCGCAGTCTTGTTCTTGATCTGCGCCAGCCTGCTCTCGCCGGCCCGCCTCCACGCTCACCGATCGGCACCTTGATTACGGAGTGCGGGGAATAACCCACGCTTCGTTTAGGTTTTCGTACTCGTTCGGCCGCAATTCCTAGGAGACCACCGTGACGGATACGTCGATTCTGTTTCAGCCCACGTCGATCAGCTCGCTCGAGTTGAAGAACCGCCTGGCGGTCGCGCCGATGACGCGCGTGAGCGCCACCGAGGATGGCTGCGCGACGCAGCAGATGGCCGAGTACTACGGCCGCTACGCCGCTGGCGGCTTCGGCTTTGTAATCGTCGAGGCCAACTACATGGACGATCAGTATTCGCAGGGCTATCACTTCCAGCCCGGCATCATCAACGCTGCCCAAGAGGCCGCGTGGAAGAACGTCGTTGACACCGTCCACGCTGCTGGTGCCAAGATCTGCATGCAGCTCGTCCACGCTGGCGCACTCGTCCAAGGCCGCAATGCGAACTATGTCGAGGGCACGATTGCTCCATCGGCCGTGGAGCCAAAGGGCGAAATGCTCGTCTTCTATCGTGGTGAGGGTGGCTACCCGGTACCGCGCGAGATCACGACGGACGAGTTGATTACCGTCAAGGACGCCTTTGTTTCGGCTGCCATTCACGCGCAGAAGGCTGGCTTCGACGCCATCGAAATCCACGGTGCCAACGGCTACCTGCTCGACCAGTTCTGGACGGCCTATACAAACCAGCGCACCGACGAGTACGGCGGCAGTGCCCGAAACCGCATTCGTTTCGACGAGGAGATCGTCCGCGCAGTCATCGCTGGCACGCAGGGCAAGCTGCCTGTTGGTCTGCGTCTCTCGCAAAGCAAGGTCAACGACTTCGAGCACCAGTGGACCGGCGGCGAGCAAGACGCAGCCGATATTTTCCCCGTGCTCGACGAGGCCGGCGTGGCGTTTATCCATATCACCGAGCACGTCGGTACCGATCAGGTCTTCGACTCGGGCCATTCGCTTGCGGGTCTCGCCAAGAAGTATTCGAAGGCACCCGTGATCCTCAACGGTGGCCTCGGCGACCCCTCGACGGCGGCTTCGGTGATTGCCGACGGCAACGCCGATATCGTTGCGCAGGGCAAGGCGGCCCTCGCCAATCAGGACTGGCCAAACAAGGTGCAGTCCGGCGCGGCACTCGAGGACTTCGACTTCGGCATGCTCGGCCCGATCGCGAACCTCGACAACGCTGAGATCTTCTTCGCCAACCGCGGCTAGGCGTTATTCAGACACGCGCCTCGCGCGTGATCAGTTCTGCAACGTAGGTTGCTGGCGGACATGACAAGTGCGCACTTGTCATGTCCGCCGTGCACTACGAGAGGGCCTTGCGGCCGCTCGCAGCGCCTCCAACCAGTGCGGATGGGCCGTGTAGGGGTCGAACCTACGACCTTGGGATTAAGAGTCCCCTGCTCTACCAGCTGAGCTAACGGCCCGCGGCGGAAAATGTACCAATCGTGAGCGCTTAGGGGTCGCGTACCCACCCCGTGGGCGCCGCGGACCTACTGCACCAACGGGAGTGCTGCCGAGGCCTCCGTCAGGCGAGTGATTTCTTCCTTGACCTTCCCTGTCAACGGATCATTCGGTGCCAGCTTGACGAACTTCTTGTACGCGGCGATCGCGGCGGCCGAATCGTTTGCAGCCGAGCTGATCTGGCCGAGACGGAAGAAGGCCGCAGGATCCGTGGGCTCGAGGACCGTCACGATCGTCTGCGCCACCACGGCCGCCTGGTAGGCGTCGGTGGCCTCGGTCTGCAGTGGCGTGACCTTCGCGGACGCTGCCATCATGACTGCGCTCGAAATGCTCTCCTGCGCTGTCTGGAACTGCGTCGCCCCGTTCGACTGGCCCGGGATGACGGACAGCGGCACAGCAGGGCGGCCAGCAACGTTACCCTCGGCCTGTGCGGCGGCGTACTCAGTTTGGGCCTCTTGCAAGGCGGCCGCAGCCTGGGCGAGATAGACGTCGGCGATTGCACCCTGCACGGTGGCATCCGTCGGTGCGAGTGCGGCAGCCTTTTCCGCTGCTGCAGGAACGTCAGTTAATGCTCCGGTGTTGACATAGGCCTGGGCGAGCGCCAGCCACGACTGTGGATCATCCGGTGCAGACTTGGTCTTGGCCAACGCATCCTTGACAGCCGTGTTTGCCGGCACCGTCGCGGGAGCATCGGAGCTGCCACCAGAGTTGCCAAGCAGGTCGATGATCGACGGTCCACCCGTACCGACTCCCGCGATCACGAACATCAAGGCGAAGACGATTGCGAGCAGTGCGAAGACCCACTTGAAGTGCTTGCGCAGGCGCTCATTGAGCGTTGGCGTGACCGAGTACGGAGCCTCTTGCTTGCTCTTGGACGACTTCGTCGCCGACGTGGTCGACGTGGTCACAGTGCCAGGACCATCTTTTCGCTTGGTTCGTGCCATCAGTCGTCTGTTCCGATCATTCGTGTCCGACCCGGCAGCGCAGCAGCCCAACAGGCTGCAAGCCGCTCCGTATCTGCGCCCTTACGGTAGCGCACGACGCCATCTACGACGGTGAGTAGCGTCCGTTCTGGTGATCCCGCGAACACTGTGGCCGCCGACGCGTTTTCGACGGCGCCATACGGCGTGTCCGCGAGACTAATCGCCGTCAGGTCTGCGCGCTTGCCGACCGCGAGCGAGCCCACGAGCCCGTCGATGCCAAGCACCCGGGCTCCACCAAGCGTAGCCAACTCGAGCACAGCCTCCGCGGTGAGGGCATCGGGCCGCCCCTCGCGGACACGCGCCGTCAAGACCGCGGCCCGCAACTCGGCCCAAAAATCGAAGTCAATCGCCGAGGCTGGGGAATCTGACCCGATACCGACGGGAACGCCAGCGGCGCGCATTCCCGCAATGGGCGCCGCTCCGCAACCAAGAATCGCATTCGAGCGCGGACAGTGCACGACACCCGCACCAGAGGAAGCGATCAGCGTGATCTGCGCATCGTTGACCTGTACCGCGTGGACGAGAATCACACTCGGGTGCAGAAGTCCGGCACTGGCTAGAAGCTCAATCGGGTGTTGGTCCGTCGCCTCGATGCGTGTCAGCGAACGCAGCGCATCGGCAATCGTCCCCGTGCCCGCCGCGACGGCCTCGAGCTCGGCGAGCGATTCGGCGACGTGCGTCATCACCGTCATGCCCTCGGATTGAGCAAACGCATCGAGCGCGGCAAAGACAGCGGGTGCGACCGTATACGGACTGTGGGGCGAAACGCCGAGTCGCACGAGCGGCGTTGCGCTGCCCGCGGCTGCCGCAAGGCGCTGACGAAGTGCTGCGACCACCCCTTCTGCATCAGCATCAGGGCCCCCAAAGGCCTCCAGGTGCACGATCGCACGGAGCCCAGCCTCGCTGGCAGCAGCGACAGCGGCCCCCGAATACGACGCGTCCGCAACGGTTCCAACCCCCGATTGCAGACAGAGCAGCGCACCGAGCGCAGCAGCAGCCTCGACATCGCCCGGGGCGAGCCGGGGCCTCCGGGCAACGTGATCGGCGAGCCAGTCACCGAACGGGAGCCCGTCACCAAAGCCGCCATAGGTGGCGTATTCCAAGTGCGTGTGCGCGTTGATGAGTGCTGGCAGCAGCACGGCCGCACCGAGCTCTTCATGCTGAGCATCCGGGAACGCACCAAGCACCTCTGTTCGCGAACCGACTGCAACGATCAGACCATCCTGCACTGCAACCGCACCCTGCCGTAGTGGCGGGGCGCCGATCGGCAGCACGTGGTCGGCGGTGTAGACCTCGGTCACACGTCCTCGACGTCAGCAACGTCGACGAGGTCAGTCGCGACTTCGGATTCGAGGTCCTCAGCCTTTCTTCGTTCGACAAAGACGGCGACGTAGATCGAGGCCTCATAGAGCGCGAGCAGCGCGGCGAACATGATCATCATCGAGATCACATCGCCGCTCGGAAGGGCCGCCGAGATGATCGCGAGCAGGAAGATCGCGTAGCGACGATTCTTGCGCATCCACGATGCGCGCATCAGACCAACCGTCGTCAGCACGAAGACGCCCGACGGCATCTGAAAGATCAGCCCGCAGGCGATCAGGATCTGGACAACGAAGCTGTAGTAGTTGCCCGCATCGATCTGCCGGTTGTAAAGCTCCGAGTCGTACCCGATCAGAAAGCCCATCGCGGGCGGCAAAACGGCAAAGTAGCCAAAGGCGAGGCCCGCGAAAAAGAGCAAAGAAGCACCAGTCAGGTACGGCCACGTGCGCCGATCGTGATCGGGGTCGAACGCGGGCATCACATAGGCGTAGAGCTGGTAGATCAGCACGGGGATCACCAGCACGATCGCGCCTGCCAACGCTACCTTGAGAGCAATCGTGAATGGCTCCGCAACGCCCAACACGATCGGCGTGGGCAGCTGGGGCGGCAGCGGCCCGTTGAGGATCTCGAGGATCAACTCGTGCTTCCAGAAGCACACTGCAAAGGCGACCGCTAGCGCGACGACGCAGATGATGATGCGGTTGCGGAGCTCCTCGAGGTGGTCCGTAATCGGGACCTCCTCCTGGTGCTCAATGCGCCGCGTACCGCGGAGTCCGGCCAACATTGTCTTGTCTACCCTCGGTGTGCTTACTCAGCCGGCTTAGCGTCTGCAACAGGCACTTCAGCGACCTCGGGCTCTGTGGCAGCATCGGACTCTGTGGCAGCATCGGGCTCAGCGGCAGCAACGGGGTCAGCAGCGGCAGCAGCAGCAACGGGCTCAGCGACAGGAACGGGCTCGGCGACACGCTCAGCCGAAGGAACGGCCGTCTCGACAATTGGTGTCGTCGACTGCACGACGACGGGCTGCGCTGGCGGATCGTTGTCGGCCTCGCCAGAAAGTCCGCGACGGAAGTCGCGCATGCTTGAGCCCAAACCGCGGCCGAGCTCCGGCAACTTCTTCGGACCGAACACGAGTAGACCAATCACGAGAACGATCGCGATTTCCATTACTCCAAATTGCGGCATACGGTTCCTCCCCCTTGCTTGGGCAAGCCTACCATCGAAAGAGATCCGCCGGGACATCGCAGTACCGTTTAGGGTACTTACCGTTCATGAGCCTGTTTTTCTCCATTCTCTCTGCAGCCACCGCTGCGCTCGTGATCGTGACGATCATCCGCCTTTCCCGTGGCAACGGGGTTCTCCTAGGGCGTATCTCACTCCCCCTCGCGATTTTGGTGCTGATCGCTCAGATGAGCCTTCATCACTGGTCGCTCGAAGCGTTCGTGCTGCTGGCCGCTGTGATCGTGTCGGCCGGCGCCCTCGCACTGCGCGGACGGGGGCGGGAACACGGACCGACGTGGATCGCACTGGGAGTCTTTGCCGCCACGGGTCTGGCCGGCGGTTTCGGTCTCTTGGCTCAAGGACTCTGCGTTGCGGGCAACGCCTATAACTGTGGTGGAACCGGACCCGACATCTTGGCCGCCGCTGGCTGGCTGCTGGCCTTCAGCGCCTATGGCTATCTGGCCTGGGGAGCATTGCGCGCGTGATTGCCCTGCTGGGACAGACCGTGCTCGACGAGATCATTCATCCTGACGGCTCGGAGGAACACCGCTGCGGTGGTGCTCCCATCTTTGCCGCTCAGGCGCTGTCGGCTGCTGGCATTCGTGGCATCGTCGTCACGCGTGGCGGCGACGACGAGCTGTACGCCGAGCTCAATCGTCGTGGCCTCCCGGTGCTGGTCGGGCCAACGGAGGATACGTTCGTTAGTCGCCTCACGCTCAAGCCAGGTGGCCTGCGCGATCACGAGATCGCAGCGCTCGGGGATCCGTTTCTCCCCAAGGACATCAACGGCTGGGCGAAGTCGTCGCTGGCGAGTGCTTCGACGATCGCCGTTGGGACGCAGTGGCGCGACGACGTGCCTCCCGAATCTGTCGCTGCCCTCGTCGCGCTTGGGCGCCGCGTTGTCTTCGATGCGCAGGGTCTCGCTCGACCCGGTCTTGGCGAAGTGCGACCGGTCGGCCCGTTCGACCCGGCCTGGGTGGCTGGCGTCGCTGCGATCAAGTTCAGCGATGAGGAGGCCCAGGCGTTGCTGGGCGGCACGGATGCCGCAGCCCTCGCCCGCGCCGGCGTCCCGATCGTCGTCGTCACCTATGGCGAAGGCGGCTGTGAGCTGTGGACCGAGGACGAGCCCGAGATTCTGCGCATCCCAGCCGACCGCATCCCCCACCTCGCCGACACCGTCGGGGCGGGCGACATGTTTACCGCGCTGTTCGCTGCTGCGCTCGATGCCGACGAGCCCCCTCGCATGGCGGCCGTCACCGCCACCTATGGCGTTGCGAAGATCTTGCGCCTGCGGGTATAGCGATTTCGCGGTCCCAGTGACCAAGCGCAGATGACGCCATCGCGTGGGTGCAAGAGGGGGCGAAAGCCAAGGGTATGCCGACCACTGGTCAGCGGGTTCAGGATCCAGGGAGGACACCACAACCGCGCGGATGTGGTGTCCTCGGGCGGCCGCATTCGCTGGGGCTGAGGGGGACATGACAAACCCCGGTTTGTCATGTCCCCCCAGCAGATGCCGCTGCTCCGCACGAGGACACCACATCCGCGCGGTTGTGGTGTCCTCCCTCGCGCATCGCCTACCCTCCAACCCATGGAACCGCCCGTCGTCACGCTCACGGAGTGCTCGAAGCGTTTCGGTGATCGTCTTGCGCTGCGCAAGGCGACGTTGACGGTCGCTGCGGGTGAGACGATCGTGCTGCTCGGCCCGAATGGTGCCGGCAAGTCGACGCTGCTGCGGCTCGTCGCAGGCCTGCTGCGCCCGACTGCCGGTTCGGCTCGGATTGCGGGTGTCGACGCGACCAGTGCGCCGCGCTCGCTCCGCGCCGGTATCGCCTACGCAGGCCATCGCTCGCAGCTCTATCGGGGACTGACTGCACGCGAGAACCTCGAGTTGCACGCACGCCTCCACGGAACGCGGGACTTCGACATTACGGCCCTGCTCGACCATGTCGGGCTGGGCGACCGCGCGGACGAGTACATCGACGGCTTCTCGCGCGGCATGCTGCAGCGGCTCGCGCTGGCCCGCGCCACGGCGCACCAGCCCGCTCTGCTCCTCCTCGACGAGCCAGCGAGCGGGCTCGACGCAGATGGCCGCCTGCTGCTCGATGCGACGCTTCGGGCTGGCCTTGGCACACGCACACAACTGGTTGCGAGCCACGATGACGAGCTGCCCGCGCGACTTGGGGCCCGCGCCGTCCACCTCAACAGCGGGAGCCTCGCATGATCCCCGCTGCGCTCGCGATCGCCCGCGTCAAGCTAGTGCTCGAGCTTCGGCGCCGCGAAGTGATCTTCGCGATGCTGCTGTTTATCGCGGCAACGATCGTGATTGTCCACTTCGCGTTGAGCGGCGATACAGGCGCGGGCAGTCGCGCGGCAGCCGGCATGCTCTGGGCCGCAGTGGTGTTTACGGCAGTGCTCGGCCTGTTGCGCACGTTCGCTGCCGAGCAGGAGGAGGGCGCACTCGATGCGCTGCTCTTGGCGCCGATCGATCGTGCCGCAATCTGGATTGGCGCCGCGCTCGCCCAATTTGGCTTTCTCGTCGTAGTGGAGGTCGTCGCCGTCCCGGTTTGGTGGGTGTTGTTCTTCCAAGCCGGGGGGCCGAGCATCGGCACCGTCGTCGTCGCGCTGCTCCTCGCCAACATCGGCATTGCCCTCGTCGGCACGCTGGCCGCCGCACTTGCCCTCGGTGCACGCACGCGCGACGTGCTCCTACCTGTGCTCGTCCTCCCACTCGTCATCCCGATTGTCTTGGCGGGCGTGACGGCTACGTACGGCGCTTTCGGCGAAGAGGTAGGAGGACTCCGACCGCTCGGATTTCTGGCACTCTATGACCTCGTGTTCGTGGCGCTCGCATGGGGCACCTCAGAGCACCTTCTAGGAGACTGATCATGCGCTCTCTTGGCCGTCTTTCGACCACCATCCCGCTCGTCCTCAGCACAATTCTAATTCCGCTGACTGTCGCGCTCGCGTTCTGGTGGACGCCCGAAGACTTCGACCAAGGGCTGAGCCAGAAGATCTTCTACTTTCACGTTCCGATTGCCTTGACGTCCTACGTCGCGTTCGCGTTCGGCGCCTTCTCTGCCGCGATGTACCTGTGGAAGCGCACTGAGGTCTGGGACTTGCGCTCGTACGTTGGCGTGCACTCCGGCACGATCTGGGGCACGCTCGTGCTGTTGACGGGGCCAATCTGGGCGAAGGCCTCGTGGGGCGTGTGGTGGAACTGGGGCGATCGCCAGATCAACGTCTTCCTGATTCTGTTCCTCTACTACTGCGCGTACTTCATGCTGCGCTTCTCGCTCGATGAGGGTGAACGGCGCCGCTCGGCCTCCGCAGTTTTCGCACTGCTCGGCATTGGCCTGATTCCGCTCTCGTTTCTCGCCGTGCGGATCGCGCAGACCCTGATCCATCCCGTGGTCTTTACCTCGGGTGGCGCTGCGATGCCAAACTCGTTCTTACTGACGTTTGTCGTCGGTTTTGCAGGCATGCTAAGCCTGATGGTTCTCCTGATCTCCACCGAAATGCGTGGCAAGCGCACTGCCGCGCGCGTGCTCCAGTTGCAGCGCGTGGCGCGCGGGGAGGATGCATGACGCTCAAGGAAGCAGTGCCGTACGTCGCCGCTGCCTATATGGCGGTCTGGATTGTGATCCTCGCGTACGTTGGGATTCTCGGTCGTAAGTTGACGCGGCTCGAGGCGACGCTTGAGGAGCTTGAGCGTGCTGCACCGACGGACCCGTCGACGAAATGAGTCTTCTGCTCCGCCTCGGCACGCGAGGCTCGCCGCTCGCGCAGGCACAGGCGCGCCTCGCAGCCGACGCCCTGACCGCTGCGGGTGCCGAAGTCGAGATGGTGGTTGTTTCAACGCGTGGAGACGCCGCTCAATCCACACCGCTCGGTGAGTTAGGCCCGGGCGCGTTTGCCTCCGCGCTCGAGGAGGCACTGCTCGCCGACGAGATCGATGTGGCCGTGCACTCGGCGAAAGACCTGACCGGCGACGAACTCGACGGTTTGGTGCTCGCCGCCTTCCTGCCCCGCGCCGATCCTCGTGACGCTTGGTGTGGTGAGGCGCGCTCGTTTGGTGATATTGCGGTGGGAGCCCGCGTCGGAACTTCGTCGCTACGGCGCTCGTCCGCGCTGCGATCGCTACGCCCCGATTTGACGATGGTGCCCGTCCGGGGAAACGTCGAGACTCGTCTTGCGCATCGCACCACCAGCGAGCTCGATGGTGTCGTGCTCGCGGCCTGCGGCCTCGATCGAATCGAGCTTGCCTACGAGATTGGCTTTCGATTCCCCGTCACGATGATCGTGCCCGAGTCGGGGCAAGGTGCCATTGCGCTGCAGACGCGCACCGGCGATGAGGCGCGCGTGGCCGCAGTCGACGACGCCGACACGCGTACCGCGGTGATGGCCGAGCGGGGTGTGACGCGCAGCCTTGGTGGTGGCTGCCGGGTGCCGATCGCCGCCCACGCGTACCGCGAAGGTGCAGTCTGGACCCTGATCGGATGGGTCGGTTCGCCCGATGGTACGCGCACGATTCGTCACGAGGCAACGGGTGATAACCCCGGCAGCCTCGTCGCTACGATCGTCGATCAATTGCTTGCCGACGGCGGGCGCGAGCTCCTCGCTGAGGGTGCGGAGTGACGGTCTTTCTCGTCGGAGCCGGCCCGGGTGACCCGGGGCTGATTACCGTACGCGGACTCGATCTCGTGCGGCGCGCTGACGTGCTCGTGCTCGATCGTCTCGCTGGTGACCAGCTGCCACTTGAGGCGAAGCCGGGCTGCGTGCTGATCAACGCAGGCAAGGCGCCGGGCGATGTTGCGATGACGCAGGACCAGATCAACGCGTGCCTCGTCGAGCACGGCCAGACCGGCCAACTGATCGTGCGTCTGAAGGGCGGCGATCCGTTTGTCTTCGGCCGCGGCTCGGAGGAGGCGGAGGCGCTGCACGAAGCCGGCGTCGACTACGAGGTCGTGCCGGGCATCAGCAGCTCGATTGCCGCACCCGCAGCAGCCGGCTTTCCGATTACGCATCGCGGCCTGTCGACGCACGTGACGATCGTGACTGGTCATGAGAACCCCGACAAGCCCGAGACGCAGACCGATTGGGCGGCGCTCGCAAAGGCGGGTGGCACGCTCGTCGTCTTGATGGGCGTCGGACGCCTCGGCCTGATCGCCGACGCTTTGATCGCCGGCGGTCGTCCTGCCGAGACTCCCGTTGGCATCGTCGAGCGCGGCACGCTGCCGACGCAGCGCGTGACGACCGGCACCCTCGCCACGATTGCTGAGGTGGCTGAGGCTGCCAAGGTTCGTGCGCCGGCCGTCACCGTGATCGGCGAGATCGTCGCGGTACGTGAAGCGATTGGCTGGGCAGAGCGACTCCCACTCGCCGGTCGTGTGGTTGCCGTCACGCGCGCCCGGGCGCAGGCCGACGGACTGACACGCCGACTGACCGACCTCGGCGCGAAGGTCATCAGCGCACCCACGATCTCGACCGTTGCCCTCGCCGGCGATCCAATCGACGCCAGCGTCTACGACGTCGTCGTCGTCACGAGCCCGAACACTCCCCCGCTCCTGCTCGACCGCATTGGTGGCGATGCGCGCGTGCTGCACGGCGTCGAGGTCGCGGCGATCGGCCCTGGCACCGCCGAGGCCTTGCGCCAGATCGGCGTCGTTGCCGACACCGTCTCCGAGCGAGCGGTCGCCGAGGCCTTGCTCGAAACGCTGAAAGATCGCGTGGCTGGCAAGCGTGTTCTGATTGCACGCGCCGAGGAGGCTCGCGACCTGCTGCCGGAGGGCCTCACAAACGCGGGTGCAACGGTCGACATCGCACCGCTCTATCGCACCGAGTACGCCGTACCGACAGGCGAAGGCCCACTGGCAGCCGACGCCGTCACCTTCACCTCCGCCTCAACTGTCCGCGCACTCGTCGCGGCCTATCCCGACCGCGACCTAACCACCATCAAGGGCATCTCGATCGGCCCCGTCACGAGCGCTGCAATGCGCGAACTTGGCGTGGGCATCGCCCTCGAAGCCGACGAGCACGACCTCGACGGCCTGATCAGTGCCGTGCTTGAGGTGCTGGGCTAGGCGGTTGGATTGGTGAAGTGCGAGGCTCGTTCGACGCGCCACACAATCGGCAGTGCCGTCACGAGTACCAGCCCAACGATGACGGCGGAGATCACGAACACCATCCGCACCCCAAGCGGGTCGGCGAGCACAGAACCGAGCGCTGCCCCGATCGTCATGGCCATCACCGCGATCATCCGGCCGGAGATGCCCACACGCGCCTGGAGGCGATCGGGCACACCCTTCTGACGCTCGCCAATGACGACCGAGAGAATCGTGAAATCCGTGAGGGAACGCACCGCGTTACTGATCAGTGCCACGACAAATCCGGGTGCGAGACCCGTCGCAAAGATGGCGACAGAACTGACTGCAGTCGCCACGGTCGTCAGGCGCGCAGCACCAAAGCCTGGCAGAAACCGTCCGAGCAGCGTAGGCACGAGTAGACCCATCGCCGCCCCCGCAGCCAGCACGATGCCGGATGGCGTCGAGCCTAGCCCAAGCACGGTCTTGAGCAGTGGCACGATCAAGGCGGCAGACATCGCGGCACCGAGATTCCAGGCGATGCTGACAGCCGTGTAGGCCCGCACGCGTGGCGACTGGATGATCACCGCGAGCCCTTCCTTCATCATCGCCCACGCCGGCTCGTGCCCACGATGATCATCGGCATCGAGCGAGCGTTTGATCGACAGGATCATCGCAACGGCAACGGTAAACATGATCGCCTCTGCAACCAGCGCGAAGGCAGCGCCAATCAGGCTGATCAGCACGCCACCGAGCGCCGGCCCAGCGAGATAGCCAACGGCCCACGCCGCAGACAACGTTGCCTGACCTTGCGAGAAGTGTTGGCGCCCGATAATCGCGGCGATCGCACCAAAAACGGCTGCGTCGACAAACACGCGTGCGGTGCCGATGACGAAGGCCGCAAACAAGATGATCAGCAGCGGAGGATGCCCCGTCAGCGCCCAGATCGGGACGAGTAGTGCGGCAAACACCTGCAACGCGTGGGTGATCCACATGATCGTCCGGCGGGGATAGCGATCGCCCACAACGCCGGCAAAGAGACCGAACAGCACATACGGCAGCATCGAGAACGCAAACACAAAACCCGCTTGGGTACTCGAACCTCCACCATCCAAGACGAGCCACGGCAGGGCAATCATCGACACCCCAGCGGCCACCACATCGACGGCCTGGGCTCCGAGCAGGAGGCGGCCGTCGCGATTATTGAGGAGGGGATCGTCGCGCAGAGGGTCAGCTACCCGGCTGTGCGCCCATCAACCAGATGCCAATCACGATCAGGACGATCTCGGCTCCACCCACGAGGGCGATCCGACGGGCATATGAGATCGCCTCGTCTGCATTCGAAGCCGCGCGCATCTTGCGGGCCGCCGGATGCATCAGTGCGCTGCCAACGACGGCCGCAACCAACCAGGCCACAAAGCCGAGCGTCAACCAAAGGCCGCCCGCGGGCGCATTGCCCGTGCCAATCATCCAGATGCCAGTCAACAGCAGCACCACTGCAGCCGGCAATCCAACGCGGGTCGAGAATCGGACGATTGCAGTGGCGCCCGTGATCAGCCCAGCGGGCGTGCGGCGCGAAACGAGCGTCGTAAAAACGAGGGTCCCAAACAGACTGCCAAGCCAGATGTATGCGGATAGCGAGTGCAGGGTGGTGAGTGTGTCGTAGCTCATGGCGTCAGTCGGCTCCGTCGGAGTGGAAAGTGAAAGTCTTGAAGACTTCAGCGTAGTCGCGACGCGGCGCGACGACCCAGAGATCCCAAGGGTGTGGCTCTCCGTTCGCCCGATCCTGCGCGCATCCTTCCCGCAGCAGTGCCGCCAGCGCATCGACACGCGCAGTGAGGCGCCGGCCCCAGGCCGGATCATCGGGCGCTGGCTCGGCCAACAGTTCGGCGATTGAGCCGGCCAGCCGGTTGGACTGGACCGCACTCTCGGGTGTCGGATCGAACAGGATGCGCCCCCACGCGCCCGACAAGTACTCGTCCCAGGCCTCGTCGAGTTCGTCCGGACCAGCCAGCGCACCCGTCTCGTCGGAGGCAATCGCAAAGCGCCCCTCAAAGTGAGCATGCAAGTCGTCGACGCTGCCCGCCTCGTCGAGCAACGCGAAGTAGGACGGCGGAAACCAGTCCTCCCCGTCAAGCTCATAACTTGCCGCTGGTAGCCGACCCTGCTCGATCAACAGCTGCCAGTCAGCCGCGTTTTCGTCGCGTTCGGCGGCCAGTTGCGCGAGCGTTCGATAGCGCGAGCGAATCAGCGATGCATCGGCGTTCACGGGGGAATCGTACGATGCCTGCGTGGCTTCCATCCATCTTGCAGGGGTAACCAAGTCGTTTGGCGCACGCACCGTCCTCGGTGACGTGTCGCTACGCGTGGGCACAGGCGAGCGAATTTGCCTGATCGGACGCAACGGGGTTGGCAAGACAACGCTGCTGCGGATCATCGCCGGCGAAGTTAATGCCGACAGCGGCGAGGTCGGGATTCCGAAGGGTTGGCGCGTTGCGTTGCACGACCAGCGCCCACCACGCGCGGACGGTCGCACGCTCGGTGCGTATGTCGCCGAGCTGCTCGGCGACGTCGAGGCTGTCGAGCGTTCGCTCGGCGAACTCGAGGCCGCGATGGCTGGCGGCGACCATTCGGATGCCACCATGCACGCCTACTCGGATGCGCAGCTCGCGCTCGACCAGGCTGGTGGCTACGGCTGGCGCGTGCACGTCGAGTCGGTCTTGCGTGGCCTCGGCTTCGAAAACAGCGACATGGACCGCGAGTTGTCGACGTTCTCCGGGGGCGAGCTGACCCGCGCCGCACTCGCGCGCACCCTGTCGGCCAAGCCAGACATTCTGCTGCTCGACGAGCCGACCAACCATCTCGACCTCAAGAGCCTCGATTGGCTCGAGGGCGAGTTGGCCGATTTTCCTGGCGCGATCCTGCTCGTCTCGCATGACCGGTGGTTCCTCGAGGCCGTCTCAACCGGTGTCGTCGAACTCGGCCGTGGCCGCGCCAAGGTCTACAACATGAAGTATTCGGCGTACCGCAAGGAGCGCATCCTCGAAGAGACGCAGGCCCTCGACGCCTTCGATAAGCAGCAAGAGGAGATCGAGCGCCTCGAACGCTTTATCAGCCGCTTTAGTGCCGGCACGCGCGCCAAACAGGCCAAGTCGCTCGGCAAGAAGCTGGCCAAGATCGAGCGCGTCGAGATGCCGCGTCGCGACGTCGCGATGAAGTTCGGTTTTCCCAAGACGGCCAAGCCCAGCCGCGTCGTGATAGAGGTCGAAGACCTCAAGTCGACGGCCGGTGACCGCATCCTCTTCGAGCACGGTGGCTTCGTGTTGGAGCGCGGGCGCCGGATGGCGGTGATCGGACCAAACGGTGCCGGCAAGACGACGCTGATCGAGACGCTGATCGGCGAACGAGATTCCGCCGGCGGCGCAATCAAGCTCGGCCACAACGTCGAAGTCGCGTACTTCTCGCAGCACGCCGATGACCTTCCTGCGCACGCCACCGTGCTCGAGGCGATGAGCGCCGGCAACAAGCTTGGTACGACCGATTGCCGCACGCTGCTCGGCCGCTTCCTCTTTCCTGGCTCTGAGGTCGAGAAGAAGGTTGAGGTCCTCTCGGGTGGTGAGCGACGACGACTGTTGTTGGCGAGGATGGTCGCGACTGGCGCCAACCTGCTGGTGCTCGACGAGCCGACCAACCATCTCGACGTCGAGGCACGCGAGGCACTCGAGGAGGCACTCGACGCCTTCGAGGGCACGATCCTGCTGGTCTCACATGACCGCGCCTTGATCGACGCCGTTGCCGACGAAACGCTGTCGGTCGAGCAGGGCACGCTGGTGCGCCGCGATGGCGACTACAACGATTTCATCGCCGCGACCGCGGGTGGCGTGCATACGAAGACGGTTAAGAAGATTGCGACGGCAGCGGCCGCTCCGAAAAAGCGGAATGCGCCCAAGACGACGCCCGAGCAGAAGCGCGTGCGCGAGATCGAGGCCGAGATCGCTGCCAAGGAGCAGACGATTGCGGCGTTGGAAGCCGAGCTCGAAGACGCCAGCGTTCGCGCCGACCATCAGCTGTTTATCCAGACCGCCAAGGCGCATAGCCAACGGCAAGAAGAGTTGAAGGCGCTGATGAAGGACTGGGAAGCCGCCGAGATCGCTGCGAGCAGCCCGGTGAGCGGGTAGCATCCGACCTATGCGAGACATGATTGACCGACTGCAAGAGGGTGCGTACAAGGTTTCGGAGCAGGCCCAGCGCCTCGTCCGTGCCGAGCTAGCGCTCGCCCAGGCCGAGATCAAGGCCAAAGCTCAGCAGGCTGCGCCCGGCATTGGCCTGATCGCCTTCGCTGGCGCTCTCGCCTTTTTGGCGCTGTTCGCAATCATGATTTCGATCATCTGGGCGATCGCCAACCTCGTGCCGCTGTGGGCTGCCGCGTTGATTACCGCTGTCGGCTTTCTCGTCCTCGCCGCACTCTGTGGCCTCGCTGGCAAGTCGATCTTGAAGAAGGTCGGCCCACCCACGCCCGACACGGCGATTGGTATTGCCAAGGGCACGCCAGCCGAGTTCGGTATTGGCCCCGACGCGCAGACGAAGGAGCTCTAGTGGCTGAGAACGCAAAGGTCGCTGCGGCTCGCGCCGAAGCAGAAGCCGCTCAGGCCGGACTCGTCAGCGCCGTCGGCAGCTTCGGCAGCACCGCCGGTTCAGCCAAGGACGAGGTGTCGGCCAAGGCCAAGCGCTTCGCTCCGATCGCGATCGCCGCCGCCGGCGCGCTCGTCGCGATCTCGGTTGTTCGTAAGTTGCGCTAGTTCTTCTGCCAATGTCCAGAAGGGGTCAGGCACGATCTGGACATTTGATGACGAGCTAGCTCGTCTAACTAATGTCCAGATCGTGCCTGACCCCTTCTGGACATTGGCTGGCGTAATGGTTCTTGACGGCGACGGCGTGGTAGTTCGTGACAGATGGCGGCGTAGTAGTTCGTGACAGATGGCGGCGTGGTAGTTCGTGACAGATGGCGGCGTAGTAGTTCGTGACGAATGGCGGCGTGTTGTTTCTCGACAGATGGCCGCGTGTTAGTTCTTGGCGGTGACGGAGTAGTAGTTCTCGACGAATGGCGGCCGTGTTAGTTCTTGACGGACGGTGGCTGCAACACTGCCCTGCCGGCCAACACGGGGTCGGTTCCAGGCACGTCGAACGCGGGCCAGACGAGAATGCCACGCTGAGGCGCCTTGGTTCCGACGGTGAGGGCGAAGCCCGCGGGAGCAGGAAGCTCGGCGAGTTTTGCTCCATCAGACCCCAGAATCGTCACAGTTCCACCAAGGGCGGTGGCCGAGCCATCGGCCGGCACAAGTCCGTTGGCGGGAGTCTCGCCCGTCGTCAGGACGAGTTGGCGGCCGCCAGAGATCGGGATTTCGACTCGGCGGATAATCGAGTAGCCGTCGGAGTTCGCGGTAATCACGACGCGCCGCCCACCTGCCGACAAGAGCGGCGGAGCGTTAGCGGCAAGCACCGCACCAATCGCGGTCACCTTCGAATCCGTCTGCGAGAACGTGCCGCTGCGGGCTGGCGCGCGACCACGTGCATGCGCGCGCTGATCGACCAACACCAGAGAACGCAACGTCCCCGCCTTCGAAGCCGCCACGACGGCTGCACTCTGGGCCGCATTGACTGTCACCTGGTAGACCACAGCGAGCGGCTCGGTCAGGATCGGCAGTGCCCTCGCAGCCGAACCACCCCCAACCGAGAAGTCGCGGTCGCCCTGGAATCGCGACAAGATGATGCTCATGGAGCCAACTGAACGCAGGCCCACAGCCGCGTCCGCAATCGGCGCATGACGCACGAGGACGCGCACGACCACTCGACCTGCAAGCGGCGACGTCTCTCCCACTGCCGGCGTGATCACACCGACATGGACCCAGGTCACGGCAGGGTTGTTTAGCGTCGCGGCAGGTGGCTTGGCAGCCATTGCCGTCGCAGGCACGGCCGCGCTCAAGATCAACAACACGGGGAAGAAGATTTTGCGGAGCATCATCACAGTCTGCGAGACGATTCGCCCTCGCATCCAAATTTCCTCAATTTTCCGCATCATCGGGCGATCCGTGGCGGGCAACCAGCACAATGTGGCAATGCGCCTCGTTCGTGGACTTAGCCTGCTCGACGTGATGCTGGTTCTGGTTGCGTTGACGGCGACCTGGCAGAAGCTGTCGTGGGAAGCCGCCGGGCGCATCACTCTCGTCGACATTCTCCAACTGTTTTTTCTCGGCTTGTTCCTGCTCGACCGCGTGGTGCGTAAGGATGGACGCCTATCGCCAGCAGCGATCGTCACGCTCGGCTTCGTACTGCTGATGTTTAGCGTCCACCTCGCCGGCTTCCTCGGACTCGAAACGACGCAGGCCGTCGATCAATGGACCAAGGGCGTGATCAAGTGGGGCATCTTTGCGCTCTTCCTGGTCTGCGCCATCGCGCACATCGCGCGGCGTGGCGAGCGCCTCTGGTGGCGTGTCAGCGGCGCCTTCGTGCTCGGCATCGTGATCAGTGCGGCCTACGGTTTGCTGCAGACAGCAGTGCGCAGCGTGACCGGGATCGAGCTCGATGCGATCTTGATCAAGCCGTTCTTCCCCGGCGCTCGCGCGCTGGGTGCAAACCTCTACGGCGTCGTCTCGACGTACGACCAATACGGCGTCACCTCACAGGCCAACGTCTACCGGCTGACCGGCTTTAGCGAGGACCCAAACCACCTTGGCGTGATGGCGGCCGTGCCACTGCTGGTCCTGACGGCGTTGATCGTGGGCGCCCGCGATGGCTTTGCTGCGCGACACCGCACGCCGCTCGCCTGTCTCGCCGGCATTCTGCTCGTCGCCACCCTGCTGACACAATCTCGCAGCGGCCTGCTTGGCATCGGCGTTGGTGTGGTGATGCTGCTGTGCTGGTATCGCAAACGGTTCTTCAACCGTCAGGTCGTCGTCGCGCTCGTCATTCTCGGTGCCGCCGGCCTCGTGCTCGCCTCTGCCAAGACGGCACAGCTCGAACAGTTGATCGCCTCGCGCACCTCGACCAGCGATCGCTCCTCGCAGGCGCACGTCGAGTTCTACTCGCTCGTCATGCCTGTGCTGGAATCGTCTCCCTTGTTCGGGATCGGCGTCAACAACTTCGCTGTCTACTACGAATTCCAGACCGGACGCGCCGACTTTGGACCGCACTCGTTCTACGTCGCCACGCTGACAGAGTTGGGCATCGTCGGCGCACTAGTCTGGCTCTTATTCTTGATCTGGGTTGGGAGCCGTCTGCGCGTGCTCTTGCGGGCGGGTCGTGCGCGCTCATCCCTCGGCGACGATGATGGCGTGCTCAGCGCGGTGGCGCGCGGGCTGACGGCTGGTTTTGTCGCGACGCTCGTCGGCAACATCTTCTATCTGACGATGATTTTCAGTGCCTTCTACGTGATCCTGCTCTTGATCCTTGCAGCGCCAGCGGCGTTCGGTATCGAACGAATTTTGGCGCGTCGGCAGGCAACGGTCCGCGCCAGACCCGCGACCTGACGACTACCCTTACGAATGTGAACCTGCTCGAGACCATCGGCTGGGTCGCGCTTGCGTTGCTCGTCTGGACGCACGTGGGATATCCGCTCTTCGCGTTTGCGTGGTCGGCGCTGCTGCCCCGCCACATCGACGCCTTCGATATCGAGCCGCGTGTCGCGTTGATCATCGCCGCACACAACGAGGCAGACGTGATCGAGGCCAAGATCGAGAATGCGCTCGCGCTAGACTACCCGCCAGAGAAGCTGCGCATTATCGTCACTTCCGATGCCTCGGACGATGGTACGGATGAGATTGTTCTGCGCTATGCGAGCCGCGGCGTCGAGCTGGTGCGCGCCGAGCGTGGCGGCAAGGTTAATGCGCAAGACACGGCCGTCCGTCAGCTCGATGATGCCACCGAAGTCGTCGCCTTCAGCGATGCTAATTGCGCGTGGAACGCAGATGCACTGCGCCTCCTCGTACGCCCGCTGTCCGACTCGCGTGTCGCCTACGTCTGCGGGCGCCTGTCGCTCCTACGTGCCGATGGCACCAATCGCGAGGGCACCTACTGGCGCTTCGAAGTTGCCTTGCGCGGCTGGGAATCGAAGATGCGCTCGGTGACGGGTGGCAATGGCTCGATCTATGCCGTGCGCCGCGACACCTACGTGTTCGTCGATCCGCGCTTCGGCCACGACCTGTCCTTCCCGTACCTGATGGTCAAAAACGGCTGGCTCGCCACGTACGTGCCCGACGCTGTTGCCACCGAGAAGCCCACCACGGACCTTGGCGACGAGTTCAAGCGCAAGGTCCGCATGTTTGGACACTGCTGGCTGATCGTCTTTCATGGCCGCATGTTCTCGCTGCTCAAGATGGGGCCGCTGTACTGGGTCCAGATGATCTCGCATCGTCTGCTGCGCTACGCGAGCGGCCTCTTGCACGCGATCCTGCTGGCGGCCAGTCTCGTCTTGGCGGTCGCGGTTGGCGAGGTCTGGTGGTGGATCCTCGCTGTGCAGTTGCTCCTGCTCGTGCTCGCCTATCTGTCGCGCCGCACAGGCGGTCGGATCGCGCCCCTTGCCCTCGCTGAGTACTACGTGCTCGTCACCCTTGCGACCTTGATTGCACTCTACGACGCGCTCTTTCATGGCATCGCACCCGTCTGGGATCGTCCGGAGGGCACGCGATGAGTGGCTGGCAGGATCGCGCCAAGCGCGCATTGGACATCACCGGCGCCAGCGTCGGCCTGGCGCTGTCGGCACCAGTGATTGGGGTCGCGGCGCTGCTCGTGCGGAGTGAAGACAAGGGTCCAGCGCTGTTTCGTCAAGAGCGTGTCGGCCTCCATGGCGCACCGTTTGACGTTCTCAAGCTGCGCACGATGATCGTCGATGCCGCCAGCCAGGGTGCCGGCTTTGCGGTGGCCGACGGCGATTCGCGGATTACGAAGATCGGCTCGTTCCTCCGGCGCACCTCGATCGACGAGTTGCCCCAGTTTTGGAACGTGCTCATCGGCGACATGAGCCTCGTCGGGCCACGTCCCACCTTGCAGTACCAAGTCGAGCAGTACAGCGACCGTCAGCGGCTGCGGTTGGACGTCAAGCCCGGCCTGACTGGGTGGGCGCAGATCCACGGGCGTGCGAGCCTGCCGTGGAACGAGCGCATCGAACTCGACGTCTGGTACGTGGAGCACCGCACGTTCTGGCTCGATCTTGAGATTATGTTCCGCACAGTGGGACTTCTCTTCTCTGGCAGCGGCACGTACAAGGGCGAGGCCGGCGGTTGGCAGCCCGGCGATGGGAGCGGCGCATGAACGTGCTGCTGACCTGCGTTGGTCTGCGCGTCGACGTTGTCCAGGCCTTCCGCGACGCGCTTGCTCGACGAGGTGGCGGCACGGTGATCGGCACGGATTCGAGCCTGATCGCCCCTGCCCTTCCGTTCTGCGACATCGCCGTTAAGGCACCCGCCGCCAATGATCCTGCCTACGGCGAGCACCTGCTGGCGACAGCGCGCGAGCACGGCTGCAGCATGGTCTTGCCGTGCTCCGAGTGGGATCTCGTCCAGCTCGCCGAGCTCGCACCCGCGCTCGCCGAAATCGGCTGCCAAGCGTTTCTGCCTCCCGCCGAGGCGACCCGGCGCTGCGTCGACAAGCTCGAGATGGCGCGCTACCTCGTCGCCCAGGGCCAGGCCTCGCCGCGCACGTTCGATCCCAACGAGCTACCCGATGACTTGCGCTACCCCGTCCTCGTCAAGATGCGCGAGGGCCGCGGCTCTGAGGGGATCTTCCGCTGCGTCGATCGTCGCGAGCTCGACTTCTTCCTCGCCTATACGAACCTGCCATCGATGGTCCAAGAGGTCTGTCACGGCACGGAGTTTTCGATCGACGTGCTCTGCGATCTCAATGGCCGCTGCATCGATGCGATTCCGCGCAGCATGATCCAGTCGAAGGGTGGCGAGCAGATCAAGGGCACCACGATCGACGACCCCGCACTCGTCGAGGTCGGTCGCCAGGTTGCAGAGACGCTTGGTCTGCGTGGCCCCGGCACCGTCCAGTGCTTCCGCGAGGCACCCGATCGCCACGAGATTACCGATGTCAATCCACGCATCGGTGGCGCCTTCCCGCTGCCGCTAGCCGCTGGCGGCGACTATCCCTTCCGGATGCTCGCGCTGGCCGCAGGCGAGCCGGTCGAGCCACGCCTTGGCGCGTACACGCGCGGTGTCACCCTGTCGCGCTTCTATCACCAAGTGTTGTTCAATACCGACAACGTGGCGACCCTTCCCCCACTCAACCTTGCTGAGCCGGGTGACGCATGAGCGTGATTCGCGGCATTGGAACGTACCTGCCCGAGAAGACCGTCGGTAACGACGAGCTGATCGAGCGGTTTGACTGGGACCGCGAGTTCCTCGAGGTCAAGCTCGGGATCCACCAGCGACATATCGCCGCTGAGGGCGAGGGTGCTTCCGACATGGGTGTGGCGGCGGCCGAAGATCTCTTCGCGAAGTGCCCCGACCTCAAGCGCGAGGACGTGCAGCTGCTGATTGTCTGCACGCAGAATCCCGATTACGGCCTGCCGCACACGTCGGCTCTGGTTCAGGATCGGCTTGGTCTGCCGACGACCACGGCCTGCTTCGATGTCGGCCTCGGCTGCTCGGGCTTCGTCTACGGACTCTCGATCGTGCATTCGATGCTGGAGACGCTCAACCTGACGAACGCTCTGATCGTGACGTCGGACCCGTACTCGAAGGTGATCGACCCTGCCGATCGCGGTACCTCGCCCCTGTTTGGCGATGGCGCAGCGGCTACATGGATCTCACGTACGGGGGCAGGCGGCCAGATCGGCACCTTCACCTTTGGTACCGATGGTGCGGGCGCGCGTAACTTGATTGTCGAACCCGACGCTGACGGTGTGCGCTGCCTCTCGATGAACGGCCGCGCAATTTTCGAGTTTATGCTTGAGCGCATCCCGGGCGACCTCGAGCGCTGCGCCGAGTCCAATGGACTGACGACGGACGAGATCGACCTCTTCTTGCTGCACCAGGCCAGCGCCCACATGCTTGGCTACGTGACGAAGCGGATGAAGCTCGACCCGGCGCGCGTGCCGATCCGCATGCAAGACACGGGCAACCTCGTCTCGTCATCGATCCCGTTCTTGATCGCACGCCTCGCAGGCCAAGGCGACGTGGCGGGCAAGACGACGCTGCTCTCGGGCTTCGGCGTCGGACTCTCGTGGGCCAGCACGGTTGTGCGCTTCGACGCCAACCCCATCGCCTAGAGCACGTCCCACATCGGACGCCAGCTGGGTGGTAGTCTCGCCCCGTCCTTCAAAGGAGAATCGATGAACGGCGTGCAGCTCGAGCTACTAACCTCGCAGGAATTCGTCGCGGCGGGGTTCACCGCGGCGATCATCCCCCTAGGTGCGTGCGAGAGCCACGGCGATCACATGCCGATGGGCACCGACGGCCTCGCGTCGCACGCGTTGGCTGTGCGCATCGCCGAGCAGCTCGAGCACACCGTGGTCCTGCCGCCGAACTACCTCGGCATGAGCGGCCACTACCGGCATCAGCCGATGGCGCTGAGCCTCAGTGCAGACACTCAGACGCGCGTGATCGCCGACGTGCTCGAGTCGCTGCACCACTGGGGTATCCACCGTGTGCTGCTCCTCAACGGGCACGACGGCAACATCCCGCCGATCGAAATCGCTGCGCGCAACACGAAGATCGCGCACCCGGAGATGAGCATCGCGACGATGGACTGGTGGGTCGTCACGAACCAGCGCATCCCCGCCGACACGTTCGATGTGTGGGAGGGCTGGGGCCACGCGGGCGAGGCGGAGACGTCGCTCGGCATCGCGCTCTTCCCCGACCTCATGCAGATGGAGCATGCCCGCGGCCAGGTGCCGACGACCGACCCTTCTGTGCGCGAGTTTTGGCTCTTCGAGGAGCTCACGTCGTACGGCGCGTCCGGCGCCCCGACCCACGCCACCGAGGCGAAGGGCACCGCGATCGTCAACACCGTCGTCGACTACATGGTTCCGTACATGCGCCGCTTCGAAGACCACGGTCTCTCCTACAACCCGCAGGACGAGCCGCCCGTCCAGTCCTAGTTAGACGCCGGCGGCCTTGGCCTTGACCAGCGCCGTGATCGTCGCGTTGACCGGAGCCACCAGCCCCACGGTTCGGGCAGCCGGATCGATCGCGCCATTGATCACATCGATCTCGCAGCGGCGCCCAGCCATCAGATCGAGCAGCATCGATGGTCGCGCGTCGGGGATCTTCCCCCCGAAGGCGTAGGCGTAGGCGACCGGATCATCAAAGTCGAGTCGAATGCCCTTCGCGATCGCAACGTCGTAGACCTCACGGGCGCAGCCGGAGGCGACGCTCCAGGCCTCGGCGTCCGCCATCACTTCGCCAATGCGCCAGCCGAGCACGGAGCAGGTGCCGCTAAATGTCGCGTTGCAGAGCAGCTTCTCCCACACCAGCTGGTTGACGTCGTCGTAGACGCTGACGCGGAAGCCCGCGGCCTCCCAGACGTCTGCCACGGCGCGGATGCGATCGGTCGCTGGGCTATTGCGCTCGCCGAGCCGCACGAGCTCCATGCCGTTGTGGTGCGCGTGCCCTGGCCCAACCATCGAAGCACCGAAGCCGCCGACCACACCGATTACGACGCGCTCATCGCCAAGGATCGCGGCCATGCGATCGGGGCTGCCGAGCCCGTTCTGAATCGGCAGGACGACCGTCGTCTCACCAACGAGGGGACGGATCGACTCCGCGGCCGCCTCAATGTCGAAGGCTTTTGTCGCAACGATGACGAGCTCGCACTCGCCCACGTCTCGCGGATCGGTCGTCGCCTGGATGCGTACGGTGCGATCGCCGCTCGCGCCCTCGAGGCGCAGACCGTTCGTCTGGATCGCCGCGATGTGGTCGGCCCAGCTGTCGATCGCCCAGACCTCGTTGCCCGCGTCAGCGAGCAACGCCGCATAGACCGAACCCATCGCTCCTGTACCGACAACCGCAATCTTCACGGAGTCAGTCTAAAGGTGCACGGTCACCATATATCTGACGCCAGCCAGCCGTCAGGCCGCCGGTCCCGTCCACCGAGCCAGCAGCCACTCGAATGGCCCTTGACGGAAGCGATGCAACCAGAGACGAAGCGTGAGCTCGAGCAGCACGTAGATGCCGATCGCGATCAGCGTTACGGCAGCCGCACCGAGCCGGCCGTACAACCCAAAGCCCCACCCGCAAAACAGCACGCAGAACACGATCGATTCGGAGAGGTAGAGCGTCAATGACGCACGCCCTCCATCTCGCACGAAATCAAGGGTGTGCGGAGTACGCAGGCTGACGAGTGCGAGTACGCCGAGGTAACCGGCAGCGAGCAGTGGCGCCGTGACGAACCCCAGCACCAGACCGGCCGCAGCTTCCGTCGTCAGCAACTCCAGGCCGACGCCACCCCGCACCTGGAGCACAGCGGCAGCAATCTGTAGCGGTAGACCGAGCACGATCCCCCAGAGAGCCAGCCGGCGCCAAAGGGCACGCGACCGTGCGAGGTCCGCAAGTAGCGACCGTCGGCCGGCAACGAGGCCGAGGCAGAACATCGAGAAGGCGATACCCCATTGCAGCGACCCGATCGTCAGCAGCGTCAACGGCAGAATGGCGAGTCGGGCGCGAGCCGCATCGAGAAACGTCCCGTGCGCAATCGCGTTGCTGAGAGCGTTCGTAGTGGTATCTGGCGTGGGTGGTGTGACGGCCACGAGCGCGAAGATCAAGACAAGCCACACCACGGAAAGCGCGAAAACAATGGCCGCCGTGCGTACCACCGTCCGGTCGGAGCGGCGCAGCAGCAACATGAATGCAAACCCGAGCAGGGCGTACGCCAACAAGATGTCGCCGATGAAGAAGAACACGGCATGCGCAAACCCCAGCAGGGCGAGACCGAGCAGTCGGCGACGGTAACGCCGGCGCTCGGCAGCCGCACCCGTGCGCACGATGAAGACCGCGCTGTAGCCGAACAGGAACGAGAAGAGGAGGTAGAACTTCCCCTGCGCGAGCGTGATCACGAGAAACGCCGCCACGAGATCCCACCAGGCCGAAACGGAGGCTGCGGTGAAGCCGGAGGAGCTGATCGCGAGGAATGGAGCGTTGACGACGATGATGCCGAGCAAGGCGAGGCCGCGCAGCCGATCGGGGAACGCCTGACGTGTCGGTACCGCAGCCATCTGCCGTCTACCCCGCGTAGACGCGCTCGGTTGCTGCCGCGATCGCGTCCCACGAGAACGGACCATCCGCTGCGGCGCGACTCGCAGTGGCCATCGCCTCGCGCCGTGCTGGGTCGCACAGCACCTCGATTAGGGCAGCAGCGAGTGCGGCTGGATCCTCGGGTGGGACGACGAGTCCGGCGCCGTGCTGCTCGACCACCTCGGCGAACCCACCAACGCGCGTGGCCACGAGCGGGCGTCCAAGCGCGAGGGCGGCGAACAGCACTCCTGATTGGTCGATTCGTCGGTACGGCAGCACAACGACGTCGGCACGCACCATGGCGCCAACGAACTCCTCGGTCGGGGTAAAGCGCAGATCGGCAATCACACCGCTGCCTTCGCCCGCCATGCGCTCGAGTCGTGCGGCACCGTCGGGGTCGCCAAGCACGCGGCCGGCGACGAGCAGGTGGGCATCGGGCAGGGCCGCGCGTACCATCGGCCACGCATCGAGCAGGACGTTCAGGCCCTTATAGGGCCGCAGGAGGCCAAGCATCGCCACAAGCGGCACCCCCTCGGGGACAGCGGGTGCCACTGGCTCGACCGCGCGATAGGCCGTCAAAGCGCCGTGCGGAACGACGTGTACATTGGCCGAATCCACACCGAGCCCGTTGACGAGTGCGTCGCGACCGTGCCTCGAGTGCACGATCACACGACCAAAGGCCCGGGCGTTCTTAGCGGCTCGCCGCAATCGCTTGGCGCTCGGGTTGTTCGGCAGCGCATCGTGCGCGGTGTACGTGATCGGAATTCCAAGCGCAGCCTCGATCGCTCGCCAATAGGCGCGATCCACTGCACCGAGCGGTAGCCATTGGACGTGGACCGCAGCCGGGCGCTTGCGCACCAGCGATGGCGTCAGGCCGAGCAGATCGAAGGGGTGCTCGAGCCCGCGAGCAAGCTTGCGTGCACCGTCTGGCAGACGGTCCGCGACGCGGTAGAAGGCGTGACGGACCTGGACGCCAGCGGGAGCCGGTGGCTGTGCGACGCGTGGGGCGCTGGTGACCAGCGTCACGTCGTTGCCTCGCGCGACCAAGGCCGCGGCCAGCGCGTCGTCGTAGGGACGCGTCTCGCCGCGTGGATCGACGACTACAACCCTCATCGTCGGGCTTTCAGCGCAGCTCGCATGCCCCGATCCTACCGGCGACCCCCACGCCGAGGGTTCGCGTACCATGAGACCCGTGGCGGAATCGCACGGAACCGAGTCGGAGATTGATCTCCGCAGCTATCTCGATCGCATTCTGGCCCGTTGGTGGGTCGTCGCGATCTTCATTGCGCTCGCCATCTATTGGGTCGTTCACGATCCAGCGCACGCAGAACAAGAACCTGACCCTGCGGCGTCGCAGCGGTCTACCTTGGACAGCCCGTTTCACCGAACGGTTCGCTCGTGCCGAACCCGTTGTCGTCGAACCCGCTCTATGCCAATGCGCTCGCGCGCCAAACCGCATATCAGGAGCCTGCGAGCAAGGCCGCTGGGCTTGCCGCTGATGCCCTGACGGGCCATGTCTCCGTCGAGCTGATCTCCACCGCTGTCGGCGTCAAGGGCACGGCTGTCCCACTCGCCCAGGTGATCGTGCAAGGCCCGTTCACTGCCGCACAGTCTGCTGCTGCCGCCAACGCTCTCGCCGCGGCAATCGTCGAGAAATCCAACACCTATACGAATGCCAAGCAGGCCGCGGTCATCGCCGCCCGCGATCGCCTCAGCGCTCGCATCGAAGCACTCGCCGCTGCTGGAGCCGAGACGCAGGCCCGACTCGATGCGCTGGAGCAGTGCTGCACTCAGCCCCGCCGAGCGCAGTTCGCTCACCACGCCGCTGCTCGCGATGCTCCAGTACGACTCGAACACGGAGGCTCTGCTGTCCGAGCAACTCCCAGACCTCGAGGCCCAGGTCGAATACATCGCGACCGTCGAGTCGGGCAGCGTCATCACGCCGGCTCGCGGCTCGAAGGTCGCTCCGACGTCGAAGCAGTTCTCGCTCTTCATCGCCGTCGTGCTCGGATTCCTCGTCGGCATCCTGGCTGCGATCCTCTCGACCGTCTTCTGGCCCGTGCGTAATCCACTCGAGACTGAGACGACGGCTACCCCGTAGGGGTACCATCATCCGTATGCCAACAACTGTCGTCACCGGTGGAGCAGGATTTCTCGGATCGCATCTCTGTGAGCGGCTGCTTGCAGCGGGCCACAAGGTCTGGTGTCTCGACAACCTCGACACGGGGTCGTTGACGAATATTGCGCATCTGCGCGACGACAACTTCTACGTTTGTCCAGCACGATGTCACGACGCACATCGAGATTCCGGGCGACGTCGATTTCGTGTTCCACTTCGCATCGCCAGCCAGTCCGATCGACTACCTGCGCCTGCCCCTGCAGACCTTGAAGGTCGGCTCGTACGGCACGCATAATGCGCTCGGCCTCGCGAAAGCCAAGCGTGCTCGCTTCTTGACTGCCTCGACGAGTGAGGTGTACGGCGACCCGCTGATCCACCCGCAGCCCGAGTCGTACTGGGGCAACGTCAACCCGATCGGTCCTCGTGGCGTCTACGACGAGGCCAAGCGTTATGCCGAGGCGATGACGATGGCGTATCACCGCCAGCAGGGCGTCGACACGGCGATCGTGCGTATTTTCAATACGTACGGCCCGCGCATGCGCGCGTTCGACGGCCGCGCGATTCCCACCTTCGTCCGTCAGGCGCTCGAGAACAAGCCAATCACCGTCTTCGGCACGGGCGCTCAGACGCGCTCGTTTTGTTACGTCGACGATCTGATCACCGGCATCATCGCGCTCGCCTTCTCGACCGAGCACGAGCCCGTCAACATCGGTAACCCCGAGGAGTTCACGCTGCTTGAGTTGGCCGAAATGGTCGTCGAGCTGACCGGCTCGACCGAGCGAGATCGTGTTTGAGGCGTTGCCCGTCAACGATCCTCAGCAGCGGCGCCCCGACATCACGCGTGCCACAGAGCTCTTGGGTTGGGGACCGACCGTGCAGCTGCGCGAAGGCCTCACACGTCTGCTCGACCAGTCGAGCCGCGCCGAGTTGACCGGCCGCGTCGTCGGCGCATAGCCACACCCAGCTCTGCTCGCTCACTGACGCGTCTCTGACACGGATTGTTGCCTGCATCGTGGGGCAGGAAGACTGCCCGCCGCGCTGTAGACTCTTAATCGTGGCTGCTCCTGTATCGCCCGAATCTGGCGGCTCGCCCCTAGAGCACCAGCCCGACGCCTCCCCGCGAGGTTCGTGACCCGCGCTCGCAGACGGGTGTTTCGACGCGACGCCTGCGCTACCTCGTTGGTCGCACGCTCGAAGTTGCGGTGCTGTTGGCGATCGACGTCGCTGGCCTCTCCGCTGCCATCTTCTCGGGCCTGGCGGTCCGCGAGTTCCTCAACCAGCGTCCCATCGATTCGACGGTGCTCTGGGCGGCCGAGCGCGAGTGGCTGCCGTTCGTCTTGCTCGTGACCGTCCTGATCTTCGCGCGCAACCGGCTCTACCGTCCGCGCGAGACGCGCCCTGGCGGTGCACAGATCGTTGCGGGCCTATTCGTTGCCGTCGTCGTCATCGCTGTCTTTTCGATTGCGACGAATAACGAGCGCTTCACGACGTACCTCATCTTCCCGTACACGTTTGTGGCCTCAGCAATCCTGATTCCCTTCATGCGGGGTCTATTTACGACGCTGACGGACGCGGC
>CAXNKU010000003.1:0-209273 GCA_964203045.1 Gaiellales bacterium
TTTCGGAAGAGCATCGGCAGGTGCAAAAGATGGTGCGCGATTTTGCGGTGCGTGAAGTGGCACCCATCATCAAAGAGTACGATCGCAAGCAGCAGATGCCGCCGTTCATCCTGCCGCGCTTGGCAGAGCTGGGGCTGCTGGGCCTTTGCATTCCGGTGAAGTATGGCGGGCAGGGCATGGATTATTTGGCGCTTGGCATTGCGTGCGAGGAGCTTGATGCGGTGGACACTGCATTGCGCACTGCGCTATCCGTGCACGTGGGGCTCAACTCGCTGGCGCTGCTGCAGTGGGGCACTGAGGCGCAGAAGCAGCAGTTTCTGGTGCCGCAGGCGCGCGGCGAGAAGTACGCAATGTATGGACTCACCGAGCCGGCAGCTGGCTCCGATGTTGCTGGAATGCTCAACTTCTCTGTCACCTCCGCCTGTGCGACTGGTGCCCACGCCGGCGCGCCCGGCGCAGGGGGGTTGGATCGCACGAGTTCACCATGGGTGGCTTCGCGTGCGCTCGGCACACTGCTTGGCCAGCCACCGTACCCGCGGCGCCGGCGATGGCGGCGCGTTTCGTCCGTGCGCGGCGCGTCGACGACCCGATGCAGACTGGAATATCGTTGCGAAATGGGTATCGACCGAGCGTCGGTGCCGGCGCAGCACTGTCTCGCCGGAGTCGGCACGCAGGCCGTAACGATCGCTTCGAAACCGCGGACGATTCCTGGCGTTTTTGGAGCCTTCCAACCCCTCTGGCAGCAACCCGGTCTGATCCAGGCCGGGCCGGCCATGGATACGCCCCCAAGCGTGGAGGCCCTGCTGGCAGCCCTTCAGCAGCGCGGCCATGATCGCCGTCGCCGTATCTGGGCCCGCCGCGCTCGCCTTGGCCAGCAAGCGCCATGGCGCGGGCACGAGCGGATTGATTTCCAAAAAGCGCCGGGCGTTGAGGCTTAACCTCGGGCCACTCGCCATCCGCCGCCGCCAGCTCCGCCAGCCGCAAGTAGGGGGCGGCACGGCTCGGAGCACGGCAGGCCGGGCCGACGAGGTCATCCCGGCCGTCGCCGGTAAAGTGGGGCAGCTCGTCGATCGAGAAGCGACGCAGCACGCGGCCAACCGGTGTGATGCGCGGGTCGTTGCGGATCTTGAAGAGTGCGCCATCGGCCTCGTTCTGATCTTCGAGCTCGGCCTGCTCTTGCTCAGCATTCGACGTCATGCTGCGCAATTTGAGCATGGCGAAGGTCTGCTCACCGAGACCAACGCGCTGGTCGCGGAAGAAGATCGGGCCGGGGGAGGTGAGACGAATCATCAGGATCGAAATCAGCAGAATCGGGCTGAGCACGATCAGCAGTGCAGCGGAGATGAGCAGGTCGAACGCTTGAGCTGGCGGCACGGATGCCATCAGCGGGAGTCGCACGGTCAGACGCGGTGGCGAGATAATGACGCGGCGTGAATACGCGCCGCATCAGTTTCAAGCATCACGTCCTCGGTCACCAGGACGCCACCCACGGGGAGAGTCGATCAACCCAGCTTTGGCGGCCGCGCCGACGTCGTCGACGAACGCCTGTCGGGCCCGGGTCGAGGCGGCGCTGCGCAGCTTGCGCGAGGACGCGACCTTCGACCCGCTGGCCGAAGGACATGCCGTTCAATGGCTCCATTGGCCTGCCGGTTCCCAGCACGGAAATTTCCATCCGCGATGACGACGGCAACGAATCAGGTTGCACGGCAGTCTCGCGCGGATGACTCGAAGTTGCGGTGCTGTTGGCAATCGACGTCGCTGGCCTCTCCGCTGCCATCTACTCGGGCCTCGCCCTCCGCGAGTTCCTCAATCAGCGTCCCATCGATTCGACGGTGCTCTGGGCGGCCGAGCGCGAGTGGCTGCCGTTCGTCTTGCTCGTGACCGTCCTGATCTTCGCGCGCAACCGGCTCTACCGTCCGCGCGAGACGCGTCCTGGTGGTGCACAGATCGTTGCGGGCCTATTCGTTGCCGTCGTCGTCATCGCTGTCTTTTCGATTGCGACGAATAACGAGCGCTTCACGACGTACCTCATCTTCCCGTACACGTTTGTGGCCTCAGCAATCCTGATTCCCTTCATGCGGGGTCTATTTACGACGCTGACGGACGCGGCCGCGCGACTGATTGGCGTAGAGCGCCGCGTGCTCGTCGTTGGTGAGGCCTCTGCGACCCGCAGCGTCGAGGCCGCACTCCGCGATGCCGCACCAGGCGCGGGCCTCCGTACCGTTGCCCACGTCGACGACGTCGAGCACCTGGCCGACGCCATCGCCGAGCACCATCCGCACGACGTCGTGCTCGCCCGACCACCGGACGACGAGACGATGCTGATTGCGCTTGAGGCCTGTCGCGAGCGCCGTATTCGCCTCCGCGTCGTGCCGACCGCTGCGGGTCTGCTCGCCCACCATGCCGACTACGTCCCTGGCCTCGCTGTTCCGCTATTCGACATCGTGCCGCCAACGATCCAAGGCGTCGACTGGTTCGTCAAGCGCGCGTTCGACCTGCTCATCTCCGCTGCACTGCTGATCGTGCTCAGCCCGATTCTGCTGATTTCGATCCTGATGATTCGTCTCACCTCCCCCGGCCCGATCTTCTTCCGCGACCAGCGCGTTGGTCTCGGTGAGCAGACCTTCGCCATGCTCAAATTGCGCAGCATGACGTCGAATGCTGAGCAAGAGCAGGCCGAGCTCGAAGATCAGAACGAGGCCGATGGCGCACTCTTCAAGATCCGCAACGACCCGCGCATCACACCGGTTGGCCGCGTGCTGCGTCGCTTCTCGATCGACGAGCTGCCCCAGCTGTTGAATGTCTTGAACGGCCAGATGAGCCTCGTCGGCCCACGGCCGCTGCCAATGCGCGACTACCAGCTGCTCGAGCCGTGGCATCGCCGCCGCTACAGCGTGCTGCCTGGCATCACGGGCCTCTGGCAGGTCTCAGGTCGCTCGAACCTTGGCTTCGACTCGCTCGTCCGTCTCGACTTCTTCTATCTCGAGTCGTGGTCGATCTGGATGGACATCGCGATTATCGCGCGCACGCCGCTGGCGATTCTACGCGGCCGCGGCGCCTACTAGCCCGGCGGAAACGAGCTAGATACGGCGCAGCGCGACGGCGCCGTTGTGGCCGCCGAGGCCAATCGAGCACGAGATTGCGACGTCGAGATTTGGCAATTCGCGCGCGCCCTCGGGCACGTAGTCAAGGTCGCAGTCCGGGTCGGGCTCAACAAGGTTGATCGTCGGCGGCACGATGCGATGATGGAGCGCGAGCGCCGTCACAGCCGTCTCGAAGGCGCCAGCGGCACCCATCTGATGGCCCGTCATCGACTTGGTCGACGAGACGGCAAGCGAATCGGCATGTGCGCCAAAGATGTTGCGAATCGTCGCGGTTTCGAGGCGATCGTTGGCCTGCGTGCCCGTGCCGTGCGGATTGATATAGCCGACCTCGCTTGGGCTGAGGTCGCCACGCCGCAGCACCGACTGGAACATACGGTCGATGCCGACGCCGTCTTCTCGTGGGGCAGCGATGTGGAATGCATCGTTCGTCGACGACCACGACACGATCTCGGCGATGATCGTCGCGCCGCGCGCACGCGCGTCGTCCTCGCGCTCGAGCACCATCACCGTGGCGCCCTCACCGAGCACGAAGCCGGCGCGAGTCAGGTCGAACGGCCGCGAGGCGGTTGCCAGTGGCTGGCCCTCAAGCGGTGTGCCGAGCACCTTCATATTGCAGAAGCCACCCATGATGAACTCGTTGATCAGCGTGTCGACCCCACCCGCAAGGCAGAGGTCGACGTCGCCGTGTCGAACGAGGTCCGAGGCAACACCAACGGCGTGGGCACCAGTCGCACAGGCGGAGGTGACAGAGAAGTTGGGGCCGATTACGCCGAGATCGTGGGCCACCTGAAAACCGGGCGTGTCGACCAGCATCGAGCCGAGCACGTGCGGTCCAATCCGGCCGGGCCCCTTCTCAAACATCGTCTGCATGCCAGCCTCGATCGTGCTGGCACCGCCGAAGGCCGAGCCGATAATCACCCCAACGCGCTCGGGATCATCAACCTCAGCACCACTCATCGCCCAGGCCTGGCGAGCAGCAGCGATCGCCGCCACGCTACAGCGGTCGAGCTTACGCGCCTCGCGCTTCTCGACAACAGTCTCGGGGTCGAAGCCCTTCATCTCACAGGCAATCTGGACGTCGATGCGCGACGGATCGAAATTCGTAATCGGACCGACACCCGAGGTGCCAGCAAGCAGCGTCGCCCACGACGTAGCGGTGTCAAGACCGACCGGCGAGAGAATGCCAATGCCGGTAATGACAACCCGTGGAGTTCCTGCCTCTGCCATAGGGTGATGCTAGCGTCTGGGGCATGGATACTGCCGCACGAGACCGCCTCTTCCAGCTCCTCAATGCCCACGGCCCGTCTGGGCGCGAGCGCGAGGCAGCCGACCTGTGGGCCAGCATGGCCGCAGAGTTTGCCACCGTCGAGCGCGATCAGCTGGGCAATGCGATGGCGAGCGTTGGCCCCGACGACGCTCCGACCGTGTTGCTGCTCGGCCACATCGATCAGATCGGCGTCATCGTCACGCACATCGAGGACGAAGGCGTGCTGCGTATTCGTGGCCTCGGAGGCTGGGACCCTCGCGTGCTGGTCGGCCAGCCCGTCAGCGTCCGCACGGCGAACGGCGACATTCCTGGGGTGATTGGCAGCGTGCCAATCCACCTGCAGAAGGGCGATGAGCGCACGTCGGGCACGCAAATGAAGGATCTCTGGATCGACATTGGCGCAACCGACGGCGAGCATGCTCGGAGCCTCGTCCGCGTTGGCGACGACGCGATTGTCGGCTCGGCGCCGATCATGCTGGCGGGAACGCGCCTCACCTCGCGTGCGCTCGACGATCGCGTTGGCGCGTGGGCGGCGCTCGAGGCGCTCCGCCGTGTACAGGCAGGCTCGCCCAAGGTGCGCGTCGTCGCCACCGGCTGCGTGCTCGAAGAGACCCTTGGCGATGGTGCGCGCCTCGTCACCGATCGCGTGGCACCTGCCGTCGCAATCGTGATCGACGTCACGCACGCGGCCGACGTGCCGATGATCAACAAGGGCGATACGGGCCCGCAGGCGCTCGGCAAGGGCCCCGTGGTCACGCGCGGCCTCGGCCTCGACGAGGGCGTCGTTGCGGCGCTCGAGGCAGCCGCCAAGGCCAACGACATCGTCTACGGCATGGAGGCAATGCCCGGCGGCTCGACGCATACCGACGTCGACAACGCCCTGCACGCGGTCCGCAGCCTGCGCGCCGCGCTGATTGGCATTCCACTGCGCCACATGCACTCCCCGGCCGAAGTCTGCGACCTCAACGACCTCGAAGGCACCGCCGCGCTACTGGCCGCGTACTGCCTCGCTGCCACTCCGGAGAGTCTTGCCTGATGCACCGTCTCGCACTCGGATTGATCGTGAGTGTCGCTCTGCTCAGCGCTGGCTGCAGCATTGGTGGGGAGAGTGCCACCACGTCGACGGTCGAGGAGCCTCCCGCCGCGACGGCAGCAGCACCAATCCTCGAATACGGGAAAGACGGCTGTGACCACCAGGCTCCGCCGGCCTCCGAAACGACTCGCACGATCTTTACCGAGGCACCGCCCACGCCACTCAAGGGCACGGGCCCGTGGACGATTACGATGGTCACCTCGTGCGGCTCGATCGTGATGGACGTCGATACGAAGATCGGTGGTGACGCCTCTGCCTCGTTCGCTGCACTCGTCCGCTCGGGCTATTACGACGGTCTGACCTTCCATCGTGTCGTGCCGAACTTTGTCATTCAAGGTGGCGATCCTGCTGGCACGGGCGCCGGTGGACCGGGCTACTCCGTCCAGACCCCGCCGCCGAGCGACTATGCCTATCGCAATGGCGACGTCGCGATGGCCAAGGCAGGTAATGAGCCGGACGGTACGGCTGGCTCGCAGTTCTTCATCGTCTCAACCGAAGCTGGTGCTGCCGCCCTCGAGCCGCTCTACGCCGTCGTCGGCCACGTCCTCGATGCCTCATCGACAGAGACTCTGCAGAAGATCAACAGACTCGGCATTGCCGATGGTCCTCCCGTCGAGCCGGTCTACATTTGGACCGCACGATTGACAGAAGCAAAGTAGGATCCGGGTATGACAGAAAATCCTTTTGGTTTTGGTGGCGGCATGTTCGATCCGGACGAGTTGCAGAATGCGATGCGACAGATGGCCGAGCAGGCTCAAGAGAGCCAGAGCGTCGCCTTTGCCGACAATGCCATTCATCTTGCCGTCCAGATGACGACTGCTGCCATCGCGCAGGTCACCCCGTCTGGCACCGCCGAAGAGCAGGCCGCGCAGCTCCGTGCCGCCATCACCGTGATTTACCCCGAGTGCGTCGCACTCGTGCGCGAGGCACGACAGGGCCTCAAATAGCGCTCGCCCGGTTTGGGTTGAGCGGATACATTCGGGCATGATTAGGGGAACGTACTGATGGATAACGCCACGCTGCTTTGGATTGCTCTGCCCGTCGTCGTCGTTACGGCGCTGATCCTGGATCTGTTCGTCTTCCACAAGAGCGATAAGGAAATCCCCACGCGCGAGGCGTTCATTTGGACCGGCATCTGGGGTGGGCTCGGGATCGCATTCGGCGTCGCCATCTGGGTGATGCTCGGACCGACCGTCGGGACGGAATTCTTTACGGGATACCTCGTCGAGTACAGCCTTTCGATCGACAACGTCGCCGTGTTCGCGATCCTCTTCGCAGCGCTTGCTGTACCGAACGAGCTCCGTTATCGCGCCCTGTTCTGGGGCGTCATCATGGCGATCGTCCTGCGCGGCATCCTGATTGCCGTCGGTGGCGCACTCCTCGAAGCGTTTTGGTGGATGCCATTCATCTTCGGTACCTTCCTGGTCATCACCGGCATCCGCATGGCGCGGCACACCGACACGACTGAGCACCCTGAGGACAGCCGCATCCTCGCCCTGATTCGCCGCGTCCTTCCACTCACCGAAGATTTCCGCGGCTCGTCGATGACGGTCAAAGAGAAGGGCAAGCGCCTCTTCACGCCGCTCTTCGTCGCCTTCGTTGCGCTCGCGTTTTTCGACCTAATGTTCGCCGTCGATTCGGTACCAGCGATCTACGCAATCACGGACGACCCCTTCATCGTGCTTGCTGCGAACGCCTTCGCATTGCTCGGGCTACGAACGCTCTACTTCGCCATCGCCACTTCGCTCGAGCGCTTTATCTATCTTCAACCGACGTTGGCAATCGTGCTGGGCTGGGTCGGCTTCAAGATGATCATCTCGCACTGGTTCCACATGCCGCCGCTGATCAGCCTTGCCGTGATTCTGACGATCCTGGCGATCGGCATCCTCGCCAGTATCCGCGCAAACCGCAAGGCCGAGGCTGCCGGCGCCTGAGCGCCCGGCGACGATCAGGCGCGGAATGTCCAGATCGGGTCTGGCCCCTTCTGGACATTCGCCAACGCCTGACTACTTGTCTTTTGGCGCTTCGATCGTCAGGCGCGGCAAGATCTTGTCGAGCCAGCGTGGGATGTACCAGGCTTTGCCGTCGAGCAGGTGCATCAGCGCCGGCACGAGCGTGAGGCGGATCACGAAGGCGTCGAGGATGATCGCCAGGCCGAGTGCCAGCCCAAACTCCTTGATCGTGCGGTCGACGCCAGTCATGAAGGCGAAGAAGACCGAGGCCATGATCAATGCAGCCGCGATAATCACGCGCCCGATCGTGGCAACGCCATCGGTGACTGCCACGCGCGGTGTATCTCCCCCGATAAACGCCTCGCGGATACGGCTGACGAGGAAGACCTCGTAGTCCATCGAGAGGCCGAAGACGAGGGCAAACACGATCACCGGCAGGAACGACTCGATCGGTCCGGTCTTGTCGAGACCGATCAGGCTGGCGCCATAGCCCTCTTGGAAGACGAGCGTGAGGATGCCGAAGGCCGCGGCACACGACAGAATCGTCGTGAGCGCCGCCTTGATCGAGACAACAAGGCTACGGAAGGCCATCGTGAGGATCACGATCGTGATGCCGACGACAAAGAGGAGGAACCACGGAATGTTCGAGAAGATCGTGGCGGAGATGTCCTCAAACGCCGCGGTCGAGCCGCCAACGTACGCCGTGGCACCCGTACCCTTGAGGGCGTCAGGGATCGTCGTTTGTCGCAGTTTGTCGACGAGATCAGCCGTCGCAACATCCTGTGGAGAACTCTTGGCGTAGACCGTAATGATCGCCGCCTGCTTGTTCGGGCTCGGGACAGCCGGCGTGACGGCAGCCACGTTCGGTGTGGACTCGATCGCCTTCTGCAGCTTGTCGGCCACGGCCAGATCACCCTTGGTGTCGACGGCGACAATGAGTGGACCATTGAAGCCCGGGCCGAAGCCCTCGGCAAGCCAGTCGTAGGCAATGCGCTGCGTTGTCGACTTGGGTGCGGTCCCGGCGTCTGCAGCTCCGAGTTGGACACCTGCGATGGGTGCGGCGAAGAGCAGCATCACGGCCAGCGGGACGATCAGAAACACCCAGGCGTGCGAGGTGACGAAGCGGCCCCAGCGTGCGACCACGGTCTTCTGGGCGGCGGCGAGTGAGTCGTCGGGTGTCTTGATGAACGGAACCTTGAGGCGGTCCACCTTGTGGCCCAGCAACGCCAGCACGGCTGGCAGCAGCGTGACTGCAATCGCCACGCTGGTCAGCACGCTCAGCGAAGCACCGATACCCATCTTGGTGATGAAATCGAGGCCAATCGTGGCCAGACCAACAACGGAGATTGCGACCGTCGTGCCCGCGAAGATGACCGCGCGCCCAGCCGTCGAAGCTGCCGTAGCAGCGGCCTCCTGTGGCGTGGCGCCGTCATGGAGCGCCTGACGGAAACGCATCAGGATAAACAGCGAGTAGTCGATGCCGACCCCGAGGCCGATCATCGAGACGAGGATCGGTGTGATCGTGTTGAAGTCGGTGAAACCCGCGGCAATCGTCAAGATCGAAATGCCAAGTACCACGGCGAGGATCGCCAAAACGATCGGGATCAGCGCGGGAATCAAGGTCCCGAAAACGATCAGCAGGATGATGATCGCGACGCCAATGCCAATCAGCTCGGACGCGCCTTGCTGCGGCTGCTCTTGGACGGCCTGACCGGTGTACGCGATCTGGACCGAACTACCTTCGGCTGCTGCTTCGGTTACAGACTTGAAATCGGGAATCACGTTCGCTGGCAGACCCCAAGCCTGACCATCGAACTGCACATCGACGAAGCCGATGTTGCCATCGGGCGAGATCGCACCACCCTGCTGCGAAAAGGGATCGCCTGCGCCCGTCACATGATCGACAGTCTTGGCGGCGGCGATGATCTTGTCGACAGCTGCCTTGTTCTGCGCATCCGCCAGTTTGCCATCGGCGTAGAAGACGATCGTGGCCGAGTCGCCAGCGCGCGCGGGAAACTGCTTCTGCAGCAGGTCGGTCGCCTTCTGAGCATCCGAGTTCGGGATCGTGAAGTTGTTTTGCAGCTGGCCACCGATCGTGCCGGCAGCGGCAAAAATGCCAGCGATAATCAGCACCCAGATGCCGATCGTGCGCCACGGGTGGGCAGCGATGGAGCGGGTCAGACGGGCGAGGAGGCCCGTTTTGCTGGGTGGAGGAGTGACGGTCATCGTGGAATCTTGCGCGGGACGAGTCTGCACGGTGACGTACCGCCAACTGCCCAAACAGTGCCATATCTTTCCTGCTTGGGACTCCGCTCACGGCGTTTTTTGAGACCCTCGCACCACCGGTCACGGTCGGTTTCCGGTAGCGTTCCTCTATGCAACGGCGCCCCCGCATCGGAGTCACCCTCGAGCTCGATGACCCGATGCTGATCGCAGTCGAGCGCAACCTGCGCACGCCGATGGCCGAGGCTGGAGCGATCGTCGTTGCAATCCCGCGTGACACGCCCGTTGCCGACATTCCCGAACTGTTAGAGGACCTCGATGGTGTGCTGATCTCGGGTGGCCAAGATGTCGATCCGGCCCACTACGGCGAGGAGCGCCACCCCACCGTCGACACGGTGCCGGCCGAGCACGACGCCTTCGAGCTACGGCTCGCCCGCACTGCGCTCGAGCAGGGCATCCCGATCCTCGGGATCTGCCGTGGCAGCCAGGTCTTGGCTGTCGCCGATGGTGGTGCCCTCACCCAGGACGTCCCGAGCATGCACCCGGATGCCCAGCGCCACATGGTTGACTGGGCGACGCACGCCGAGGCCGAGCCTGGCGATCACTGGCACACGATCGAAGTCGAGCCAACGAGCCGTCTCGCTGCCTGGATCGGTGATGGTGAGCCCTTGATCAACTCCTTCCATCACCAAGCCGTCGCGCGCACCGGTGATTACCTCCGCCCCGTCGCCCGCGCCGAGGACGGCGTGATCGAGGCGACCGAAAGCGCTCCGGGTGCCCCCTTCGCCGTCGGTCTGCAATGGCACAACGAGTTTATGTGGCAACGCGATGAACGCTGGCTCGGGCCGTTTCGCGATTTAGTCGGCGCGGCACGCAATCGAGCCTCTGAACGCCGCTAGCCGCGCTCGACCTTCGAGCCGCCGACGATGTCTTCGGAGCCGTCGGCCCAGCGCACGAGAGCCTTGTGACCGCCGTCGTAGTCGGGGCCCCAGACCAGCAGCGTCGCCGGGTTTCCCCAGGCGGTGACGGGTTCGTCGAGCGAGGCGTCCTCGCCGCGGAAGTAGCGGACGAACGGATTCGATGCGCGCTCGGCACCGATCGTCGTTGCCAGCGTATGGCCCGGGTGCACGACGACCGCGTCGTCAAGGTCGAGCAGGCGGCCGAGCGAGGCCTGCAGGTCGGCGAGATCCGTATGGCCCGGCGCACGCGTACCGCCGACGGTGCCATTGAAGAGCACGTCGCCCGTGAAGACGTCGGTGCCCTCGACGAGAAACGAGAGGTGGCCGCCGGCATGACCCGGCGTCGGGATGGCCTGAACCTGCAGACCAGCCAGCTCGAACGCGCCGTCCTCGGCAAGCGTGTGGGCGATCTCGCCGGTGAAGTGACCGTCCTCGCCAATCAGCTCAATCGCGCGAGCACTCGCACCAACATCGACGCCGTACTTCTCCAGCAGCTCGTCGAGGCCAAAGATGTGGTCGACGTGGTGGTGCGTGAGGATGACACCCTCGATCGTCAACTCGTTCTCGGCGACGAAGGCGTGCAGGTCGTCATGGGCGCCATTGCAATCGATCCAGAGCGCGGGACCGCCCCGCTCCTTGGCGACGACATACGCGTCGGCCATCCACTGGGGGTCTTGGGTATGAAAAATCAGCATGCGAGCTCCTACGAGAAACGGTTAGTAATTGGCATTCGCCGATCGCGACCGAACGCGATCGGATGAACCTTCAATCCCGGCGCAGACTGGCGCCGCTTGTACTCCGCACGATCAACCAGGCCAGCAATCCGCGTCGCAGTCGCCATGTCAACCAGGCCAGCCGCGGCAATCTCGGCCGGAGACAGGCGCTCCTCGATGTACGCGTGCAAGACCGGGTCGAGCACGTCGTACGGCGGCAGCGACTGGTCGTCTCGCTGGTCGTCACGCAGCTCTGCCGTCGGCGGACGCTCGATCGTCGAGACCGGAATCACCTCGCGCCCGGCCACCGCGTTGACGTGCCGCGACAACGCATGCACCAACGTCTTTGGCACATCCTTGATCGGCGCGAACCCACCCACCGAATCACCATAGAGCGTCGAATAGCCCGTCGCGACCTCGCTCTTATTCCCCGTCGTCAAGACCAACCAGCCATGCTGATTCGACAGACCCATCAAGAGCACGCCACGGATGCGAGCCTGCAGGTTCTCTGCCGCCAACCCCTCCAGCTCGGGCAACGACTCGTGGAAATCCAGACGCAAATCTTCGATCGGCAACTCGCGAAAATCGATCCCGAGATTCTCGGCCACAACCTGCGCATCCGACCGCGTCTCCGCAACGTTAAACCTCGTCGGCATCGACACGCCATGCACGCGCTCGGGGCCCAACGCAGCCACGCTCAACGCAGCAACAAGCGCCGAATCAATGCCACCCGAAACGCCGAGCAGCACGCCATTGAAACCATTCTTCTCGACGTAGTCGCGTAGCCCCAGCGTCAATGCAGCCCACAGCTCGGCAGACTGATCGGCCGGCAAGGGCGCAATCGTGGGCTCGTGTGGCGTCGTGGGTGCGTGCACCGCGATCTCGGCCGCCGGGGCCAGCGATGAAGCCGCCGCTGGCGCGAGCTCGATGTCGCAGATGACGAGGTCTGCCTCGCAGTACGCACCCCGTGCGATCAGCTCGCCCGCCGCATCGAGGATGAGGCTGCGGCCATCGAAAGCCAACTCGTCCTGGCCACCAACGAGGTTTGCGTAGGCAACGGCGCAGCCATGCTCGCGTGCGAAGGTAGCGAGCAGTGCGTCTCGCTGCTGACCCTTGCCGAGGTGGTACGGGGAAGCCGAGAGATTGATCACGAGCGAGGCGCCGGCGCGGGCGGCCTCATCGGCAGGGCCTTCGGCAACCCAGATGTCCTCGCAAATCGTGACACCAACCAGGCTGTCGCCGACGCGGATGAGGAGCGGGCCATCGCCAGCAAGAAACGTACGCTGCTCATCGAAAACGCTGTAGTTCGGTAGGGCCATCTTGTCGTAGCGCGCCACCACTCGACCACCATCGAGCAGGACGGCGGCATTGCGGATGCCAGCACCGTCGCGCCATGGCACACCGACCAACACGGGCAGCGGCAGCTTCGTCGCCAACTCCTCAACCGTGGCCTGACACGCGGCCACGAAGGCGGGTCGCAGCACGAGGTCCTCCGGCGGATAGCCACTGATCACGAGCTCGGGTGTGACCAACAGGTCTGCCCCCTGTTCGGCGGCACGGGCAGCCGCCGCGGCAATCAGGGCCGCGTTGCCAGCAAGGTCGCCGACGGTTGGATCGAGTTGGGCGAGCGCGATGCGCACAGGCGCAGTCTATTGCGCTTCGGTTGCGCGACCCGCCGCCTGCGACAGCGCGACCGAGACAGCGGCGTCGAGAGCGATGGAACCGTGCACACACGCGGCCTCAGGCGTACGCGAGCGATCACCATCGATGCAGTGCAGAACGGCAACCACACGCTCGCGTGGAGTGTTGAGTCGCTCGGCGGCCCGCTCGATACGCCGCACCGACAGATGCGGAATTCCGAGCAGACGACCCTCTTCGGCCTGCTGGAGGACGGGGCCTTGGACGAAAGCGTCGGCCGCACCAACGGCGAACAACAGGCTGGCGGCCGAGACGACCGACTCGTCGAGACGAGGGTGCAACAGCCAGAGCTCGCGAGCTGCGGTGGCGACGGCAACCGTATGTTGGAGAGCACCACCCGCATAGGCGTGATGCTGCTCGACGCTCATTGGGGCAGACCGGAAGCGCACCCGAAACTCGCCATCGTTGAGGACGGCCCGCGTCAGATCGCGCAATGCCGGATCGGCAATGTCTTCGGCGAGAAACTCGAGAAAGCCTTCGAGGTCGTCGACATCGCGCCGCGCGCCCGGTGTAAATTCGAGTGCGTCGGCTGGCACGTCGGCCTGCTCGATCGAGCGGACAACGATCTGTGGTCGTCCGCGATACTCCTCGACGCTGCCGAGCACACGAATGACGTCGCCAGCAGCAAAGCGGCCATCGAGAATCGGCGCATCGTCGAAGATCGTCGCGCGCACGCGCCCGGTCTTATCGGCCAGTTCGAGCGCCAAATACGGCGATCCGGTCCGAGTGCGCCGCCGATCTTTGCGAATGACGGCATACGTCGAGTCGACCAACTGTCCCTCAACGAGGTCGCGAACAGCAGTGCGGGCTTCGGCGCTCATAGCGTCAGTCTACGCGGAACGGCGACTGGAGGCGGACATTTTGGGCCCGGGCCCAAAATGTCCGCCTCAGTCAGTCTTTTCGCTTATATAAGCGAAAAGGTAGTAGAAATCTGCGCGTGTTCTGTGACGCTCTCACCTTGCTCTGTCGATTGCGTCTGCTTTCTGCGACTCGGCGTGCGCAACGCACGAGCGCCTGCAGAGAGCAGTCGAGCTGGCGCGTTGGCGCTTAAGTACGCGGTCTGGTGGCGCAGAGTGGACATTTTGGGCCCGGGCCCAAAATGTCCGCTGGTGAGGCTGATGGGCAAGCACCGATACCATGCGCCCGCTGTGGGAACACCAACCGAACCGCTCGACGTACGCCCGTTTCGCGGGCTGCGCTATGACCCGAAGCGCCACCCGGCGTTCTCTGTCGTGGCGCCGCCGTACGACGTGATTACGATGGCGGATCGCATGCGGCTCGTGGCACGCAGCAACCGAAATGTCGTGCGTCTGATCCTGCCCGACGTTGGCCGCGCCGAGAACGCGCGGCGACTGCTCGACGACTGGCGCGAGGACGGGACGTTGCTGCCCGAAGAGGTGCCGTGCCTCTACCGGACCGAGGAGACGTTTATTGGGCCCGACGGCGTCAGCCGCGTGCGCACCGGCATGATCGCGCTCGTTGGCCTCCCCCACCGCGACGGCACGATCCTGCCGCACGAACGCACGATGCCGAACATCGTCGAAGACCGTCTGCGGCTGTTGCGCACGACACACGCCCAACCATCGCCAATTCTCGTCACCTACGACGACCCCGACAACGACATCGACGCTGCCCTGCGCGCAGGCTCTGAGCCGACGCCGATCATCGACCTGACCGACGACCATGGCACGCACCTACGGATGTGGCGCGTGACCGACCCTGCCATGCAGGATCGCATCCACAGCGTGTTTGAGAGCCGTAGCCTGCTGATCGCCGACGGCCACCACCGCTACGCCACAGCGCTCGCCTATCGCGACGCCTTTCCACAAGACTCCTCGGCTAACGCGATGATGATGTACCTCACGAATGGGTCCTCACCCGGCCTCGTGATCTTCCCAATCCACCGTGTCGTGAGCGGCATCTCCGAGGAATTGCAAGAACGCCTACCCGCACTGCTCGTCGAGGCAGGCTTCGATGTCACCGAAGCGGGTGACGGCGTCGTCCAGCTCGAAGCCGCCATGGCGGCCATCCCCCACGACCATGGCGTCTTTGGACTCGTGCGTAAAGACCTGCCGCCGTTGCTCGTGCACGCGCAGCCAAACCCAGATGACCAGACGCCCCTCTCGCGCATCGATGCCGTGATGCTGCAGAAACGCATCCTCGCACCGCTGCTCGACCTACCAGCAGACGTTGTTGCCACGACGTATCGCATTCGCTACACCGCTTACTCGGACGACGCAGCCGCCAAGGTCAATGAGAGCGGAGACGTCGGCTTCATCCTGCGCGCCCCCAGCGTGCGCGAAATCGAAGCCGTCGCACGCTCGGGTGCCGCGATGCCCCAGAAGAGCACGTACTTCTATCCGAAGACGCTCGACGGCCTCGTGATCCGCACGCTGGACGGCCCCTCCGCCGAATTAGGGTAGCCTTCGCTCTAGATGAGCACTATCACTGAGGCCCAGGTCCGCGAGGCGATGTCCCGCGTCATCGACCCGGAGCTCCGTAAAGATCTGATTGAGCTCGAGATGGTTCGCGCCATCACGATCGATGGTGGGCACGTCACCGTTGGCGTCGCACTGACGATTCCGGGCTGCCCCTTGAAGGCCACGATCGACGGCGATGTCCAGCGCGAGGTCGGCTCGATCGAAGGTGTCACGAGCGTCCTCGTGGACTTCACGAGCATGTCCGAAGACGAGCGCGCGACGCTCGCAACCCAGCTTCGCGGTGGCCGTCCCCCCGCCCCCGCCGGCACCCTCTCGATTTCGCCGAAGACGCGCGTCATTGCCGTCGCCTCGGGCAAGGGTGGTGTTGGCAAGTCTTCGATGACGGTCAACCTCGCGATCGCCTTCCAGCAACTCGGCCTCGAGGTTGGCATTATCGACGCCGACATCTACGGCTTCTCTGTCCCCGGCATGCTCGGCATTCATCAGCGCCCGGTGACGGTCGACAAGATGATCGTGCCGCCTGTCGCCCACAACCTGAAAACGATTTCGATCGGTTACTTCATGGAGGAAGGCGGCGCGGTGCTCTGGCGCGGTCCGATGCTGCACAAGGCTATGCAGCAGTTCCTCCAGGACGTCCACTGGGGCGACCTCGATGTCTTGCTGATCGACATGCCGCCGGGCACGGGTGACGTGGCGATTTCGCTCGGTAGCCTTTTGCCGAAGTCGGAGGCTCTCGTGGTGACGACGCCACAGGCCGCCGCACAGCGCGTGGCCGAGCGCGCAGCCGCCGTCTCCGAGCGCGTCAACATGCGTGTGATCGGTGTCGTCGAGAACATGGCGTATCGCGTCTGCCCCTGTTGTGGCGAGCGCGATGACCTGTTCGGCACGGGTGGTGGCGAGTCGCTTGCCAGCCATCTCGACGTGCCGCTCCTCGCACAAATCCCGCTCGAGACGACCTTGCGTGAGGGCGGCGATACTGGCCTGCCGTTCATGCTCAGCACCCCGGACGCTCCCGCAGCGGTCGCGATTCGCGAGCTCGCCAACCGGCTTCATGGCATGCGCACGCAAGATCCTTTGGCGCGCATCAAGAAGCCGCTGAAGATCGTTTAGCTCAGAAGGTGATTGAGAACGACCGGATCGATCCGGTCGCCGCTCGACCAGCGTTCGTCCAGGTTCTCGTTGATGACCCAGTTGAGCAACGCTACTTCGAGGAGGTCGTCCCAGGGCCCAGCGGCCGCGATGTTGTTTCCTTCTGCGCGTAGCGCAGCGCGAATTTTTTCGGCAATGGCCTCGTCGACAACAACCCACTCAGACTCTGGTGTTGACCCAAACAACATCCTGTGGATGTCGATCAGACGCTGCAACTCCGGTACTGGATCGACGTGATCATCGACGCGTAGATCGACGAGCTGATCGGTAGCGCCACCGTACCCCGCCCCCTTGCGTTTGACGTGAACCGAGGCCGATTGGCGACCTCGGCGATCTCCACCTGCACGGTCGCCGGCGAGCAACGCAGCCATCAGACGCTCCACGAGTGGCGCGCCAGCCAAGGTAAGCCAGGCCGCTTCCATCGCAGCCACAACCTGCGGACCGGCGAGGATGTTGCCTTGGATGGCGACGCCAGTGCCGATCACCCCACCAGCCCAGTCGAGACACTCGTCGCCTGTAAAGGTGGCGGCGCCACCCTGGCAATCAACCATGCCCAGCTGACGGATCTCACGCTGGTCGTCGGCGGCGGTCAACAGGTCTGCTGCCGTGGTCGGAGCCTCACCACGGCGCAGCAAATCGAGACCGTCGGGCCCATACCGTGCGTTGACGAAGGACTGCGTTGCAACCGCCTCCCACGCCCGCTTCCAGCCAAGGCACGACAGCACCAACGGCTGGAAACTTCGAGGCGACCGCGATACCGACGTCACCCGTGTCCGGATCGAAGCCGATGATCGAGAAGGTCATCGGTTTAGAGCGATTCGCCGGGTGCGAGGTCGTGCACGGTGACTCCCTCGAGACCCAGGTTGGCGATCTCGTCGCGCAACCCAGCGGGTGTGCCAGTCAGCGCATCGAACGTCCCCCAGTGCGAGCCGAGCACGTGCTTGACGCCCAGTAGACGCACTGCGTGAGCGGCCTGTAGTGGCCCCATCGTAAAGAGGTCGCCAATCGGTAGGATCGCGATGACGGGATCGTAGATTTCGGCGATCAAGGCCATGTCGCCGAAGACGCCGGTGTCGCCCGCGATGTAGATGCTCTGGCCCGACTCAAGCTCGATCACGTAGCCAATCGGATCGCCACCATAGGCACCGTCGGCTGGCGAGATGCTGCTCGAATGGAATGCCTGCGTCATCGTGATGCGCAGACCATTGGTGACGACCGTGCCGCCCGTGTTCATGCCAATCACGTTTGGTGCACCCTGGCTCTCGAGCCAACCGCCAATTTCGTACTGCGCGATCGTGGTGGCATCGCCGCGTTGCGCAACGGCGACCGCGTCTGCGATGTGGTCGCCGTGGCCGTGCGTGACGAGGACAACATCGGCCGAGAGTTCGTAGGCGGACTCGGGGCACTTGGGGTTGCCCGACAGCCACGGATCGACGACCACCTGCACGCCACCGGGAGTGGTGATCCCCCACGTCGCATGTCCGTACCAGGTGATGGTGGTGTTGTCCGGCATCGTGTTCTCCTCCGAGTTCTCGTACTGAAGGTTAGGCGCACGCAGCACTTTTTGGCGGACGCTACGACTACAAGACGAATAAGATCGCGACGCTCCAATCAGCCATCTGGCTCTACGGACATGATGGGCCCGGGCCCATCATGTCCCTTGCGCTCGCGCAAGAACCACGCAATCATGACAATGTCGCACACGCCAATTTCGTCTTCTGGCTCCAGTGCAAGGATTCCGGGCCGGACATGATGGGCCCGGGCCCATCATGTCCACGCGACAGCGGTGCCGCGGCGTGGGAACGCTGATAGCCAGCCGAATTTAGAGGCGGCCGCTCAGAGGCCCAGTCGCCGATCGTGGGCGCATCGCACCCACCTTGGCGAACGCGCGCGTCGGGCTAGCGGCCAGCGGCGAGCGACTTGGCGGCGTCGGCTGCCCAGTCGAGCCCGAGGCCCGGCAGGATGCCGCCGACGAGCACCAGCGCGAGGCAGAGCACGATCGCGAGGTTGAGCGAACCCATGCCAGGCGCAGCCGCCATCATCACGCCACTCTTCGCGCCACGATCGAACATCGCGAGGATGATGCGCAGCAGATAGCCGAGGCTGATCACCGAGGCGACCACCGCGACGACACCGAGCCAGGTGTAGTTGCCTTCGACCGCGCTCCCGAGCACGACGAACTTGCCGATAAAGCCGACCGTCAACGGGAAACCCGCAAAGCCGAGCAAGAAGACGACCATGCTGACGGCGGCGACCGGACGCTGGAAGCCCCAGCCGCGAATCGAATCCAGCGTCGCGATGCCCTTGTGATCGCGCTCGTGCAGCGAGATGACGGCGAAAGCGCCAATCGCCATTGGCGCGTAGGCGGCCAGGTAGAAGATCAGTCCACGCGCGCCAGCCTCACCGCCGACGATGATCGCGATCAACCCGAAGCCAGCGGCACCAACCGAGGCGTAGGCGAGCATGCGCTTGAGATTCGTCTGGACGAGAGCCGAGATGTTGCCAAGAATCATCGTGACGACCGCGATGATGATCAGTGCCGGCGCCCACGTGTCGCGCATTGCCGGCAGCGCATCGAGCAGCACGCGTGCGAGTGCGATGAAGGCGGCGATCTTTGTGGCTGCGGACATGAAGCCGGTCACGTTCGTCGGTGCGCCCTCATAGACATCGGCGACCCACATGTGAAACGGCATCACGCCGATCTTGAAGGCCAGACCGATCAGCACGAGGACGGTGCCAAGGATGACCAGTGCGTCGCCCGAGCCAGCCTTGCTGAGCGCGGTGTTGATCGCCTCGAAGCCAAACGAGCCGGTCGCGCCGTAGAGGAACGCGGCGCCATAGACGAGCACCATCGAACCGATCGTGCCAAGCACGAGGTACTTGAAGCCACTCTCGAGCGAGGCCTTGCTCTTGCCATCGAACGCGCAGAGAACATAGAGCGAGAGCGAGAAGAGCTCGAGCGCTACGAAGAGCGTGACGAACGAGTTGGAGGCGGCAATCAGATCCATACCCGCGGCGATCAAGAGCAGCAGCGCGACGAATTCGGCGCCATTCTCGCGCATGCGATTCCAGCCGAACGAGACGAGCAGCGTCAAGATGCCGCAGCCGGCAATCAGCACCGTCACAACCTGCGTCAACTGATCGATCTGCAGCGCGCCAGCCATCGTCGTGGTCGCTGGCTCTGACCATAGATTGATCGCAAAGCCGGCCGAGGCGAGCAGGGCAATGATTCCGACGACGGTACCGAGCCCGCGATCGCGACCGCGAACAAACGAGGCGAGGAGCAGCAGGACGAAGGCGCCGATCATCAGCGTCATCATGGGCGCAATTGCCAGCCAGTTGACATCGGGAGCCTTGATCATCGACCGGCCTCCTTCGCGGCGGCGCTAAAGAGCGCGTTGGCCGATGCGTCGACGCGGTCCGTGAGCTGTGCGGGAGCGATGCTGAGGCCAATCAGGACGAGCACGAGCGGCAGGATCGCTAACAAGGCACCCTGCTTAAGATCGGGCGGATTGAGCGTGCCGGCCAATCCACTCTCGCGGTCGTGCAAGATCGCGGAGATCCAGCGGAGCATGTACATCGCGGCGAGGATGACGCCAAGCGACACGATCGCGCCGAGCCACCAGTGGTACTCGAAGGCGCCGAGCATGATCAAGAACTCGGAAGCAAAGACGCTCGAGCCCGGCACGGCAAGCGCCGCCATGCCCAAGATGATCGAGACGGTGGCGAGCACTGGACGCCGACGGGCGAGGCCGCCGAGCTGCGAGAAGGAGCCACTCCCGACCTGTGTCTCGAGCCAGCCAACGACGAAGAACAGTGCGGCCGAGATGAGTGCGTGGTTGACCATTTGGAACGTCGCGCCCGTCGCGCCACGATCCGACAGCAGGAAGATGCCGAGCACGATGAAGGACATCTGGGCAATCGACGAGTACGCCACGACGCCACGACCATCACGCTGGCGGAAGGCGAGCAGCGAGCCCCACAGGAAACCGATCGTGCCGAGCGTGATAAACACCCAGGCGTACTTCGCGGCCTGCGCGGGGAAGAGCGGTACGAGCACGGCGAGGAATGCGAAGGCACCCGCCTTCGAGGCGACTCCACTGAGCACCGCGGCAACCTCCGGCGAGGACTCGCGATAGGCCGGCAACACCCAGCCGTGCAGCGGAAACAGCGGCGACTTGATGGCAAACGCGATCGCGAAGGCGAAGAAGACCCAGTCGCCGCCACGGCCGATCGCGGCCGCCATGTCGAAGTTGGGCCCATCTGGCGCGGTCAGGCCGAGATACAGAATGCCGAGCAGCATCAGCAGCGTGCCAAAGGCGGTGTAGGCGATCACCTGCAACGTCGCGAATTTGCGGCCCGGCCCACCCCAAACGACGAGCAGTACGAGCAGCGGGATCAGCATGCCTTCGAAGCCAACGTAGAAGGCAAATAGGTCACGCGCCGCAAAGACGAGGAAGAGGAACGCCTCGGTCATCAGAATCAACGCAGCCGAGGCGTGCGAGCGATCGCGCTTCGCCCACAAGGCAAAGCCAAGCGCGCAGGTGGTGATCAGCGCGGTGACGGCAATCATCGCGAGCGAGACGCCATTGACGGCGACATGCCACCGCACACCCAGCGGCTCGATCCACGAGACGTTGTCGGCGAACTGATAGCCCGCAACCGGCTCGAAACGGTAGATAAAGCCAATCACAGCGCCCAACACCGCCAGCGAGACGAGCAAGGCAAGATAGCCCGCGGCCTGTCGCGCAAACGGCACGACGAGGAGCACCACAGCGGCGATGGCCGGGACGGCAATCAGTGTGGAAATCGTGATCATGTTCCGCGCACCAAAAGGAAGAGCAAGAAGCCCGCGATGCCAACGGCAAAAACGAGTGCGTACGAGCGCACAATGCCGTTTTGCAGAACGACGACGCTGCGGCCAAAGAAGGCGGTGATCGTGCCTACGCCGTCCGTCGGCAGCCAGCGGAATGCTGTGGCATCAACATCGCGATTGAGGAAGCTGGCCGCCCATTGCACAGGGCGCTCAAACATCCACTCGTAGAGGTTGTCCCAGTAGCAGCGGCGTTCGAGCGCGTGGGCGATCAGGCGACCGCGACCAAGACGAATGCGCTCGGGTGCGTCGTTTTCGCGGAGATAGAGGTGGGCAGCGACGATGATGCCAATCACGCCGACGAGCGTGCCAATCAGCGTCGTCAGCCACTCCTGGCTTGCCGTTGCCTCGACCATGCCGTACGGCGAGATCGGCTCGAGCCAGCTGCTCATCACGTGCGTCACGCCAGGGATCTGCAGGAGGCCAAGGAAGGCCGCGCCAAGCGCGAGGATGTAGACGGGCCAGAGCATCGAGCTTGGGCCCTCGCCATGGTGCTTGATCAGCGGCGGTGCAACCTTCTCGGCATAGGGCGACATGCGGCGATGGAAGACCAGGAAGATCAGGCGGAAGGTATAGATGCCCGTCATCAAGGCGCCAAGGAGACCACCGACGTAGGCAATCCAGCCAATCGTCGAATCGACATGCAGAGCGGCACCGAGGATCGCGTCCTTTGAGAAGCCGCCCGAGAACGGGAAGATGCCGGTCAGGGCGAGGCCGCCGATGATGAAGCAGAAGTAGGTCTTCGGCATCAGCTTGCGCATCCCACCCATGTTGCGCGTGTCTTGCTCGCCGTTGAGCGCGTGGATGACGAGGCCCGCGCCCATGAAGAGCAGCGCCTTGAAGAACGCGTGCGTGAACAGGTGGAAGATGCCAGCCCAATAGGCAGAGAGGCCGACGCCGACGAACATGTAGGCGATCTGGCTCATCGTGGAGAACGCGATGATGCGCTTGATGTCTGTCTGGACGATCGCAATCGCACCGGCCATCAGGAGGCCGACGACGCCGATGATGACGATCAGGTCGAGCACCTTTGGTGCGTAGAAGAACAGCGGGTTCATGCGCGCGATCAGGTAGACGCCCGCGGTCACCATCGTCGCGGCGTGGATCAGGGCACTAACCGGAGTCGGGCCCTCCATCGCGTCGGGGAGCCAGGTGTGGAGTGGGATCTGAGCCGACTTTGCGAGTGCACCGACGAGCAGCAGCAGACAGGCAATCGAGGCCTGTGTTTCGCTGAGCTTGTCGGCCGAGGCAAAGACGCCGCTGTACGAGACGGTGCCGAGGTCGACGAAGAGCAGGAAGATGCCGATCGCCAAGCCCACGTCGCCGATGGCGTTCATGATGAAGGCCTTCTTGGCAGCCTTGACGGCAGACGTCTTGTGGTGCCAGAAGCCAATCAGCAGGTACGAGGAGAGTCCGACGAGGCCCCAGCCGATCAGCAGCTGCACGAGGTTGCCACTGACGACGAGCACCAGCATCGAAAACACGAACATGTTCATGTACGCGAAGAAGCGTCGCTCTTGCGTATCGCCCTTCATGTATCCGATCGAGAAAATGTGGATCAGGAAGCCGACGCCCGTCACGACCATCAGCATCAGAGCCGTCAGTTGGTCGAACCAGATGTCAAAGCCAACGCGGAAATCGCCGGCTGACAGCCACGTCCAGGCCGTCTCTGTCACCTGACGCTGATCTTCTGGCTTGCTGGCCAAGAGGATCAACGCGACGGTTGCCGCACCGAACGCAGCCAGCATGATCAGCGATGCGAGCAGGCCTGCGCCACGCGCGGGCAACTTGTTGCCGAAGATCGCGAGCAGCGCGACGCCCAGCAGCGGTAATGCGAGAGTGATCCAGACGAGTTCGGTCATCAGGTCAGCCGTTCAGTGTCCGGAGTTCGTCGGTATCGAGCACCATCGAGCGACGCGTCATCGCCACCACGAGGCCAAGGCCAACAACGACCTCGGCGGCGGCAATGCCCATGACGACCAAGGCGAAGACCTGCCCATCAGATCCACCGACTTGACGCGAGAATGCGACCAGGGTCAGGTTGACGGAGTTGAGCATGATCTCGAGCGAGAGCAAGACCGTGAGTGGGCTGCGACGAAGCAGCACGCCGATGAGACCGATCGTGAAGAGGATCGCGCTGACACCGAGGAACATGGGGATCCCGACGCTCATCGAGCACTCTCCCCGGTCGTCGAGTCGCGGGCAGCCTCGAGGGCTGCGCGGGAGGCTTCGCGGCGGCGTTCCACAGCGGACTCGCCTTCCTTGGCGAGCACCTGGTCATCGCTGAGGCGTACTGGGCGACCACCGGTGCCGAAGACGACACCCGCGACGGCGGCCATGAAGAGGATCACGGAGACGACCTCGAAGGCGAGCAGATAGTCGGTGACGAGCGCTTCGCCGATCGCCGCTGGACTGCCGTAGTTCGCGTCGACCGAGGCGACAGTGCCGAGGCTCGCGCCCATCACGACGACCACGATTTCGACGGCGATGAGGAGGGCAGCGAAGACGGAGAGCGCCACGAGCCACGGCTTACGAACGCCGGGCCCAATCTCGCCGCGTGGACCCACGTAGGCGATCACGAACAGGAACATCACCATCACGGCACCGGCGTAGACAATGATCTGCGCAGCCGCAACGAACTGGGCCTCAAGCAGGAGCATCAAGGCTGCCAGCGAGGCGAGGTTCCCGAGCAGCGCGAGCGCCGAGACGAACGGGTTCTTCTGAGCCACGACGGCGATCGCCGAGGCAATCGCACAGACGGAGGCGATGAAGAAGACAACAATGTCCACTACTCAGCACCTTCCGGATTCGTGGCCGTGGTGATGTCGTACATGCCGAGCACGCGCTCCATCTCTTGCGAGGGCACGTCGTACGGATCGACGGCCTGCGAGGGGGTGCGCAGTGCGGGCTTTTCGAGCAGCATGCTCTTGGTGTAGACGAGTGCGTCGCGCGAGATTTCCGACAACTCGAAATCGTTGCCGAGGGTGATCGCGTCGAACGGGCAGGCCAGCTCGCAGTAGCCGCAGAAGATGCAGCGCGCCATATTGATCTCGTAGATGCGGGCATGCCGCTCGCCGGCGGAGACGCGATTGTCAGGCGTGTTCTCGGCTGGCACGACGCGGATGCAGTCGGACGGGCAGGCGGCGGCGCAGAGCGAGCAGCCGACGCACTTTTCGAGCCCATTCTCGTGCCGGTGCAACTGATGGCGGCCACGGAAACGCGGATAGACCGGGCGCTTGTACTCGGGGTACTGCTGCGTAATCGGCTTCTGGAAGAGATGCCGGAATGTTGTGGAGAAACCCTTTACCTGGTTAAGCATCGTCAGCCTCCTAGAGGTACACGACTGCGACGGCGGTCAGCAGCAGGTTGAGGGTGGCTACGGGCAGGAGCACTTTCCAGCCGATTTTCATCAGCTGATCGAATCGCACACGTGGCAGCGTGGCACGAATCCAGATCAGCACGAACAGGAAGGCGCCAATTTTGAGCAGCATCCAGATTGGTCCCGGCAAGAACGGGCCACTGGGGCCACCGAGGAAGAGCACGGCACCGAGCGCCGACAGGGTGATGGCGTTGATGAACTCGGCGGCGGCAAACATCGCGTACCGCATGCCGCCATATTCCGTGTGGTAGCCGGCAACGACTTCGCCGTCGGCCTCGGTCAGGTCGAACGGCGGGCGATTCGACTCGGCAACGGCCGCCACGAAAAAGACGAGGAAGCCGAGGAACTGCGGGATGACGTACCAGAGGTGCTCTTGCGCGTTCGAGATGTTGATGAACGAGAGCGATCCCGCCTGGATGATCACGCCGATCACGGCAAGCGTGAAGGCGACCTCGTACGACACGAGCTGTGCGATCGCGCGCATGCCACCGAGCAGTGCGTACTTCGAGCTCGATGCCCAGCCGCCGATCATCAATCCGTAGAAGCCGAGCGAGCCAATTGCGGCGACGACGAGCAGCGACACGCTCGTGTCCGCGATGTAGAGGTGGAAGGTCCAGTCCGTACCGGGGATCGTCGCGACGCCGCCAAACGGCATCAGACCGAAGGCGCCAATTGCGCAGGTCATCGCGATAAATGGCGCTGCGATGTACAGCTTGCGGTGCGCCATCTCGGGGATCATGTTTTCTTTCTGCAGCATCTTGCCGAGGTCGGCGATCGGCTGCATCAGACCGTACGGACCCACGCGGTTCGGGCCATAACGCGCTTGGAAGCGCCCGATCAGCTTGCGCTCAACCCACGTCATGTAGGCGAAGAATCCCATCAGGACGCTGGCCAAGACCACCGACTTGATGATCGTGAGGATGACGCCGTCGACCATCGGTTCTACTGCGCTCCCACGACGGCGGTGGAGCCGGTGCCTGCGGCACCACGCCAATTGATGCGGACCGAGCCGGGCAAGAGGCGCCGCGAGATCCGAGCGGTGCCGACGTGCTCACCCACGGCATGGCGCACGGCCACGTCGTCGCCGCGCTTGATGCCAAGGCGCTCGGCGTCGGCGTGGGCGACCACGACGATCGGGGCACGCTGGTGCGCGAGGGAGGCAGTGCGCTCGACGGAGGCGCCACTAAACAGTGGTCGCGGCGCGATCAGGCGGAATGCACCATCGACCGGAGCCGCTGCGGGTGGGGTGACGGTGACGCCGGCGGTCGGTGCCGTCGCAGTGGGGCGCGTGATGTTGAGTGGGGCGCGATCGCCGAGCTCGCCCCAGGCGAGGCCGGCGAAGGCCGGATTGTCGGCGGCCAGGGCGTTGAATGCCTTGGCGGACATCGCGTGTGTCGAGATCTCGAGGAAGCCGGCAAGACGACTCGTCCACTCGATTAGCGGCACGCCACTGACGGGTGCGAGCGACGGGCGGACGCGCTGCACGCGACCTTCAAGGTTGATGACCGAGCCATCGCGCTCGTGCTCGACATCGAGCGGCAACACGACCTGCGACTGCGAGGTGACGCCGTTGGTGAAGGCAGCGACGGAGACGACGACCTCTGTCTGCGCGAGCGCCATCTGCCAACGCTCGCCCTCGGTGCTCTCGACGACGGGGTCGCAGCCAACCAGCACGATTGCCTGGACGGCGCCCGCTTCGAGGGCGGGCAGGATCTCGTCCCAACCGCCGACAAGGCCGACGGCTCGTTCGCCGCGCTCGTTGGCCCCAACCGGCAACGGCAAGACGCCACCGTCGGTCTGGTCGAGCCCAAGGGCCCAGGCGAGTGCTTCGATTTCGGTTGCTGCAACGTGGTCGGTGACGATCAGCACCGGGCGCGCTGCGGCCACGAGCGTGCCAGCCAATTCGCGAACCTGGGCAACGTCGGCACCAGCGTCGGCGGCGAGCGCCTCGACCGTACCGACCGTCTTGGCATCGCTGCGCACGTTCGCGCCGCCCGCCTCGACGACAGCGGCGGTGAGTGCTGCGAGCATGGCCGAGCCAGCGGCTGGCAGCGTGCGGAGGAATTGCTGAGCGTCGGGCTCGAGCGCAGTGCCACCCGGGCCGACGATCGTCAGGCGAGCGCCGCTACGGCGCGCCTTGCGGATGCGGAGGTCGATCGTGCCAGCGCGGTCTGTCGGCTCCTGGTCGCCGATGACAACGACGGCGTCGGCCAGATCGATCGCGGCGAGCGGTGCGGCGTAGGCGTCGAGTCGATCCCAATCTGCGGCAGCGGCAATCGGCGCCGAGGCCGTGCGCGCGGCAAGCGAATCGGCGATCGCCTTCCAGGCCAGCGCCTCCTCGTTGGTGAGTGCGCCACCCGTAACGATCGCGACGCCACCAGCACCGTCGACAGACGAGAAGTGGCGAAGGCGCTGGGCCATCGTGCGCAAGACGTCGTCCCACTCGCCGGGCTCGAGACCGGTCAAGGCCCGGACCAGCGGTGTCGAAATGCGCTCGTCACGCGGCTCGTAGCGCGCGAAGCGGCCCTTGTCGCAGAGCCAGCCCTCATCGACATCGGGGTGATTGCGCGAGAGGATTCGCTCGACCTTGCCTTCGCGCAGCGTCGACCAGGTGTTGCAGCCCGTCGCGCAGCCGGTGCAGACCGTCGGCACGTTGACGATCTCCCACGGGCGCGCCTTAAAGCGGTAGGCCGTCGGCAACAGTGCGCCGACTGGGCAGAGCTCGGTGACGTTGCCCGAGAAGGCGTTGCTGTACGGCTGCTCGTTGAACGTCGCAATGACGCTCTGAGCGCCACGCTCGCGCGCGACGAGTTCGCCGTCCTCGGCGACATCGCCAGAGAAGCGGGTGCAGCGATAACAGAGGATGCAGCGCTCGCGGTCGAGCACGATCGACGGCGAGATCGGCAGCGGCTTCTCGTACGTACGCTTCGGCAGCGTCATGCGCGAATTGCCAGGGCCGTAGCGGAACGTCAAGTCCTGCAGCGGGCACTCGCCACCCTTGTCGCAGACGGGGCAGTCGAGCGGGTGATTGAGCAGGATGAACTCGAGGACACCGTCCTGAGCCTCCTTCGCCTGGGCCGAGGTCTCGGCGGTCTTGACGACCATGCCGTCGTTGCACGTCATCGTGCAGGCAGCCTGCAACTTCGGTGCGCCCTCGATCTCGACGAGACACATGCGGCAGGCACCAATCGGCGGTCCGAGCCGCGGCTCGTAACAGAAGACGGGGATCTCGACGCCCGCGTGCTCGGCGGCGGCGACGACCAGCGACGTGCCCTTCGGCACCGTGATCTCACGACCGTCGACGTGCAGGGTGACGGTGTCGACGGTCTGCTCAGTTGTGCTCATCAGATGCTCACGAGCGGGAGCGGGGCGCGCAAGAGTGGCGGATAGAGCTCCGTCATCGGTGCGTCGTCCGGGCAGGGGCAGCGGCCGAGTCGCACGTGCTCGTCGAACTCGCTGCGGAAGTTGTTGATGTGGCTTCGTACCGGCATTGCGCAGGCGTCGCCGAGCACGCAGAGGCAGTTGCCCTCGACGCGATTGCAGATGTCGAGCAGCAGGTCGATCTCTTCCTCGCGACCCAGACCGGCTTCGAGCTTGCGGAGCAGCTCGGTGATCCAGCGGGTGCCCTCGCGGCATGGCGTGCACTTGCCACACGACTCGTGCATGTAGAACTCGGCGGTGCGAAGAGCAAAGCGCACCATGCAGGTGCGGTCGTCGACCACGATTACGGCGCCTGAGCCAGCCATCGAGCCGGCCGCCACGACGGCCTCGAAGGCGAGGCCGGTGTCGAGCTGATTCGGCATCAGGATCGGCATCGAGGAGCCGCCCGGCACGAAGGCCTTCAGCGTTCGCCCCTCGGGCATCCCGCCACCCTTGCCCTCGATCAGGTCGCGGTAGGTGGCCGAAAGTGGCATCTCGTAGTTGCCGGGATTGCGGACATGGCCCGACAGCGAGAACATCTTGGTGCCCGTCGACTGCTCGGTACCCACGCCAGCGTAGGCAGCGCCACCCATCTCGACAATCAGCGGAACCGTCGCGACTGTTTCGACATTGTTGAGCAGCGTCGGCTTCTTAAAGGCACCCGAGACAGCCGGGAACGGCGGCTTCGCTGTTGGCTGGCCACGCTCGCCATTGAGCGACGACAAGAGCGCAGTCTCCTCGCCACAGATGTAGGCGCCAGCACCACGGTGTACGTAGACCTCGGGCACGTAGTCGGTGCCAAGCAGCGGCGAGCCGAGGTAGCCCTTTTCGCGGGCCTGGGCGATTGCGCCCTCAAGGATCGAGGCCTCTTTGGCGTACTCGCCACGGATGTAGATATAGGCGGCCGTCCCGCGAATCATCCAGAGGTAGATCAACACGCCCTCGATCAGCATGTGCGGGTTGCGCAGGATGATCTCGCGGTCCTTAAAGGTCCCGGGCTCCGACTCGTCGCCATTGATGACGAGGTAGCGCTCGGCCCCACCGGCGAGGAACGAGGCCTTCTTGCCGGCGGGGAAGCCTGCGCCACCACGACCGCGCAGGTTCGAGGCGATCATCTCGTCGACCAGTTGCTCGCTCGACATGCCGACGGCTTTGCGTAGCGAGTCGTAGCCCCCGTTGGCCTCGTACTCCGCGATCTCGCGGCGGCTACCGGCAAATGGCAAAAGCAGCGCGGACGCGTCCGGCTGCGCGAAGGTTGGTCCCTCAGGCATGGCTCTCACTGGGTCGCGGGGTGGCTCGCAGCTCGCTGATCAGCGGTGCGATGTCCTCTGTCTTGAAGTGCTCTTGGTACTCCTCGTCAACCGAGACGACGGGGCCCCAGCCGCAGCCGCCGAGACACTCGACGCGGCGCAGGGTGACCTTGCCATCGGCGGTCGTTCCCGGCGCGACGACGCCGAGCTCTTGCTCGAATGCGCGCAGCACGATGTCGGAGCCGACGAGGGCACAGGAGAGATTCGTGCAGACCTCGACGACGTGGTCGCCGACGGGCTGCAAGAAGAACATGTCGTAGAACGAAGCCACGGCGAGACAGTGAGCCGGCGACAGGTCGAGCCCGTCGGCAACGTTCTCGAGCGCCTCGGGCGAGAGCCAGCCGTAGTGCTCTTGCGCGTGACGAAGCGCCGGCAGAATCGCGCTGCGGCGGTCCGGATACTTCGCGATCTCGTCTTGGATCTGGGTGTAGAGATCGGCCACTAGCGGTCCACGTCTCCGAGCACGGGGTCGATCGAGGCGAGGATGGCGATCAGGTCGGCGAGGTAGACGCCTTCGCAGAGTGGAGCCAGCGACTGCAAGAGCACGAGCGAGGGGCTGCGCAGACGAACGCGCCACGGCTTCGGACCACCATCGGCAATCAGGTGGAAGCCAAACTCGCCACGCGCCGACTCGATCGGTGCGTAGACCTCGCCGGCCGGGACGGTGAAGCCCTCGGTGACCAGCTTGAAGTGATGGATCAACGACTCCATCGACGTGTGCAGCTCGTGGCGTGGCGGCAAGACGACTTTGCGATCGTCGGAAATGATCGGGCCACCTGGCATGCCGTCGAGCACCTTCTCGATCAGGTCGACCGAGGCGCGCATCTCTTCGATACGAACGCGGAAGCGCGCGTGGACGTCGCCGCCCTGCTCGACGACCGGCTTGTAGTCGAGCTCGCGATAGGCGCCATAGCCACCGTTTGCAGTACGTAGGTCGTAGGGCACGCCCGAGGCGCGCAGGTTGGGTCCGGTGAGACCCATCTGCATCGCGAACTCCGGCGAGAGGACGCCAACACCCTTGGTGCGACCCAGCCAAATCGGGTTCGCGCCAATCAGCTCGTCGTACTGGTCGAGCTGGTTGCGCATAAACGGAATGAACTTCCGGCAGATCGCCTCGAAGCCCTTCGGCAGATCTTCGGCGACGCCACCAACCTGGCAGTAGCGCGGATGCATGCGAGCGCCGCAGACCATCTCGAACAGATCGAGAACCTCGTCGCGCGCACGGAAGCAATAGAAGAGCAGGGCGATGCCGCCAAGATCGACGGAGCCGGTGCCAAGGAAGACGAGGTGTGAGTGCAGGCGAGCGAGCTCTTGGAACAACACGCGGATCCACTCGGCGCGGCGCGGTACCTCCAACTCGAGGGCCTTCTCGGTTGCCATGCAGAACGCCGTCTCGCCACTAAAGAAGGACAGGTAGTCCATGCGAGGCACGTACGGAATCGCCTTCCAGTACGTCTTCTGCTCGATGTTCTTCTCGATGCCGGTGTGGACGTAGCCGACCTCGCACTTGAGGCCGACGACGATCTCGCCGTCGAGCGTCGTGACGACACGCAGCACGCCGTGGGTCGACGGGTGGTTTGGCCCGAGGTTGATCTCGAGCAGGTCCGGGTTGTCACTCGACGGATACAGCTCGGACGGCGTCGGCTGCAGGACCTTCTGCGTCGGCCAGGTGCGTGGGAGTTCGGTCGCAGCCATTCGTTACACCTCGTCCGAGAACTGCACGGGCTCGCCGCCGATGGGATAGTCCTTGCGCTGCGGGTGGCCGCCCCAGTCGTCCGGCATCAGGATGCGCCGGAGGTTCGGGTGCCCCTCGAACGTGATGCCCATCAGGTCGAATGCCTCGCGCTCATGAAAGTCGGCGGACGGATAGACGCTGATCAGCGTCGAGATGGTCTCGTTGTCGTCGAGCCAGACCCGGATGCGGAGGCGGCGATGGTTGCCGTCCGTGACGGTCATCACCTTGCAGAGCGTCGTCGAGACCGCGAAGCGCTTCGGGCCGGCGGCCTCGGGCACAGCACCCTTGCCGGAGTGCGAGTAGTGGTTGATGTCGCGCCCGTCGGAGCCACCGCCCCAGTAGCCAGCAACCTCGCCCTGATAGCCGAGGTAGTCGACGACGGTGACGTCGGACAAGAGGTCGTAGCCCTCGTGGTCGCGCAAGAAGCCGCAGACATCGAGCAGGCGGTCGACCGGAATGTCGAGCGTCAGCTCGCCGCGATGCTCGACGCGACGGATAATCACGCCCGCGCCAAACTCGGCCTCGAGGCGATCGCCCGCACCGTTGTCCGGCTCGCCCCAGGTGGGCGAGTTGATCTGCAGGAGGTCGCTGCTCAGGACTGCGTCTCCTGATTGATCGAGGCCGATGGGATGCCCGACTTGATGCGCTCCTGCAAGACCATCAGACCCTCAACGACGGCCTCGGGGCGTGGCGGGCAACCCGGCACGTAGACGTCGACGGGGACGATCTTGTCGACACCCTGCAAGATCGAATAGTTCGAGAACATGCCACCGGTCGACGAGCAGGCGCCCATCGCCATCACGTACTTCGGCTCGAGCATCTGTTCGTAGAGCTGGCGGATCGGCTCGGCCATCTTGTGCGCAACACGGCCCGACACGATCATCAGGTCGCTCTGGCGCGGCGTTGCGCGCACGACCTCGGAGCCGAAGCGGGCGACGTCGTAGCGCGCCGACGAGATCATCGCGATCATCTCCATCGCGCAGCAGGCGAGCCCGAAGCCGAACGGCCACATCGAGTTGGCTGTCGCCATCTTGAAGATCTTCTCGAGCGACGTTGTCATGACAACCTGATCAAGGTCTGTCGACCGCAGCGAGCGGCGAACCTGCGCTGGTGGGATCACGACGGCGCCGCTGGGCGGCGTCAGCGTCGGCGCAACGGTATGGGGACGATCGTGGGGTGCGTCGGGCCTTAGTGCCATTCGAGTGCTCCCTTGCGCCAGATGTAGACGTAGCCAACTCCGAGGATCGCGACGAAGACAGCCAGCTCGGCGAGGCCAAAGGCGCCGAGCATGTTGAGGTTGACAGCGATCGGATAGAGAAACACGATCTCGATGTCGAAGACGATGAAGAGCATGGCGGTCAGGTAGTAGTTGACCGAGAAGTTCGAGGGCTGGAAGCCACCGGCCGAGACGCCGGACTCGAAGGAGCGCGACTTCTGCTTGCCTGGTGCGCAGGCTGCGATGGAAGAAGCGCGACCACACGAACGAACCCGCCAAGAGAGCTCCCGGCAATCGCCAGCCGCGACGAGCAGGTAAATCAGATAGGAGGCCCAATCTCCGAGCACGCGCACTCCAAGCATTTGAGTTCTACCGACGCCCCATGCCGCCGGTTTGGCAACCGTAGCAGGCACCCGGCTCGACGCTACAAACCCCACCCACCTCGACTGCGTGCCGAATGCTGCAAGCCTACTCCCCGCAACGGTTTCGTGGCCGTTCCGCCGATTAGCCGCACCTGTCACAAAGCCAGTCGGGGAATGCCGAGCAGGAGTCGATCGTTTGCACACGTACAGAGGCCCTAACGCCGCCGCCGGCAGCCGCTACGCTTCGAGGTACGAATGAGCACTCAGACGATGATCACAATTACCGAAAAGGCCGCCCAGAAAGTGCATGAGTTTCTGGAGGCAGAGAACGACCCCGAACTGCAGGCGCTGCGCGTTGCCGTGCAGGGTGGCGGTTGCTCCGGCTTCCAGTACGCCCTCGGCTTTGACACGGGCCCGCAGGATGGCGATGAGGTCATCGAGGCGCATGGCGTCAAGGTGCTCGTCGACCCCTTCAGCATGCCCTACCTCAATGGCGCCGACATCGACTTCGTTGACGGCCTCAATGGCACCGGCTTCTCGATTACGAATCCGAACACCGTCGCCGGTTGTGGCTGCGGCACCTCCTTCCAGTTGAAGGAAGGCGAGGAGGAAGGCGCGGAGCAGGGCGAGGCCCTCACTGCCTCCGCGGGCGGCTGCTCTAGCTGCGCGTCGCACTAGTTCCGTGCGCGATGTCGAGGTACGCAGCGGCGGGATCGATCTCGGCCAGTTGCTCAAGTTTGCTGGCCTCGTCGATACCGGTGGCGACGCCAAGGCGCTGCTCTCTGAAGGCGTTGTGAAGGTCAACGATGTTGTCGACGAGCGCCGCGGTCGTACGCTGCGCGATGGCGATATCGTGACCGTCCCCGATGCGGATCCCGTCCGCGTCGTCGAGGTCTGACGTGTCGCCTGAGTGGCTCGCGCGCCTGACCGCACTCTGCGGCATGGACTCGCCGACCGGCGACGCTGCCGCACTCGTCCAGACCGCTGCGCTGCTCGCCGAGTGGGGTCGGGCCGACGGGCTTGAGGTCGAGATTCGCGAGACACCAACCGGGCCTATCGTTGTCCTCGTCACGCAGGGGCGCGGGCACCGACCGCACACTCTTGATCGGTCATCACGACACTGTCTATCCCACCGGGACTGCGACTGCCCGCCCGGTCCGAGTTGACGGCGAACGCGTCTTGGGCCCCGGCGTCGCCGATATGAAGGGCGGCCTGCTGGTCGGTCTGTCGGCGCTGGCCGAACTTGCTGCCGACTCGACGTCGACACATGGGCGCGTGGAGTTTTGGATCGTCCCCGACGAAGAGGCACGCTCGGACGAGCCCACGTGCCTCGACGATTGGCGCGGTGCCAACGCGGCAATTTGCCTGGAGTGCGGCCGCGCCGATGGCTCGATCGTGACCTCACGGATGGCCTGCACCTGGCTGACCCTCGAGGCCGAAGGTCGCGCTGCCCATGCCGGCACCGAGCGCGACAGTGGTCGCTCCGCCCTGATGGCGCTCACGCGTGAGGCACTCCGCATCGAGGACACGCTGCACGGCAGCGCGCCCGGGTCTGCAGGCGACAATCACCCAACTCCATGGTGGCATCGGCAAGAACACCGTCCCTGCACACGCCACGGCCTCCGTCGATCTGCGTGCGGCCAGCGTTGAGGACCTGCGCTGGGCGACGGGGATCGTCGGCCAGTTTGGTGAGCACGATGGTGTTGTCGTGCGACGTTCTGACGAGCCGGGGTTTCCTCCACTGACCCGCGACGCGGCGCTCACCGAACGCACGCTGGCACTGCTCGAGAGCGTCGGTGCCCGCGGTAGCGAAGTGCTTGCCGCCGGTGCCTCGGACGGTTCCTGGTCTTCGAGTCTTGGTGTTCCGACCGTCGATGGGCTGGGGCCGATCGGTGGTGGCGACCACAGTCCGGACGAGTGGATCGATGCAGCATCGGTGACGCCACGCATCGAGGTCGTACGGCGACTCTGTCAACAGACATAGAACGGGGTAGGCTTCGCGGCATGAGCGCGCGCACCTCGACGATCAGTCCCGCGATGGAGGACTACCTGAAGGCGATCCACCAGATCGCCGAAGACACGGGTGGTGGCCCTGTGCAGACGCAGGCACTGAGCGACCGCCTCCAGGTCTCGACCGCGTCGGTGACGGGGATGATGAAGAAGCTCGACCAGTACAAGCTTGTCGAGCACGAGCCGTACCGTGGCGTCGTCTTGACGCCACGCGGCGAGCAGGTCGCACTCGAGGTGCTGCGCCATCACCGCCTGCTCGAGCTCTATCTCGTCGAGCAGTTGGGCATGTCGTGGGAGGAGGTGCACGCCGAGGCCGACCGTCTCGAGCACGTCATCTCCGAAGGCCTCGAGGACCGCATCGCCGCTGCCCTCGGCCAGCCCGAGCGCGACCCCCATGGCGATCCGATTCCAGCACGCGATGGCACCGTGCCGTCGGATCCATGGCAACGCCTGACCGCCGTTACAGCGGGGACTGCAGTCGAGATTCTGCGCGTCTCCGATCGCGACCCTCGCCTGTTGCAGTACCTCGCCGAGCGTGGCCTACGGCCGGGAGCTACCGTCTCCGTCGAGAGCGTCGACGAGCTGGCGGGCGTGATCACCCTCTCGGTCGATGGGACGTCGTCCACGCTGGCCCTGACGACCGTGACCGAGATCAGCGTTCGCGTCTAGCTAGTCCAGCCGTCGATACGCATCTCGGCGGTGTGCGATGCGAATCACTGAGATGATCATCGCGTCGTCGTCGATGTCGTAGAGCACGCGGTACGCCTCACGCCGAAGGACCCAGAGTCGACCAAAGGGATCATTAAGTGGCTTGCCAATCACGCGCGGAATAGTCCTTAGCGGGCCGTCTAACATCTCGGCCACGGCGAACGATACCGCTGAGGGAAGTGTCTCATTCAGTGCACGCAGAGCACCGGGCCTCAGTTCGACGACATACATCGTTCACGCACCTCGATGCCTGCTCTTAATCTCGTCAATCACATCGTCGAGCGGGATACCAGGCACACCCGCAGCCAGATCCCTCTCTGCCTGCAGAATTTCGTCAAGCGCTCCCGGCTCAGACAGAACTGCAATCGTCTCGCGCATGCTTTCGAGCTGCTCGTAGCTGATCATCACGGCAGCGGCACGTCCATTGCGGGTGATCAACACGTGCTCATGGTCGCGTTCGACGAGGTCGAGGAATTCGGAGAAGCGGGCTTTCACGGTACGCACAGGTTCAATGATCATGGTGACTACAATTGTGTCACACCGCGCGCGGTTCGTGCCGGCTTGCGCAACGCGCGTGGCGGAACCCGCATCGATGCCTACCGATTACGGCCTAATGGCGCGACGGGCGCACGCAAACGCACACCTCTGCCCCACCTAACCAGCAGTGCGAAGAACCTACGTGTTGGAGCCGACGAGCGCCCAAAGGGCGGCGACGATCACGCTGAGGAACAACACGACAGCAAAGCCGCGCGTCGTCCCGTGCTTGGCCTTCGCCAGCACGACACCAAGCAAACCAACACCAAGACCGATCGCACCGAGAATCAGGCCGACGGTCAGAAGATCGTACGAAGCGCGAATCGCAGCGATAAACGACACCATCAATGCCGCCATCGAAAAGAACAGCGCGATGCCCATCGTCGAGCTCGCGTTCGGCTTCTCCGCGACTTCGTGATGATGATCTGCGTGGTCTGCCATGCGGGAATCCTCCGGAAAAGGTCTAGCGGTATCGTGGCACAGAAGGTGCCGGGGTGTTACTGGAGCGAGCGGACCGCGGCGACAACAGCGTCGGCCGTGAGGCCAAGCTCCTTCGCGACGGTGCCGCCTGGTGCCGAGGCGCCGTAGTGGTTGATGCCGACCGCGATGCCGCTCTGACCAACCCAGCGCTCCCAGCCCGACGTCACGCCAACCTCGAACGACACGCGTCGAGTGATGGCCGCCGGCAGGACGGACTCGCGGTACTCAGCGTCCTGCTCTTCGAAGATCTCCCACGACGGCATCGAGACAACGCGAACCTTGAGACCCTCGGCCTGCAACGTCTCGCGAGCGGAGATGGCGTCGTGCACTTCGGAACCCGTCGCAATCAGGATCGTGTCGGGCGTGCCACCGTCGGCTTCGGCCAGGACGTAGGCGCCGCGATGCAGCCCCTCGGCCGAGGCAAAGACCGTGCGGTCGACGGTCGGCAGGTTCTGCCGCGTCAGGATCAACGCGACCGGGCCGCTGCGATGCAGCTGCGCGAAGCGCCAGGCCTCGCGCGTCTCGTTGGCGTCACCCGGGCGAACGACGACGAGGTTCGGGATCAGGCGCAGCGACATCACATGCTCGATCGGCTGATGCGTCGGTCCGTCCTCACCAACCCAGATCGAGTCGTGTGTCCAGACGTACGTGACGGGCACCTTCGATAGAGCCGCGACGCGCACGGCACCGCGCATGTAATCCGAGAAGACAAGGAACGTTGCGCCGAAGACCCGGAGCCCACCGTGCAGGGCCATCGCGGTCAGGACTGCGCCCATGCCGTGCTCGCGAATGCCGAAGTGCAGGTTGCGGCCGGCGAAGCTGCGCTCGGAGACGCTCAGGCCATTGTCGATGTGCGTGTTGTTCGATGGTGCTAGGTCGGCAGAGCCACCCACAAACTCGGGGATTCCCGCGGCAAGACCCTGGATCACCTTGCCGCTGGCAGACCGCGACGCCATGCCCTTCGGGTCGGCCTCGAAGACCGGCAACTGGGCATCCCAGCCGTCCGGCAGTTCGCCCGACAGCACGCGCTCGAGCTCGGCTGCGAGCTCGGGGTGCGCGGCGCGGTACGCCTCGAACTTCGCCTCCCACGCTTTGCGGGCCTCGGCGCCACGAACGCGATTGTCCATGTGCTCGGCCACGTCGTCTGGCACGAGGAACTGCTCGTTCTCGGGCCAGCCGTAGTTGGCCTTCGTCAGCTTGATCTCCTCGTCGCCCAGCGGCGAGCCGTGCGCGTCCGAGGTGTCTTGCTTGTTCGGCGAGCCTGGTGCGATGTGGGTGCGGAGCACGATGATCGACGGACGATCGTCCTGCTCGGCAGCACTGATCGCGGCGCGCACGTCGTCGAGCACCCAGCCGTCTTCGAGGCGCTGGGCGTGCCAACCGAGTGCATCGAAGCGCTTGGCGATGTCCTCCGTAAAGGCCAGACCGGTATCGCCCTCAATCGTGATGCGATTGTCGTCGTAGATCATCGTGATCTTGCCGAGACCCAGATGGCCACCGAGCGAGGCGGCCTCTTGGGCGACGCCTTCCATCAGGTCGCCGTCGGAGCAGATACCGAAGACGCGGTGGTCGATGATCTCGTGGCCGGGGCGGTTGTAGCGCTCGGCCATCATGCGCTCGGCGAGTGCAAAGCCGACCATGTTGCCGACGCCCTGCCCAAGCGGACCCGTCGTCACTTCAATGCCCGCTGTGTGACCAACCTCGGGGTGCCCTGGTGTCAGCGAGCCCCACTGGCGAAACTGTTTGAGGTCGTCGAGCGAGACGTCGTAGCCCGTCAGGTGCAGCGTCGCGTATTGGAGGATGCAGACGTGGCCGGGCGACAAGACAAAGCGGTCGCGCCCAGGCCAATGTGGCTCTTGCGGGTCGTAGTTGAGGTACTCGCGGTAGTAGAGGTACGCGATCGGCGCGAGCGCCATTGCGGTACCCGGGTGGCCAGAGTTTGCCTTCTGCACGCCGTCCATAGCAAGCGTCCGAATCGTGGTGATCGAACGGTCGGTGAGGTCGGTCACGTGGCTTCTCCTGACGAGGGGTTAGTACGAGCGGCAACACGGCGAGCACGAAAGCCGATGAAGAACCGGCGCAACCCACTGCCAGCGAAGACACCGAGGCAGGATGCGACAACTGCGACCCCAAACCCGGCCAGGCCGAGACCCCAAAGCCAGATTGCAGAGGCACCGACCGCCATCGCCAGCGCGATCCAGATTGGGCGAATCGCGGCGCCAATGCCGAGGAACGGCAGGAACGCGCAGAGACCGAGGCCGATCCACATACCGATGGGTTCTGTCATCAGTACGCAGCCTACCCGAGGCACGCCCACGGTGACGGGGCGTCACCATCCGCTTACGCTACGCAGTGCATGAGTGACCTCTTCTCTACCGCAGCCGACGACCGTCGACGTCTCGTCGCGCCGCTCCCCGAGCGTCTGCGACCCGACGATCTTGATCTCGTCGTCGGCCAAGAATCGCTCGTCGGCCCTGGTCGTCCACTGCGTCGCGCCATCGAGGAGGATCGCGTCGGCTCGATGATTCTGTTCGGCCCGCCCGGCACCGGCAAGACGACGTTGGCACGAATCGTGGCGGCGCGCACGGGGTCGTCGTTCGAGGAACTCTCGGCCGTCGATGCCGGCAAGGCCGACGTCCGCGCTGTCACCGAACGCGCCCGCGATCGACTTGCGGGCGATGGGCGCCGCACGATCCTCTTTCTCGACGAGATCCATCGCTTTACGAAGGCGCAGCAGGACGCGCTGCTCCCACTCGTCGAGTCGGGTCTGATCATCCTGATTGGCGCAACGACCGAGAGCCCTCACGTCGGCGTGATCGCCGCCCTGCTCTCGCGCTGCACGCTGTACGAACTGAAGAGCCTCGACCCCGCCGACCTCAATCGCATGATCGATCGCGGTGCGGCCGCGCTCGAGGTGACGGTGGACGACGATGCCCGCGATGCAATCGCGCGTGCGGCCGGCGGCGATGGACGAGCCGCGCTCGCCTTGCTCGAAGCCGCGACTGCCGCTCGCGCCACTGCAACAGACGCGGTCGATGTCGAGCTCGTCGCGCAGGTCGGGCGCATTCCGATTCGCTACGACCGCGAAGGCGATCTCCACTACGACGCGATCTCGGCCTTCATCAAGAGCCTGCGTGGCTCAGATCCCGACGCTGCGCTCTGGTGGATGCACACGATGTTGGAGGGTGGCGAGGACCCACGCTACGTGTCGCGGCGCCTAATCGTGTTTGCCTCGGAAGACGTTGGCAACGCCGACCCTCGCGCCCTCCCACTCGCCGTTGCAACCGCGCAGGCAATCCAAGAGATCGGGATGCCCGAGGGCCGCATTCCGCTCGCCCAGTGCGTGACCTATCTTGCACTCGCGCCCAAGTCGAATGCCGCCTACACGGCGGGCGATGCTGCCCGAGCCGCGGTCCGCGAATACGGCACGCACATCCCACCCGACCATCTCCGCGACGGTTCGCACTCCGGCTCGAAGGCGCTCGGCCGTGGCGTCGGCTACAAGTACCCGCACGCCGCAGGTGGCTTCGTTGCCGACCAGCGACACCTGCCCGAGGACCTCGCGCACCTACGGTTTTACGAACCGACCACGATGGGCTTCGAGGCGCGACTTTCTGAGATACTCAGCGAATTGCGCGCTCAACGCGAACAACAATCTGCACCTCCAAAAGCGAAGGACTAACCCCATGTTCGAGATTGGCGACATCGCCCCCGACTTCACCCTCAAGGAGACGTTCGACACGAGCGTCACCCTCAGCGACTACCGCGGCAAGCAGAACGTCCTGCTGTTCTTCCACCCCTTCTCTTACACCGACGTGTGTGAGGGCGAAATCTGCGAAATCCGCGACGAGTCGGGCCTCAAGCGCGACGACCTCGAGATCATCAATGTGGCGTGCGATGCGTGGCCCATCCGCCAGTCGTACAAGGACCACCTCAAGGCTAACGGCCGCTTTGTCGCCGACTTCTGGCCGCACGGCGAAGTCTCCAAGGCCTACGGCGTCTTCGATGAGGAGTGGGGCACGTGCATGCGTGGCACCTACCTGATCGACATGGACGGCAAGATTGTGAACCAGGTCGTCAACATGGGGATCATGGACCGCCGCGACCAGTCCGTCTATCTCGACTGGTTGTCGTAGGCTCGTCACCAGCCCGACACCCCGCGGCGTTCTGCCCGCGTTACCCTTGGCGACACGATGAGTCAACTCACCGCACCAGAACTGCTCGAACGCATCATTGCGGGCAATCAACGCTGGGCCGAAGGGAATACTGAGCGCGACCTCCTCGGCGCGCCCACCAACCCGCTCGAGCACCAACCACCGGTCGCAGTGATCGGCTGTTCTGACGCGCGCGTGCCACCGGCTGCCGTGCTCGGCGCCGCTGCCGGTGCGATCTTCACGCTCCGCCTCCCGGGGCACTACGTCGACATTCCTGTTGCCGCAGGACTCGGATTCGCGATGACCTCCCTCGGCACCCGCCTCGCGATCGTCTTGGCGCACGAGGACTGCCGCGCCGCCGAGGCCGCGTACATCGAGTACACGACCGGCGTGCCCCCCAACCTCGCGCTCGCACCACTGACTGGCTCGTTGGCAGCCGGCCTCTACCGCGCGGGTGGTGCCACGAGCGTCGCCGACGCGATTGACGTCAACGCCCGTAATACAGCAGAGAACTTGATTACCCAGTGCCCGTCGCTTCGCCAGGCCTTGGTCGACGGCGATGCCCAACTAGCCGTCTTGCGTTACAGCCCTGCGACGCGTCTCGTGACGGTGCTCGAAGAGAGCATCACGCCCTAAAACTCCGGCGACACTCAGTCGTCGAGTTCGAGCTGTGGGGCAACGGAGCGTGCGAAGCGCGACTCGGCAACCGAGTCGGAGAAGTAGGCGACGGGGCCGTGCTTGATCACGTGTCCCCCCTCCTCGTCGAGCTCCTTCAGCACCGCGATCGCAAACGATTCGATCAGCCACTCACGCCCCGGTGGCACCGCACCTCGCACCGTAAAGCGCGTCAGCACGCCAAGCTGCTCCTCGCCCTCAATCGAGAGTGCCGAGAGGAGGTGCATCGGGCCGGACGGCAAGACGTCGGAGAGCTTCTGCACGAGTTCGCGCCCCTTGGCCGCATCCGTCACGTAGAACTCGAGCACGATCTCGCGAATGCCTCGACGCGCTACCCGAACGCCGTACATGTGCTGGTTATGGATGCGAATCGTCTCGCCCCCCAACCCACGCAACTTGACGCTCCGCAGCGACATCGTCTCGACGACGCCACTCATCGCCCATGGCTCGATCGTGATCGCATCGCCGACGTCGAACCAGCGCTCGAAGAGCATCATCGAGCCAGCAATGATGTCGCGCAGCACGCTCTGAGCGGCAAAACCACCGACGGCCAAGAGCAGCGAGATGCCGATCACCGTCGAACCGGGGCCAGGAATCGCGAAGATAAAGATGCCGAGGATGCCCGCGGTGATCGCGGCATATCGCGACAGGGAGCGGATCGCCGCCACGAGCGTGTCGGCGCGCTTGGCGCGCAGATGGACGTCTTCGTCAATCGACTGACGGCCACGCAGGCGCCGCGCAAGGAGCGCGATGGCGATGCGCGGAATGATCAGCGCAGCAAGAATCGCTGCGACGATCACAATCGCGAAGGCCAGCCAGTTGATGCCGCCAAAGTTGAAGGTGTCGCTGCTCGGGAGAGAGATCACGTGTCTCCCATGATGCCTTACGGCGTCAGGAGTGCGCGGTGCGCAAGCGCCGGATGGCGAGCGAGCGCTCGGGCTTCGAGGGGATTGCCTCGAGCCGTGCGAGGGCGCGCTTGACGTTGTATTTCGTGCGCCTCAGTTCGATCTCGCCGTCGTCGATGATCGCCCAGGCCGCCGATTTCTTGCCGTCGTAGGGAAAGCCGACGGCACCGGGATTGACGACCTCGATTGCGCCGACCTGGCGTCGGTACTGCTTGTGGATATGCCCGCAGAGCAGCGTCGACTGGGTGACATCAGCGAGCATCGAGGCGACTCGGGCATTCGAATAGGTGCGCTTCAACCGCTCTTCGTCGCTGCGTGGCGTGGCGTGGACCAGTAGCGCGTCGTGCTCGGGCAGGGCGAGCTGCTCCGGCATGTTGCGCAGCCACTGGACACGCTCGTCACCGAGTCGATCGGCCGCCCAGCGCGCCTCGTCGCCCTCGTACCAGAGGATCATGCGATCCGTATTGCCGCGGATCGCGCGAACCGAGCCCGGTCTGTTCGCGTCAACAGGTCGACGACGTCATCGGGCGCAGGGTCCGAGCAGGGCGTAGTCGCCGCCCAGCAGGAGTCCTTCACAGCCAGCCGCTCGGGCATCTACAAGTACTGCCTCAAGAGCGTCGATATTGCCGTGGATGTCGAACAGAACTGCCTCGCGCATCCGCACAACCTAGCGCAGATATTGTTGTGATGTGGTGAAGATTGGCGTGCTTTTTCTGGCGCCGATCACCGCTCCACATGGCGCAAGGTTGCCCGCGCATCCTTCATCAGCAGCTGCAGGTTGTACGCATCGGTTGGTGAAGACACGAACCCAAATTGCCGGTACCACGCCGCCGCCGCATCGTCCTTCGCGTGGACGAGGATCACGCGCGCGCCGATCGCGTCGGCCGCCGCGCTACACCGAAGCACAGCATCCAAGAGCAACGATCGACCAACCCCTTGCCCTTGGACTCGCTGGTCGACCGCGAGTCGTGCGATCAGGAGTGCAGGGATGAGGTGGCTGTCGGGCTGACCCCGCCCAACGCGCACCACGCTGGTCTCGCGCTGGATGCCACTGGCAGCAAGCGCGAAGTAGCCAATCACTTGCTGGTCTCCGTGCGGGGTAACGACATAGGTGCGTGCGGATTCGGCGGCTTGTGCCTGCCGGGCGATGGTCGCGAGCCAGCGATCGAGTGTCTCATCGCCGCAGGTAAACCCCTCGAGGCGATGAGCATCCCCGAGCGGTTGGGGTCGACGAATTGCGGCTGTCACTCGTCGGAGAAGACGCTCGGTGTTCGCACGAGACGTTCGAGCTCGGCGATCACACGCGGCGGCTCGTCAAGCATCCGCTGCAGCTCGTCCCAGGCGGGACGCGGCAGGCTGAACTGCGTGCGATCAGCCAGCAACATCTGGGCCCGCACTTTTGCGCTGTCGACCATAAACTCGGAGACCGACGTGCCGGCGAGCGCGGCGGCCTCGCAGATCAGCGCGTCATCGCGCTCGCTGACCCGGAGGTTGCGTCGTGCGGCCTTTGTTTCGCGAGGGGTTCGTTCGATCTGCGCCATGCAGTAACTGTACACCAAACGTATGTACACAAATCGCACGCATGGTGCCAGCTTCTGCGCAGTTTTCAACAGAGCACGGTCGTTTCGACCACGCGCCGTGGTGGATTACGCAATCAGCGAGGCTTGGAAACCCGCGACATGCCGGGCCATCGTCTTGTTTGCCTGAGTCGACTGGCCGGCGATGATGGCCGCTGCGATCGCCTCGTGCAATTCCATTGCCGTACCCAGCGACTCGGCTCGATCGATCGAGACGTTCCAGCGTCGGAGCACATGCGAGAAGAGCCACTCGAGGGTCTGCTCGAGCATCTCATTGCCAGCCATCGCCCAGATCAGGCGGTGCAGGTCGCGGTCGAGTGCAATCAGGAGCCGTCGGTCGGGCTTTGGGCGAGCCAGCTCGCTGCGCATCTGCCCGATCACATCGGCGAGCGCAACCCGCTGCTCGTCCGTGCCGCGCTCGGCGGCCAGGCTGGCGGCCTGTGGTTCGAGGACGGAGCGTAGTTCGTAGATCCGTCCAAGGTCGCTGTCGCTCAGGTCCGCCACCAGCGTGCCACGGCGCGGCAGGATCACCACGAGGCTCTCCCACTCCAGCCGCCGCAGCGCCTGCCGGACGGGCGTCAGGCCAACTCCCAGCCGCTCGGCCAGCCCGCGCTCGTCGAGCAATGCGCCGGGTGGCAGCTCGAGCGACACGATCATGTCTTTGACCGACCGATAGGCCTCGGCCGACTTCGAATCGAGCGTCGGCGCACGCCGCGCACTGGCGGCGAGCATCGAGTTGGCGGCAGGCTTGGCGGTACTCACCTGCGTAGTGTCGCTGAAATGTCTGCTGGGGGGAGGACACCACATCCGCGCGGTTGTCATGTCCTCCCTGAATCACCGGCGCTAACTTGAATTGGCAGCCATGGAGGGAGGACATGACAACCGCGCGGATGTGGTGTCCTCCTAGGGTCACGAGTGGGCCTGGATTGCGCGGCCTGGTCCGTAAGCGCTAGTCGCCCAGCTCTTTGCGGCGCCGCACGACGTAGGCCTCGAGCTCTTCGCGGATGGCGGGATCCATTGCTGGCTCCTCGTACTCCTCGAGCTTCTGGGTCGCGATGATGCCGGCGCGCTCGGCGGCGTCGTGGCCCCCGTTGCGCATCCAGCGCTCGAAGTTGTCGGACGACGAGAGCAGTGGGCGATAGAAGCAGGTGCGGAAGCGCTCCATCGTGTGGGCTGCGCCGAGGAAGTGGCCACCAGCGCCGACCTCTTCGTGAGCACCGAAGGCCAGCGACTCTTCGGTGATCTCGAGCGGCTTGAAGGTCTCCTGCAACATGCGCAGGATCTCGATGTCGATGATGAACTTCTCGTAGCTCGAGACGAGTCCACCCTCGAGCCAACCGGCCGTGTGCATGACCCAGTTGACGCCCGACAGGAACGTCGGCATCATCGTCATCATCGCCTCGTAGGCGGACTGGGCGTCGGGCATCGTGCTCGATGTAAAGCCGCCACCCGAGCGGAACGGCAGGTTGTACTTGCGGGCGATCTGACCGCTGGCGAAGAGGCCGATCGCAGCCTCTGGCGTGCCGAAGCACGGCGAGCCGGACTGCATGTTGATGTTCGAGAGGAACGAGCCGAAGATGACGGGGCAGCCCGGGCGGATCAGCTGGGCAAGCGCGATGCCAGCGAAGGCCTCTGCCATCTGCTGGGCAAGCGTCGCAGGGATCGAGACCGGCGACATTGCCCCCATCAGGAGAAACGGCGTCAAGAGGACGGGCTGGTTCGCCTCGCAGTAGACCTTCATCGAGTCGAGCATGCGGTCGTCCCACCGCAGCGGCGAGTTGCAGTTGACGAGCGAGATCATCACGGGTTTCGTCTCGAGCACTTCGCGACCACCGAAGACGATGCCCGCCATGTTCAGGCAGTCCTCGGCGTTCTCGCCGCGCACGACGTTGCCCATGTAGATCTTGTCGGTCAGCGTCTGCAGGGCGAGCGTCATGTCGAGATGGCGCGAATCCATTGCGGCATCGTCGGGCTCGACGATCACGCCGCCGGCCGAATCCATCTCGGGAAAGACCTGGCAGAGCTTCGTAAAGTTGCGGAAGTGCTCCATCGTGCCGTTGCCGCGCTCTTTGCCGCGCATCGCGAAGGGAGGTCCGTAGACGCCCGAGAAGACCATGTTCTTGCCACCGATGGTGACCGTGTTCTCCGGGTTGCGTGCGTGCACCTGATATTCGGACGGCGCCTTGGCGACCTGCTCGAGGATCCACTCGGGGTCGAACTTGACGTTGTCACCGTCGACCTTCTGCCCGGCAGCAGCCAGCATCTCGAGGGCCCAGGGGCTCATAAACTCGATGCCGATCTCGGAGACGAGGCGCTTCCAGCCCTTGTCCAAAACCTCGAGCGCGTCCTCGGAGAGGATTTCGTAGCGTGGGGATGTGTTGACAAACATGGTGTCCCTCCAGCGGTGGGGGCGCGATCGCTTGACGCGCGTCAGAGAAGTATCGTATACTCACCATCCGAAACGCAAGTTCCACATAATGGACACCCTCACCGCTCCCACTGGCACCCAAGCGATCGATCGCGCGGCCCGCATTCTGACCTACGTGTTGGAAGGCGAAGGCCGCATGACGGTAGGCGCATTGAGTGAGGCAGCCAACCTGCCGAAGAGCACAACGTCGCGCCTCGTCGGTGCCCTCGAGCGCCAAGGACTCTTGCGCCGCGACCTTGATGACGGCAGCCTGCAGGCCGGCCCGGCGATCGACGCCTACGCGCGTCGAGCCCGCCTCGACCCCGACATGCCAAACATCGCCCGCGATTTGCTCGAGAGCATCGCGACCGTGACGGGCGAGACCGCCACGCTGTCGATCCCAACCTCGAAGGGCGTCGATCAGATCGCCCAAGCCGAAGGCGCCTACCTGCTTGGCTCGACCAACTGGATCGGGCGCACTGTGCCGTTCCATGCCTCGGCAGTCGGCAAAACGTTTCTCGCGTTCGGCGCGGCCACGCTACCTCCCGGCCCGCTCGAAGCACTGACACCAAATACCTTGACCGTTCGCGGCGATCTCGTCCGCGACCTCGAGCAGACACGCCAGCGTGGCTGGGGTATCAGCATCGAGGAGATCGAACCAGGGCTCGTCGCCATCGGCGCGCCCGTCCGCGGCCCGGACCTTCGCGTGATCACCGGCATTGCACTCGCCGGCCCGAGCATGCGAATTACCCCGGACCGGTACGAACAGATAGGCGAACTACTCATCCGCTCCGCGGCCGAGCTGACCGTTCGCCTAAGCCACCACCACCTTGAGGAGGGTGCAGCATGACACCAGAAGAAATTCTCCAAAACCTCTATGACGAGACGATGGTCGGTAACGGCCCCGCCGTGATCGAGCTGACCAACGCAGGCCTCGAGATGGGCATGGACCCAGAGACCTTGCTCTTCGATGCGTTGATCCCGAGCCTCGAAGAGGTCGGCGCGCGCTTCGAGCGCGGCGACTGGTTCGTCCCGGAGATGCTGATTGCTGGTAAGGCGATGGCCGGAGCCCTCGAGGTTTTGCGCCCACTCTTGGCCGCCAAGGGCACCGAGACGATCGGCAAGTTCGTGATGGGCACCGTCAAGGGCGACGTCCATGACATCGGCAAGAACCTCGTCAACATCATGCTCGAGGGCGCCGGCTTCGAGGTCATCGACCTCGGTGTCCAGGTCTCTCCCGAGAAGTTCATCGCCGCCGTTGAGGAGCATCAGCCGGACATCCTCGGCATGAGCGCCTTCCTGACGACGACGATGCCGATGTTCAAGGCGAACATCAACGCGCTCGAGAAGGCTGGCCTGCGCGACAAGGTGATCGTCCTCGTCGGTGGCGCGCCCGTCACCCAGGAGTACGCCGATGCAGTTGCCGCCGATGGCTATGCCGCCGACGCCTCCGCCGCGGTCAAGCTCTCGAAGGAACTGATCGCCAAGCAGCGCGCAGCGTTAGCAGTCAACGCCTAGGCGCATCGTGAAGATCATCGCCGCCATCGAGCACGTCATCAAGAAGCCCATCTGGGATTGCCAGATGTGCGGCCAGTGCGTCTTGCATGACACTGGCATGACGTGCCCGATGACGTGCCCGAAGACGCTCCGCAACGGCCCCTGTGGTGGGGTGCGCGAGGATGGCCATTGCGAGGTCAAGCCCGAGATGCGTTGTGTCTGGGTCAAGGCCGAGGATCGCTCGCGCAACATGCCGCTGTTGCCGACCGTCTGGCGCGAGCATTTCAACAACCTCCGCCCTCCCGTCGACAATCGTCTCAAGGGCGATTCGTCGTGGAAGAACGCGATCAGTGGTCGCGACAAGGAGACTCCGCCCGGTTGGACGCCGGCGGTTGAGGCCCCCGAGGCCGAGGCGAAGACCTAGCGTGTCGCGGCTCGGAGAACTGCTCGACAAAGGCGACAAGCTGATCATCACGGGTGAGGCGCCCGTGATCGATGGTGGCACGCTCGAGGATTACGAGGCCAAGCTTGCCGAGCTGGCCCCGTGCGTGCGATGCGATGAACGCCACCGACAATCACTGCTGCCCACGCGCACGCGTCGAACGTCGCGATGGCGATTGCCATCGCAGCGCGTTGGTGTCGAGCCAATCCTGCAGGTCGTCTGTCGCGACAAGAATCGAATCGCCCATGCAGGCCGACATCACTGGGCGCCGCGCTGCATCGGCGTCGAGAACATCTGCTGCCCTAACGGGCGACGACGTGACGGCCGGCGACGAGCCCGAGGCGCGCCGCGTCTTCGACCTCGATGGTCCGCAACTGGTCCGCCTTGCCAACAGCCTCAAAGAGGGTCGCTACCTGTCGGGTCGCAAGATCGATCCCGCCCACCAGTGACCTCGTGATCGGCGCCGTCGAGAATCCGGCCACGCACCCGCTCGACTATCGCGCTCAGCGCGCCCTGCTCAAAAAGAATCCTCGCGGGTGCGCAGCTTTCTGCAGCTGCAGATCTGTTATCACCCCGAGCAGCCTCGAGGCCTTCGTTGCCGCGCTGCATCGCTAAACGGCTTTACCGACAAGTGCGCGATCCTGCCCATCGGTCGTCGCCTGTCGAAGGGCCCCGGCCCCCTGCCGCTTTATGGACGTCGAGCGTCCCCGGCATCAGCGTCCCAGTTGAGACGATCGCCCGCGTGGCGGATGCCGACGACTCGGCCGAAGAGGCCTACCAGCTTGTTCTCGACCACAGTGCCAGCACGCACTCGCGCTCCCCGGCGTCGCGTGGCCTCCATCTGACCGATTTTCGTAAGGACGGCTCGATGAGTCGTCTCTGTACCGATTTAGGTATTCGTCCGCGTTCTGAAAGGGAGTCTCGTGCAAACGATTTTGCGCTCGGCAAACTAAGACCGTCACGATTGGTGACGACCAGCCGTTCTGCATCATTGGAGAGCGCATCAATCCGACGGGTCGCAAGCTCTTTCAGCAGCAGTTGCGGGCGGGCGATCTGTCGCAGGTTCTGATTGACATTGAGGAGCAGATCGCCGGTGGCGCGCATGTGCTCGACATCAATATGGGTGTGCCGCTCGCCGACGAGCCCGCCTTGATGGCGCAGGCTGTGACGATGGCGCAGGAGGCGTGCGATCTGCCGATCTGCATCGACTCGTCGGTCATCGAAGCGCTCGAGGCCGGCCTGAGCGTCTACAAGGGCAAGGCCCTCGTCAACTCGATCACCTGCGAGCTCGACCGCATCGAGGCCGTCCTGCCGCTCGATCAAAGAGCACGGCGCAGCGATTATCTGCCCTGACGAACGGCGAAGAGGGCATTCCCGTTGTGTGGGATCGCAGCGCTTCGAGTTTTGCAAGCGCCTCGTCGACATCGTGCACGGCAAGTGCGGAGATCCCGCTCGAGGACATGATCATCGATCGCGCTGGCAATGCCGATTGGTGCCGAGCCGTCAGTCGGCGTATCGGACTTCTTCAAAACGATCGAAGCGCATCAAGGAGCGAGTTCGACCTCAACACGACCCTGTGGCGCCTCGAACACGTCCTTCGGCATGCCCGAGTCGCCACACCCTCAACTCGGCACCGTTCCGTGGCGATGGCCGCCGGTGCTGGCATGACGAGCGCGATCATGGACGCCCGCTCGGAGGAGGTGCATCCGGGCTGTGCGCGGCCTCGGACGTCATGCTCAGCAAGGACGAGTACGGCATCAACTGGATCGGTCACTACCGACCCCCGGCCAAGGTCTAAGCAGTATGAGCACCGCTGACGAGACCGACGCAGGCATCGAGGCTGGTACGCCGGCACGCGTTCGCCTGCAGTTTGCACCCAGCGGCATCGACGTCAAGGTGCCGGGTGGTGTGACGGTCTTCGATGCGGCCTCGTGGAACGGCATCGCGATCGATTCGACCTGTGGTGGGCACGGCACGTGTCGCAAGTGCAAGGTCCAGGTCATCGGCGGCGAGGCACCTCTCTCGAAGCTCGACTCGCGCGCGTTTACGCCCGACGAGCTGCGGGCCGGCTGGCGGCTGGCCTGTCGGATTACGACCACGAACGATCTCCAGCTCGACGTGCCACCCCTGCAGACGCGTCCGAAGGCCGCAACGGTTGGTGTTGGCCGTCAGGTGATCCTGCGCCCCTCGATCGTCAAGCGCTTCCTGCAGTTGGAAGAGGCGACGCTATCCGATCAGCGCACCGACATCCAGCGTGTCTACGACGCCATTGAGGATCTCGAGCTGCACACGACGATCACGGTCTTGCGCACGCTGGGCAAGACGCTGCGCTCCTCCAACTTCGAGGTCACCGCCGTAATCGCCGACGACGAGCTGATCGCCATCGAGCCGGGCGACACCACGAGTCGCCGCTTCGCGATGGCGATCGACCTTGGCACCACGACCGTGGTCGCCAACCTGCTCGATCTCGACACCGGCACGCCGGTCGCGGTCCGCAGCATGCTCAACAAGCAGCAGCCCTTCGGTGCCGATGTGATCAGCCGCATCTCCGCGACGATGATGGACCCCGACGCGCTCGCGAAGCTCCGCGACCTCGCCCACGAGACGCTCGCCGAGTTGACTCTCGAAGTGCTCGAAGCCGGCGACGTGCGCGCCGATGAGGTCTACGAAGTCGTGCTCGCTGGCAACGCCACGATGACGCAGATCGCCCTCGGGATCGACCCCGAGCCGCTCGGTGTCGCGCCGTTTGTGATGACCAGCGAGGACTACACCGGCCTGCGCGCCGTCGATCTCGGCATCGAGATCCATCCGAATGCGCCCGCCCACGTCTTCCCGTCGCTCGGCGCCTACGTCGGTGGCGATATCACCGCCGGCATCCTCGCCAGCGGCCTCGACCGCGATCGTCGCCTGCGCCTCTTTATCGACGTCGGCACCAACTGCGAGATCGTCGATCGGCAACCAAGACCGCATCGTCTCGACTGCCGCCCCCGCCGGCCCCGCCTTCGAGGCCGCGTCGATTCGCTGCGGCATGCGCGCCGCCGATGGCGCGATCGAAGTCGTCAAGATCACCGAGACCGACGTCGAACTGGGCATCATTGGCGACACCGAGCCGGTCGGCATGTGTGGCTCGGGCCTCGTCGATACCGTCGCCGAGCTCGTCAGGATTGGACTGCTCGATTCGTCCGGCAAGCTGATCACCAACGACGAGGCAGCCATCAGCCACCCCGCCCTCGTCGATCGCCTGATCGAGCTGGATGGTCTACGCGCGTTCGTGCTCGCTTGGACCGGCACCCCCGGCGACACCGACAAGGCCATCTTCCTCTCGCAGCGCGATGTCCGCGAACTCCAATTCGCCAAGGCCGCGATCGCGACCGGTTGGAAGCTGATGATCGAGGAGCTCGGCATCGAGGAGTCGGAGATCCAGCAGGTGCTGCTCGCCGGCAGCTTCGGCTCGTACCTCTCTGCCGCCAGCGCGATCCGCATCGGCCTCGTCCCGAAGCTCCCGATCCCGCGCATCATCAGCGCCGGCAACGTCGCGGGCGAAGGCGCCAAGATGGCGATCCTCTCGATCCAAGAACGCCATGCCGGCAGTGCCTTGATCAACGAGATCGAGTACGTCGAGCTGTCCGACCGCACCGACTTCAACGACCGCTTCATCGAGCAGCTCGCCTTCCCCGTGTAGCCATGGCAACCGTCGCGATCATCACCTGCGGTGTGCTCACGCGACACGTCGAGAACGTCAGCAAGCGCCGCGGCTGGGACGTCGTGATCTATCCCCTGCCACCACTGCTCCACCAGCGTCCCGAGCGGATTGCTCCGGCCGTGCGCGCGAAGGTCGCCGAGCTCGATGGCACGGTCGACCACATCGCGGTCGCCTATGCCGACTGTGGCACCTACGGTGCGCTCGATGAGGTGATCGGCGAGCTTGGTCTCGAGCGACTGCACGGCGCCCACTGCTACGACGTCTTCGCGGGCGAGGAACGGCTGGCCAAGCTGCTCGCCGACGAGCCGGGCACGTACATCCTCACCGACGCGCTGCTCAAGGGCTTTGACCGTCTTGTCATCCAAGAGCTCGGCCTCGACCGCCACCCGGAATTGCGCGACGATTACTTTCGCGAGTATCGGCGTGTCGTCTGGCTCGCCCAAGAGCCAACTGCTGCTCTCAAGACACAGGCCGCTCAGGCCGCGCAACGACTTGGACTCCCGCTCGAGATCGTCGAGACGGGCGAGTCCGGCCTCGAGCGCGAGCTCGAGCGTCTAATCAATCGAACCCCCATCGGCGCTGCTGGCGCCACCCAAGGAGCGTGAACGATGGACAGCAAGGCTGACGTCGTCATCATCGGTGCAGGCATTGTCGGCACCTCGGTAGCTTGGGAACTCGTCAAAGCGGGCGTCACGAACGTGGTCGTCATCGACCAGGGTCCGCTCAGCCACACGGGCGGCTCGACGTACCACGCACCCGGCCTGGTCTTTCAGACCGGCACCAGTCGCCTGCTCTGCACGCTCGCTCAGTGGAGCGCGCAGACCTACGACTCGTACAACACGCCCGACCGCGAGACCTGGGCCGCAGTCGGCAGCCTCGAAGTGGCAACGACGCCCGACCGCGTGCGCGAGTTGGAGCGCCGCCGCAACGCTGCAATGGCCTACGGCCTCGAGGGACACATCATCACGCCGCAGAAGGCGATCGAGCTGTGCCCCGTTCTCGACGAGAGCATGATCCTGTCCGCGTACCACGTGCCGACCGACGGCCTCTGCCGTGCGGTCACGGTCTGCCACACGTTGCAGGAGTGGTGTCGCGAAGCCGGCGTGCGCTTTATGGAGAGCACGAAGGTGACGGGCGTGCGCATCGAGCAGGGTCGCGTTCGTGGTGTGGAGACCGCGCAGGGCCGCGTCAACTGTGGCCAATTGCTCGTCGCCGGCGGCCTCTGGGGTCCCGAGCTCCAGGAGCTGGTCGGTCGCCCGATTCCGCTGCAGCCGCTGCAGCACTGCTTCGCCTGGTCGAACCCGGTCGAGGGCATCGAGCGCGGTCCAGTCGAGTCGGTCCTGCCGATGGTGCGCCACCAGGATCGCGATGTCTACTACCGCCAGCGCTGGCAGGGCATGGGCATTGGCTCGTATGCCCACGATCCGCTGCCGATCTTTCCTCAAGAGCTCGAGCTCGAGGCCGATGGCCACCAGACGGCACAGGGACCGTTTACCGAGGACCATTTCGCAGACGCCTGGGATGCCACGCGCCTGTTGATGCCGAAGGTGCACGCGGCCGGCATCGAAGAGTCCTTCAACGGCCACTTCTCGTTCACCATCGACGGCAACCCGCTGCTCGGCGAGTCCTCGTATACGCAGGGCCTCTTCTTTGCCGAGGCGATCTGGATCACTCAGGCCGCCGGCTCGGCTCAGGCTGTTGTACGCCAGATGCTGGGCGAGCCGACCGGGCTCGATCTTGGTGGCGCACACCCCGACCGCTTCCAGCCTCACCATGCGACCCGCGCGTACGTTCAGGCGCGTGGCAGCCAGCAGTACGCCGAGGTCTACGACATCCTGCACCCGCTCGAGCCCACGCAAATTGCCCGTGGCTTGCGGCGACTGCCGGCCCACGAGTGGATCTCCGAGCGCGGTGGCGTCATGCTCGAAAGCGCCGGCTGGGAGCGCCCACAGTGGCTCGAGACAAACGCCTCGCTGCCCGCACCCGAGTTCACGCAGCAGCGCGGCGAGTGGGAGTCGAAGTTTTGGTCGCCGACGATCGGCAAGGAACACGCGCGCACGCGCAGCCATGCCGGCCTCTACGACCTGACGCCATTTACCAAGGCCGAGGTCGAGGGCAGTGGCGCGACCGACTGGCTCAACCGCGTCTTCACGTCCGAGATGGACATCCCGGTCGGCAAGATCGCCTACACGCTTGCCCTCACACCCCATGGCGGCGTGGTCTTCGACATCACTGTCACGCGCCTTGCAGCCGATCGCTATCTGATCGTCACGGGCGGCGGCTCGGGTCCACGCGACCTGGCCTGGCTCCGTGCCCACCTGCCCGAGGGCGACTCGGTGCGGATGCGCGAGGTCACCAGCGCCATGGCCGTCTGCGGCCTGTGGGGGCCAAACAGCCGCGAGATCCTGCAGCCACTCGTGCCCGAGGATCTCTCCAACGAGGCCTTCCCGTACATGCGTGCGCAGCACATCCAGATCGAGCACGTCCCTGCCCTCGCGCTGCGCATCTCATACGCCGGCGAGCTCGGCTGGGAGTTGTATGTGCCGAGCGAGTACGGCGGCTGGGTCTGGGAGCGCCTGATGGAGGCCGGTAAGGACCACGGCCTCGTGGCGGGTGGCGGCGGTGCCTTCGAGTCGCTGCGTATCGAGAAGGGCTACCGCTTCGCTGGCGTCGACATGCACACCGATTACACCGCCGACGAGTCGGGCCTCGGCTTTGCCGTTCATCTCGGCAAGTCGGGCTTTATCGGCAAACAGGCTGTTGTTGCCGAGCGCGCCCAGGGCAGCAAGAAACGCCTCGTCCCGATCCTGCTCGACGACCCCAACGCGGCTGCCCTTGGTGGCGAGCCGATCCTGATCGACGGCACCAAAGCCGGCTACGTCACCAGTGCCAATTTCGGCTACTCGGTTGGCAAGTCGATCGCGTACGGCTATCTTCCCGCTGAGCAGGCAAGCCCGGGAACGCGGGTGTCCGTGCGGATCTTCGATCGCGAGGTCGAGGGTGCCGTGTCCACCGAACCTATTTTTGACCCCACTGGCTCGCGCCTCCGCGTCTAGCCACTCGATTCCCCAGAGGAGCACCATGCCAAAACTCGCAACCGCACTCGAGCGTCTCGGCACCGAGACCGCCTTCGAAGTTCTCGCCCGCGCCAAGGCCCTTGAGGCCACCGGCAAGCGCGTCATCCACCTCGAAATCGGCGAGCCCGACTTCGACACGGCGCCCCATATCGTCGAGGCAGCCGCCAAGGCGCTGCGCGATGGCCAGACGCATTACTGCCCCGCGCCCGGCATCCCCGCCTTGCGCGAGGCCGCCGCGAACCATCTCACCGCCCATCGCGGCATCGACGTGCACCCCGACTCGATCGTCGTCACACCGGGGGCCAAGCCGTTCCTGTTCTTTGGCATCCTCGCGACCTGTAACCCAGGCGATGAGGTTATCTACCCGAATCCGGGCTTCCCGATCTACGAGTCCGCCATCAAGTGGGCGGGCGCGACGCCCGTGCCGTTGCCGCTGACGGAAGAGACCGACTTTGCCTTCACCGCCGAGGACCTCCGGTCCCGCATGACGTCGAAGACGAAGATGGTGATCCTCAACTCGCCGGCCAACCCGACGGGTGGCTACATCTCGAAGCAGCTCAACGCCGAGATCGCCGCCGTGCTGGCCGACCACGACTGCTGGATCCTGTCGGACGAGGTCTACTCCGAGATGCTGTGGAGCGGCTGCGAGCACGACACGATCGCCGGCCACCAGGGTCTCCAGGACCGCACGATCCTGCTCGACGGCTTCTCGAAGACGTTCGCGATGACGGGTTGGCGCCTTGGCTACGCCTCGTTGCCGGAGCCGCTCCGCGAGCCGATCACGCGCCTGATCATCAACTCCGTCTCCTGCACGGCACCCGCCACGCAGCTGGCTGGCGTTGCGGCCCTAACCGGTCCGCGCACCGAGATCGACGCGATGATGGCCGAGTTCGATCGTCGTCGCGTCGCCGTTGTCGAGGGCCTCAACTCCCTCCCCGGCGTCAGCTGCCGCGATCCGAAGGGCGCGTTCTACGCGTTCCCGAACGTCAAGGGCACAGGCCAGGACAGCCGCGTCGTTGCCGATCGTCTGCTGCAAGAGGCCGGCGTTGCCGTCCTCAGCGGTACGGCCTTCGGCGATTATGGCGATGGCTACCTGCGCCTCTCGTATGCCAACAGCATGGAGAACATCCAGGAGGCAATCGAGGCGATGCGCGGTCTGCTCGAGGAGATGACTGCATGAGTAAACCTCGCATCGTTGTCACGCGCCGCATCCCGCAGCCGGCGCTCGATCTACTCGCCGAGCATGGCGACGTGTGGCTCTCGCCGCACGATCGTCCGCTCACGCGTGAGGAGCTGTTCGACGCCGTCAAAGGCGCCGACGCGATTGTCTGCCTCCTGCACGACGCGATCGACGATGAGGTACTCGACGCGGCCGGTCCACAGCTGAAGGTCATCGCTAACGTGGCGGTGGGCTACAACAACGTCGACACGAAGGCGATCGAGAGCCGCGGCACCGTCTGGTTTACGAACACGCCGGGCGTGCTGACGGAGGCGACCGCAGATATCGCGATGTCGCTGATCCTGATGACCACCCGTCGGCTCGGCGAGGGCGAGCGCGTAATCCGCTCGGAGACCCCATGGGTCTGGAGCATGTTCTACATGCTCGGCACGGGCATCCAGGGCAAGACGCTCGGCATCGTCGGCCTCGGCCTAATCGGCCAAGCCACGGCGCGTCGCGCCAAGGCGTTCGGCATGGAGATCATCTACTCGGGTCGCCGTCAGGCGGATCCCGCGATCGAGGCCGAGCTCGGCGCCAAGTACGTGTCGTTCGACGAGCTGCTCGAGACGGCAGATGTCGTCTCGCTGCACTGCCCGCTCAACGACGAGACGAAGCACCTGATCAACGCCGATCGTCTCGCGCAGATGCGCGAGGACGCGTACCTCATCAACACCACGCGCGGTCCCGTCGTCGACGAGCAGGCGCTCGTCGACGCGCTCCGCAAGGGCGAGATCAAGGGTGCCGGCCTCGACGTGTTCGAGGAGGAGCCGAAGATCAACCCCGGCCTGCTCGACCTCGAAAACGCGGTGCTGATTCCCCACCTCGGCTCAGCCACGATCGAGACCCGCACCGAGATGGGCCTGCTCGCCGCCGCCAACACGGTCGCGATCCTGAGCGGCGAGGAGCCCCCGAGCCCCGTCGTTCGCGTCAGCTAGTCACGAACGAATCACCAACGAAGACGGCCCCGGACTGGCGCTTGCCGGTCCGGGGCCGTTCGCATCTCCGGGGCTATCTTGCCGACACAATGCAAACCCGAGCACCGGCGACGGCGACCCTCTGCCATCGTGCGTCGGCGGTAAGCACGCGGTCGATATCATCGTGAACCGCGCCCGTCGCGAGGATGATCGCGTCGGCAATCGGTAGGCCAACCCGCGCTCTGCCGCGGTGGCAGCGACGCAGATCAGCTGCGTGCTCGGCCATCGCACGATCGACGTCGATCATCCGCGCCTTCGTGTCCACGACAAACTCCTCGATCGAGGTGCGCGCGACCCTGTCAGCACCCGCTCCGGTCAGCACTTCGGCCCACGTGATCGCGGAGATGGCCAGCGACCGCCGTTCGGCGAGTTCCGCATCGAGCGCATTAACGCACTGTTCGTGCAGAGCATCGTCGGCGTACATCCAGCCGATCAGCACCGACGAGTCGACGAGCGTCACTCCCATTCCGCACGCATCTCCCGGATCCGAGCGTGGGCAGCCGCGGCGCCGGTTACCTGGCCCGCTTTCTCGCGCAACACCGAACGCACGCTCCAGATCTCGACGCGCCCTGGACCCGTGGAGTGCATAGCGAGAATTTCGCCCTCTTCGAACCCGGCGGCATCGAAGGTCTCACGACCGATGGTGATCTGGTGCTTGCTGCTGATCTTTACAGAATCCATGATTCGTAAAGATAGCGGACGCGCGGAAGCGAACGAGAATCACACAAACTAGCCCGCGACTGTCGCGCTTTACCTCGTCTTACAGGTCAAGATGCCGGCGGCCGAGACCAATCGGCACGAGCGCCAGCAGCACGAGTCCTGCCGCAGCAAGGAACGGCCAGGCCGCTGCAGCGGTTCCTGCCTCACGAATCGTCAGCGTCAACTGATCTTCGAGCTCGGTCCAGGCCGTCCGTTCCTCGGGATCGGTCGGCGCATTGCTAAAGACATCGCCAATGTTCGGTATCCGCCCATTGGCGTCCTGCACCACGACGCCCAACCGGCCCGCGAGCGCAACGCGCGACGAGAGCGGCAGTGGCGAGTCGAGCAGGAGCCGGACCCCGGTGCGTTCGACCTGCGCCTGCTGTGTCTCGAGCTGTTGCGTAAAGACTGGCGTCAGCGCCACGATGCCGAGCACGAGGCCGAGGTGGCGTGCGGTTAGCGTCCAGCCGCCGTGCACCGCCTGGGGTGAGCGGCCATGCAGCGCCGCGTCGGTGAGAGCCTCGATCGTGATGCCGATGCCAATACCGATTACGATCTGTGCCGGCACGGTCCACCACCACTCTGGCGCCGGCAGCAGTGCCAACGCTGCCAGCCCAGCAGCCAGCAAGATCGTGCCCGCTGCGGCTCTCGCTGGGAGCGAGCCGAGGTTGTCGAAGGCGCGCGCGCCGACGATCGCCGACAGCGGCATCACCGTCACCACCAGCGCGGTTGCGATGGGCGACATCTGCCAACCCTCGATCAGCAAGAGGACGATTAGGAAGAGCGCGGCGGTGAGGCCCGCGCTGAGCAGCAGCAACGCAACATTCGGCGCGAGCTTGGGGCGCCCGGCCGCGATGCGCTTGGCGTGCGTCTTGACGCCAAGCGTCGGGATCGCGAGCAGGATCGCGGGGACCTGGATAAAGAAGATCGCCTCCCACGAGAGCAGCTGGGTCAGTAGCCCGCCAAGCGCTGGTCCAAAGGCTGCACCAAGCGCGCCTGCCGTCGCCCAGATCGTTGCGGCCCGTCGCTCGGAGCCCGTCGTGGTGGGCAAGATCTCGAGCGCAGCGGTGACGGCCAACGCGCCACCGACCGCCTGCACGCCGCGGGCAAACAGCAAAACCTCAAACGACGGCGCGATGGCACAAAACAGCGAGGCTGCCGCAAAGACCGTCATTCCCAGCCCCAGCAATATCCCGGGGGCACGACGCCGCACCATGTACGCGACTGGCACGGCAACGAGTGCGAGCACGATATTGAAGCCCGTCAGCACCCACGAGACCTGCCCGATCGAGACGCTGTAGCGCGCCAAGATATCGGGCAGTGCGAGCACGACGATCGACGAGTCGCTCAGCACCAGACCAACCGCCAGCGCCAAGGCGATCGTCTTGAGGCGATTGCCCGGAACATCGAGAAAGCCCACCTCACGCGCCAGCGGATCGGTCGTCAGGCCCGTCTCGGTCTGGCTCGCGGGGCTCAGATCTCCGCGCCGTGCGGGCAGGTTGTCGGGCTCGTCCATCACTCGGAGTTTGCCAGAGATTCGAGCAGGGTTGCCAAGCCAGCCGGACCGTCCACCGTCAGCACGGCTGCGGCCCCGAGTTCTGCGGGAGCCTCGTCGGAGGCGACAGCAATCGCCACGTCCACGACGCCAAACGCATCGAGGTCGGTCTGGTCGTCCCCGGCGTAGAGCGAACGCACGATCGTCGGGTGCTCGGCGAGCAGATGCTGCACCGCCGTGCCCTTGTCCTGCTCCAAGGGAGGTCGCGCCTCGAGTGTCATGCGGCCCCAGCGCCAGCCGAGCCCAGCTGCGTTGATCAACGGCACGGCTCGTGCGACCAATACCTCGTGCGCGCGAGTCGGATCGGGCGCCTCCCGCAGGTGCACCGAAAGCGTCGCCCCTTTGTCCTCAACCCACGCGCCGACTTCGGCGGCGATTGGGCCGATCGCTCGGGCCGCCGAGGCCACGATCGGCAGCCACTCCTCGACCCCCGGAGCATGATGCAGCACGTCGTCTTCGAGCAACTCGAGCCCGTGGTTGCCAACAAACCGCACGCCAGCGACGGGCACGAGCCGCGCCGCATCGATTGCCGCTCGGCCCGACACGCACGCGACCAGGCCATATCGCTCGACGAGCCGCTCAATCACCTCGAGCGTCGAAGGCAAAACCGCGCTGAAATCCGGATGGTCGACGATCGGCGCGAGCGTCCCATCAACGTCCAGCAGAATCGCACTGCTGGCGGGGTCGAGACGAAACGGTGCGAGGGGATCACTAGCCATTGGTCGTTAGGATAGAGCCATGGATCTCGAAACCCAGATCGGTCGGGTTGGCGTGCTCCCGTACGTCGCGATCGGCGTGGTCGCTGGACTGTTCGCCGCGATGTTCGGCATTGGTGGCGGCGTCGTGATCGTGCCGCTCCTGATCCTGATTACGAAGATGCCCGCGCGGATGGCCGCCGCCACCTCCCTGGCCACTCTGATCTTGACGTCACTGATGGGCGTGATCCGATTTTCCGGCAGCGACCACATCGACTGGGTTGCCGCGATCGTGATCGGCACGCCCGCCATCGTTGGCGTCCTGATTGGCATTCGCTTCCAGAAGCGCCTACCTGCTGAATGGCTGATCCTCGGCTTCGGTCTCTTCGTCGTCGTGATCGGACTCAAAATGGTGTTTGCCCTCTAATGCAGCTCGACGCAGCCACACTCTCGCTCACAATCGGGCTCAAACTGGTGTCCGCGATCTAATGCAACTCGACGCCACCACTCTCTCGCTCACAATCGGGCTCAAACTGGTGTCCGCGCTCTAATGCAACTCGACGCAACCACTCTCTCGCTCGCAATCGGGCTCAAACTGGTGTCCGCGCTCTAATGCACCTCGACGCAACCACCCTCTCGCTCGCGATTGCCTGTGGGGTTGCCGCCGGCGTGCTCGCTGGCCTCTTTGGTGTTGGCGGCGGCATCATCTTCGTACCGACGCTGGTGCTCATCTTCTCGTTCCATCAGCTCGACGCACAGGCAACCTCGCTCGCCGCCATCATTCCTGTCGCCCTAATCGGCGCCTGGCGCCAGAACACCGAGCACCTCGTCTACTGGCGCGGTGCCGTGATCATGGGTGTCGGCGCAGCCTTCGGCGTGCTGATCGGCGCCGAGTTCGCATTGCGACTCCCTGAAGCCACCTTGTCGCGCGTGTTCGGCATGGTCCTGCTCCTCGTCGGCGGCGAAATGATCATCTCGTCGATCCGTAAGCTCAAGGCCAAGCGCGCCGCCACCAGCTGATGCGACAAAGGGGTCAGACCCTTTAGTCGCATTTCCGCAGAAGACTTACCGTGCCCAGCCTCGGATCTCGCGGACATGCGACTAAAGGGTCTGACCCCTTTGTCGCATCAGCGGCCGAGTTGGCGGTCCGCGTCTTCTTTGATCGCCAGCAGGATCGAGGGGTCGCGCAGCGTCGTGGCGTCACCGAGCTCTTTGCCCTCCGCGATGTTCTTTAGGAGACGGCGCATGATCTTGCCAGAGCGCGTCTTGGGGAGGTCGGGGGCGAACAGCAGGAGGCCCGGGCGGGCGAACTTGCCAATGTCGGTGGCGACGTGGGCGGAGAGGTCCTTGCGGAGCTCCTCGGTTGGCTCGTTGCCATCGCGCAAGATCACGAAGGCCGCGATCATCTCGCCCTTGATTGGGTCGTCCGCACCCGTCGCAGCGGCCTCGGCAACAGCCGGATGGCCGACCAGCGACGACTCGATCTCGGTCGTCGAGATGCGATGGCCCGCCACGTTGATGACATCGTCGACGCGTCCGAGCAGCCAGATGTCGCCATCGGCATCGGTGCGGGCGCCGTCGCCCGTGAAGTAGACGGTCGGACCATACTGGCTCCAGTAGGTGTCGATATAGCGCTGGTCGTCGCCCCAGATCGTGCGCAGCATCGAGGGCCATGGGCGCTGCAGTGTCAGGTAGCCACCGCCGCCGATTGCGACCTCGTTGCCCTGCTCGTCGAGAATCACGGGCTTCATCCCTGGCAGTGGCCCAATCGCCGAGCCAGGCTTGGTCGTCGAAAGCCCTGGCAGGGGCGAGAGCACGGTCGAGCCCGTCTCGGTCTGCCACCACGTGTCGACGATCGGGCAGCGCCCGCCACCGACGTGCTCGTGGTACCAGACCCACGCCTCGGGATTAATCGGCTCGCCGACCGTGCCGAGCAGGCGCAGCGACGAGACGTCGTACTTCTCGACGGCTGCCTCGCCGGCCTTGATCAGGGCGCGAATCGCGGTTGGTGCCGTGTAGTAGATCGAGACCTTGTGCTTGTGGACGATCTCCCAGTGGCGCTCCCACGTCGGGTGCTCGGGCGTGCCCTCATAGATGATGCTCGTCGTGTGGTTTGCGAGCGGGCCATAGACCACGTACGTGTGGCCGGTTACCCAGCCGCAGTCGGCCGTGCACCAGAAGACGTCGTTGCCTTGGATGTCGAAGATCCATTGGTGCGAAAGCATCGCGCCGAGTAGGTAGCCGCCCGAGGTGTGGACAATGCCCTTCGGCTTGGCGGTCGTGCCCGACGTGTAGAGCATGAACAGCACGTCTTCGGCGTTCATCACCTCGGGTGCACAGCGTGGCTCGGCTGCTGCCATCGCGTCGTGCCACCAGGTGTCGTGGTCGTGCCAGGCGACGTCTTGCTCGGTGCGCTTGACGACGAGCACGTGCTCCACGCTTGGGCAGTCGGCGACGGCCTCGTCGACGATGTCCTTGAGTGGGATAATCGAGCCGCGCCTCCACGCCCCGTCGCCGGTGATGACGAGGCGGCACGTTGCGTCTTGGATGCGGTCGGCCAACGCGTTGGCTGCGAAGCCGCCGAAGATGACGGAGTGGATCGCGCCAATGCGGGCACAGGCCAGCATCGCGATTGGTAGCTCGGGCACCATGCCGAGGTAGATCGCGACACGGTCGCCCTTGCCGACACCATGCGCCTTGAGGGCGCTTGCCGCGCGCTCGACGTCTGCCAGCAGCTCGGCGTAGGTGATGACGCGCTCGTCGCCGGGCTCGCCAATCCAGGTGTAAGCGACCTTCTCGCCGCCACCGCTATCGACGTGCCGGTCGAGGCAGTTGTACGTGAGATTGAGCGTGCCATCGGCAAACCAGCGGTAAAACGGAGCGTTCGAATCGTCGAGCGATTGTGTCGGCTCGTGGTACCAGCTGATCTGCTCGAGCGCACGCCGATGCCAAAAGCCTGCGAAGTCTGCCTCGGCCTCGTCGTGCAGCGAGCGGTCGGTGATGCGCGCGTGTTGGACGAAGTCTGCGGGCGGCGGTACGCGCCGCGTCTCGTCGAGATGGGCCTCAATCGCATCGCTCATGGCACTGCCTCCTTCTGCTCTTCACCGGAAGGCTACCCCGAATTGGCCTCCCCCGTGTACCGTTTTGGTTGTGAAACGCCGTCCGAGCACCCTTGTTGCTGCGCTGATCACGATCGCTCTCGCCTCGCTCGCGGTGGGCTTTGGCGCCGGCGCAGCGGATGCTCCGGGCACGACGCCGGAGGGACGCGCCGCTGGCTTCGTCTTGCAGGTGCGCATTCCCGGCCTCGCGCCGATTACCCACGCCCCCGTGATTTCGCGTGGCGGCTCGGCGACGGCGAGTGGCGGCTTCGCGACGCAGCCCGATCCTTCGATCGCGTCGGTCATCACCTCGGACTCCACCACGAACGTGGCTGTGACGGCCGATGCCGCCCGCGGCGATGCGACGACGCGCGCCGCCGGCGTCACCCTCCTTGATGGCCTGATCACCGCGACGACGGTTACCTCCCAGGCCGCCGCTGGCGCGATTACGACGGCTGAGGCCCAGAGTGGCCTGCAGTCGACGGTTGAGGGCCTCGTTGTCGCCGGCCAGCCGATCGTTGCGTCGCCCAACCAGATCGTGACGATCGCCGGCGTCGGCGACCTAGTCGTCGAGGAAGAGGTCAATGCGGTTCGTGGCCCACAGGCCTCGCGTGCCTTCGTGATCGCCCTGCATCTGCGTGTGCGCCAGGAGTATCGGGGCCTGCCAGCCGGCACGGAGATCTTGGTCGGCTATGCCGATGCGGGCGCGGCCGTGCCCGATCCGACCTCCCTCACGAACGTCGATCCGCTGGCTGCGCCGACGGCGCCGACAGCGCCGATCTCCTCCGTCATTGGCGCTAACTCGCAAGACCCGCCACCGGGTGGCTTCACGATGACTCCGCCGATCACGCAGGAGCAGATCGACCAGTTGCTCGACGGCACCTACATGTTCCCCGTGCTGGGCGCGACCGCGAACGACTATTCGAACGACTTCGGTGCTCCGCGCGCCGACACCGGCTTTCATCAAGGCATCGACATCTTCGCCGCGGCGGGCACGCCGATTCTTGCGATCAATGATGGTGTCCTGTCGAACGTCGGCTGGAACAACCTCGGCGGTCGCCGTTTCTGGCTGACGGACCGTTATGGCAACCAGTTCTACTTCGCGCACCTGTCCGGCTTCTCGCCGCTCGCGAAGGACGGTGCGCAGGTCAAGCGCGGCGATGTGATCGCCTTCCTTGGCAACAGTGGCGATGCTCAGGGTACGCCGCCGCACCTCCACTTCGAGATGCATCCAGCCGGCGGTTGGGGCATACCGCCGTTCCAGTACATCACCTCGTGGCTGACGGGTGTCCGCCAGCCTGTCGTCGCCACGCCGATGGCACCTCCCGCGGTCGTCACCGTGACGACCCCGGCTGCACCGAAGCCCAAGCCGAAGCCGCTGGCACCGATTGAGACGCTGCCCGTCACGACCACGACGCCGCCACCCGCAACGACCGCACCAGCCGCCCCCGCACCCGCACCCGCGCCGCCCGCAACGACGGCGCCCCCGGCCACAACAGCGCCAGCGACCACCGATACGACGACAGGCACGACCACGGGCGGCACCACAACCGACGCCATTACGGGCACCGGTACGGCCTTCGGCGGCTAGCGCCGGCGAGCCGCGCGCTCCCAACAGGTAGCGTTCGTCTCATGGATCTTGATGCCGCTAATGCTGTCCTGCTCGAACGGGGCGCTCCCGCGTATCGCGTGGCGCAGATGCGGCAGGCGATTACGCGCGATCTGATTACCTCGTGGGACGAGGCCTTGACGCTGCCGAAGGATTTGCGCGTCGCCTTGTCCGAGGCCGCGCCGGCGAGCGAGATGACGATCGAGGATGTGCAGCGCGCGAAGGACGGCACCGTCAAGGCGCGCTTTGCCACCGCGCGATGGCTTCCCCGCCGAGGCCGTTCTGATGCGCAGCAAGGACCGCCACACGGTCTGTCTTTCGTCGCAATCGGGCTGCGCGCTCGCGTGCACGTTTTGCGCCACGGGCACGATGGGCTTTGGCCGGTCGCTGACGAAGGGCGAGATTTTCGAGCAGCTGCTCTGGGCTGCGCGCACCGCACGCGAGAGCAACGCGAAGGTCCGCAACGTCGTGATGATGGGCATGGGTGAGCCGCTCCAAAACCTCGACGCCGTGCTCGATTTTTGCCACATGACGAACGACCCCGACGGCTTTGGCCTGGGTGCTCGTTCGATCGCGATCTCGACGGCTGGCTGGATCCCCGGCATCGACGCGTTGATCAAGGAGCCGATGCAGGTCAAGCTCGCGATCTCGCTGCACGCGCCCGACGATGCGTTGCGTTCCGAGCTGATGCCGATCAATCGTCGCTACCCGATCAAGGACCTGATGGCCGCCCTGAAGCGCTATCGCCAGGCCACGAAGCGTCGCATCTACGTCGAGTACCTCTTGCTCAATGAGGTCAACGATCGTGTCGAGCAGGCCGAGCGCCTTGCCGACCTCCTCTACGCCAATTTGCCGGGCGGGACGCACGTCAATTTGATTTGGTACAACCCGACGGGTTCGGGCATGACCGCCTCGGCGCCAGATCGCGTGGCACGTTTTCAGGCTGTCTTGGAGAAGCGCAAGATCGAGCACACGCTGCGCCGCTCGAAGGGTGCCGACATCGATGCCGCCTGTGGCCAGCTGGCCGTTCGCGGTATTCAGGAGGCAAAGCAGAAGGCGCGTGAGGAGCGAGCGCAGGCATGAGTTGGAGCCCGCTCGACTGGGCCCGCAGCACGGGCATTGAGCCCGGCGCGCCAGGCACGCTCCCGCCGCTTGGCCCCACGCCACCGGGTGGTGTGATCAGCATCGACCGCACGGCCCAGCTGGCTCGCGTGCAACCAACGGCCGCTCTTGGTGCGATCGAGCTCGAGTTGCGCGCCGCGGGTTGGACGCTTGGTCCGCTGCCCGAAAACTCGGAGCGCATGCCGGTCGTCTCGGCCGTCGCCACAGATGCCTCGTCGCTGGCCGGGTCGGGCACGGGCTTTCTGTCGCGCCGGTACGACGAGTCGTCGCAGGGCCTGCGTCTGCGCATCCTGCCGATGCCCGAGGCCCAGGCGGGTTGCGCCGTGTTGCTGCCCGACTTTACCCGCGGCATCGAGGCGCTCCGCCTGCTCGCTCAGCGCGACCGTCTGCCGGAGGAGGCGCTGCTGCTCGACCGCAATGCCGCCGGGCTGTGGCTCAGTGCCGCCGAGGTTGGCTCGCAGACCGAGTCGCTGCTGCGGCCTGAGGACGCTCTCTTGTTGATGGTCGCGCAGGGCGCGTCGGGCGTCGCCTCCGAGCGCATCGCCCGCGCCGCGGCCACCCTGACCGACCTCGGCGCCGAGACGCTGGGCCAAGATGTTGCGCAGGCGTGGGCCGCAACCCGCGAGCGTGTCGTCACCGCCACGCCAGCACTCTTGGCGGCCGGTTGGGAGTTTGAACGCCGCGAGGCACGCCGCACGTGGAGCGATCCAATTGCCGAGGCGCGTCAGTCTGGCTCGTGGGTCGGCATGGAGGCAACGGGTGCAAATGCCCACTCCGTCTTGTTGCGCGCGCGCAGGTTGTCAGCCGCAAGCTGAAGGTCGGCGATACTGAGGGTATGCCCACCTTCGAACGCTCCATCGAAATCGCCGCTCCGATCAAGTCCGTCTACGACTTCCATCTCGACACGCGCAATGCCGCGCGCATCGCGTCGGATGGCCAAGAGTTCGTCTCGATCACCGGCGAGTTTCCGCTCGTCGAGGGTGGCGAGGTCGAGTTGAAGGTCAAGATGAAGCCCATGCCCGGCACGCAGACGTGGCTCGTGCGTGTCACCGAGCTGGCCGAGCCGGTGTTGGTCGTCGACGAGATGTTGAAGGGCCCGTTCGCAAAGTTTCGCCACGAGCACCGCTTTGCCCCGAGCGCGCACGGCGGCACGATCCTCACCGACCACATCGAATGGGCGCTGCCGGGTGGCGCTGCCGGACGCCTTGTCGCGCCCATCGCGGCCAAGCTGATGGAGAAGTCGTTTGTCGAGCGCCAGGCCGCAACGAAGCGAATCCTCGAGGCAGACGCAGCGGCTCAGTCGTAATCAGCCCCACCGCTGCGCCATACTCTGCGCATGCCGATCTTTGAGGGTTCCATTGACATCGACGTGCCGATCGAGGCCGTCTTCGCGTTTCATCTCGACACACGCAACGTGCCGAGCGTCACGCCGCCCACGCAACAGGTGACGGAGATCGAGGGGATCTTCCCACTCGTCCTCGGCGCCGAGGTGCAGATGATGATTCGCCAGGACCCAATCCCCACGGCTCAGCCGTGGAAGATCCGAGTGACGGCACTCGAAGAGCCCACGCTGATCGTCGACGAGCTGTTCGACAATCCGAACTTCCTCCACTTCATCCACACCCACCGCTTCGCTCCCAACGCGACGGGCGGCACGACACTGACAGACCACATCGACTGGGAGATGCCAAACTCGATGGCGGGCCGCATGGCCACCCCCATCGCCAAGGGCATCCTCGAAAAGGTCTTCACGGCGCGACAAGAACGAACAAAGGCGCTGCTCGAGGCAGAACACGCCGGCAGCGTGTAATCAGTTCGGCGAGCGTCGTTCCAGTCGGGCCGCCACGAACGCGGAACGTCTCCCACTCGACCAAGACGGCCACTCCAGGCCCCCCGTGATCCAAGGCGGACACCACAACCGCGCGGATGTCATGTCCTCCCTACCCCCACGCACCGAGGCTCCCTCACGCACGGGGAGGACATGACATCCGCGCGGTTGTGGTGTCCGCCTAGCCCAAGAAGTCAAGCAGCACAGGGCTCGGCAAGAGGCCGGCCTCGGCACCACGCTCGAGCAATGCGGCGACGGCCTTGCGGCCCTGCGCGCCATAGTCGAGCGTGAGGTCGTTGACGTACATCGCGACGAAGCGGTCGTTGAGCTCGGGCGCGATGCCTCGGCCGTACTCGATCGCGTAGGCGAGCGCCTCCTCGCGGTGCTCGAGGCCCACGGCCACGGCCTCCTTGAGGACGGCAGACAGGTCGAGGGCCCGATCCTCTGGCACGTCGCGACGCATCGCGACGGCGCCGAGCGGCAGCGGCAGGCCGGTGTCGCCCTCCCACCACGCGCCGAGGTCGAGCACGCGCTTGAAGCCCTCTTGCTCCCACGTCAGCTGGCCCTCGTGGATCACGACGCCCGCGGCGACATCGCCCGCGGCGACGGCAGCCATGATCGCCTCGAAGTCGAGCTGCACCGGCTCGAAGGCCGGCAGTGCGAGACGGGCAGTGAGAAACGCGGTGGTCTGCGGGCCGGGCACGGCGACGCGCTGGCCGGCGAGGTCGGCAGGGGTTAGGTCGGTCTTGGCGATCACGACTGGGCCGTAGCCCTCGCCGAGCGAAGCGCCGTGGCCAAGCAGGCGGTACGTGTCTTGCACGCCCGGGTACGCGCCGACGGACATGGCGGTCGCCTCGAGGCGGCCCTCGCCTGCCCACACGTTGAGCGTCTGAATATCTGCAGGCACAAGCTCGATCTCGAACCCGCGCAGGTCGAGCGCGCGCTCGGCAATCGCCCACACCATGAAGGCGTCATCGGGGTCGGGACTATGGCCAACGCGGACGTTCATCGGTACTCCAGCGATCGAATGCAAACGAGCCTACCAATGGTGACTTTCGGTCGCGCAGCGAACGCGGACGCCTCGGGCTAGGCTTCGGGGCATGAGTGAACAAGACATCATCCCGCCCAGCCCACAGCATCGCGACGAAGAGGTCGTGCAACACGTCCTGCGCGAGGTTGGCACCGGCCGGCCGCTCCACGACGTGATGGAAGACTCGTACGTCGTTGAGCGCCTCGACGAGGGCTCGCACGATCGCGTGCTCGACCACCCCGAGGTGACGGAGGCCGTTGGCGCCGACATCATCGCGGAGATGCGTCGCCTGCTCGACAACTAGGTCAACGACGCAGAGCTGCTCGCGCCAGCGCGAGCAAGACAGGCGTCGGGTCGATCAGTTTTGCCACCACGAGATCGTCGTCCGTCACGCGTGCATCGACCACGGGCACGAGCACGTCGCGAATCGGTGTGACCTCCTGCCATTCGAGATGGCCTTCGAGGACACAGTCGCGTAGATCGTCGGCAATCACGCGCGCAATCGCCGGTGCATCGCAGGTGACAAAGGCGGCTTCGGCGAGGATGCGATAGTCGAGCTCGCGTCGCCCCTGACGATCGGCACCAAGGGCGATGATCGCGGCACCTGGCGCCACCCAATCGGCGCGCAGCGCAGGGTCACGAGCATTCGTGGCCGTCACGATCAGCGACGCATCGCGCACGGCGGTGGGGGCATCGCCAACGAGACGGCCGAGTTCTGCAGCCTCTGCCGCTACCAGCGGATCGGGGTCGTGGATCAGAACCCGCTCGATCGGTAGAGCCTCCGTGAGGGCTTGGATGGCGAGCCGCCCGAGCGGCCCCGCACCCAACACGCCGAGCGTGACAGGCTCGTCGCGCAGCATGCGCGGCGCCACCAGTGCAGCGGCGGTGACAGCAGCAATCCGCGCTGCAGCGTCCGCTGCGAACGAGCCGATCACCACGCCCTCGGGGTCGATCACCGTGCAGGATCGCGAGGCCGTGCGACGCCCACCCGCGGTGATCAGCACCGCGCGATAGCCATCGCCATCGATCGTGGTCGTGACACCCGTCCAGCCGTCATTGCGCAGCATCACCTGCGGGGCCGGGAGGTCCTCGAAATCGTCGGGCTCGGCGAGCAGGACCGCGAGCGTCAACTCGCGCACCCGCGCGGGCTTGAGCTTCGCGATCGCCTTCTCTACGTCGACGCCAGCCATCTCAGTCGACGGCGTTGTGCAGGACCACAACGGCAAGCGCCTCGAGGGCGATACGACTATCGCCGGCCAGTTCCGTCACAGCTGTGACCACGCACGGGCACTCGGTGGGAATCTGGGTAGCGAGCGTGGTCAGGGCAGCAGCCAGCCGCTCGCCAAAGCCATCGAGCGCTAAATCGGAGGCCGTCTCGAGCGCCGCGCGCGAGCCAAAGCCAATCGATTCGGCCGGATTGCCCGCCGCAGCCGCCAGCAGCAGTCCCCGTCGCGCTGCTGCATTGAGCTCGTCTTCATCCATCCCCAAGTCCTCGAAAACGCAGGCCACGAGGACGGCACTCGCAGCCGTCGCCCACTCCGTTTCGGGCAGCTCTATGAGCGCCTCTTCAATGGCTGCAAAGTCGTGCATTCGTTGCAGAGTAGCCGCCCTCTGTCAGCGAAGTCCAAGCGCCGTCCGCAACGCTCGCGTCTGGCGTCGAGCGACAGCGAGTGTCGTGCCACCTGCGTCGGATAGCCGTGCCTGGACTCGGCCCTCACCAACAGGCTCGAGCGCCGCAACCTGCGCGAGATTGACGATCTGAGAACGATGAATCCGCAGAAACGTCGTCGGTAGCTGGTCTTCGAGTGCCCGCAACGAACGCGTGCAGGCCATGCGACGCCCATCGGTCAGTGCAAGCGTCGAGTGGTCCCGATCGGCCTCGGCGTACGCAATCTCGTCCGGGTCGATCAGCAGTGTCTCACCGTCTGCACCCAGCACAGGAATCCGCAGCTCGCCGACCTCGCCCGGCGCAGACCCCGCTCGAATTGCCGCGACCCGCCGCACGGCAGTGACGAGCCGGTCCTGCCGCACCGGCTTGAGGAGGTAGTCGACCGCCTCGACCGAGAAGGCCTGGATCGCGCGGTCGTCGTGCGCGGTGACAAACACGACCGTGGGTCGGTTCGGCAGCGCCGCAAGCTTCTTCGCGGTCTCGATGCCTCCCGCACCACCCGGCATCGAGATGTCGAGAAAGACGAGGTCGTAGGCTATGCGCTCGGCCAGCACCAGCGCCTCGCGTGCGCTGGCAGCCTCGCCGACGACCTCGACTCCATCGATGCCACCCAGCAGATGGCGCAACTCCGAGCGCGCGGGTGTCTCGTCGTCGACGATCAAGGCGAGCAGGGTCATGCCGCGTCCTGTTCGGCCTGTGGACGCTCGATCGGGACGAGCACGCTGACGTGCGTGCCAAAGAGCGGCGAGCTCGCAATCCGCAGCCGCCCCAATTCGCCGTAGTAGGCCTGAATCCGGCGGTGCACCGAGGCCAGCCCGAGGCCCGCTCCACCCGAGCCATAGCCCGGCTCGAGCACGTGCTCGGCGTCGGCACGCGAGATGCCACGGCCGTTGTCGCGGACGATCACACGCAACCGACCAAAGCGCACATCGGCCCGCACCACCACGCGCAGAGGCTGGTCGGTCTTGCCGTGCTTGATCGCGTTCTCGACGAGCGGCTGCACGATAAACGGCGGCACCATCACGTCGTTGGCGGCAGCGCTGATGCGTCGCTCGATCACGAGGTCGCTGCCAAAGCGCGCCTGCTCGAGCTCGAGGTAGGCCTCGACGTGCTCCATCTCCTCGGCAAACGTGACAAACGTCGACGGCGATCGGAGCGTCGCGCGGCAGTACTCGGCAAAGGTCGTCACGAGACGCCGCGCATCGTCGGGCTGGGTGCGAATGAACGCCGCGATCGTGTTGAGCGCATTGAACAAGAAGTGCGGCTCGATCTGGGCCTGGATCGCTGCCAGCTCGGCGGACGCGCTAGCACGAGCATGGACCTCCAACTCGCCCGCCTCGAGCGCCGTCGACACAAGACCACACAGCGATTCGACTACCGCGCGCTCGCGATCCGAGACCGACAGCGCACCCTCAAAGAAGGCGATCAGCGAACCGACGACTCGGCCGCGCACCACGAGCGGACCGACGACCGCCGAACGCAATGGACACTGCGAGTCGCAGCCGTGCTGCCAGCCAACGGGCAGTCGCGCCACACGCGCCTCGACCATTGCCTGCACAGCGCCGGGAGGAGCCGTCGTACCCGCACCATGATGGTCGCCGGCAAGCCCGACATGGGCAAGGACGTGTTGTCGGTCAGAGATCGCCACCGCGGCATACCCCAACCGCTCCTGTGCCTCCGTCGCCAACAACAGCGCCGCCGCCGGCGAAAGACCATCGCGCAAGACTGGCGTCGTGATCGCCACGACCTCGAGGATTGCGCCAGCGGGACCTGTGCCAAAAACGTCGGTCGGACGCACGGCCGTGCGAATCAGATTGAGCGCCAGCACCATCAAGAACGTCGTGATGGCGATGACGGGAACGATCGCGATGGCGCGCACGTCCCAACGGGAAAACCCCTCAAGCGCAAGACCCACGATGCCGGCCTGCAAAAGTCCGAGTGCGGCCGCCGCCAGCATCGGCCCGCGGATGTCCGCCCAGGCCCGCCGACTCGCGCGCGCCGACGCACCACGGCGACTCGAAACCCAGGTAAAAGCCGCGTCTCGGCGCGGTTCGTCTTGCTCCGGAATGCTCACGTAGGTTGATGCTAGCCGGGTGCAAGTGGGATCGCAGTCAGAAACAGAGACGACAGGTATCATGGGTCGCCGGTACCAATGGCCAACTCGATCCCCGTCCGCGACCGTCCCCGCCCGACTCCACGCAAGCGGAGGCCGCCCCGTAATCATGCGCGCCGCCGCCAAATTATTGTGCTCGTGGTGGCCGTGGTGGCCGTACTAACCGTTATCCATGGCCTCTCGTTCCGAGGCGAAGTGGCCCCTGGCGTCAGCGTCCACGGCATCGACATCGGAGGCCTCTCGCCCACCGAAGCCAAGGCGCTCCTCCGCGACGACCTGTCGCCACAGCTCGACAGGAACGTCATCGTCACGCTCGACACGCAGACCGCGCCCATGAACCCCGCCGAACTCGACGCGCGAATTGACATCAGCGAGACGGTCGATCGAGCGATGCGCACGGGTCGCCTGCGCTCACTGCTCTTGCCATTCGTGTACTCAGCGAGCGTCGACCCGTCGATCATCACGCCCGTTCAGCCACGGATACCCGCCAACCTGCGACTGATTGCCGAGCCGGCTCGGTCGGCGACCGTCCGTATCTCCCAAGGCAAGACAACGATCTCCCCCGCCCGCGATGGCCAATCGATCTCGACCCGCGCGATTCTGCTTGCCGCAGCCCAGGCTGCGCTCGCTGGTGAGCGCAAGATCAAGTTGACTTCGACAGCCACGAAGCCTGCCATTTCGACGGCGGACGCACGGGCTGCCGCCGCCTCGGCCGAAGCGCTGGCCTCCGCACCCGTCGCCCTCAATGCCGATGGCAATCGCGTTGGAGCCCTCTCAACTGCGACATTGCAGGCGGCCGTGATGGTGCGCAACGAGGACGGCAAGGCAACGGTGGCCTTTAACCCAAAGAAACTTGCGCTCGCCATCGACGAGGCGCTCGGCGACCGCATCCGCGAGCCCCAGAATGCGGCCTGGGACACGAACGGTACGCGCGCCTGGGTCGAGCCAGCCAAGGACGGCATCGCGTTCGAGCCGCGTGCAGCAGCCGATGCTGTCCGCGCGGCAGCCCTTGCCGGTGGTGCCCGTCAGGCGGATATCGAGCTCGTCCGCGTCGCGCCAAACCGGTCTACGCAGGAGGCCGAGGAGTTCGGGATCACCGAGAAGGTCGCGGGAGCAATCACCGAACTCGGTGACTCCTCCTCGAATCGAACTCACAACGTGGCGCTAATGGCCGAGATTCTCGACAACCGGCTCGTGATGCCGGGCGAGACGTTCTCCTTCAACGATGCGGTTGGCCCACGCTCGCCGGAGCGCGGCTTTCTGGAAGGGTTGGCGATCGTCGACGGGCTCATGATTCCATCGATCGGCGGTGGCGTCTGCCAGGTCGCGACGACCCTCTACGACGCCGCCTTCGCGATGGGACTGCAGATTGTCGAGCGCCGCAACCATGGCTTCTACATCTCGCACTACGGCCTCGGTATGGATGCCACTGTGGCCTGGCCCGACCTCGACTTCAAGTTCAACAACAACACGGCGAGTCCGATCCTGATTCGCGCCACCTCCGATGCCAGCACGATGCTCGTCAACCTCTACTCGGCACCGAGTGACGGCCGCACGGTCGAGACCAGCGTCAGCGAGCGCTACGACATCAAACCGCCAGAGAAGCGCTACATGGAAGACCCGTTTGCGCCCGCCAAGCAGATCATCCAATACGTCGACGGGCAAGAAGGATTCGCTGTCGACGTGACCCGCGACGTGACCCGCGATGGCGAAGTCCTCTCACATGACGTCTTCGTCTCAACCTATGCGTCTCAGCCCGCTACCTACATCGTCGGCCCGGGCGCATTCCCACCCGGCGATAACGTGCTCGAACCGCCACCGTATGGCTGGGTCAGCCCGTACGACCCCAACCCGCCCAAGCCCGTCTTCTAGGTCACCGGCCCGGAGGACGCGCGAACGGCAAGCGTTGGCGCGATCACGATGCGACGCTCGTCTGCCTGACCCGCGAGATGATCGACCAGAAAACCCACCGCACTGCGCGCGGCTCGGTCGACGCTCCAGTTGACACTCGTCAACGGCGGATCGACCAGGCGCGAGAGGGGATGATCGTCGAAGCCGACGAGCGAGATGTCCTCCGGCACGCGCAGCCCCAACTCGCGACAGCCGTGCAGAACGCCGTAGGCCATCGAGTCGGACAGGCAGAAGATCGCCGTCGGTCGATCCTCGCGCGCCAGCACCTCGAGGGCTAATGGTCGCGAACCATCGAGCGAGTAAGCGCAGGGCACAAGCTCGCAGCGCAGACCTAAGATCGCGGCCTGCTCGCGCACGGCTCGCTCCGAGGGTCGATCTGGCGAGGCGCCGACAGCCCACGACAACACCGCAATGCGCTCGTGCCCGAGTGCGTGGAGGTGGCGCAGCACCTCACCTACCCCGGTGGTTTGATCAAACGCCACCTCACCGACTACTTCGGCACCCGCCAGCTGACCGGCAACGGTGACGGTTGGAAGGTGCGCAGCGAGCTCGACCCACGAACCGCCGGCGGGGCCGACAGGCGCGACGATTAGGCCGTCGACCCGTTGGGCCGCTAGGCGTTGAGCCAACACAAGCTCTTCGGCGGGATTGCCATCCGCGTCGGCCAGCAACGTATGGAGACCGTGGCTGCGCAACTCGCGTTGGATCGCGTGGGCGAGCGTCTGATGCCAAAAATCAGCAAGGCTGCCGACAAGCAGACCAACCGTGCCGGTGCGACCCCCTCGTAGGGCGCGGGCCACTGGATCGGCGATGTAGCCAAGCTCGTCGGCCTTGGCCTGGACGCGCTCGATCGTGGCCGCCGACATCCGTTCGCCGCGCAGTGCATACGACACTGCCGTCACCGATAGGCCCGTTTCCTCGGCAATCTGGCGGATCGTTGGTCGCTTTGCGGGAGTCGCCACAGACTCAGCGTAGCGCTCCCCATACCGGGTGGGTCTTGACACCCGACAATCCCTGCTTCATAGTCAAGTGCAACGGTTCAGTTTATCGTTTCACATTTTGTCGCGAGGAGACTATTTTGAGCACGGAAGACGCCGCACTTGGCACACCGTTGAGCCCCGATGAATGCGTGGCGATTGCCGAGGGAATCGGCGCCCAGCCGCACATCTGGCAGCCGCTCGTCAACCACCAGCCCGGCATTCGCCACTACGAGCGCATCGTCCACGAGGACTCGCACGAGATCTACATCATCTCGTGGGTCGACGACCACGACACGGGCTTCCACGACCACGACGTCTCCTGTGGCGCCGTGCACGTGGTGGAGGGTGGCATTTTCGAAGAACGGCTCGGCTTCGGCGGTGGACACCTCGAACGTCTCGTCGAACCCGGCGAGACGATTCGCTTTGCCCCCTCGTACATCCACCGTTTTCGTCCGAAGGACGGCATCCCGACAACCTCGGTCCATGTCTACTCGCCTCCGCTCCGCACGATGGGTGCGTACCACCAAGGCGAGGATGGCGCACTCGTTCGCACGCCAATCGATGGCCAAGCCGAGCTCGTCAACCTCGACGCCTAGCCCTGGCTCCCCCGCTCCACCCCGGACCACTCTCCAGCACAACCTGGTCTTGGGGTCGGAGCGCCGGCGCCTAACTTTTCGTCTGTGACCGCAGCGCTTGCCTGTTCCGGCGCGCGCCCACTGCGACAATCTCTCGTATGCAGCCCGAGCAGATCGCTGCTGGCCTCCTCGACGCCAGCCTCCCGCAAGCCGAGTGGACGCACCACGGCCACCTCACCGCTGCGCACGTTCTGATCTCGGCGCACGGCCCCAGCACCACGCTCGCTCTCTGCCGCGAGCGCATTCCGTTGCTCAACGATGCCCACGGCGTCGCGAACTCGGACACGGGCGGCTACCACGAGACCTTGAGCGTCTTCTTCGTCGCAGCGGTGGCCGACGCGATCGAGCGTGGCCTGACGATTGACGAGACGATCGCCGAACTCGATCGCAATGCTGCACTGGAGTGGTGGTCGGAGCCCGTGCTGATGTCCGTTGAAGCGCGTCGAGCGTTCGTCGCACCGGATCGCGCCGCGCCTCCGTTTGTGCTTCAGCCCGCCTGACGCGACGGTTTGCGAAGCGCCTGCAGGTCCGGCCACGAGCGCGTGTTGACGATGTCGTCTGCCGTCGCCCAACCACGCCGCGCGCAGTCCACGCCGTAGCGCAACACGTCGATGCCGCCAGGATGGTGCGCATCGCTCGAAATGCAGATTTTGACGCCTGCTGCGATCGCTGCCCGCACATGCTCGGGTCGTAGGTCGAGGCGTTTCGGATTGGCGTTGACCTCGAGAAATGTGCCGGTGCGCGCGCACGCCTCGATCAGTGCCTCGACGTCGAGGTCGTACGGCTCGCGCCCATCCAAAAGTCGCCCCGTCGGATGCGCGATCACATCGACAGAGGGGTGCTCGGCGGCCGCGATCATGCTGGCCGTCAGTGCGTCACGATCTTGGCCACGCCGACCATGCGCCGAGGCAACGACCCAGTCGAGCTCGGCCAACACCTCGTCGGGCAGATCCAACAGACCACCGGGCATGATGTCTACTTCGATGCCGGTCAGGAGGTAGAAGCCTTTGCTCTGCAGCGGCTTAGCGGCCTTCTGCACCACCTTCATGTTGGCCACGGTCTTGTCGGCATCGAGGCCGATTCCCATCCCGACGGCCTTCGAGTGATCGGTGATCGTCAGATACGAAAGTCCCCGCGCGATCGCGGCCTCGGCCATCTCGCGTGGCGTGGCATGGCCGTCGGAGGCATCGGTGTGCGCATGGACGTCGCCCTGCAACTCAGCAAGCGTGACGAGCACCGGCAACGTGCCAGCCGCCGCAACCTCAATTTCGCCCTGGTTCTCGCGCAACTCGGGCGGAATCCACTGCAGGCCGAGCTGTCCGTAGACCTCTTCCTCGGTCGCGCATGGGACGGCGTCGCCACCGGCGATTGGAGCAAACCCGTGCTCGGAGAGGCTCAGGCCTTGGCTTCGTGCGCGCTCGCGCAGCGCCACGTTGTGCGCCTTCGAACCGGTGAAGTGCTGCAAGAGCGAGCCCCATTGCGCGGGATTGATCACCCGCAGATCCACCTGCATCCCGTCGTGCAAGACGACCGAGGCCTTCGCATCTCCAAGCGCCGTGACGTCCTGCACACCAGGGTGCTCGGCAAAACGCTGGAGGAGCGGCGCCGGGTCGTCGGAGGCGGCAACGAGATCGACGTCGCCGATCGTCTCCTTGCGACGACGCAGCGAGCCGGCGATCTCGGCCGCCACGCAACCAGGCTCGGCACGCAGCATCGCGACAAGCGCCTCGGCTCGCTCGAGTGCGTGGTCGAGCAGGATCACGTGCTTACGCGGACCACCCCCGGCCTGTAACGCCTCGAGAATCCCCAGTTCCTTCTTCTCGCCAAGCCCCTTCAGCTCGCGGACATGCCCTGCCTCGCAGGCCGCCTTGAGCGCCTCGATGGAATCGATGCCGAGCTCGATGTGGAGCCGCTTGGCGGTCTTTGGTCCAACGCCCGGCACCCGCATCATCTCGACGAGGCCGTCCGGATAGACAGCGCGCAACTTCTCCAGCGCAGCCATCGTGCCCGTCGCCAGCAACTCGTCGACCTTAGCCGCGATCGTTCCACCAATATCCGCGAGCTCCGTCAGGCGCCCTTCGGCTGCCATCCGCTCGATCGACTCGGGCGCCGACCGAAACCGTTCGGCCGCCTTCCGATACGCAATCACCTTGTAGACGACTGCCCCATCGAGCTCGGACAGGCTCCCAAGCAGGTCGAAGAGGTCCGCGATCTCCGAGTTACGCATGGCCACCAACGCCTCTGACCATCGCTTCTATCGGGTCACATCGCATACCGGCAACGTCGCAGACCGAGCGGACGTGTGCAAGCGCCACCACCGTACCTGCGGCATGATGCGACCCAATGAGCAGCCCCGCCGCAGAACGTTTTGTCGTCTGTCTGCCGACCTATAACGAACGCGAGAACCTCGAGAACATGATCGAGGCAATTGGCGTTGCGCGCGAGCGGGCGTCGATCGTTGGTGACGTGCTCGTGATCGACGATGGCTCGCCCGACGGCACAGGCCAAATCGCCGATACCCTCGCCGCCAAGTTGCCCTGGGTGCACGTGCTCCATCGCACGCAAAAAGAGGGTCTTGGTCGAGCCTATCTCGCCGGCTTTCGCTGGGCACTCGAGCGCGATTACGCCTACATCCTCGAGATGGACTGCGACTTCTCGCACGACCCCGGTCGCCTGCCCGATCTCCTCGCCGCAGCGCAGAACGGTGCCGATCTCGTGCTTGGGTCGCGCTATGTTCGCGGTGGTGGGGTGCGTGATTGGTCGGCCGTCCGTCGTGTCATTTCGCGCAGTGGCTGCCTCTACGCGCAGGCCTTCCTGCAGCTTCGCATCCACGACCTGACGGGTGGCTTCAAGTGTTTCCGCCGGGCAGTGCTCGAGGCGATCAATCTCGATGATGTGACCGCGGAGGGCTATGCCTTTCAGATCGAGATGACGTACCGCACCTCGCTGCTCGGTTATCGGATCGAAGAGATCCCGATTACCTTCACCGACCGGGTTGCCGGCGGGTCGAAGATGTCGCGTCGCATCGTCGCCGAGGCGTCGTGGCGGGTGCCGTCGCTGCGCCTGCGCGCGCTGCGGCACGAGCTTCCCCGCAATTGAAACCCCGCCTACGGTTAACCCGCCAACTAGGCGCCAATTCTCGCGTAATGTTCGGTTGATGCGCACTGGCACCGTTGTAGGTCTGATCGTCACCATCGCCGTCGGCGTCATCGCCATTGGTGGCGTGCTCGTGACACGGGCCTACGCCGACCGTCCCGTCGTCGAATCGGTCTCGCCCGCCCCGGGCACCACGGTCAACGGCTCGACGCCGATCCGCATCATTCTTCGCTCTCCCGAGGCCGCTGCGACCGTTGCAATTACCGTCGATGGCACCGACGCGACCGCGCAGGCCACGAAGACAGCGAGCGGCTACGTGCTGGCGATGCCCAAGCTCGTTGATGGGGCGCACACCGTAAAAGTGCGCGTTGGATCCTCGGACCTAATCGACAACTCCGATACCTACCAATGGACATTTTCGACGGATGCCACGGCGCCAGCCTTGACCGCTACCACTGTCGCGAAGTGGACGGACAGCGCCGTCATCGACGGCACCTCCGAGCCCGGAGCCACCATCACCGCCTCGTGGCAGGACGGCGAGGTCATCACCACTGCGGACACGGCCGGCCAGTTCTCGCTGGCGCCTGTGATCCCCGATGGCAAGACGCCGGTGACGCTGATTGCAGCCGATGCCGCGGGCAACGAGACCCGTGCCTCCCACGTGATGCTGATCGACAGTGGTCGTCCTGACATCACGGTCGGTGGCGTTGATGGGTGGGTCCGCGACACGGATCACCCAAAGGTCTACGCCTTCGTCGACTCGGCAAGCCCAACCAAAATCGTCGCGAAGATCAACGGCCAAGACGCCAAGGTCACGCCAATGTCGATTGGCTACACGATCGAGGCCGGCCAGCTGCCGCAGGGAACCTCGGAGTTGACGCTCGAGGTCACCAACAGCCTCGGGCGTACCACCACGCGCTCCAAAGAGATCAACATCGACTCGACGGAGACGTTGACGAACAATCTGACGCTCGCTCCGGGGGCACGCGGCCAAGACGTTGCGCGCCTGACCCGGCGTCTAAAGGTTGCTCGCCTCTGGGAGGGCAAGCTCAGCTGGACGTATGACGCCAAGGTCGTCGCGGCTGTCAAGGCGTTTCAAAAAGAGTCCGACCTGCCTGAGGACGGCATCGCCCGCCCCGCGTTGCTCACACAGACCGCCGGCAAGATCGTAGTGATCGTGGACAAGTTCGTGCTCAACCTCTACCTCGATGGCAAGCTCGTCAAGCAATACCCGATCGCTGTCGGCCAGCCGGCGTACCCGACTCCGACGGGCAATTTTGTGGTGACGGAGCGGATTGAAAACCCGGCGTGGACACCCCCAAATTCGCCGTGGGCTGCCGGTCTCGAGCCGGTCCCGCCGGGGGCCAACAACCCACTGGGCACCCGCTGGATCGGGACGTCAGCACCCTTGGTGGGCATCCACGGCACGCCATCGGACTCGTCGATCGGTACGGCCGCCTCGCACGGCTGCATTCGGATGCACATCTCTGATGTCGAAGACCTCTTCGAGCGCGTCACCGTCGGCATGCCGGTCGAGATCAAGCCCTAGGTCAACGCTCGGGCAAAGCCCCGGGTTTCGTTAGGCGAGGTGGTCCCAGCCGCGCAACGCATCGTTGGCGCCTTCGCCGATAAAGCGCACACTCGCTGGACCTTCCGCGACGTGCCCGATCACCGTCAAAGCGACGCCACAGCGTTCGACGTCATCGGCGGCTAACGCCATCACGAGCTCGTAGTCCTCACCGCCTGTCGCTGCCAAGACGCCTGGGGCGAGCCCGAGCGCACGCGCGATTGGTGGCGTGTCGTCGTGCATCGGCAGCGCGTCGAGGTCGACGTGGAGTTGCACGCCGCTGCGACGAGCGAGTCGGCGCAGATCGGTGGCGATGCCGTCGGAGACATCCATCATCGCGTGGACAAATGGTGCGAGTGCCTGGCCTTCAACGAGCCGCGGATGCGGGCGGCGATGGCGCTCAACCGATTCGATCGCACCCGGTAGGTCGCGGAGTGCGGGGTCGCACAAGACGGCGAGCCCCGCGGCCGACTCGCCAAGCGTGCCCGTGACGGCAATCACGTCGCCGGGCTGTGCGCCCACCCGACCGGGTGGTGGTGTCGCTGCCCGGCCGATCACGCTGATCGAGACGGAGAGGCCCGGGCCACGCGCTACGTCGCCGCCCACCACGGGACAGCCATACGTGCGGGCGCAGGCACCAAGCCCGGCGTAGATCGGCTCCGCGTCGGCCGCATCGCCCTCGCCGAGAATCAGCGAGACGAGCGCGCCAACCGGCAACGCTCCCATCGCCGCGAGGTCGGAGAGGTTGACGGCGAGCGCCTTCCAACCGACGTCGTACGGCGAGGAAAAGTCGCGGCGAAAATGGACGCCATCAACTTGTGGATCGACGGTCCAGACGAGATCGGGAGCCAACACGGCTGCGTCGTCGCCAATGCCCTGCAGGATCTCGGGCGACGAGCCGTCAACGAGCGTGGCGAGGTGTGCGATCAGCGCGTCCTCGTCGGGATACGTCGTTCCCTCTCCCCATCCAACCTGCTCTGGCATTGCCGTCCCGTCGTCTCGCTCGCCAAGCGGATGGTACCCTGATCGCGCGTCTTGGATCTATCTGATGAGCGAATCGCCTCTCCCTACGAGCGTTGTCTACCCCGGTTCGGCCGGGTCGTACACCTCTGAGGCAGCGGAGCGGTTGTACCCCACGATCGAGGCGACCTCGGCGGGATCGTTTGCCGACGTCTTCACCGCGGTGCGCGACGGTTCGGCTGAGGTTGGCGTCTTGCCGATCGAGAACACGCTGGCCGGCATCGTTGCCGATACGTGCAACCTAATCGCTGATGGCACGCTGCCGATCGTCGCCGAGACGATCATCCACATTCCTCATTGCCTCGCGGGTCTGCCCGGTGCGACCACCGCCGGTGTGTCGCGGATCCACTCGCACCCGGTCGCCTTGGCTCAGTGCCGCGTGTTTCTGGACCGTGGTTTCGAGGAGATTGGCGCACCCACGACGGCCGATGCCGCGCGCATCGTGGCCGAGCAAGGCGATCCAAAGTGGGCCGCGATTGCCTCGCCTGCGGCGGCACAGCGGTACGGGTTGGAGATTCTCGAGAGCGACATTTCCGACCACCTCGAGAACATGACGCGCTTCGTCGCGATTGCCAAGACGCCGCTCGCCTACACCGAGGGTGTCGCCTGGAAGACCGCCTTGCGGCTCGTGACGGGCCACCAGCCCGGCGCGTTGCACGATGCGATTGAGCCCCTGCGGTACCACAAGGTCAACATGGTGTCGTTGCATTCGCGCCCCATCCCGGGCGAGCCTTGGCGCTACCAGTTCTTGATTGACATCGAGGGCCACCAGGACGATCCAGCGATGATTCGTGCGCTCGACGATGTCCGTAGCCGCTCGGCCGTGCTCGTCTGCTTGGGGTCGTTTCCGGCCGCCGAGCATCCCGACGCGCCGTGAGCGACCGAGCGGGTTGGGACGCGGCCCTCGCGTTCGGCGCGCCCCCTCACGACGACCGCCTTGTCTTTCGTGGCGAGCAGCCTGCCGCCGCGGGCCAGCCCGAGCCGCTCCCGACCGACTTGCCCCCGGCGCTCGTGGCCGCGTTGGAGCGCACGGGTGTCACGCACCTCTGGTCGCACCAGGCCGAGGCGATCGCGTTGGCTCGTGCGGGCCGGCATGTGGGTATCACCTCGGGCACGGCAAGCGGCAAGACGCTCGCCTACACCGTGCCGGTGCTCGAGACGCTGCTGACCGAGTCGCACACCCGCGCGCTCTATCTGTCGCCGACAAAGGCGCTCGCGCAGGACCAGGCCCGTCGCCTGCATGCCCTCGGCCTCGGTCGCGATCTACGCGTGTCGCTGGTCGACGGCGATACGGATACCGCGAGTCGCCGCCGCGCTCGCATCGAGTCGAATCTCGTCCTCAGCAATCCGGACATGGTCCACATCGGCATCTGCCCACACCATCAGCGCTGGGATGAGTGGCTGTCGGGCCTCAGCGCGATCATCATCGACGAGGCTCACGTCTATCGCGGCGTCTTTGGCAGCCACGTCGCGCACGTGATTCGACGCCTGCGTCGCTGCGCTGCGCTCTACGGCGCCTCGCCCCAACTGCTGCTCGCGTCTGCCACCGTCGGCAATCCCGCCGAGGCCTTTGGGCAACTGACGGGCTGTGCAATCTCGATTGTCGATGCCGATGGTGCGCCGTCGCCAGGCCGCGATGTCGCGCTGTGGAATCCGAGCCTGCTCGACGAGGCGACGGGGCGACGCGCCTCGCGGATCCAAGAGGCGGTCGGCCTCGTGGCTCAACTGGTGATCGACAACCAGCGCGTGATCTGTTTTGCCCCGGGTCGGCAGATGGTCGAGTTGATCTTGCGGGGCGTGCGCGACGAGTTGACGCGCCGTGCCCCCGTGCTAACCGACCGCGTTGAGCCGTATCGGGCGGGCTATACGCCCGAGGCGCGCCGTCAGATCGAGGCGCGGCTGGCCAGTGGAGCCCTGCGGGCCGTGATCGCCACCAACGCCCTCGAGCTCGGCATCGATATCGGCGAGCTCGATTGTGCGGTCGTGGTGGGCTTTCCTGGTTCGGTCGCGTCGCTCCGTCAGGAGTGGGGTCGTGCCGGACGCCGACAACGTGGACTCGGCCTCTTGGTGCTGGGCGACGATGCGCTCGACCAGTGGTTTGCCCGCCATCCCGAGGCCCTGATGGCACGCCCGGTCGAGGCGATCGCGCTCGATCCCAACAACCCAGAGATCCGCATCGCGCACCTGGCCTGCGCGGCCGCCGAGGCCGCCGTCGGGCCGCGCGACGAGAGCATCCTCGGCGTTCACGTGACGGACGATGCCGACGCTCTCGTGCAGTTGAGCCCCGACGACTTTGCGATGACGGCCGCGGGCCTCATCTGGACCGGCGTCGACGACCCCGCCTCGCGCGTGTCGCTGCGCAGCTCGGGCAATCAGGCCGTCACGATCATCGACAGCGAGTCGGGTGCCGTGTTGGGCGACGTCGAGCAGGACCGTGCTCCCCTCACCGTGCATCCGGGCGCCGTACACCTCAACTTCGGCGAGCGCTATCTCGTCACCGAGCTCGATTTGGAGCACGGCCAGGCGATCGTCGAGCCGTTTCGTGGCGATTGGTTTACCGTCGCGCGTGCCGAATCGCAGATTCGCCTCCTCGACTCCGTCCAAGACGATTGGCTCGGCAATTGGCGCGTCCATCTCGGCGAGGCGGAGGTGACGACCCAGGTCGTCGCGTTTCAACGTCGTCGCGTCGACGACCTCTCCGTGATCGACCAACGCCCGCTCGATCTGCCCCCGCGCGAGTACCGCACGGCTGCCCTCTGGTGCGTGCGCCCCCCAACCGACGACGAGCCATCGCTCGGTGGCCTCCACGCGATCGAGCACCTGCTCGCTGCCGCCCTGCCCCTCGCCGTGCCCTGCGACAGTGGCGATCTCGCGGGCGTCTCCCTGCCACTCCACCCCGACACGAGCCTGCCAACGATCATCCTGCACGAGACGCGCGCGGGAGGCGCGGGCATTCTGCGCACCGCCTTCGCCGCACTACCCCGCATCGCCGAGGCCGCCCAATCGATCGTCGCTGACTGCCCATGCGAGTCGGGCTGCCCCGCCTGTATTCAGAGCTTCGGCTGCCCGAGCCTGAACGAGCCGCTCGACAAGCGGATGGCGCTGGTACTGCTCGGTGAACTCGTGGGCTAAACAGGTCAATTAGGTTAAGCGGAGCGGCTACCAGGCCCCAGCCCACGACTCGCGCCGCGGATCGGCCCAGGCCGAAACGAGACCAGTAGTGAGGTCGATCTCGGAGGCGCAGATGCTGCCGAACAGGCCGTCGCCAGGCTCCTCGTCGATGACCTCGTGGCCGAGGTCGACCAGGGCCGCGCGCAATGTGGGATCGATGTCGTTTTCGACGTGGAGGCGGTCGTCGACGATGCGCCAGCGCGGGCGCTCGGTGGCATCCGTCATGTCGGCACCCTCGTCGAGATGCGCGAGAACGACCTGTAGGAGTGCCTGTACCTGGCCGTCGGCGCTCGGCGTGGAGATACCGACGATGCGCTCGCCGTCGATGATCATGGCTGGTGAGAGTGTGTGGACCGGGCGCTTGCCGCCCGCGGGCGCGTTTGGCGACTCGGGGTCGCGCGAGAACGAGAGCAGGCGATCGTTGACGAAGAAGCCGCCCTCTGCCACCCACGTTGCGCAGCCGAAGGAGTCGAACACGCTGATCAGCATCGAGACGACGTTGCCGTCGCGGTCGGCGACCGTGACCGACGTCGTGTGGTTGTAGCCCTTGGCGTGGTCGACGCGGCTGGCGCGCTCGGAGATCGGAATCGAGTCGGCCAGTGCCATCAGCTCGGCGTCGGCTCCGTCCTGGGTGATGCGATCGCGGAAGGCGAAAGCGCCCGTCATTGCCTCGACGGCACGGTGATGTGCGACCGGCGAGCCGTCGGAGGCAGGCTCGGCCGTGAGGCGCCGTAGCGCCATCGTCAGCAGCATCGCCTGCGAGGAAGGTGGCTGGGCCAGCACCGTTACGCCGCGATAGTCGGTGGCGACAGGCGGGCGGATGACGCTCTCGTGCGTCGCGAGGTCTTCGAGCGACATCGCGCCACCCTCACGGGCCATCGCGCTCACAATCGCCTCGGCGATCGGCCCGTTGTAGAACGCGTCAGCACCGCCATCGATGATCGTCTGAATCGTCGCGGCGGTCTCGGGCAGCCGGACGATCGTGCCTGCGCCGGTGTCGCGTGCGCGCACCCACGGGGAGTCATCCGCGCCACCACGCGTGAGGCGGTCGACGTAGGCGCGTAATGCGTCCTCGGTATCGCGCGTCATTGGCACACCCTCGCGAGCTAGCTCGAGCGCCGGTGCAAAGACCTCTGCTCGGGAGAGCGTGCCGGCCTGCTCGACGAGATCACAGACGCCGCGCACAAAGCCCGGGACTGCAGCAACCTGGGCGCCATCCTTTGGCAACGGCAGCTGGATCCCGGCCGGCGCCTTGCCGACACCATTGATCGCCGTCGTCGTACCATCCGCTTTTCGAATGATGCAAAGCAGGTCGCCGCCGAGGCCACAGGCGTCGGGCAAAACCACAGCGAGCGCTGCCGCCGCAGCCGCCGCAGCGTCAGCCGCATTTCCACCCGCTGCACCCACGCGCAACGCCGCCTGGACCGCAAGGGGATGGCCACAAGAGACCGCAAGGTGTTGGCCCTCGATGCGAGGACGGGGCAGACGCGTAGGCATGAAGCGAGTATGCCGGAGCAACGACTCGTCTGCTACCGTCACTATCGAAGGGCAGGGGAAGTCCGGTGCGAATCCGGCACGGTCCCGCCGCTGTAAGGAACGTCCGATGGTCTCGGTGCACGCACCGGTCACTGGTTCTTCGGAACTGGGAAGGCAATGGCAATCGGCCTTGGAGAAATCTGAGGAAGTGCGTTCCGAGTCAGAACACCCGCCTTCCCCCAAGCCATAAGGCCTTGGGGACCTCGAGAGAAGGATCAAGATCATGCGCACGAGGAACATCCTCGCGGCCGCCGCATTCGCGGTTGCCATCATCGTCCCCACCACAGCCAGTGCCGCCACCCTGCGTGTCGTGTCCGGCGGCCAAAACGTCTTCGGGGCCACGGCCACCGACGTCACAAGTGCACGAGCCTACATGGACTCAAAGGGCAAGCGGCACGTGCTCAAGGCCAATTCCGCCATGGGCCAGATCGTCGCGACGAGCCTCCCGTACACGGCCGTCTATGACGCCACGTACAACGCGGCGTACCTGACCCGCATCGTTGGCACCAAGGCGTCAGCCACTGGATACTGGGCCCTCTTCGTCAACGGCACAATGTCGATGACCGGCGCCACCGATGCCACGCTGAAGGCGTCGGACGAAGTCGTCTGGATCCTCGACAACGACTACTCCTCCAAGAACGGTCCGTACGCCTACAACCTCGATGCCAAGAACAACGGCAACGGTACAGTCACGTTCAGCGCCACGAGGATGGGCGGTGCCAAGGCGATCGTCGCCGGCGGTGCGCCCCTTCATATCAATGGCACCAAGATCGGCAACCTCGCCGCTGACGGCACCCTGACCATCACGCCGGTCGGCGCGTGGACGGCACAGATCCCGACCAAGAACAAAATCGCGGCGTCCGAGAAGCTCGCCGGCTAGGCAGTGCTGCGGGTCCTCCCCGCACTCCTACTGCTCGCGGCGCTTGCCGCGGCCTGTGGCACATCGAAATCGGCACTCCCAGCGACAGGTTCGCCGGGAGTGCCGATCGCTGTCACAGCCGATTGGGGAACCGTCGCGATCGCAGACGGCGCCGGCACGCCTGGCAGTGTCGTCTCGGCCACCCGTGCAGTAACGCCGGTCGAGACAACCTACGGCGGGCGCTACGTCTCGTCGCTCGGCGCCCAAGCCGGCGATGGTACCCGTGACTGGATCTTCTGGGTCAACGGTATCGAAGCGAGCGTTGGCGCAGCGGATATCAAAGTCTCGGCACAGGACAGCGTCTGGTGGGACCTCCACCGCTGGCCCGGCCGCGTCCACATACCAGCGGTAGTTGCCAACTGGCCGTTGCCGCTGACCCGCGGCATCGACGGTCCGCACGACACGCTTTCCGCCGACGAGCCGCTCGCCAGTGCGCTGCGCAAGGCGGGTGCCGATGTCTCCGCCCCGGCGGCGGTCGAGGGAGCCCGCGCCCTGGTTGGCGCAAACGACGAGTTGCGCGAGCGGGATACTCTCTGGCGTCGCGCCGTTGGCGACACCGCCGCCGCTGGGCTGACGGCGTGGATCGATCCGACCGGGCAGGTGCAGGTCTGGAACGCCGCTCGCGGCGCGGCCGAGGTCGTTCCCGGGGCGACCGCGATCATCGTCGCCACCACCGACGGCTTCACCGCTGCCGATCCGCCGGTGGTGATCATCGCTGGCGTCTCCCAGTACGCCGCGTTCTCGGCGGCAGAGGACCTGATCCGCGATCCGACGCTGGTACGGCACGCCACCGCCATCTGCCTCGACGCCGATGGCCGGGTCGTCTGCCGTGGCGGTCGTGGACGCGTGCCTAGGCCGTGAGGGCGCCGCTGCCACCACTGCTCGTCGCGGTCGCGTTGATCGTCATCGCGCTCGCCACGTCGCAGCCGTTGATCGTCGGCGCCGCATTCGTCGGCGCCCTGTTCCTCCACCACGCTGCACCGCCCCCTCATCGCGTGATGCTGCGGATTGCCTTGATCTCGGGGCTTTTTATCGCGGTGCTCAACCCGTTTGTCGCCGTCGAAGGCGACCACGTGTTGTTCGCGGGCCCGAACTTCTGGCTGATCGACTTCGAAGTCACCAGCGAAGAGGTGCTGTACGGACTCGTCGCCGGTGCGCGGCTGGCCACAGCGATCCTGGCAACCGCGGCATTTTTGCGCCTCGCCGACCCCGACCGCACGCAGGCACTCGCCAGTCGTGTCGCGCCACGCTCGGCCCTAACTGTCGCGCTCTCGGCGCGCCTCGCACCGACGCTCCGGCGCGACGCCAACGGCCTGCGCGAAACGCTTCGCCTACGCGGCACTGGCGCCGAGCGTGGACGGCGCGCAGCAATTCGGCAGGGCACACACCTGATCGAACCGCTTGTGGCGTCGAGCCTTGAGCGCGGTATCGACATCTCCGAGGCGATGGTGGCGCGCGGGTACGGAGCAGGTCGGCTGACCCGCCTTCCCGAGGCACCCCTCCAGCGAAACGAACAGGTGGCGTTGCTCTGCGGCATCGTCGGCCTGCTCGTGGCCGTCGTGCTGCTTGTTGGTTTCGCACCCTACGAGATTTATCCGATCGCCGACCCGATGGCGACGGGAATCGCATTCGCCTTGGCAGGACTGACACTCGGCGTGAGCGTCGTGGCCGCCGGCTCCCTGAGGACCCGCTCGTGACAGCGATCGTGACCCACGACCTGCGCTTTCGATACGCCACCGACGCGCCCTGGTCGGTCGCTGGCGCGAGCCTCCAGGTCGAGCCGGGCGAGATCGTCCTGCTCGAAGGCGAGTCGGGCAGCGGCAAGTCGACGTTGCTGCGTGTGCTGGCCGGCCTAGCCGCCCGCGTTTCATGGTGGCGAGGCCGCCGGCGAGGGACTGATCGCCGGCATCGACCTCCGCACCGCTCAGCCTGCCGAGATCGCACAGCGCGCAGGCTTTCTCTTCCAAGACCCCGAGACGCAAGTGGTGATGGCCGAGCCGCTGCGCGATGTGGCTTTTAGCCTGCAATGCCATGGAGCGCCGGCCGAGACGATCCTCGCCTCTGCCCGGACCGCGCTCGAGCGCATCAATGCCGACCACCTGATCGGCCGTCGCATCGACCAGTTGTCCGCTGGTGAGCGTCAGCGGGTGGCTCTCGCTGCCGTCCTCGCACCAGAACCGGCAGTGCTGCTGCTCGATGAGCCGACCGCGCAGCTTGACGACGACACCGCCTGCGAGCTCGTCGGCGAGCTGCGCCGCCTCGCCGACCTTGGCCTGGCGATCGTGATCGCCGAGCACCGCCACGATCGCGTCGGACACCTGACCGATCGTGTGATCGGCCTGCGCCATGGTTCTCTCGTGTCGCCGAAGGCGACGGTTCCGCTGACGCCTTTGATGTCAACGCCCACTTCGACGGGACCCCCACTCGTGGCGCTCGACCGCCTCACCGCTCAGCGTGGCGAGCGCATCGTCGTCCGCCACGCCACTGCCTCCCTGCAGCCGGGGCAGGTAGCGGCACTGTTCGGCCCCAACGGTGGTGGCAAGAGCACGCTGCTCCGCACGCTCGCTGGGCTCGAGCCAACCCCTAGCGGTCGCCTGCTCGTCGACGGCCGCGATCTCTCTCCAGCGGGTGCCGAGTCGCGTGTGCCGCTCGTCGCCTTCGTGCCCCAAGACCCGGGCCGCACGCTGCTCTGTGACACCGTGCGAGACGAGGTCCTGCTCGGTCCACGCACGCTCGGGTGCGACCTAGCTGTCGCCGAGCAGATGCTTGCTGCTCTCGACCTTGTCCACCTCGCGGATCGTAATCCGCGGGATTGCTCTGTCGGTGAGCGAGAGCGGGTCGCCATTGCAGCGGCGTTTGCGCTCTCTCCCCAGCTGCTCCTGTTGGATGAGCCCACGCGTGGGATGGACCTCGCGCATCGCGCCACGCTGGTGCGACTCGTGCGCGAGCACGCGGCACGAGGTGGCTGTGCAATCGTCGCCACCCACGACCTCGACCTTGCCCGAGCATGTGCAGATTGCCGTTGGCTGCTCGTGGATGGCCAGCTTGAGACGGCCGGGGAGACGCCATGAGCATCAGTGCCATCGTCTCGCTCGGCGGGCTGCTCGTACTGCTGCTCGGGCTGGTCTTCTACGAGCGTGGTCGCGGTGGGGCGCGCGAACTAGGGCTCGTCGCGGTTCTGATCGCCGCCGCCACCGCCGGCCGCATCGCCTTTGCCGCAATTCCCAGCGCCCAGCCGGTGACGGTGATCGCAATCGTGACCGGCGTCGCGCTTGGCCCCCGCGCAGGAGCAGCGGTTGGCGCGGGCGCGGCGCTCCTCTCGAACACGTTTCTTGGCCAGGGACCGTGGACGCCCTGGCAGATGCTGTTCTGGGGTCTGGCCGGAGCCAGCGGTGGGTTGCTCGCACCCGCCCTCCGTAGAAGCCGCTGGGCGCTGATGCTACTCGGGGCAATCTGGGGCCTCGTTTTTGGCGCCGGGATGGACATCTGGCAGCTCGCTTCGTTTGGACCCGCACTGACGCTTCCTGCCTTCATCGCCGTCCACGCACGAGCAGTACCGTTTGACATCGTGCACGCCACCACCAACGTGATCCTGCTCGGCGTCGCCGGCCTCCCCCTAATCGGTCTCTTAGAACGCAGCGCTCAACGTGTGCGCGGACGCTGGCTGAGTCCAGAGGAGGCCAAGCGATGATGCGCTCGCTCCTGCTTGGCCTACTTGCACTGCTGGTCGTCGGGATTCCGGCACAGGCAGCAAGCCTGTCCTCGACAGGTTCGTTTCTGGCTTCCACCCTCGATGCCAACGGTTGCGCGCGCGAGTCCGGCGCGGCCGCAAGCGTCAACCTCACCTCATGGGCCGCGCTTGGGCTCGTTGCGAGTGGTCGCTCGGCCGGCTCCGCCGCGTCCTGCATCGAGCGGCACTCCAAGGCCCTCACCTCGACCACCGACGTCGAACTCGCCGTCCTTGCTCTTGCTGCCGCCGGGCGCAATCCGAGCAATGCCGGTGGCCGCAATCTCGTCCAGGCTGTTCAGGGTTCGCTAAAGAATGGTCGGATCGGTAGCCTTGTGGCCTCCAACCAATTTGGCATTCTCGCCCTCAAGGCCGCGGGGGCGCCGATCCCCACCGCTGCCAAGCGCACGCTGCTCGCAGACCAGAATCGGGACGGCAGTTGGCCCGTCGCGCCCGGCAGCGATGGCGATTCGAATCTGACGGCATCGGGCATCATGGCTGCAGTTGCAGCTGGCGTGGCGCCAAACAGCACAGTGATCGCGCGCGCCGTGGCGTCCCTCAAGCGGTTTCGTAGCCAGGGTGGCTACGCGCTGACGGTCGGCTCGCCCCCCGACGCACAGTCGACTGCCTGGGTCCTGCAAGGGCTCGCGGCCGCCGGCAAGCGCGATCGGGCCGCCGAGGCGTATCTGGCTTCACTCCAACGATCGAACGGTGCAGTCGCCTACCAGCGTGGACTTGTGATCACGCCCGCCTGGGTAACCGCTCAGGCAGCGCTTGGGCTGGCACGCCGGCCATTTCCACTACGACCCTGATTTCTAGGCGAATGTCACAAAGGGGTCAGACCCCTATGTGACATCCGCCTAGAAGTCTTGGTTGGTCGGCTCGTCGGCCACGCCCCACACGCCCATCGCACGGAACTTGGCGCGTCGCATTGCGCGGCGTTGGGCCGGCGGAATCGCCTCGGCCTCGGCGAGCGATTGCCGCAACGCCGTATCGAGCAGTCGGGCCGAGGCGTCGAGGTCGGTATGAGCGCCACCGCTCGGCTCGTCCACAATCGTGTCGATCACGCCGAGATCGAGGCAGGCGCGAGCCGTCGGGCGAAAGGCGAAGGCCGCTTTCTTGGCCTGGCCGGCGTCCTTCCAGAGAATTGCCGCGCAGCCCTCGGGCGAAATGACCGAATAGATCGCGTTCTCCTGCATCTGCACGCGATCGGCCACGGCAATCGCCAAGGCGCCACCCGAGCCGCCCTCGCCGATCACTGTCGCCACGACCGGGACGCTGGCCTGGCAGAACGCGAGCACCGAGCGGGCGATCATCCCAGCCTGCCCACGCTCCTCGGCATTGACGCCCGGATAGGCACCGGGAGTGTCGACGAAGGTAAGGATCGGATAGCCAAAGCGCTCGGCCAGCTCGACAGCACGAATTGCCTTGCGGTAGCCCTCGGGGTGCGGCATACCGAACATGCGCCGCGTGCGCTCGGCCAGATCGCGGCCCTTCTGATGCCCGATCGCCACCACCGTCTGGCCGTGGTACCGCGCCAGCATCGTGATCAGCGCCTCGTCATCCGAGAAGGCGCGATCGCCGCGCAACTCGAAGGCGTCGCTAAACAGCCGCTCGGCATAGTCGAGCGTGTACGGCCGATCGGGGTGACGGGCCAACTGGACCGCATCCCAAATCTGCGATTCCTCGGCACGCGCCTCAAAGCGCTTGCGCAGGCGGCGAACTTCGTCGGAGACCCTAACCACGCTTTCGCCCCAATCCAAACATGCCAAGCACGCGGTCAACAGGATTTTCGTCCGTACCCGCTGGCGGAAGTGGCTCGTTGTCGCCCGTCGGCTCGTCCTCAGCCGGCGAGAACAGCATCAATAGCTTGGCCAACTCGCCGCGCAACTCGCGGCGCGGCACGACGGCATCGAGCTGGCCGAGGCGCAGGTTCGACTCGGAGCGGCCAAAGTCGGGAGCGGTCTTCTCGCCCGTCGTCTGCTCGACCACGCGCGGGCCAGCGAACGAAAGCAGCGCGCCCGGCTCGGCAACGACGACGTCGCCCAGCGATGCAAACGATGCAATCACACCACCCGTGGTTGGGTGAGCCAGCACCGAGATATACGGCACGCCGACCTCGCGCAGGCTGTCGACCGCGCCAACGGTCTTGGCCATCTGCATCAGGGCGAGGATGTTCTCCTGCATGCGCGCACCGCCCGAGGCCGTGACGCTGATCAACGGAATTCGTCGCGCCACGGCAAGATCGGCGGCGAGGCAGAAGCGCTCGCCCATCACGCTGCCCATCGAGCCGCCCATGAAGGCGAAGTCCATCACGGCGACGGCAGCAGGGCGTCCGACAATCTGACCGCTACCGGCCACCAACGAGTCGCCGAGCCCCGTTGCCAGCTCGGCATCGAGGAGACGATCTGTGTATGGCTTGAGGTCGACGAAGGCGAGTGGGTCGGCCGCCCGTAGGTCGCTGCCGATTTCGACAAACGAACCGGGGTCGAGCATCTGCTCGATGCGTTCCATCGCGCCAACGGCAAAGTGGTGTCCACACTGGGCGCAGACGCGCAGCGAATGACGCAGCTCGTCGTCCCGAAAATGCGACCGGCAGCTGGGACAGGTATTCGGATGACGGCGGCCGCCACCCTCGTCGCCCGAGGGCCGCTCAACATTGACCTCGATCGGCGTCACAGGTCGCGCTGCTCCTTGAACCGCTCGACCACGAGCGACGCATTGTGTCCGCCGAAGCCGAAGCCGTTCGACAGCGCAATATCCGTGGTCTGCTCGCGCATCAGATTCGGCACATAATCCAGATCGCAGTCCGGATCGGCGTGATGCAGATTGATCGTCGGCGGCAGGTAGCCACCCTGAATCGCCAGGACACAAATCGCAGCCTCAGTCGCACCCGTCGCACCGAGTAGATGGCCCGTCATCGACTTCGTCGACGAAACGGGGATCTGATGCGCGCGCTCGCCAAAGACCTTCTTGAGCACGCGCGTCTCGGCGGCATCGCCGATCGGCGTGGAGGTGCCATGGGCGTTGATGTACTGAATGTCCTCGATCGTGCGCCCAGCGTCGGCAATCGCGTTGCGTAGCGCGCGGGCCGGGTTCTCGCCCGTTGGATCCGGCTCGGTGACGTTGTGGGCGTCCGACGACAGGCCGTAGCCCGTCACCTCGGCCAAGATCGTGGCGCCTCGGCTCAAGGCGTGCTCGAGTTCTTCGAGCACCAAGACCGTCGCGCCCTCACCCAGCACGATGCCATCGCGCGTTGCGTCGAACGGGCGACTCGCACCCTCGGGATCATCGTTGCGCGTCGAGCAGGCGCGGATGCCATGGAAGCCGCCGACACCGACGGGCGTCAGACCGCACTCCGACCCGCCGGCCAACATCGCGTCGGCCATGCCTGCACGGATGTACATCACCGCGTCGCCAATCGCCATCGAAGAGGCTGCGCAGGCAGTACTCGAGGCCGCCAACGGCCCGCGCGTGCCGAACTCCATCGACACGTAGCCGGCCGCCATGTTCGGGATGATGCCCGGCGTCCAAAAGGGCGAGAAGCGTTCAATGCCACGCTCGAAGTAGTGCTCGTGCGCGGCCTGCTGCATGTCCATCCCACCAATGCCACTGGCAATCGATGCGCCGATGCGGTCGCCCTCGGCCGGGATGTCGAGCCCCGAAGCCTCAACGGCCTCGCGCGCCGCACCCACGGCAAGGTGGATGTAGCGGCTCGTGCGTCGCGTGGCCTTGCGTTCCATCACGGTCTCGGGATCGAAGCCCTTGACCTCGCAGCCGATCTTGACCGGACTGTCCGAGACATCGAACGTCGTAATCGGCCCGCCACCCGGCTTGCCCACACGCAGCGCGGCATCGAACTCCGCGATGCTGTTGCCAATCGGGTTGACTGTCCCCATGCCGGTGATGACCACGCGTCGCATCGAGTTACATCCCCAGCCCGCCGTCGACCGACAGAATCGCGCCCGTTACGAAGGCCGCGTCGTCGGACAACAAAAAGCGCACGGTATTGGCAATGTCCTCGGGCTCACCTAGGCGACCAAGCGGTGTCTGCGCGAGCAGAATGCCGCGGATCTCGTCGTTGAGCACGTCGGTGAGTTCGGTCGAGATGTAGCCCGGTGCCACGCAATTGACGCGAATGCCTCGCGAGCCAACCTCTTTGGCCAGCGCCTTCGTCAGCGCAATCACGCCACCCTTCGAGGCCGCGTAGTTCGTCTGCCCCAGGTTGCCATGGAGGCCCGACGACGCTCGACATCGTGACGATGCTGCCGCGCTTCTTGCGGAGCATCTTGCGCGACGCAGCGCGCGCGACGTGGAAGGTGCCGCCGAGGTTGACGTCGATCACGCGGTCCCAATCCTCGGGCGTAATGCGCGAGATGAGGTTGTCGCGGGTGATGCCAGCGTTCGCGACCAAATTCCAAAGGTCGTCGCCGAAGGCCTCCTCGGTCGCGTCGACCATCGCACCAGCGGCCTCGGGGTCGCTGACGTCGCCATGGATGGCAACCGCCTCGCCCCCTGCAGCCGTGATCGCAGCGACGACAGCGTCGGCAGCCTCGCGATTAGCGGTGTAGTTGACTCCGACCTTGGCGCCGGCGGCAGCCAATTGCTGCGAGATCGCCGCGCCAATGCCACGAGAGCCACCAGTGACGAGCGTTACGCGTCCTTCAAGCGGTCGTTCAGCCATGGGGGAGCACCTCCTGTGCCTTGGCGAGCCCTTCGGGATCGCCGATCGTAACTGTCGTACAACTGCGGTCAATGCGTCGAATTAGACCGGCGAGCACTCCGCCCGGGCCCACCTCGATGAACTCGGTGACACCCTGGCTGGCAAGCGACTGCACCGCCTGCGTAAAGCGTACCGGCGCTCCGAGCTGTGCTGTGAGGATTTCGACGATTGCCGACTCGTCCTCATCCTGGCAGGTGACCGTCGAAAAGAACTTGCTGGTCGGTGCCTGGAACGTCGTCGCCTCGAGCGCCGGCCGTAGATCGTCTGCCGCCGCGGCCGTCAGCGGCGAGTGGAACGCGCCCGACACGGCGAGCTTGAGCGCGCGCCGCGCACCGGCTTCAGTCGCAGCCTCGATGAAGGCGTCGACTGCCTCGTGCTCGCCCGAGACCACGACCTGCCCCGGACAGTTGTAGTTCGCAACCCAAACCCCGTCGATGCCATCGCAGAGCGCCTCGACTTGGGCATCCTCGAGGCCGATCACGGCGGCCATTGCGCCTGGTGTGCGCACTGCAGCAGCGGCTGTCGCCACGCCACGTGCCTGGGTCAGGCGAATTGCATCGCCGATGCTCAGAATCCCCGAGGCCACCAGCGCCGCGTACTCGCCAGCCGAGTGGCCGATCGAGACGTCTCGCCGAAATGCCCGCCTCGCGAACCGCCGCCAAACATGCCAGCGAGGCGGTCGTTAGCGCGGGCTGCGTAATCTCGGTCTGGTCGAGCAACTCCTTCGGTCCGCTGCGACAAAGCTCGAGCAGGTCCGAGCCGTAGGCCGCGGAGGCCTCCGCAAAAACCGCAGCCGCAGCCGGCGACGCATCGGCGAAGGCGACGCCCATGCCAACAGCCTGCGAGCCCTGTCCTGGAAAGCAAAAAGCGGTTTTCATGCGGGTTCTCCCATCCAGCGAATCAGGCACGTACCCCAGGCGAGGCCGCCACCGAGTCCCATCATCAATAGTCGCTGGCCTGGCTGCAAGCGGCCGGTGCGCCACGCGTAATCGAGGCACAGCGGAATCGACGCCGACGACGTATTGCCATAGCGGTCGAGGGTAATCACGACGCGCTCGCTCGGAAACTTAAGGCGCGCAACTCCACTCTCGATGATGCGCAGGTTCGCTTGATGCGGCACGAACAGGTCGATGTCGTCCTGCGTCCAGCCGCCCGCCTCAAGCACTCGCCGCGTCGAGTCGACAATTGCCTGCGTGGCAAAGCGATAGACGACGTTGCCGTTCATGCGGATGTTGCGGTCGACCGGCTCGCCGTTGCGTGAGGTGAGGTCGCCGACGAGGTCGCCGCCCTTGGAGCCGTCAACCCCGAGCTCGACGACGACGTTCTCTTTCGTCGGTGCTGCGCCCGCCCGGATGATGACCGCGCCCGCACCATCGCCAAACAGGATGCACGTGCCGCGATCGTCCCAGTCGGTAATGCCCGAGAGCACCTCACTGCCGATCACCATCACCGTGGTGGCGAGGCCCGAGTGGATCTGGGCGACGGCATGCCCCAAGGCGTAGGCGAAGCCAGCACAGGCCGCAAGCATGTCGATAGCGCCCGCACTGTGCGCACCGATATCGTCTGCCACGAGCGCCGAAATCGAAGGAAACGAGCGCTCGGGCGACGCCGTCGCCGTCAGGATCAAATCGATCTCGGCGGGTGCAATATCGGCGCGCTCCAGCACCTGCCTCGCGGCGATGATCGCCAGCGAAGTGACTGTCTGGCCCTCAGCGGCAACTCGGCGCTCGCGAATACCGGTGCGCTCTTGGATCCACGCGTCGTCTGTCTCGACACGCTGAGAGATCTCATCGTTCGTCACCACGCGGTCGGGAATCGCGGCCCCGACGGCAATGATCGCCAAATCCGTCTCGACCGCTGCGATCACGCGGGCGGCTCCGACAAGAGTCCGAAGGTCAGAACGCCTTCGACAGCCGGCTCGTCGCCCACGGTGACGGTCGCGCGAACGCGACCAATGCGGCCACGCAGGCGATCCACGTCGATCACCATGTCGAGCACGTCACCTGGACGCACGATCCGCCGAAAGCGCACGTCATCGATGCCCGCAAAGACGCCAAACTTGCCCTGATGATCGGGGTGCGTCAACGCGCAGATCGCCGCCACCTGTGCGGAGGCCTCAACCATTACGACACCAGGCACGATCGGGTTGCCGGGAAAGTGGCCTTGGAGAAACCACTCATCACCGGTGATCGTCCAGCGTCCATGAGCACGAACGCCCGGCTCGAGCTCGACGATCTCGTCGACGAAGAGAAACGGGTCGCGATGCGGAATGATCGCCTGAATGGCGTCTCGATCAAGGGCGGTCATCTCCGCCTCCAGAGTTCGGTGTGCGCGTAGGGGCGGTCACGGGGGTATCGTAGCCGCGTGGACACCTCCGCCTCGCAACGAGTGACGCCTCGCAACGTGATTACCCGCGCAAGTTGCCCGTCGACACAAGACATCGTGCGCGATGAGGCGCTTGCTGGTGCCCCTGCGGGGACGATCTGCGTGACGGACCACCAGACCGCTGGTCGCGGCCGACGCGGCCGCACCTGGAGCGATCCACCAGGCAAGGCCTTGATGTTTTCGTATCTGGCACGTCCTACACGCGCACTCGCCGAGTTGAGCAGCCTGTCGCTCGTCGTCGGCATCGCCGTTGCCGAGTCGCTGCCTCTCCCCACGCAGCTGCGTTGGCCAAACGACCTGGTGGTGGCCGGTGGCAAGGTGGCGGGCATCCTCGTCGAGCTCGTGACACCCGCCGCTGGACCGCCTTTCGCGATCATTGGCATCGGCATCAACGCGAACCTGACGTGCGATGAGTTGCCCCCAACCGATCGCCTGCCGGCGACCTCGCTGCTGGTCGAAGGCGGCGTGGAGATCGACCGCATCGCACTGCTCGAGTCGCTTGCCGACCGCATGGACGCTGCTCTAGCGCTGTTCGATCGCGAGGGCCTGCCGGCGTTTCTCGCCCGCTATGCCGCGCTCGATGGCCTTGTCGGCCACGCGTTGACACTGCGATTGCCCGACGGCGAGCTCGCAGGCACTGCGGCCGGCATCGACCACGCCGGCTGTCTCGTCTTGGCGCTCGCCGATGGATCGACGCAGAGCTTCGCGGCAGGCGAAGTCGAGCGCGTCCTCGACTAGCGATCGCTCAGACACGACACTTTGGGCCCGGGCCCAGAATGTCGCCTCTCCACGCTGCTAAAGTCGCGCCAGCCCGATCGGAGGTCGTAGAGATGAAGATTGTTCCCACCCGCGTCGATTCGATCACGCTTGCCGTCCGCGATTTTTCTGCGTCTGTGGCGTTCTACGAGGACGTCTTTGGCTTCGTAAAGCAGAGCCAGAACGAGATCCTTGCGCGGTTTGTCCTCGACAACCTCAAGCTCGATCTGATCCAAGCCGAAGTCCTCGAAAGCGAGACGGGCGTAGCGGCCTTTCCCGCCATGCCAGGGCCAATCACGATCGCGATCGCCATGCCGGCCGCTGGTGACGTTGATGCCTGTCAGGTTCGCGCAGAGGCCGCTGGCGTTCGTGTCCTCGCCCCTGCAGAAGACAAGCCTTCCGGCCCTCGCATTCTCTTTCTCTGCGACCCCGACGGCCACATCTGGGAGGTCGGCCACTTCCCACCCGACACCTGGACAGCAGACTGACTTTTCGACTGCGCTTCGGACTGACAGCTCAGCATTGAAGCAGGTTGGCGGTAGGCGACACTTTGGGCCCGGGCCCAGAATGTCGCGTGCTACGAGGCGTTAACGGTGAACGTCACCGACCGCTCGGACTTGACGCCATTGCCCGGTGGGAAGTAGTCAAAGACGATTTCAGCAGGGCCTGGAGTATTGATCGCGATGACCCACTGCTCGTGCGTGCCAACACCGACCGCACCGTCGCTCTCCGGCTCGAGAATCTCGTCCGACAATTGCATGTACTCCATCGGGAAGTACGGCACCCACGTGTAGCCCGTGCTCGGATTGATCGGCAATTGGATCGTGACCGAATCGCCCGTAGCGACATCGATTGTTGTGTTGCCCTCGGTGTAAATCGTGTCCCCGTCAGCCGTCGTCGTGGCGGCCGTTGTCGTCTCTGCCGCAGCCGTGACCGTCTCTGTTGTCGTCGCGGTCTCCATCGCTGTCGTGGTCACCGTTGTGGTCGTCGTCGAGCCGCCACCACAGGCGGCAATCAGACTCGCGGCAACGAGCACCAGGGCACCAGTAACGAGGAGGCGTAGACGCGTATTCATGATGTCCTCACTCTAACGCCGGTGCCTTCGCGCCAGCCAAAGAGTGCGATGGCTACTCGTCATCCGAATCGTCGTCGTCCGTGGTGTCCGCGTCGTCGTCTTCGACCGGCTCGACGGTGTCATCGTCGGCAAGCTCGTCTGGGTCGGCAACGTTGACGGCATCCGCCAGGACAACGGTCTCGGTTGCAGCGGCCGTGCCTTCTGGCACCTCTGCGCCGTCCCCGTCGTCGAGCTCGTCAACCGCATCGTCTGCCGGCACAATCGCGCACGACGACACACGGTCTTCTTCGCCGCGGATACGTTGAACACGAACGCCCGAGGTCGAGCGACCCATCGAACGAACCTCGCCGACAGCCATACGCGTGACGATGCCGCTGGCCGTCGTGACGATTAGGTCTTCTTCGCCGGTCACGCAATGTGCAGCGACGAGCGGGCCGCGATCGGCCTCGGCCTTGGCGGCAATCGTGCGGACGCCCTTGGCGCCACGACCGGTCTCGCGGTACTCGGAGATCGGCGAGCGCTTGCCGTAGCCGCCCTCGGTGATGACGAGCACGTCGTCGCCCTCTTGGGGTACGCGCAGTGCGATGACCTCGTCGTTGCCGGTCAGACGCATGCCGATCAGGCCCGAGGCAGAACGACCCATCGAGCGCACCTTTTGCTCGGAGAAGAGTGCAGCCTGGCCCGACTTCGAGACCATCAAGATGCGGTCCTCGCCGTTGGTGAGGCGCACATCGACCAGCTCGTCGCCTTCGCGTAGGTTGATCGCGATGATGCCGTCGGCCTTGAGAATCGTGTTGTACGCCAGGAACTCGGTCTTCTTGACGGTGCCCTTGCGAGTACCAAAGACGAGGTACTTGCCCTCGGTGTAATCGCGCGTCGTAAAGGCGGCCATCACGCGCTCGCCCTCACGGAGGGGCAGCACGTTGACGAGAGCTCTGCCCTTGGAGTCGCGTGTACCAATTGGCAGCGTGTACGCCTTGGCCCGGTAGACCTTGCCGAACGACGTGAAGAACAGCACGTAGTCGTGGGTCGACGCTGTGATGAGATGCTCGATCCAGTCGTCTTCCTTGGTCTGCATGCCGCGCACGCCCACGCCACCTCGGCGCTGTGCTCGATACGTGTCGACCGGCAGGCGCTTGATGTAGCCACCGTTGGTGATGGTGATGACCATCTCCTCGTCGGCAATCAGCTCTTCCATGTCGATCTCGCCCTCGACCGCGCTGATCGAGGTACGACGATCGTCGGCGAACTCGGCCTGGATCGCCTCGAGCTCTTCGATGATGACCTGCGAGACGCGGCTCTCGTCGGCGAGAATGCTGCGCAGCTCGGCGATTTTGGTCGTCAATTCGGCGTGCTCGGCCCGAATCGCGTCTTGCTCGAGGCCGGTGAGGCGACCGAGGCGGAGATCGACAATCGCCTGCGCCTGGACTTCGGACATGCCGAACTCGGTCTGGAGGTTCTGGCGCGCCTGCTCGGGATCCTTCGAGTTGCGGATCAACTTGATGATCGCGTCGAGGTTGGTGAGGGCGATCAGGTAGCCGTCGAGAATGTGACAGCGGCGCTCGGCCCGATCGAGCTGGAACTTCGTGCGGCGCACGATGACGTCGCGCTGATGCGCGATGTAGTGGCGCAGCATGTCGTGGACACCCAGCGTGCGTGGCACGCCATCGACGAGCGACACCATGTTGGCGCCGAACGTGACCTGCAGCTGCGTGTGCTTGTAGAGCTTGTTGAGGACGACAGTCGCGATCGCGTCCTTCTTCAGCTCGATCACGATGCGCATGCCTTCGTCGGACGAGTGGTCCTTGACGTCCGAGATCTCGGGCATCACCTTCTCGACTGCGAGCTCGGCAATCTTGGCGATGACGCCGTCGTCGCCACCCTTCTTGACCGTAAACGGCAGCTGCGTGACGACGATTGCACTCTTGCCGTTCGGCAGGTCTTCGATATCGGTCGTGGCGCGGAGACGAATCTTGCCGCGGCCCGTGGCGTACGCGGCACGAATGCCCGCGTGGCCCATGATCACACCGCCGGTCGGGAAGTCCGGGCCGGGCATGATCTGCATCAGTTCTTCGAGCGAGATCTCCGGGTTGCGGATCATCGCGATCGTGGCGTTGACGGCCTCACCGAGGTTGTGCGGCGGAATGTTCGTCGCCATGCCGACGGCGATGCCCGACGAGCCGTTGACGAGCAGGTTTGGATAGCGCGCGGGCAGAACCAGCGGCTGCTCGCGCGAGCCGTCGTAGTTAGGCCCGAAGTCGACGGTGTTCGCGTCGATATCGCGGAGCATCAGCGTCGCTACGCGGGACAGGCGACACTCGGTGTAGCGCATGGCGGCGGCCGAGAAGCCGTCGACGTTGCCGAAGTTACCCTGGCCGTCGACCAAGATGGCGCGCGACGAGAACGGCTGCGCCATGCGGACGAGCGTGTCGTAGATCGCCTGGTCGCCGTGCGGGTGGTACGTGCCCATCGTCTCGCCGACGACCTTGGCGCACTTGACGTGCGGGCGGTTGGGCTGCAGGCCCAGCTCGTCCATCGCGTAGAGCACACGACGATGCACCGGCTTGAGGCCGTCGCGAACATCGGGGAGCGCGCGTCCGACGATTACGCTCATCGCGTAATCGAGATACGACGTGCGCATCTCGTCGGCTAGTTCGCGCGGTTCGGAGCCGCCGTACGGCTCCTCGACAGGTGCTTCTGGCTCAGACATCTATTCCCTGTGCGTCGCGGGCGTGCGATTCGATGAAGGCACGACGGTCTTCGACCTGGTCGCCCATCAAGGTGACAAACATGGCGTCGGCTTCGGCCGCGCTTTCCATCGTGACCTGCAGCAGCGTGCGCGTCTGCGGTGCCATTGCCGTGTCGCGCAGCTGGTCGGCGTTCATCTCGCCGAGGCCCTTGAAGCGACTGATTTCGATGCCATCCTTGCAGCAGTCGAAGATCGCCTCACGGAGGGCAGCGTGGCCAACGGCCTCGATCTCCTTGCGGCCCTGGGTGACCATGAACGGCCCCGGACCGACGAGCTCGAGCAGGCGCTTGTGGCTGCGGCGCAGACCCTCGTACGCAGCTCCCGTAAAGAGGTTGAGTGGCAGCGGAATCGTCTCGACGGCGCCCGTGTGGCGTTCGGTGCGGCGCAGCATGATCGAGCCGTCGGTTTCGGCGCTGGTGACCTCGACCGTGACGAACTCGTCGTCGGCACCGCCCGTGGCGAACCATTCGCTAATCGCTTCCGGCTCGACATTCGCCTCGAGCAGGCTCGGGTGCTTCGCCAGCTCGGCCACGATCGGACCGAAGGCTCCACGCATGCGTGTGGTCATCAGCTCCTGCTCGCGGACCGACTTGACGATCGAGCGATACAGCTCTTGGTCGAGCGGCAGCTTGTCCTCGCCTGCCATGGCCGTCACCTGCGCGAGGCGCTGGCCAACTGCGTAGTCCTCGACCTCGGAGTCCTTCGACAGGTACATCTGCTCTTTGCCCAAGCGCACGCGATAGAGGGGCGGCTGGGCGATGTACACGTAGCCCGCGTCGATCAGTGGCTGCATGTGCCGGTAGAGGAACGTCAGAATCAGCGTTCGGATGTGAGCACCATCGACATCGGCGTCGGTCATCAGGACGAGCTTGTGGTACCGCGCCTTCTCGGTGTCAATGTCGTCGCCGACGCCAATACCCATTGCTGCAACCATCGCCTGGATCTCGGCGTTGCCGAAGACGCGATCGATGCGAGCCTTCTCGACGTTGAGGATCTTTCCGCGGAGCGGCAGGATCGCTTGGAACTCACGATCGCGGGCGTCGACAGCCGTGCCGCCTGCGCTGTTGCCCTCGACGAGGTACAGCTCGGAGATCGAGGGGTCTGTTGTGACACAGTCGGTCAGCTTGCCGGGCAGGCCGCCACTACCGAAGGCGGTCTTGCGGGCAGCCTCGCGCGCTTTGCGGGCTGCTGCGCGAGCGCGGGCAGCCGAAACAACCTTCTGCCCAATCGCTTTGGCCTCGGCGGGGTGCTCCTCGAAGTACTGCGCGAGCGCCGAGTTGGAGGCGCTATCGACGATGCCGCGGACGTGCGTGTTACCGAGCTTGGTCTTGGTCTGGCCCTCAAACTGTGGTTCGGGCAGGCGCACCGAGATGACTGCGGCCAGGCCTTCGGCGACGTCCTCGCCGGTCAGGTTTTCGTCCTTCTCCTTGAGCAAGCCGTTGGCCCGCGCGTAGGAGTTGACGACGCGCGTGACGGCGGTGCGGAAGCCAACGAGGTGGCTGCCGCCTTCGTGCGTGTTGATGGCGTTAGCGAAGGAGTAGATCGACGGCTGGTACGTCTGATTCCACTGCAGGGCGACGTCGATCTCGACGCTGCTTTCTTCGTCGCGCGAACTGACCACGACGACGCCCGTGTGCACAAGTTCTTTGCCCTGGTTCATGAAGGTGACGTACTCCCCGATGCCGCCTTCGTACTTCCACGTCTCGTCGGAGCCATCGCCGCGCTCGTCGATCAGGCGCAGTGCCAGCACCGGCGTGAGGAACGCCATCTCGCGCATGCGGAGGGCGAGCGTGTCGCGGTCGAAGCGGATGTCTTCGAAGATCTCGCCGTCGGGCAAGAAGGTGATCGAGGTGCTGCTCTGCCCGTCCCACGCCTCGCCCTTGCTGAGCGAGTTCTGCGGATCGCCCTTGGCATAATCCTGCGAGAAGATGAAGCCGTCGCGGCGCACTTCGATGTGCAGCTTCTCGGACAGCGCGTTGACGACAGAGACGCCGACGCCGTGCAGACCGCCAGAGACCTTGTAGCCGCCGCCGCCGAACTTGCCGCCGGCGTGCAGCTTGGTGAGGACGACTTCGACAGCGGACATGCCCTGGTCGGCCATCATCTCGACGGGGATACCGCGGCCGTTGTCGATGCAGGTCGCGGAGCCGTCTGTGTGCAGCGTGATCGTGACCTCGGTGCAGTACCCGGCAAGCGCTTCGTCAACAGCGTTGTCGAGCACCTCCCAGACCAGGTGATGGAGGCCGCGGGCGCCCGTCGAACCGATGTACATACCGGGGCGTCGGCGCACGGCCTCAAGGCCTTCGAGGACGGTGATATTGCTGGCGCCGTAGGACTCGGTCAAGGGCTTCTTCCTGGGTGTTCACCGGTTGGTGAACGCACCCCCAACTCTACCAGAGGGATCCCCGGGAAAAGCCGCATCGTTACGCGCTTTTCGGGATTTTGTGCCTTCTGTGACTAAGTGCGCAATTCTGGCGCGAAAGTGCCCGATTAGACACCTCGAAACGAACTACTCAGAACCCCGTGACAGTGACCGGGCAATCGCCCGACTGAGCGCTGCTTTGAGACGCGGATCCTCGACCCCGGCGACCATTTCGTCGGCCTTCTTCTGCGCCGCGGGCTGAATTGGCGTCGGCTCCGGTGGCGGCTCCGGCAGCCGCGTATCGACCGGGCCAATTTCGACGCGGAGCTCAACTGGCGCATCGCCTGCCAACTGCTCCTTCAACTTCTTGAGAATCGTGCGCTGCTCGAGCGTGATCGCATGCACCCAGCTGGCGTCGGCGGCATGGACGATGAGGACGCCTTCGCGGGTAATCCTGGCGGGCTGGGCGAAGCGTGCGAGGCCTGCCCCAACCGTCTCGTTCCAGACACCAAGGATGCGCCGGACCGGACCGAGGTCGGGTGGCACCGCGCCGCGGATGTCGCCCCCGATCGGCGAGGGCAGCCTCATGGCAGCCTGCGGATCGCGGCGTCGCTCGCTCATGTCCGCACCGCCAGTGCGTGGACCTCGTCGGCCAAGTCGTCGACTCCGTCCGCTCCAGTGGCGGTCAGCAGCACCTGCCCATGTTCCCTGGCCGTGGCGATCAGGCGCATGCGGCGGTCGCGGTCGAGCTCGGACAAGACATCGTCGAGCAGGAGCAGTGGCTGTTCTTGTCGTGTCTCCGCGACCAGGGATGCCTGCGCCAACAGAAAGCCCAGCACCAGCGTGCGCTGCTCGCCTTGTGAGGCGCTGCGCCGGGCATCACGCCCATCGAGTTCGACTACGAGATCATCTAGGTGCGGGCCAATACCCGTTGTCTGTCGGTCGATGTCCTCTCGTCGGCGCTCTTGCAAAAGCGCAAGGATGGCGGAGGACTCACCGACGACGGAGGGGGCGTAAGTCAGTGCGGCCGCGTGCGGTGAGCCGAGTGTGATTACCCGCTCGCTGAACAGCGGCGCGAGCCGTTCGATAAGTCGTTCACGCGCTTCGATGATGAGGGAGGCCGTATCGGCTAATTGCCAATCCCAGGGATCCAACTCATCCTCGTTGCCTTCGCGGCGGCGCACACGGCGAAGCACCGCGTTGCGCTGCTCCATCGTCTGGCGGTACGCGCGCTCGTGCTCTTCAAAGCGCGGCCACGCACTCTCGATTGCGCGGTCCATGGCAAGTCGTCGCACCGCCGGGCCACGCTTGATCAAATCGAGCACGTCCGGAATAAATGTGACGGCAGCCCACCGCTCACGCAGGGTTCGTCCATCCACCTCGGCGCCATCGAGCTCGATCGTGCGTGCGCCCTTCGTCAACCGCAGACGCACCGTCGTCGAAGCGCCGCCGGCCTGCCCCTCCAGGCGCACACCGAGCTCGTCGGCGCCGTCCTGGATCATCCGCCCGTCCGCCGTCGACCGCAGACCCGTCCCGCAGGCTGCGAGATGCACAGCCTCGAGCAGCGACGTCTTACCCGAGCCATTTGGCCCGACGATCGCAGTGACGCCCGCGACGGGCCGCAACTCTGCCTCGGTATGGCACCGAAAGCCCGCTACCCGAAGCAGGTCGACACGCATCGACTCAGATGCGGATCGGCATGATCACGTACCAGAACGTGCCGTCCACGCTCTCGAGTAGCGCGGGGCGCAGCGAGGAGATCAGCCCGAGCTTCACTTCATCGCCCGGCACACTCTCGATGCCGTCGCGGAGAAACTCGTGGTTGAAGCCAATCTCAATCGTCTCCGCACCGTCGTAGGCGACAGGGATCGACTCGGCACCCTCAGCGACGTCAGCGGTGCGCGCGGACAGACTTAACGTGCCCGTCGACAGCTCGGCTCGGACTGGCGTGTTCTGGCGCACGACGATGCCGACGCGCTTGACGACCTCGAGGAGTTCGTCCTTCGCGATCGTGATCGAATGTTCGATGCCCTCAGGACGAAGCGCGGTGAAGTTGGGGAACTGCCCCTCAATGCGGCGGACGCTGAGCCAGAGCCCATCGATACCGAACGTCACAAGGCCCTCACCGATTGCCACGCTGAGTGGGCTCGAAGAGGAGCCCGCGAGCCGCACGACTTCTTCCATCGCCTTAACGGGGATGATTGCCTCGAGCGCCTCGGGTGGAGCTTTGGTGAGCGGTGCTTCTGCAACAGCCAGGCGATACGAATCGGTAGCCGCCATGACTAGGCGATCCTGCTCGAAGCGAACGAGAGCGCCCGTCAAAACGGGACGGCTTTCATCGCGCGACGCTGCGCGCTTTACGCGGCTTACGACTTCGGCGAAGGTTGAGCAATCGGTCTCGAAGAGATGCTCGTGATCAATCTCCGGCAACTGAGGAAACTCGTCGACCGGCAAGCCGTAGAGCGTGTACGACGATGAGCCTGCAGTGACCAACACGCGACCATCTTCGCCCGCCGACAACTCGACCGTTTCGCCCGTCAACGCGCGAATCAACTCGGGAGCGATCTTCGCCGGCAACAACACCGAGCCCTCTTGCTCGACATCAGCATCAAGAGGAACGCGAAGCGTCATCTCAAGATCAGTCGCTGCCAACTCGACCGGAGTCTCACCACTCGAAGCCGTCAGTCGAACATGCGAAGCGCTCTGAAGATTGGCGCGCGTCGACGCAGCTCGCGCAGCCTGGGCGAGTCGATCAGCTAGGTGCTCTCGGTTGCAACGAATCTTCATACAGCGGCTTTCCCGATGGTAATGGTTGTAAGAACCTTTTCTCTATCGTCATAACCATAGGGGCTGGGGATGACGGGGATAACTCGAAAAACACCGCTCTGGTACAGCGATTTAGGGCAGTTTAGGGTGTTGATGCTTTGGGTATGACCAACAGAGCTCTCCCCACAACGTGTGGAGGGATCTTGGGAGACGTTAGTCGCTGTGGACAGAACGTGTAGCCCTCCCAGCGCTCTCCCGCTGTTTTCCGACCGGTTATCCACAGCGCTCAGCATTAGCCGAGCCGCCGAATCGTGGCCGTCAGCTCTTGCACGAGGTTGTAAAGCGAGCGATCTTCCTTGATGCGCTTTGCAATCTTGTCGTGCCCGTAGTGGATTGTCGTGTGGTCGCGGCCGCCGAAGAGACGTCCAATCTGTGGCAGCGACATGTCGGTCAACTCGCGGCTGAGGTACATCGCAACCTGGCGCGGAAACACGATCGTCTGCGTGCGGCGCTCGGAGCGCAGCTCATCGACCGAGAGTGAGAAGTAGTCGGCAACGACGCGCTGGACGCTCTCGACCGTGACAGGCCGCGAGTCTTCCGGGTATTGCGAGCTGAGCACGTCGCGGACCAACTCGACCGTCAACGGCTCGCCATTGAGCATCGCGAACGCGACACCGCGCGTCAGTGCTCCTTCGAGCTCCCGGATGTTCGTCTGCACACGCATCGCGATTGCAGCCAGCACCTCGGGGTCGTCAATCGTGATGCCATCGCGCGACGCTTTTTTGCGCAGGATTGCAATGCGCGTCTCCAGGTCGGGCGGCTGCACATCGGTGATCAGGCCCCATTCAAAGCGCGAGCGGAGACGATCTTCGAGGCGCGCAATTTCGCGAGGCGGGCGATCCGAGGAGAGCACGATCTGACTGCCACTCTCGTGCAGCGTGTTGAACGTGTGGAAAAACTCTTCCTGGATTCCCTCGCGGCCGGACAAGAACTGGATGTCGTCAACGAGCAAGACGTCGTAGGTGCGATAACGGTTCTTGAAGTGCTCAATGCGCTTCTCGCGCAGAGCCTCAATGAAGTCGTTCGTGAAGGCCTCACACGTCACATAACACGCGGTCATGTCCGGCGTCGACGTCGTGACGTAGTGCGCGATTGCCTGCAGAAGGTGCGTCTTTCCAAGTCCCGTCGGGCCATGGATAAACAACGGGTTATAGGCTTGGCTCGGCGACTCAGCAACTGCGAGCGCGGCGGCGTGGGCAAAGCGATTGGAGGGGCCGATGACGAAGGTCTCAAAGGTCGCGTTGCGGTTGAGGGGCGCCACGCGCTCGACGCGAGTAGGAGCGGGAATCGCTACGACAGGCGCCGCTGCGGGCGTCGCCGCGGCCGGTGCGTCGATCAGTGCAGCAATCGGCGCGCTCGGCGCGTCTTCAACAGCAACCACGATCGAGACCTCAAGTGGCGTGCCATTGACGGTCGCCGCTGCGGAGGTGACGAGGTCCATGAAGTGGCCCGAGATCCAGCCCCGCACGAACTCGTTGGGCACTTCGACCTCGAGCATCTCTGCCGTCAGGCTGCGCGCGCTGGCGCGACCGAACCACGCGCTGTACGTCGGCGGCGCGAGGGTCTGCTGCAGCTCAAGCGAGACGGCAGACCAGAGCGTCGAGGCAGATGTGTCGGGGGTGGCGGATGTCATTGCGGAAGCCGCGACCGTAGCAGGAAACGCGAGGGAGATGAAAGGCGGCAACCGGCTCGGATCTCCGCTGTTTGCGGGAAAAACAAACGACTCACAGGGTTATCCCCAGAGTTATCCCCCGCCGGGGAGAACAGCTGGTGCTTGGCTAGAATAGGCCGGCTGGGGCGAATGGGTGCGGTTGTCGTTTGCCGCAATGCCCCTTCGACCGGTATGCTTCGCGTTCCTCGGAGACCGGATCGAAGATGAAGCGCACCTACCAGCCCAATGTCCGCAAGCGAGCCAAGGTCCACGGCTTCCGTAAGCGCATGTCCTCGCGCGCCGGAGTTGCGGTTATCCGCCGCCGCCGCGCCCGTGGGCGCAAGCACCTGTCGGCTTAGGTCTGCATGGAGAGCGGGCCGCAGGGACGAGGGCGCCTGACTCGCTCGGCGGAGTTTGACGCGGTTTATCGGCGCGGCCGTTCGGCGGCCAGCCGTCACCTCGTGGCCTATGCCTTCCCGTCCGAGCAGGACGAGACGCGGCTTGGCATCGCCGTCTCGCGGAAGGTCGGTGGTGCCGTGGTGCGTAATAAGCTGAAGCGGCAATTGCGCGAGGCCTTCGACGCGAACCCCACCGCACCTATGCGCTTGGACATCGTCTTAGTTGCTCGGCCTGGTCTCGACACTGCCGTTGAAGCACAGGGCTTTCCGTGGCTCGTGACCGAGGTTGCCGAACTTATTGAGCGCAGTACCGGGACGGCGGCGGCATGATCGGCAGCCTCGTACACGGCTTCTATGCGAACATCTTGCGCCCGCTTTGGCCGGGCGGGGCGCCGGCGACGCGCAACTGTCGTTTCGAGCCAACGTGCTCGCGCTACGCCATCGATGCGGTGCGCTACCGAGGCCCGATTGTTGGCCCCGTTTTAGCGGTATGGCGCCTAGTCAGGTGCAACCCATGGAATGATGGCGGGGTCGACCCCGTTCGACGGCAACGCTAGTGGACACTCTTTACTCTCTCCTTGACCCGATCGTCCTGCCGCTGACGTGGCTTTTGACAACGATCCACGAGCAGTTAGGCGTCTCGTGGGCCTGGTCGATTGTGCTTCTGACGGTGGTCGTCCGCATCGCGATGATCCCGTTAACCGTCAAGCAGCAGCAGTCGTTCCGCGCGATGCAGTCGCTGCAGCCGCAGATCAAGAAGATGCAGGCCAAGTACAAGGATGATCGCCAGAAGCTGAACGAAGAGATGATGCTCTTCTACCGCGAGAACAAGGTCAACCCCTTCGGGTCGTGTCTGCCACTGATCGTCCAGTTGCCGATCTTCTTTGCGCTCTACATCGTGCTCGTCGATATCTCGGGGGAGATCGAGGCCGGCGCCGACCTCTCGATGTTCTGGGGCTGGATTCCAAACATCACCGAGTCGCTAAACATGCTGCCGGGCGCGACGCTGTGGCCATTGATGATCATCTACGTGTTGTCGCAGATGGGCTCGACGCTGCTGATGCCGACCTCGGTCGATCCCAAGCAGAAGTACATCTTCCTGTTTCTCCCCATCGTTTTTGCCTATTTCATCGTGAGCCCCCCGTTTGGCACCTCAGAGTTCCCCGCGGGCCTGTTGATCTACTGGATTACGACGAACCTCTGGACCTGCGGCCAGGCTGCCGTGATTCGCGTCTGGTTCCCACCACCGCTCCCTCCCTCCGCTCAGGAGGAGCCCGCTAAGAAGACGCAAGGTGGCATCGCGGCGCGCTTGGGTATCGGTGCCAAGCCGACCAACCAGATGCCGAAGGCGAAGAAGGCGAAGGCCAAGCCAGCGGCCTCGGCCAGCGAGGGTGACGTGGTTGCTGAGGCTCAGCCTAAGGCGACACCGACTACCCCGAGAAATAAGGCCCAGCGCCAAAAACGACCGAATAAGCCGGTGGCAAAACCGCCCAGCGACGGTCCGAAGGCCAGCTGATGGCGGACGACCCAACAGCGGTCGAAGGCACGGGTGAGACGGTGGGCGAGGCGCGCTGGGCAGCGACCCGCGAGCTCGAACGTCGCTACCCCGGGCTGGATAAAGAGACGATTGAGTTTCAGGTCTTGTCGGAGGGCGAGCGCGGCCTGATGGGCGTTGGCCGCGAGCCCGCGCGGGTGCTTGGACAGCTGGCCGTGGTTCCGGCGACGGATCCCGCGGCACCCACGCGAACCGTGGAGCGCGAGGAGCGCCGGCCGCCAAGGCAGCGTTCGAGCGCACCGGTCCTGCCCGCGGCGACGGGGCCGCTGGCCGAGCGGATCGAAGAGGTCTTGACGGCGATCTGTGGCGGCATCGGTCTCGAGGCGACGGTTGCCGTCGGACAGGGACCCGATGGCCTCGTCGCCAACGTTGAAGGCGACGACCTCGGACTGCTGATTGGCAAACACGGCCACACGATTGATGCCATCCAGTACCTGGTCAACGCCATGGTGCTGCGGGGCCAAGAAGACGCCACGCCGGTCGTGGTTGATGCGCAGGACTATCGCCGTCGCCGCGAGGCCGTGCTGCGCGATACGGCCGAGCGCGCAGCGCAGGAGGCCCTGACAACGGGGCAGCCCGTCTCGCTGGAGCCAATGTCGAGCGCTGAGCGCAAGATTGTGCATCTCGTCTTGCAGGAGCGGACAGATGTGACGACGGAGTCCGGTGGACGCGAGCCGCAACGCTGTGTTGTCGTGTTGCCGACCGCCTGAGACCGTTTCACGTGAAACAGCTCTCCACCCCTCCGCGGCGTTTCACGTGAAACACGATCCGCTGCAGCATTTTCTCGATGTGATCACCGACGCGGCTCAGCGATTGGTGGCGGACAAGAGCCCCGAAGCGCTTGCCGAGCATGTCACCGACGCCCGCAATAGCCTGCCACTCTTGGTGGGCGAGACCGGACCGTTGATCGATGTCGGCACCGGCGCTGGTTTTCCGGGGGTGCCGCTGCTGATCGACCGGCCAGAGCTCAGTGGCGTGCTGCTCGATAGCCGCGCCCGTCGCTGCGAACACCTGCAAGAGGTTGTTGATCGCTGCGAGTTGCGCGATCGCGTTGAGGTCGTCAATCTGCGGGTCGAAGAGTACGCCCATGGTGCGGGGCGCGAGGCCTTTGGCATTGCGGTTGCTCGCGCCTTGGCTCCTCCCCCCGTCGCGATTGAGTTATGTCTACCCCTGCTGCGTGCGGGTGGCGTGTTCGTGATTCACGCGGGCACGGTCGACGCGGAACAACTCGAGCAGGCGGCCCAGGCATTGGGGGGAACCGTTGAGCAGGTTGTCCCCGTCGCGGGTTTTGCTCATCGTTCGCAGGTGGTGATTCGCAAGCTTGGCCCGACGCCAGAGCAGTACCCGCGGCGCGCGAATGCGATTGCGCGTGAGCCGCTCGTCCGCCCCGCGGACTAGCCTCTGGTGCATGTCCCGCATTTACGCACTCGCCAACCAAAAGGGTGGCGTCGGTAAGACCACGACCGCCGTCAATGTCGCTGCGTGTCTTGCGGAGGCCGGCGCGCGCGTGTTGCTCGTCGACTTTGATCCCCAGGCAAACGCCACGACGGGGCTTGGCCATCGTCCGGTGCGTGGTCGTTCGACCTATGAGGTCCTGCACGGCGTGCCAATCGCCGACATCGTGATTCCCTCCGGCATTCCGAACCTCGACTTGGCGCCGGCGCATCCCGATTTGGCTGCTGCTGCCGTCGAGTTGCCCGACATGGAGGATCGCGAGCAATTGCTTGCTTCCGCGCTGGCCGAGGTCGATGATCGCTATCCCTTCGTCCTGGTTGACTGCCCGCCGGCGCTCGGCATGCTGACGGTCAATGCCTTGGCGGCCGCAAATCGGCTGATCGTGCCGGTGCAGTGCGAGTACTACGCCCTTGAGGGCCTGGCCCAGCTGCTGGAGACGGTCGAGCTGGTGCGCGCGCGCATCAATCCTCACCTGCAGCTGTCTGGGTTGCTCCTGACGATGCACGATGGCCGCACGCGCCTTTCGCAGGACGTCGCGAGCGAGGTGCGTGAGCACTTCGGCAACAAGGTTTTCGATAGCGTGATTCCCCGTTCGGTGCGACTGGCCGAGGCGCCGTCGCACGGGCGACCAATTTCTCAGTTCGATCCGCGTTCGGCAGGTGCCGACGCGTATTACCGACTTGCCTTGGAGGTGGTTGAGCGTGGCTAGGCCTAGTGGACTCGGACGCGGACTTTCCGCATTGCTCGACCCAGCGGGTGTCGAGCCGACGCTCGTCACGCTCCCGCTGGAGCAGGTACAGCCCAACCCGCGCCAGCCGCGGCGGGCGTTTGAACAGGACGCGCTGGACGACCTCGCACGCTCGATTGCCCAGGACGGCATCATTCAGCCGATCCTCGTACGCTCGGCCCCGGATGGCCGCTACGAGATCATCGCCGGCGAGCGCCGCTGGCGGGCAGCGGGCCTGGCGGGTCTCAAGACCATCCCCGCGATCGTGCGGCGGGCCGACGAGCGGCAGACGTTGATCTTGGCACTAGTCGAGAACGTCGTGCGCGAGGACCTCAACGCGATTGAGACCGCACGTGGCTACGCGGCGCTGATCGACGAGCTGGACCTGACGCCGACGGAGGTGGCAGAGAAGGTCGGCCGCAGCCGACCGGCAATTGCCAATGCGCTCCGCCTGCTCGACCTGCCCGACGAAGTGCTTGGACGCGATTATCGCCGGCGACCTCTCTGAGGGTCATGGGCGCGCGATCCTGCAACTGGAAGACCACGACGCGCGGCGCGCGCTGGCGAAGCGTGCAATTGCCGAGGGCCTGTCTGTGCGACAGGTCGAGGCCGCTTCGCGCACGGGTGTGTCGGCTCGGCGGACGGCTAAGCGTGGGGGCGGCGGTCCGCTTTGGTTCGACCACGACCTCGCCGCCGCGGCGACGGACGCCTGTTTCCGGGCGCTCGGCATGGTTGGTCGCGTGACGCCAACGAAGGATGGAGCGCATCTCGAGATCCGCATCCGCTCGGCCGAGCAGCTTGCCGACCTAGTGGCGCGCCTCGAGCAGCTCGACGGTGTGGCCCTGCACGACCGCGCTGCGTAGATTGTAACATACCGCACAAGACACTAGTGCGTGAGTGTTTCCCCTAGACCTTGCGGTTTAACGCCAAGACCGATCCCAATTCGATCAAACGGGCGCCACCGGACAGGCTCATACCCAGGCCGACTAGACAGAGCAGCTAGGTAGAACAGCTAGCCCTTGACGACGCGCGTCACGCTCGCCGCGGTCAGCACGGCGCGCGTCTGCGGTCGCACGTGCGTGGCCACGATCCGCAGTGTGCCAAGCCGCGTGTTGGGTCCGATCTTCAGTTTGATTTTGCGCCAGCCCTTTACGACTGGGCGCCCCTTGCCGACGGCGACGAGGCCGCCGCGCTCACCGTAGGTGCGCAGCGTGAGCCGCCCGCGGTACGGCACCTTCACGCGCACGATCACCGTGGTGCCCTGCCGCACCCGCTTCGGCGGCTGGATGATCAGCGCCGGCCCCGCCACCGCCGCCACGCCGCCCGCGGCGTTGCCGTCGGGCGCCGCGGCACTGCCGGCGATGGGCGCGCCGGGGGCCGCCGGCAGCCCGATGCCATCCACATCGACCTGCGGCACGCCGCCGAGCACGCGCCCGGGCACCCACACCGGTCCGGGCACGGGCGGCACGACGATCGCGAGCGACGACGCCGGCTGCTCGATCGCACCCGCGTCGAACAGCTCCACGCCACCGAGGATGAACGGCTGCGGCCGCTCGACGCCGTTGAAAGCGAGCCGCGGCAGCATCTCCTGCACGACGTCGAAGGGATAGTCCGCGGGAATCGCATTGAGGATCGGGGAGCTCTCCCCGGGCGTGCCGAAGAACAGCCCGAGTTGCGTGGAGAAGCGGTTGCTGGGCCCCGCCACGGCGCCGCCACCGAGCCGTGCGACGCCGCTGGCGAACGTGTAGTCGAGCTCGAACGCACCGACCGCCCGGTTACCGCCGCCGGTCGCGTCGACGGCTGTGGGCGGCCCGTCGATCACCATGCCCTGGCTGATCACGCGTGACCGCACGGACGAGATGCCGACGTCGTACGAGCCGGAGATTGTGCTGAGCGTGGCGTAGACGAGCGAGTCGGTCACGTTGATCGCCGCGGCGCCGCCGACGCTCGGGGAGAGGATCAGCGAGTTGGCGATCTGCGCGAATCCGTCGGCCCCGACGGACAGGGCATGGCCGATCGCCCGCGGGCACCCTGCCACGTCGCCAATGAGGAGCGATTGATTCACGAGCAGCAGGTCGAAGACGTTGCGCGAGCCGCGATAGGTGATCACGGGGGCGCCCCGGACGGATGTCTCGATCACATTGGAGCCGACGTTCTGGCCGACTTCGAGAGGGTGCGCGGCATCGCCGATGTTTCCGACGTCGAGGACGATGCCGGGCGAGCACCCGTTGGCCGTGATCGTTGAGCGGGCGGCCTGCAGCGCGGCGCTAGAGACATTGACGGTACCGACGACAGCCGCGTCGGCGATCCACACGTCCACCCGGTTTGCGCTGATTGCCTCGCCGGGGCTCGAGACCACGAGGCCGGAGAACGTGACGGAGCGTCCCGCTCCACGGAACGCATCTACCAGGTACACGTCGTCGCGGTTTGGTGTACCGATATCGACATTGCCGGCGATGACGGTGCGCGCACCGGCACCGGCGATCCAGACGCGATCGGCGTCGCGAATGATGAGGTTGCCGCGGTACGTGCCGGTCCCGAGCAGTACCCGATCATCGCCGGCATGTCGCGCGGCGAACCGCAGCGCGCCCATGATCGTTCGGCACGGGTTGCATGTGGCGTCGGAGCCCTGTGCCGAGTCGGCATTGGCGACCGAGTAGTTGGCGGCCTGCACCGCGCCCGCGCACGCAAACAGCGCGGCGAGGGCGAGGGCGACGGTGAGGAGTCGGCGCGCGCAATGCATGAGCACAGGATAGTCCCCGCAATCGTCGCTGCACGACCGCGCGGCCTAGTTTGTCACGATTGATACAAACTAATTGAGATGCCAGACCTCCCTCGTGCGTGAGACACAAGCAGCGCCAGGGGAAACAACCTCCCCGTCCGCGGCTGGATTCCGCAAAACCTCTAGAAACCTCTAGCGGCGCAAACGGCAGCTACGGGAATCGAGTCGTCCCTAGCGATACCCGTATTTGAGGCTGTGCTCCGTCTTAGATAGACACGCGGAAAGCAAGGGGGTTGCCTTGCGCGAGGCCGCTAGCCCGCCGATCGGCTGGTGGGTGGCTGCGGGTTGGTGCTAGGTGGTTCAGCAATAGCCGCTGAGGTAGTCGTCGGGCCAGACCTTCGAGCAGAGCATCGCGCCGGTAAAATTCGCGCCGTTGAGGGTCGCGTTGTTCAGGTTCGCTTTGTCCAGGTTCGCGCCGGTCAGGTTCGCACTGGTCAGGTTCGCGTCGGACAGGTCCGCGTGGGTCAGGTTCGCGCCGTTGAGGGTCGCGTTGTTCAGGTTCGCGTTGTTCAGGTTCGCGTAGTTCAGGTTCGCTTTGGTCAGGTTCGCGCCGCTTAGGTTCGCGCCGTTGGGGGTCGCGTCGAACATGTTCGCGTTGGTCAGGTTCGCGTTGGTCAGGGTCGCGTTGATCAGGTTCGCGCCGGACAGGTTCGCGCCGGTCAGGATCGCGCCGGTCAGGGTCGCGCCGCTGAGGTTCGCGTTGGTCAGGTTCGCGTTGGTCAGGGTCGCGTGGGTCAGGTTCGCGTTGGTCAGGATCGCGCCTTGGCATCCTGCGGTTGTTGCGGCGCAGGCTGGAGTGCCTTGTTTTGTGTTTTTGCCTGTTTGTTTTACCTTGTCGAATCGTGCGCCTTTGAGGTTTGCGCCGCGTAGGTCTGCGTGGTGGAGTTTCGCGCCTCGAAAGTCTGCGCCGCGTAGGTCAGCGCCTCGAAAGTCTGCGCCGTGTAGGACAGCGCCTGTGAATTTTGCTTTCCTGAGGTCGCCGTGGTATTCGACGGTCCAGCGTTCGACGACTCCACGGCAGTCTGCGCCGGGCTCTGGCACGCATTGCTTCGTTCCCTTACCGACGCTGGTGGACTGGTGCGCGAGGCTCGTGGCCGAGCCGGCAAGCAGTGCGACCGCTAGAAGAGCTAGACAGAAGACTTTCAGAGTTAGTCGCATCGGGTGGTTGTACCACGTTCGCGGGCGCGAGTGTGTAATCCCACTCGCTGAACAGCTTTCGTATTACCTTCCTGCCGAACGGATCGACCCACCCTTAGCGATACCCGTATTTGAGGCCGTTCTACGTCTTAGATCGTTATGCGGAAGTCCGGGGGGTTGCCTTGCGTGAGGCCGTTAGCCCGCCTATCGGCTGGTGGGTGGCTACGGGTTGGTGCTAGTTGATGCAGCCCATCGCGCCGAGGTATTCCTTGGGCGTGACTGTGAAGCAGCCCGTCGCGTTGGTCAGGTTCGCGTGCGCGCGGACTGGGAAGCCCTGCATCGGGTGGTCCCGGTAAGTAGCGCACCCCGCCGGGACGCGGCGAGCAGCCGGTGTTGGTCACCATCACCGGACATCACCTGCACCCGCAGTAGCGGCCTTCTGGCCACTGCCTGCCACCTGCACAGCGCATGATGCGCTGTGCAGGTGAGAGGAAATCAGGGGATCATCTGCAGCAATTCACGAGCGACGCCCGTGCTCTTGGTAGGAGAGCATCGCTCCATCTGTCCGTGTGCATATGCTGACTCAAAAAACATTCACGGCTAACAACCACCATACGTTGCGAATGCTCCACACCCGTCGGCATCAACGAATACAGACGGGGTCCGGACGATGACGCTGGAGGTGGGGAATTGGATTGCGTTCCGCTGAGCGTTTTTCGCGTGCTTGGCGAGCTTGCCCTTCCCCTTGGCATGCGTAGCGAGTTGCGCTTCAGGCACCGCGGTCATGGTTGCCTGCAGCAAGGTGAGGGAAATGGCAGTGGAGGGGATGATCACCGGGGATGTCATCGTCGCGATCAAGGTCTTCAACTTGCCACCTGAGGTGTAGACGATCGCGACGTTCGGAGGGTCGGTGGTGAAGGTGTTCGTGCCCTTCGCCGACCACAGGCCAACGAAGTTCCTCATCGAAAGCGTGCCCGCGTCACGAGCTGGCCGGTCGGTGAACCAGATCACCGGCTGCTTTGCCGTACGAATCGGCATCGTGAAGGTATAGGTGCCGGCCTGGCCCTCGACCGGGGCCATCTGGGCAATTGGGCCTTCGGTAACAAACAGCACCGAGGCTTTGCTCTGTTTGGCGCGCGCGGTCTGCTCCTTACCGACGCTGGTGGACTGGTGCGCGAAACTCGTGGCTGAGCCGGCGAGCAGCGCGACCGCTAGAAGAGACAGACAGAAGACTTTTAGAGTTAGTCGCATCGGGTGGTTGTACCAGATGCGCGGGTGCGAGTGTGTAGTCCCGCTCGCTGAACAGCTTTCGTGTTGCCTTCCTGTCGAACGGATCGACCTACCCTTAGCGATACCCGTATTCGAGGCCGTGCTACGTCGTAGATAGGTATGCAGAAGTTCGGGGGGTTGCCTTGCGCGAGGCCGCTAGCCCGCCGATCGGCTGGTGGGTGGCTGCGGGTTGGGGCTAGTTGGCGCAGGGCCAGGGGGTGACGTTGAGGGTTCCTTTGGGCGTGACTGTGGAGCAGCCCGTTGAACCCCCGAAGCTCGCTCCGGTCAGGTTCGCGTTGGTCAGGTTCGCGTTGGTCAGGTTCGACTCGGACAGGTTCGCGTTGGACAGGTTCGCGTTGGTCAGGTTCGCGTTGGTCAGGTTCGCGTGGGGCAGGTATAGGTTGGACAGGTCCGCGCCGACCATGATCGCGTTGGTAAAGTTCGGTGATGTCCTTTTGAACATCGCGTTGGTCAGGTTCGCGTTGGTCAGGTTCGCGCCGCTAAAGATCGTGTCTTCGAGTAGCGTGTAGCTGAAGTTCGCGTTGGTCAGGTTCGCGTTGGTCAGGTTCGCTCCGGCCAGTTCCGCGCTGGTCAGGTTCGCGTTGATCAGGATCGCACCGGTCAGGTTCGCAAAGTTCAGGTTCGCGCCTTGGCATCCTGCGGTTGTTGCGGCGCAGGCTGGGGTGCCTTGTTTTGTGTTTTTGCCTGTTTGTTTTACCGTGTCGAATCGTGCGCCTTTGAGGTTGGCGCCGCGTAGGTCTGCGTGGCGTAGTTTTGCGCCTCGAAAGTCTGTGCCGCGTAGGTCAGCGCCACGAAAGTCTGCGCCGTGTAGGACAGCGCCGGTGAATTTTGCTTTCCTGAGGTCGCCGTGGTATTCGACGGTCCAGCGTTCGACGACTCCGCGGCAGTCTGCACCGGGCTCTGGCACGCATCGCTTCGTTCCCTTACCGACGCTGGTGGACTGGTGCGCGAGGCTCGTGGCCGAGCCGGCGAGGAGTGCGACCGTTAGAAGAGCTAGACAGAAGACTTTCATGGATAGTCGCATCTGGTGGTTGTACCACGTTCGCTGGTGCGAGCGTGTAATCCCGCTCGCCGGTCGGGCGGATTTCGTTCGCGCCTGCTTGGCAAGCGGGAGCGAATCCAAAAGCCCCGCTAACTCCCTACCCGTAGCCGAAGCCGTTCTGCGTCTTTGCAAGATCCGGTTCACCGCCTCGGGCGCGATGCTGTGCCTGACGTTGCCGTGGCGAGTGTACGTGCCTGCGGGTGCGACTCGAGATAGGTGACCATCGCAGGGGAAGGCCACGGCGACTGTTGCCAGCCGGTGATAACGTGCATGTGATGCGAAGTCGCGATCCGCACAGGCACGGCGGAGCAGTGAGTGGTCGCGCGGCATGGTTGATTGCTCTGCCGTTGTTGGTAGCCGGTTCGCTCCTTGGACACCAGTTGGCGTATCTCGTGGTTGCGGGACACCATGCAGAGGCGTTGCTTGCCGATACGGGACATGGGTACTTGCAGCAACTACCGACTGGCGCCGTGCTTGGAGGTGTCTGCCTTGCGCTTGGCGTTTGCTTCGCCACGCTCGACAGATTTCGGGGCCGGCGTGGGAAGGGCGTGCCTGCGTGGGCCGTTGGAGCAATTCCTCTGCTTGGCTTTTGCGGGCAAGAGCACATCGAGCGACTCATCCGCGATGGCGCCTGGCCGCTCCAGGCAGCACTCGAGCCAACCTTCGCACTTGGTCTTGCGCTCCAGGTGCCATTTGCCCTGGGCGCGTATCTCGTAGCACGGTTGCTCGTCCGTGCCATCGTTGAACTCGTCGAGTTGGTGAGCGCGCAACGGGTGCCGCTCCGATTTCGTGCGACGGTTGTTCGGCGAACGGGGTTGCTCCGCGCCAGTCGGGCTCTGCTGGAGTGCCACCTCGCGCCGCGTGGACCCCCCTTGGCTCTAATCGGATAGCAGAACCGGCTAGGTGCCGGTGACTACCGTCCGTCGGAAGATTCCGGCGGACCTACGATTAGGAGCAGTTTATGAAGACCCTCTCGAGGCGCGTTCGCGCGCTTATCTTCGTCGCGCTGATTGGTGCGATGCTTGCAGCTGTCGCCGCCCCTGCTTTTGGGCACGCAACAGTGCAAACGTACGGCAGCACTCCAAAGGCCGATGGGTACGGCGCGTTTTGGGTCCGTATCGGTCACGGCTGTGAAGACGCCAAGGGCAATCCAGTCGCCGTCAATAAGGTGGCGGTGTGGTTGCAGGGAGCCTTCCAATCCGGAAGGCCACAGCAGATCGCAGGGTGGAAGGCCTCGGTCACGCCCTTCAAGGGCAAGGGTGGCTACAAGCTGACGTGGGTTGCCACTGGCGATGACCTGCAGGACAGCGAGTTTCAGGACTTTGGCATCAGTACGAAGTACCCGGCCACGGCAGGGTCGTTTCGTGTCCCAGTGGTCCAGTACTGCGGTGCCAACAAGACCGCGTGGGTAGAGCACGGGCACGACGCGGCACATCCGGCAGCGACCATCACCGTCGCGGCAGCTGCGGCCTCGAGCCACTAAGACACGACTTGGGTGGGGCGCGCATCGCCCCACCCAAGTCCAGCTGGAAGGAGACACAATCACCATGCGGATTTCTCACATCATCGGTAGCGGACTACTGGTCTTGCTGGTGCCGGCGCTTGCATTCGGCCATGCCGTCGCCAGCAACCACAACCCTGCAGCCAACGCCAACCTGAACGTTGCACCAAAGAAGATCAGCGTGAGCTTCAACGAAGATGTTGAAGTCACTCGGAGTGGACTCGTCCTCTTCGACTCGGCGGGGAACGTGCGAAGCGGTCTCACACGAGTGGAGGGGCGCACGTTGGTAGCACCTGTGCGCGGGCTGACAGCGGGTCGGTATGCCTACACATACGAGGTCACAAGCGCGGACGGACATGTTGTTCGCAGCGCCGTGGCCTTTTCGATCCGTGCCCTGACACCCACGTCAACTCCCACGACGATCACGCTCGAGGGGCGGCAGCTACGTCTATCTGGCGCTCGCGTGGGGTTCCGTAGCCTGCGTCTCTGGGGCGGCCTCCAGGAGGGAACGGTCGAGTGGAGCCATCCGAGCCTACCCGCATCGTTGGTATGGAATTTCCAACGATCGGCAGCAAGTGGATTGCTTCCCTTCGCTGGAACGTACACCGTCCGTGTGCGTGCACTCGTTGGAGGATTCGATGAGAAAGTCGTGTCGGGACAGGTGACCATCGCAGGGTAGGCCCGGCCTTCGATAGACTCGCGCCGTCGGGCGATTAGCTCAGTCGGTTAGAGCGCCTCTCTGATAAGGAGGAGGTCCCTGGTTCGAATCCAGGATCGCCCATCGGATCCACGACACCAGACGTGCGGCGGCAACGCCGGTGCATCCGCCAGACTCTCCCCATGACTGATTCGCGCACTGTTGTCATTACCGGGATCGGGATTGTCGGGCCGACCGGGAATGGGCATGAGGCGCTGTGGTCGTCGCTGATGGAACACCGCTCCGGCGTTCGCCGCCTCGAGGGCGCTGAGTACGACGCGCTACCGGCCCGTCACGCCGCCCCGATCGAAGACTTCGATCTGACGCCGTACATGGATAAGCGCGCGGCTCGGCGGATGGGGCGCTTTGCGCAGTTCGCGATTGTTGCCGCGCGACTCGCCGTTGCCGACGCAGGGCTCGACGACATCTCGGGGCCACGCACCGGCATCACGATCCATACCGGCGCCGGCGGAATCCCCGAGGGCGACGACGAGGTCCTTAAGCACCTCGGAGAAGCCCGAGCGCACGGGGCCGCTGTACGTGCCGCTCGTCTCGGGCAACATGGCGGCAGCCAACGCCGCGATCCAGTTTGGAGTGACGGGGCCTGTCACAGCGGGAGTGGGGGCCTGCGCAGCCGGCACGATTGCGGTCGCCGAGGGGTTCCACACGCTGCAGCGCGGGCGACGCGGACATCGTGCTCGCCGGGGCCAGCGACGCGGCCCTGACGCCGTACCTGATGAGCAGCCTCGCCAATGCGGGTGCGCTCTCCACCGCCGAAGGCGACCCCAGCACGCTGTCGCGACCGTTCGACGCGAACCGCACGGGCTTCATCCCGGCCGAGGGTGCCGCGATGCTCGTGCTCGAGACGCTCGAGCACGCCGAGGCCCGCGGCGCGCGCATCTACGCGACGCTGGCCGGTGCCGGGCTCTCCTGCGACGCCTTCCATGTCACCGCACCCGACCCGAACGGGGCCGGCGCGGAGCTGGCGATTCGTTCGGCGCTCTCCAAGTCGGGACTGGAGCCCAGCGAGATCGGCGCAGTCGTGGCGCACGGTACTGGCACGCAGCTGAACGATGCAAGTGAGGCCGGCGCAGTTGGCCGCATTTTGGGCACGGGTTCCAACTGTCCGCCCGTCACCGCCCCCAAGGCCGTGCTCGGGCATGGACTTGGTGCTGCCGGAGCCTTCAGTGCCGCGATCGGTGCGCTGATCGCTCACCACGGCGTCGTACCGCCGGTGATGAACCTCGACAATCCCGACCCTGCTTGCGACATCAATCTCGTCCAGGGTGCACCGGCGAAGCTGGAAAAGCCTGGCGTAATGATCAATGCCTTCGGTTTTGGCGGCCAAAACGCAGTGTTGATCCTTACGCGCGGCTAGCGCAAGACCCACTTCCACGTACACTGAGTCCATGCAGGAAATGGTTGTCTACGGGGTGTCGTTCGACATGGTTGGCAAACAGCCGATTGTGTTGCTCAAGACGGTGCTGACGAACCGCTTTCTTCCGATCTGGATTGGACACCCGGAGGCAGCGGCGATCTTGGCGCGCCTACAGGACTCGGAGACGCCGCGGCCGATGACGCACGACCTGCTCGCCACTGCGCTCGCCGAGATGGACGCGGAGGTCGTCAAGATCAGCGTGGTCGACATGAAGGACAGCACGTTCTTCGCCAAGATCACGCTGCAGCGCGGCGGCAGCGAAGTCGAGCTCGACGCGCGACCGAGCGACGCGATCGCACTTGCTCTACGCGCCAAGGCGCCGATCTTTGCAGCCGACGACGTGATCGAGCAGAGCGCGATCCAGATGGAAGACGAGAGTGGAGCAGCAGCGGCGAACGCCGACCCAGAACAACTCGTCGAAGACTTCAAGCAGTTTCTCGAAGACGTCCAGCCGGACGAATTCGGCTCTGACGACTAATCAGGCGTCGCGGAGGCGCGCAACTTCGCGCAGCGTCGAGTCGATAATCGAGCGCCAGAGAACGGCGACCTCGTCGTTCGACAACGGGCCCTTGTTGCAGCGCTGCAGATACTGCGTCAGCCAATCCTCGCGTGCTGGATCGACAGCGTCGTAGCCCTGCTCGGCCTTATACGCGTGCAACTTGCGGACGGTCGTAATGCGCTTATTGATCGCTTCGAGGATCGCGAGGTCCGTATCGGTGATCTGGTTGCGGAACTGCTCGACGATCGGATCGCTGGACTGGTCGCTCACGTGCTCTCCTACTGCGTAGACGCGCGGAGCATACGAGAAATCCGACTACCTCAACGCCAGCAACAACACGATGAAGGCCAAAAGGTTGTTCGCAGCATGCACGCCGACGCCCGGCCAAAACGAGTTTGTCCGCATTCGGAGCAGTCCGAGAATCAGGCCGAGGGCAAACAGAGACGGGAACGCGTTTGGCTGAAAGTGGGCCAAACCAAAGACCCCAGCGGAACCAACGACGGCAGAGGCGATACCCCAGCGCTGCCCTAATTGGCCATACAGGAGGCCGCGAAAATAGAGCTCCTCGGTGAGGGCGGCTCCGGCGATGATGGTGATTCCACTCAGCACGACTGCGATCAAACTCGCGGGCGTGCCGGGAAACGGACCGAGCTCGAGCTTCTGGCTCGCAGAGCCATGAAAGATTGGCTCCAGTGCCGCGGCTGCTGCGACGCCAATCACGAGTGCGAGGACGCTCAGTACGGCGGCGCGGCCGAGCGGTGTGCGGCGGATGGCCAAGACTTCGCGGGGTGGTCCAATCCGTCGAGCGACAAACCAGATCGCACCACCAAAAACGATGTAGGCGGCAAACATGATGCTGGCCTGGGGCAGGTTGTAGAACGACGTCCCATCCTCGGGCATTTCTGTGACGCGCGAGACGAGGCTGGCAGCAAGGGCCACGAAGCCAAACTGGACGACGAGCGGCAGCGAAAGCAAAAGCCAGAGGGTCAGTCCGCGGCGCGGCTCCGGCTCACTCATCCGGCCGCGACCGGTGCCGAGTGGAGATCGTCGGCAAGGGCCTGGAGCGCGCCAGGCAGAGCAGCGTCGATGGGGAAGCCAGCCATCGGCAGCGGCACGATGCGACCGTCCTTGACGGCGGGGACGGCAGCGAGCTCGGGGTAGCCCTGCAGTGAGGCCAAGGTGCTTCCGCCAGGCTGCAGCGAGACCCAGGCCGCGACATCGAGGCCAACGACAGCGGCCAGATTGAGTGGCTGATCGACCGTCACGACGTTGGTGCCGCCGGCAGCCGCAACAGCAAGGCCGGCGGGAGTAGACGGGCCGTACGCGGTAAAGCCACGCCCTTCGAGCAGCACCCGAACCGGCTGCTCCGTCGCCAGCTGTGCGGCGAGCGTGGCCAATCCCGCTGCGACTGTTTTTGCGATGAGCGCCGCCTCGGGACCCTTGCCGACCGCGAGGCCAAGCTGGGTGATCGTCGTGGGAGCACTCGTCATGGGGTCGGCTCCGTAGTGATAAATCGGCGCAGTCGTGGCCGTGGTCAGGGTCTGAAGCAGCGCAGGCTCAAGGGTGGCGGGCACGATCACGAGCGCCGTGCTTGGGTTTGCAGCCTCACGAGCAAGGCTCGCGGCGGTAGCAGTCACCGTCTCTGCACTCAGGCCGAGGTCGTTGAGGATGGCCGTAGCGCCAGCGTCGAACGACACGATGCGGAGCGGAGGCGCGGCCAGCGTGACCGTCTGCCCGGCAGCGTCCACCGCGCGGCTCGGAAACGCCGTGCCCGCTCCAGTTGGCTCGGACTTGACACCACAGCCGGCTAGCGCGATGGCGACGAGCGCGGTACCAGCAAGGAGCCCAAGTCGACGCACATGTCGCATGGTACCGCTGGATCGGGCAGGACAGGTTTCGGGGCTGACGAACAGGCAGACGGCATGGTCTGTTTCGCCTTCTCCTCTCACGACGTAAGCCCGCGCTCTGCAGGTGACGGCCGCCAAAAACTCGGTGATAGCGTGCGAAACGTGAAGTCTTCCTTTTTTCTGAGCCCAGAGCAGCGTGTGACGCATGTCTGAGCACGTCGGCAAGGGCGTCTCGCGACGCAAACGCAACAAAGCGCAGCGCCGCACCACGGGGCGGCGAAGCGCATTCGCCACCGCCTTCATCGTGCTCGCAGTGGCGTCGTCGCTGATTGCAGGGCTCCTGCTGTTTGGTGCCGCACGGTACCTTGGTGACATCCCGACGCTGAGCGCGATCAAGGCGCGCGAAATTGGCGCGAACAGCACCGTCTACGCCGATAACGGCACGAGCCTGGGCGTGCTCGCCAACGACGAGAACCGCCAGCCTGTCAGGAGCAATCAGATCTCCCCGTGGCTCAAGAAGAGCACCGTGGCGATCGAGGATCGACGGTTCTATGAGCACGGCGGCGTCGACCCACAGGGCATCTCGCGCGCCCTGATCTCCAACCTCGCTGCGGGGAGCATCGTGCAGGGTGGCTCGACGCTGACGCAGCAGCTGATTTCGCAGATCTACATCGTCAAGCAGCGCACCTTTGACCGCAAGATTCGCGAGGCCCTTCTGGCCGTCCAGCTGGAAGATCGCTTCTCGAAGGACGAGATCCTGACGGCCTACCTCAACACCGTCTTCTACGGCAACAATGCCTACGGAGTAGAGGCCGCCTCCCAGACCTACTTTGCCAAGTCGGCCAAAGACCTGACGTTGCCGGAGGCCGCACTGATCTCGGGCCTGCCCCAGCTGCCAAGCCGGTACGACCCGTACCAGAATCCCAAGGACGCGCTGGTGCGGCGGGCTCAGGTGCTGCAAGCAATGCAAGAGACCGGCGTGATCAGCAAGGCCCAGCGCCGCAAGGCGGACGCCACACCACTCCGCCTCAAGCGAGGCCGGGTGTACGGCGCCGTCAAGGAGAGCTTCTTCGTGCGCTACGTCGCGAACGAGTTGGCGCAAGAGCCCGATTTTGGTGAGGCTGCTGTCCGTGCTGGTGGTCTGAAGATCAACACGACCCTCGACCCCGTGCTGCAGCGCGAGGCGCGGGCCGCCATGAAGCAGATTCTCCCGACAGCAGGCGACCCCGACGCGGCGATCGTCGCGATTCGGCCGCAGACCGGCGAGATCGTGGCGATGGCCTCGACGCGCTACTTTCGCACCGACCAGTTCGACCTAACCTCTCAAAGCCGCCGCCAGCCAGGTTCGACCTTTAAGCCGATCACGCTGGCCACGGCGATCGAGCAGGGCATCGATCCGAGCGCGACGACGTACATGTCGGCGCCATTCTCGTGGCGCCCCGACGAGAACTCGCCGACCTGGAGCGTCGCGACAGCCGGCGACAAGTACGCCGGTGCAGTCTCGCTTGAAAAGGCGACGCTCGCCTCGGACAACACGGTCTACGCCCAGCTCGCGATCGACGTCGGTCCGGCCAACATCGTCGACATGGCCGAGCGGCTTGGCGTACGCACGTCGCCGCTCGAGCCAGTGCCATCGATTACGCTCGGCGCGAACGGTGTCTCACCCCTCGAGATGACGACGGCCTACGCAACGCTCGCAAACGGCGGTATCTATCACCCACCAACGGCGATCGAATCGGTGCTCGATGCTGATGGACAGAAATTGCTTGGCAAGCGCAGTCGTGGAGTTCGGGTGATTGAGGATGGTGTCGCGGCCGAGGTGACACGCATCCTCGGCGAAAACATGCGTTCTGGCACCGGTACCGGCGCTCTGATGTCGGACGATCGTCCCGAGGCGGGCAAGACCGGCACCACCGACAACCACACCGATGCCTGGTTCTGTGGCTACACGCCAACGCTTGCGACCTGCGTCTGGATTGGCTATCCCGATGAGACGAAATCGCTCTACAACGTTGAGGGCGTCGGAGCCGTTTCTGGCCCGACGCTGCCTGCTGATATCTGGCATCTGTTCATGGATTCCGCGCTGGCCGGCACGTCGCCGGTCAACTTCGCCGCGCCGAAGAACCCCGTTGCCTGGAATGGCTTTACGTCGCAGTTTGAAAACCGCATCGTCTCCTCGATTTCTGCTCCAGATCTGACTCTCTCGATGCCAGCGCCACAGCAAACCGTCACCGTTCCTGCGGCCCCTGCGGAGGCGACGACGACAGCCTCGGGGATGACTCCGCCCACCACAACCGCAGTTGCGGTGCCGTAGGCCTGCGCTCTGCGCGGGTACACTCGGCCTATGGTCGTGCACGATGAGCAGGCCGAGGTCGCGACCGTAGAGCTGACGGGGTCGGGCGTCGACATCCTCCTACCGCCACCCACCACGCCGGTGCGGAAGGCTAGCCGCGCCCGCATCTGGGTTGCCTGTGCTCTCGTGTTCGGCATCGTCGCCGTTGGTGGTTTGCAGCTCGTGCAGTTCGGTGGCGTCGATCTGATTCCGTCGCTTGCGCCCGCCACGCGGATCTTGCCATCGGGCGCTCCACGGCCACAGGCGCTCGCGCGGCAAGACCAAGTCGTCTTGCTCGTGCCGGTGCAACAGTCACGCATCACAGCGATTCTCTTTCACCCCGTGATGGGCGCGGATGCCTTGCCACTCGAGCCGGTTGGACAGCCGCTCGACGAGGGCTTCGTCGCGCGCATCATCTCCTCGTTCTCGGGAGATGCTGCCGGAGGACCGGAGTATCAGGTCGACGGCGACCCAACCTCCGTCGACATCGGTGCCCTCGTCGAGACCGACACCTACACGCCGGTCGATGGCAAGGTGCTCTCGATTACGCCGTTGATCGTGGAGGGCACCGCCTATGGTGACCAGATCGCGATTGAACCGATTGCCAACCCTGGAGTCGTGGTGATTGTCACGGGGATCCGCTCTGACCCGAAACTTTCGGTCGGCACGCCCGTCTCGACGCGCCCCGAAGCGTGGACAACGCTCGGCCGCATCGTTGATGTCACCGGCGCTCTCGACCCGCTGATCAGCAAGTACACGCAGGATGGCGGCAATCGCATCCATCTTGAGGTACGACCCGCAACGGCAGTGGCGGCCTCGTGAGGATTCTGTTTCTCGCCGACGTCTACGGCGCTCCCGGCGTGTCCGCGATCGAGTCGAAGCTGCGCATGCTGCGCGCCGAACTCGAGCTCGACTGCGTGGTGATCAACGCGGAGAACGCCGCTGATGGTGCGGGGCTAACGCCGAAGCTCGCCGAGCGACTCCTGGCCGCCGGCGCCGATTGCCTTACGCTCGGCAACCACCTTTGGCGACGCAAGGAGATCGGCCCGTACCTGATCGAAGCCGATCGTGTCGTGCGCCCCGCCAACCTGCTCGACAAATTGCCAGGCAGAGGGCTGCAGATCATTCCGACCAGCAGCGGTCAGCCGGTCGCGGTGATCAACCTGCTCGGGTCGTTCACGATGGAGCCGGCGCAGTCGATGTTTTCGGTCGTGGACGCCCTGCTCGACGAGGCACATCGCTCGACCCCGATCGTGCTGATCGACGTCCACGCCGAAGCCACCAGCGAGAAGGTCGCGATGGGCTGGCACCTCGCCGGCCGCGTGACAGCGGTAGTCGGCACCCACACGCACGTCCAGACGTCCGACGCACGCATCTTGCCGGGTGGAACTGCGTACATCACCGACGCGGGCATGACCGGACCACACGACTCGGTGATTGGTGCGAAGAAAGAACTCTCGTTACGCCGCTTCATCTTGCAGCAGCCACAGCGTCTCGAGCCAGCCTCTGAGGATGTCCGACTCGAGGGCGTGCTGATTACGTGCGACGACGATGGTCGCGCAACGAGTGCCGAAGCATTTCGGCGTTCTGCCTGAGTCAGTCGCCTGCGACGAGTTGCCGCTCGCGACGAGGCAGCGCACTGTCGAGCTCGTTGACCCGACGGGTGCGTGGCATGCCAATTCGGGGTGCGAGCAGAGCAATCGCGACGAACACCATCACCCACGGCAAGTACAGGTACATCCAGTGGGTCAGCACGAGTTGGAAGCCGATCATCAAGGCGCCGGCAAACGCCAACGCGCGTGTGGCGTCGAGTCGGCGCGGCACAAAGAACAACGCGATCGCCCCGAAGACGAGCGCAGCCTTGAGGATCGTCTGGACAATGGCCAGGTCCGGGAAGCCCGGGTACTCGCCCCAATCCCAGATCGAGAAGGGCGATGGCCGGTCGAGTTGCCACCCAAAGGTGCGGTCCCAGAAGGTCCGCAGAGCCCCGGTCCCATCGAGAGCCATCAACATTGCAGCCAGCAGAATCGTGACCAGCGCCATGCCAAGGAATGTGCGACCAGAGCCAGGTCCTGGACGGACAAAAGACCAGAGGCGCGCGGCGCGTGACTGCCGTAAAGCCGGTGCTCCATAGGCCCATTCACCACGGGTTGGAGGTGGTTGGCGGTCGAGCCGCAGCCAGAGGGGCAGCAGAATGAGTGGCGCAAACTTGGCCAGCGCTGCGAGCATCACAAAGGCCCCACGGCCGACCGGACGGGCAATCAAGGCAGCGCTCCAGGCCAGGTAGGCGGCCACGATCGTGTCGTTCGAGTCGCTCATGAAGGTGTACGCCGTCCACGGCACGGCGAACCAGAACAGCGCCATCGCAGCGGCCAGCCGGCGACCACCGAATTGCCACCCAAACAGCGCTAAGCCGATGCCCGCGAGGAGGTCGAAGAAGCCGGTTGTAAAGTGCGCAGCCGGTAGGTCGTCCCAGCGACCGGTCCAACCGAGCGCGGCGACACCCGGTACGTAGGCCGCGTACATCGCGGGACCGTAGGTGTCGCCCCGCTCGATTGCCGTCTCGCAGCGCCCATTCGGTTGGATGTAGCCGCTGTAGTTGCCATCCGAGTAGCGCGTGCCGCAGGGGGTGGGGGTCTTGGTGGGGAAGCTGCCGTAGGGACTGCGACCATCGAGGATGCGATCGGCACCCACGACACCGGCGTAGCCAACATCGACAACGTTGGATGAGTAGGCATTGAAGCCAACACGCCCGCCCGCGAGGACGAGGATCAGCACCACCATCACCCAGAACGGCAGGCGCGTTGTAAAAGCCGGGCGGGCGCTACGACCCGTACCGATCATGATCATGCGCACCAACAGGTAGACGAGCGGCGGGTATTGGAGCGGCACGGCCCAGAAGATCAGACCGCGGTTGAAGCACCACAGCGAGCCCGCGAGCGACACGATCGCAAAGATGTCGAGCGTCCGCCACGAGCGTAGGCGCCGCCAATCAAGCATCACGAGAGCGAAGATCAGGATCAGCGTGCCAAGGGCCCACGGCTCGTTGATCAGGCGCCCAAAACCCTGACCGCCCCGCGCCATCGACCAGGCAACCTGCGGACCAGTACGCACGTACGAGATCGCCTTTGTGGTGTCGAGCACGCCGACCTCAGCGATCTGGCTCGCACCGCTATACCACTTGACGCGCCACGTGCCCAAATCGAGGGCGGCAAACGAACGCACAGGCCGGTCATAGTCGCGGTAGCGGGCGATCCACGCTGCTGCCTTGGGATCTTTGGCGGCGATCGCTGTCGCGGTCTTCTCGGTCAGGCTCGTTGCCGGGGCGCCGTTGCGGGGGATCGTCACGCTCCAGACGCGCTTGCCGGGATCGTAGATCTTGACGTTTGCGATCGACTGGCCATCGGAGGCAGCGTTGAGGGAACAGTTCCAGAAGGCATTCTCGCCCGCGAATACACACGACCACTGCGAGAGCGGGTACTTGAGCATTAGTGCCTCGATGCCTTGGGCATCGCGTGCGAGTTGCTCGGCCTTGAGTGAGGACAGCGTTGGCGACGCAGCGTTGGCGGCGACGGGCGTGACCGCCAGGAGCAGCACGAAGAGTGCCGCAAGAGCCAGGCGGCGAACGGTCATCGCAGGACGCGGAGTCCGGCGTAACGACCCTGGTCATCGTTGCGCGAACGCATGCCAATCCAAATCACGATGCCGACGAGGATCAGACCGACCACAGGAATAATCGCCAGCGCAGCCACGACGACACTGGCGCCCGCAACGAGTGCGGTGACGCCCCAGCGCGGGCCGCCACTGGCGATCGCACGATCGATCAGGCGCGTGGTCGTCCACGCGGTTCCGGCAGCGATCACCGATCCGAGGATCAACCCAACGAACGGCAGCGTCGAGCCGAGCGCGAACTCACAGGCGACTGCGCCACCGAGGGCGCTGGTGGCGATGCGAAGGGGGATGGGGAGGATTGCGCGTGCGGCAGCCTCAAAGACACCAATCACCCACCCGGCGATCAACACGGGAGTCTCGGCGGCAACCGCGATGCTGCCGGGCAACCAGCCAAGCAGCGCGGCAGCGGCGAGAATGCCGAGAGGAAGCACGGCAGCGAGGCCGCAGGCGACGGCGAGACCGAAACCCTGACTGATAGCGACGAGATTTTCCATAAGCGAATCGTACGGGTCAGATCAGGTAGCGCGCGCCTTCACGGTCTACATCAATCAATACGTCCATCACATCGCCGAGGTCGTCGCCATCGGCTTGAGCGGGAAACGGGAAGTCGCAGCGCAGTTCGACGGTCGAGACGTCGTGCCAATAGCCGACGCGTGGATCGCCACTGCCACGGGCATGTCGATGGTCGACGAGGAGGCGTTGTGCGAAACCAGCAACGTCGCGGCGATACATGCGGCGAGGCGCGACGATGTCGAGACCACCATCTGCGGTTGCGTTCGGGGCGAGATCGAGTGGGAGGGCGCCGATGTACGACCAGGGTGCGAGGTTGACTGCGATCACGAACGCAACGCGTTCGGTCTGGCCACCCGCATGGAGCGTGATGTGCGGATGGCTAAACGAGCCGCGCACGACGAGCTTGAGCAACTCGCGGGCAAAGACGACGTCGGGAGAGCGACGCCGTTTTGCGGTTCGCTCGCGACCGTCGACGCGACGCACGACCTCTGCGTCGAGGCCCACGCCGGCATTGAATGCGAAGCGACGGCCATTGATGCGCCCGACCCGCACGTGGCGCTCGGTGCCTTCGCGCAAGGCGACGGCGAGTCGGCGAGCCGCCGCGGGGATCGAGGGTGGCAGTCCGAGGTTGCGGGCCATCACGCTCGTGCCTCCACCGGGGAGGAGCCCAATTGGCACCTCAGCGCCAATCCCGTTGAGCACCTCGTTGGCGGTCCCATCGCCCCCAAGCACGATGATGGCGTCAAAGCCTTCATCGACACCCTTTCGCGCCAGCTCAGCGGCCTCGAGGGGACGCGTGGTGCGGACGACTTCGACCGTGACGGACTCTTCCAGCTCGCGTTGAACGGTCCGCTCGACGGCCGAGTTGACACGGCTCGCGACGGGGTTGACGATCATCAGGACACGCATAAGAGGCTTTCGGCGAATGAGGGCAATATCGCGTCTTCACCGAGACTCTACCCCTGTCGATGGCGACGCCGGGTAGGATGCACGGGATGGATACGATTCCCGAACGATTTTCCCGCGCAGCCGGCCAGGCCCCCCGCGCCACCGTCGCCGCTTATGCCATGGCAGTGCTCCACGCAGCAATCGCGCTGACCGTGGGCCTGATTGGCGGCACCGCCTACACGATCGCGATTGGTGTTGCGGCCGCGGTTGTCGGTGCGGTGCTCTGGGTGGTTGTTGGCACGATCGTCGCGCTGCTCGCCCAAATCGCCGACAAACGCTAACCGCGTCGCCTGCGGGCACGAGCGCTAGGTAGGACCTCTGCCGCGGCGTGGTGTTGTGCACGCGTGGCACTGGGTCCGGCGCCGCTGTGTGGTCAACGAGTGTTGGCGGAGCCGAGCCCGGAGGAGGCTCGACCCCGCCAATCAGTCGACGGCTAAGGAGAAGTGGGCTTAGCCGGCGAGCGCGGTTGGGTCCTGCGGCTGATCGCCGAGGATGACCGTGATGTTCTTGGTGTCGCCGTTACTGGTCTTGACGACGAGCTCGAGCTTGTCGCCCGGCTTGAGCGACGAGACGGCGGCCTGTAGGTCCTTGACGCCTTCGATCTTGTCGCCGTTGGCCTCGACGATCACATCTCCACCGACGGCGTACGATTGTCCCCCAATCGTGGTCTCACCCGTCGCACCCGTGAGACCAGCCTTGGCAGCCGGGGAACCGGTTGTCACATTCGCGACCATGGCGCCGTAGTCGGAGCCAATCTTGGTCTGCGAGGCAAGCGTCGGGTCGACATCCGAGAGCTGAACGCCGAGCCAGGCGTGCTGGGCCTTGCCGGTCGCCATGATGTCCGCGGTGACCTGCTTGACGAGGTTGATCGGAACCGCGAACCCGATGCCGACGCTGCCAGAGTTCGCCTGGCCACCCGTATCGATCTGCGAGTTGATGCCGATCACCTGCCCGGACATGTCGAGCAGCGGACCGCCTGAGTTGCCGTGGTTGATGGCAGCATCGGTCTGAATCGCGCCGTCGATACTGAAGCCGTTGGGAGCCTGGATCGAACGTGCGACCGCCGAGATGATGCCGCTGGTGACGGTGCGGTCCTGGCCGAACGGATTGCCGATTGCCACGACTCCACTGCCAACCGTCAGGCCGGCAGAGTCGCCGAGGGGGATCACGGTCAGTGCCGAACTTGGCACGTCGACCTTCAAAACAGCGACGTCGGTGGCATTGTCGACACCAATCACTTTGGCGACGACTTTTTCGTTGTTCGAGAAGGAGACGGTGATATCGCCCTGCGCGCCGTCAACAACGTGGGCGTTCGTGAGGATGTGACCTTCGCTGTCGATCACGAACCCGGAGCCAAGGCCGCTGGAGTGAACGACGCGGACGACGCCATTGCCGTACTGCTTATACATCTGTTCGATCGTCATGCCGCCCGTCGAGGCAACTGGCATCACGGAGCTACTGGAATCGCTGCTGTTTGCCGGGTTGGCAACCTGGCGAACGATCGTGGTCGTGCCACCACCATCCTGATTGACGACGAGCGCTGTGCCGCCGGCAGCCAAGCCTGCCGAGAGCAGCGAGGCGATCAGCACGGGTACAACGAGGCGCGAGCCGCGCTGCTTCTGGTTTTCGGCAGCGGGCGGAGGGGTGGTTGGGTAATTGGTGGGAGTCCAGTTCTCGTTCATAGGACAAGTTGTATCGGTGGTTTATGAAGTGTTGTTGGGGATTTGTGTTGCGTCTCTGTTAAGGCGCAGGAACACAGGATGGAAAGATGCGGGTACCGTGTGCGCGTGCGCATGGCTCGTATCTACCTTTTGGTCTTCGCCGCGGGCTTCTCGTCGCTGGGCGTGGAGCTGACTGCGGCGCGTCTGCTGGCACCGTTTTTCGGCACCTCAACGTTGGTCTGGGCCAACGTGATTGGACTCACCCTGCTGTACCTCTCGGTGGGCTACTGGCTGGGTGGGCGGATTGCTGATCGGTGGCCGACCCCGCGCGTCTTGGGCAGCGTCGTGCTGGTTGCGGCGGCTGCGGTGGCGGTGCTGCCATTCGCCACGCGCCCACTCCTGACGCTCGCCAATGAGGCCTTTGCCGAGATTTCGGCCGGTGTCCTGATCGGCTCGTTCGTGGCGGTCCTGCTCGCTTTTGCCGTGCCGATTACGGCGCTTGGTGCCGTGGCGCCGTGGGCAATTCGCCTATCGGTGACGACAGTCGAAGAGGCCGGTCGTATCTCGGGGCGTCTCTATGCACTCTCCACAGTCGGCTCGCTGCTCGGGACGTTCGTCTCGGTGCTCGTCCTGGTGCCGTGGATCGGGACGCGCCGAACGCTGCTGGTCTTTGCCTTGATTCTGGCCGCCGCCGCGCTGCCGCTGCTACCGCGAGCCACGCTGATTGTCCCGGCTGCGATTGCGCTGCTGCTGCTGATCCCCGAGCAGGGCGTCAAGGCGGCACCGGGCGACCAGACTGTCTGGGAGGGTGAGTCTGCTTACCAGTTCGTGCAGGTCGTCGATGACGAGCAGGGCGAGCGCGTCTTGCGGCTCAATGAGGGTTGGGCAACACACTCCATCAAGGTAGGGCCCTCGGGGTTGGTCGGCGGGTACTGGGATCGTGCAGCCTGTTTGCCGGCAGCAATTGGCCGACCGCGCGACGGTCGCTTAGCGGTGCTTGGCAATGCAGGCGGGACAACCGCGGTGCAGTACGCGCGTTTCTGGCCGACGTGGCGCGTCGATGGTGTCGAGATCGATCCGACGGTGACCGAGGTGGGGTATCGCTTTCTTGGCATGGGTGAGGCGCGGTTGACGGTGCACGAGGCGGATGCACGCCCCTGGCTCGAGGCGACTGACGATCGCTTTGACGGGATCATTGTGGATGCGTACCACCAGCCGTACATCCCCTTTCATCTCGTCACGAAAGAGTTTTTCGAGCTCGTTCACGACCGGCTTAACCCGGGCGGGGCCGTGACGATCAACGTGGGTTCGCCACCGGGGCACACCGAGGCGCTGGATCGCATCGCGCAGACGATGGCAACGGCGTTTCCCGTTGTTGTGCAGTCGCAGGTCAACGACTTCAACACGATCGTGACGGGGTATCGAGACAGTGGGACAGCGGAAGGCGCGGTTGCACGACTTGCTGCGGCGCCTGCGCCCCTCACCACTATCTGCCAGCAGGTTGGGCGCAACGAGGTACGCATTGCGTCAACGTCGAATCCATTGACGGATGACCATGCCCCGGTTGAGTGGCTCACCGACTCGGCGCTGGTTTCCTATCTCCGCGAGGGTGCGCCAGGAGCGAAGTAGCGTCAGCCGCTCTCCGCGGCGCGCAAGCACGAGCGGGTATCGATTTGGGGGCTACCCCCGCCTTGATGCTGCATGGGCCTCACGAGCGATTACCCTTTTGAGGCAATTTGAACAAGGAGGCCCGAAATGGCTCAAGAAGTCGCAATTCCCGGTACCGACTCGAACGCCAAGATTTGTAACGTTATCGGCGTTGCATTTCTGAGTCTGGTTCCGTTTTATCTCTGGATCTGGTGGTATCGCGTCAACCGCGAGTTGGCCGACTACGGTCGCGCCCGTGGCACCGACGAGTTGGGCACGAGCCCCGGCAAGTCCTTGCTGGCCGTGTCGCTCGGTGCGCTAATCATCGTGCCGGCAGTGATGAGCTTCTTCTCGACCCATAAGCGCATCACGACGGCCCAGGCAATGACGGGCCAGACGCCGATTAACGGCTGGGTTTCGATCTTGCTCTATTTCTTCTTCTCGCCCGCGTGGATCGCCTACATGCAGAGCGGTACGAACACGGTCTGGGAAAACACCGGTTCGTCCGCGGCACCTGTGGCTCCTGCAATCACCGAGAACGATTCGGTTGCCGAGGTTGCAGAGACGGCGACCGAGTCCGCTGAGGATCAGCCCTCGGCCTAACTCCAAGCCGGATGCGACGAAGGGGTCAGACCCCTTCGTCGCAGCCCTTTTGGAGCGTTGTGGTTTTGACGGATGGCAGCGGAATGCGACAAAAGGGTCTGACCCCTTTGTCGCATCGTGCGGCCGTTTGCGTGATTAATACCCGCGAAATGGGGAATATTTGGGTACCCTCATTCGTCTACCCTAATAGCGCTAGTCTTTGTCTCTACAGCGAGCGAAGAGTTAATGCCTAGTCGGCACACTCGCGACTCGTCCGAACGAACCATTCCTCAGGAGCATCCGTGCCCGATCTCGTTATTCGCAACTTGCACGCCAATATCACCGGAACTGACACAGAGATCCTGAAAGGGATCGATCTGCAGATGTCCAAGGGTGAAATCCACGCGATCATGGGTCCGAACGGCTCGGGCAAGTCGACACTCAGCCACGTGCTGATGGGGCACCCCGGCTACGAGGTGACTGAGGGCGAAGTCTTGTTCGAGGGCCAGAACCTGCTCGACCTGGCAGCCGACCAGCGCTCGCGCGCTGGGTTGTTCCTCTCCTTCCAGTATCCCTTTGCCGTGCCAGGCGTGACGGTTGCGAACTTCATTCGCATGGCAGTCAACGCGCACCGCAAGGGCGGACCCGACGGTGTCGACAACCCGGTCCGTATTCCCGAGTTTCGCAAGCAGATCCTCGAGGCGATGGAACTGCTCCATATCGATAAATCGATGGCCTCTCGTTCGCTCAACGACGGGTTCTCCGGCGGCGAGAAGAAGCGCTTCGAGATCCTGCAGATGGCAATGCTGCAGCCCAAGATCGCGATCCTCGACGAGACCGACTCAGGCCTCGACATTGACGCGCTCCGCATCGTCTCCGACGGCATCAATCGCCTCGTCGGACCCAACATGGGCACGCTGATCATCACGCACTACCAGCGGATTCTCGATTACGTGAAGCCCGATCAGATCCACGTACTGATGGACGGCCGCATCGTTCGTTCTGGCGGCGCAGAGCTTGCCCATGAGCTGGAGACCTCCGGCTATGCGGATATCGCGAAGGAAGTGGTCAGCTAATGGCTCCCGAAACTGCCGACATTGATCTAGGCGAATACCAGTGGGGTTTCCACGACGAGGAGAACCCGGTCATCAAGATCGAGCGCGGCCTCAACGAGGACGTGATTCGTCAGATCTCCGCCCATAAGGGTGAGCCCAAGTGGATGCTCGACTTCCGTCTTGATGCCTACGAGATCTTCCTCTCGAAGCCGATGCCCAACTGGGGCGCCGACCTCAGCGGGATCGATTTCGACAACATCTTCTACTACCTCAAGCCCGCCGAGAGCAACGCACGCTCGTGGGACGACGTGCCCGACACGATCAAGAACACCTTCGAGCGCCTCGGCATTCCGGAGGCGGAGCAGCAAGTTCCTCGCCGGCGTTGGCGCCCAGTACGAGTCTGAAGTCATCTATCACTCGCTCAAGAAGGAGCTCGAGGATCAGGGCGTCCTCTTCCTCGATACCGGCCAAGCACTGCTGGAGCATGAGGACCTGTTCCGCGAGTACTTCGCGCTCGATCATTCCGTCGGCTGACAACAAGTTCGCGGCTCTCAACACGCGCCGTGTGGTCGGGTGGCTCGTTCATCTACGTGCCCACCGGGCGTCAGGATCGAGCATGCCGCTGCAGGCCTACTTCCGCATCAATGCAGAGAACATGGGCCAGTTCGAGCGCACGCTGATCATCGTCGACGAGGGTGCCTACGTGCACTACGTCGAAGGCTGCACCGCGCCGACCTATTCGTCGGACTCGCTGCACTCGGCCGTCGTCGAGATCATCGTCAAGAAGGGCGGCCGCTGCCGTTACACGACGATCCAGAACTGGTCGAACAACGTCTACAACCTCGTCACCAAGCGCGCCGTGGCCGAAGAAGACGCGACGATGGAATGGGTCGACGGCAACCTTGGCTCGAAGGTGACGATGAAGTACCCCGCCGTCGTACCTCAAGGGCGAGCGCGCCCACGGCGAGATCCTCTCGATCGCGTTCGCGGGCGAAGGCCAGCACCAAGACGCCGGTGGCAAGGTCACTCACGTTGCCCCGAATACGACCAGCGTGATCACGTCGAAGTCGATCTCCAAGGACGGCGGCCGGTCCTCGTATCGCGGTCTTCTGCGGGTCAACAAGGACGCCGAGGGTTCGAAGTCGAAGGTTGTCTGCGACGCGTTGATCATCGATCCCGAGTCGCGTACCGACACCTACCCGTACATCAACATCATGGCCGACCAGGTCGACATTGGGCACGAGGCAACCGTCTCGAAGCTCGGTGAAGAGCAGATCTACTACCTGATGAGCCGTGGTCTGTCCGAAGCCGAAGCGTCGGCGCTGATTGTGGCGGGCTTCGTCGAGCCGATCACGAAGGAATTGCCGCTCGAGTACGCCGTCGAGCTCAATCGCCTGATTCAGCTGCAGATGGAAGGCTCGGTCGGATGACCGCATGGCTCGAGGAGCGTCGCCAGCAGGCGGCCGCGAGCAATGAGGTGTTGTCGGTGCCGTCCTCGTCGGACGAGCACTGGCGCTTCACGTCGCTGCGCGGCATCGACTTCGCGACGTTCGGCGCGACAGTCGAAGCCGTGCCGGGCGAGCCGCAGGGCGCGATCTTGGCAGAGGGCGAGCATGCCGGCCGGATCGTGATGCGCGATGGTGGCGTCGTGCTCGACGAGTTCAGCCCCGACGTCGCTGCGCAGGGTGTCGTGTTTGGCAGCCTCAAGAGACTTGCAGAGGAGCACAGCAACCTCGTGGAGCCCGTGTTGGGCACGATTGTCGGCTACGACGAGAAGTTTGCGGCCGAGAATGGCGCACTCTGGACCGACGGTCTGCTGTTGCACGTGCCGGCCGGAGTCAAGGTTGCCCTGCCGTTCCATGCGGCCTACGAGATTGCCACGGAAGGTGCTGCCCAGCAGTGGCGCGTCATCATCTCGCTTGGCGAGGGTGCCGAAGCAACGCTGGTAGAGGAGCACCTCAAGGGCGAGCCGGGCTATGCCAATGGTGTCGCCGAGCTCGTGGTTGCGGAGTCTGCGCACCTCACGTACGTCGTGGTCCAGGACCGCAACGATGCGTCGCTGCATTTTGCGGCCCATCGTGCCGAGGTTGCCAAGGACGCCACGCTGGAATGGGCGGCCTGCTCGACGGGTTCCAAGACAGGCAAGACGCGCATGGAGACGCGACTGACGGGTGAAGGTTCGACGGGTCGCTTGAGTGCGGTCTATGTCGTCGACGGCAAGCGCCATCTCGATCTCGACACGACGCAAGAGCACGATGCGCCTAACGCGGTCTCCGACCTGGCCTTCAAGGGCGTGTTGCTCGACGACGCGCGGTCGGTCTGGCGCGGCGTGATTCGCGTGGCTCAGGGTGCGCACGGCACCGATGCCTACCAGGAGAACCGTAATCTGCTGCTCTCGCCGAAGGCACGCGCCGACAGCATTCCCGGACTCGAGATCGACACGAACGATGTCCGCTGCACCCATGGTGCGACGGCTGGTCCGGTCGATCCGATGCTTAGGTTCTATCTGATGACCCGCGGCATCCCCGCGGTCGAGGCCGAGCGCATGATCGTCGAGGGTTTCCTCGAGGACGCCCTCGAGCGCATCCCAGACGAGCGCATCCGCACCGCCTTGACCACTGCGGTCATGCGGCGCATCCCGATCTTCTAGCGCTCACCAATGTCCAGAAGGGGTCAGGCACGATCTGGACATTCGCACGTCCCTGACAACTGCGGCCATGCGGCGTGTCCTGTCCTTCGAGCCGCATCGTTGCCCAATGTCCAGAAGGGGTCAGGCACCATCTGGACATTCGGATATGCAGTCGTCGTCAGCGGTCGTCGAGCACGAGTAGTTGGCGCCAGACGCCGAGGTAGGCGTCGTGATGATCGCTGTCGAGGATCGCGTTCTTGAAGTTCGGGTACGTGACCTCGGCGAGCAGCGTCACGAGCGCCTCGGCCCACTGGGCGCGTGTTGCCTCGATCCGCCAGGCGTAATCGGCGTCAAGGAGGTTGGTCGGGGTGGCCGGGACCAGGTTGGCCAGCGCCTCGATGTCCTGCTTACAGCGGGCACGGATCAGCAGGATGTTGTCGTCTTCGCGGTGTTCGACGACCGAGAAAAAACCGCGTGTAGTCATGAGCCACATGCAAGAGAGTCGGCTGGGCGGCACCGTGGCTTACGAGCAGTTGACGATCAATGTCCAGAAGGGGTCAGGCACGATCTGGACATTTGTCAGACGAGCTAGCTCGTCATCAAATGTCCAGATCGTGCCTGACCCCTTCTGGACATTCGGCGCCGCGGCTAGCGGCGACGGGGGACGCGCACGGTCTGTGAGTTGGAGGACACCAGACCATTTGTCGGAGAGAACGTCGAACGAAGTGTGTAGGAGACTGCGCGGGTTCGCGAAAGTTTGCGACCCGCAGCCTTGATTACGCAGCGCACGCGATAGGTGCCAGCCGCGGCGACGCGGCGACTGAGATTGCAATAGCGGTCACCCTTGAAGGTCGCGACTTGGGCGATTGTGCCCGCACCAGTGACGGTGATGCTGGTGGCAATCCCGATGCCTTTCTTCGTAAAGGTGATCGTTGGCAACCCGACGACCAACACGCGGGCGCTGTTGTCCCGGCGAGGAGTCGCCTTGGTCGAGGCTGCGCTCGCCGCACTCGTGCCCGCGATGTTTGTCGCTGTGACCGTGAAGGTGTAGCTCGTGCCGTTTCTGAGACCAGTGACGAGGCAGGTTGTGGCGCCCGTGGTGGCGCAGGTCGCGCCGCCCGGAGACGCCGTGGCGGTGTAGCTGAGGATTGATGCGCCGCCCGTGTTGGCGGGCGCGGTCCAGCTGAGCGAAACGGTCGCGTCGCCAGGAACAGCGGTCACGGCAGTGGGGGCGCCGGGGTCGGTCACCGAGGGGCAGACTGCGACTGCAGCGATATTGGTCGTCACGGTACCCGTAACCGTTGTGGGGGTCGAAGCGCCGCGCGAGAGGACGGCAACCTCGTTACGCGCTGCGGCATAGACCGTGGCGCTATCGGATGTGATCGAGATCGAGACCAGGCCCGTTTGCGCCGTTCCGCTGCCGACCTGTGTCAGGACACCGCTGCCGATCGTCGCCGACAGCAGTGTGTAGGCGCCGTTACCCATCGTCCCGACGTACAACGTCGCACCGTCGGGTGAGACGGCAATAGTCCGCGGGGATCCGACTAACGGGTCATACAGCGTCGCACTCGTCGAGCCTGAAAGTAATGCCGACTCGACGGAAAATGGTCCGGCCGATGCTGGCCCGTCCACTGCGGTGTAGGCCTTTGTCGCCGACAGCGCGACGGATCGGGCGTTCCCACCGGCCTGAGCGTAGGTCTTCTGGAGCGTTCCGTCTGAGGCCGAACGCACCTGCAGAGCTCCTCCAACGGTGATGTAGACCAGCGAGCCGTCGGGACTGACTACGAGATCGGTGGGTGCACTGGTCGAGGACAGGCTGAACGACATGGCGATGGTGTTCGTTGTCGTGTCAACCACGCTCACCGTGCGGGCGGTCTCGTTGGCCACGTAGGCCCGCTTGGCATCGGGCGACAGTGCGATCGCGACTGGTGCGGAGAAGCCGCTGATCGTCGCGGTTGCGACGCCGGTCGTGGCATCGAAGACACGAACCGAGTCGCCACTGCTATCGACGGTATAGAGCGTGCGCCCCGTGGGAGACACTGCCGCGTCAACGAAGTTCGCGCCAGGGACCTCCACGGTCGTGGTCACCGCATTCGTGGAGGTTGAAAAGCGTTGGAGCTTACCGTCGGAGGTTACGAGGTACCCGAAACCCAGACAGGTGGCGGCAGAGGCGGTGGTGGTGGCTGTGAGCGTTGCCGCGATGGCGACGGCGAGCATCGCCAGGATCCGAACAAGACGCATGTGCTCACTCTACGCGCGGTTTCGCTTGAATCCTGCCTCGGCTGGAGCTGCTCTGGCGAGGACTGGTCGCACGGGTACGCGCCTCGGTGCCGGTTGTGGTCTCGTCCGCGCGCGGATCGTCGCCCGCGGCGTGGCACTGTTGAGACATGGCCCGTGAAATCCTCAACTCGCCGCGAGCAGCTGCATATGGCACGATATATGGCATGCATCGTACGACGATTTATCTGCCGGAAGCGATGAAGGCGCGCGTTGCCGAAGCAGCGCGGCTTCAGGGAGTGACCGAGGCGGAGGTAATCCGCGGCGCGATCGAGCAGCTGCTCGAGCGCCCGCGACCTCGCGGAGCGCTGTTTGCCTCGGGGAACCCGTTGGATGCCGAACGGGTCGACGAACTGCTGGCCGAGACGGGCTTTGGCGAATGGCAGTCGTAGTCGACACCAGCGCGCTGTATGCGTACTTCGATTCGAGCGCGCGTACTCATCTTGAGGTGCAAGCCCTGATTGAGGCGGAGCGCTCGTCGCTGATGGTCACGATGGGCGTGCTGATCGAACTCGATCATCTGCTGCGGCGTCGTGTCAACGCACATACGGCGCGGCGCGTGATGGACGAATTGACCAACGGAGCCTACGAGCTGATCGAGTGCTCCCGCGAAGATCTCCGCCGCGCGCTCACCATCATCGATCGGTTCTCCGATCGGGGATTGAGCCTGACCGACGCTTCGTTGCTCGAGATTGCCGATCGCAAGCGGGCGTCGACGATCTTTACGCTCGACCGTCGAGACTTCGCCGGACTCGTCCGCTCTGACGGAACGCCCCTCACGATCTTGCCGTAGAGCGTTACGTCCCGAACCGCTCGCGGATGACATTGCCGTGAGCCGGGAAATCCTCGTGGTCAGCAAGCGCGAGAATGTCTGGAGCCATCACCGCGAGGGCATCCTCCGACGCACGCGCAATCGAGATCGTCTTCGTAAAGGCGGCTGCGGTGACACCGCTCGTCACGCGCGCATAGCCACTCGTCGGCAGCGTCGCCGGAATACCAATGAGATAGTTGCCGGCACTAAACGGCGTGTGCTGGCCCAGCAGCACCTCGCCGGCATGCACGATCTCGGCCAGGATCGCCTCGTCGTCGGCCGTTGCGAGCTGCATGTGCTCGGGGGCGTAGAGGTTGGCGACTTCGATTGCCTCGGCCTGGTCGCGCACGAGAATCGCGCCACCCACCACACCAATCGCGCTCGCCGCATAGCTACGACGGGGCTCGGGGAGCAGCGCCAGCCGTTGGGCGAGCTCTGGCTGGACGCGCTCGATCAATTGCTCGCTCCACGTCACGAGCACGCTCGCAGAGTCGGCACCATGCTCGGCCTCATTGAGCAGATCGGCTGCGAGCAGACCAACGTTGCACGAGTCGTCGGCAATGATCAGGCTCTCGGAGGCCGCCAAGATCTGCATGCCCACCACGCCGTGGCGCTGAATTTCGAGCTGCGCACTGGCCACGGGTGGGCTACCGGGCCCGAGCACCTTGCGGCAGGCGGGGATCGATTCGGTCCCAAACGCCAAGGCCGCCACGCCGGCAGGCCCATTGGCACGAAACACGTTGCGCAGACCGAGCTGCTCGGCCACAACCAGCACCGCAGGGTCGACCTTGCCGTCTGACCCGGGGATCGGTGGCACCACAACGGCGATCTCGGGGACGCCCGCCACGACGGCTGGCGTCCCAATCTGAACCAGGACGCTGGGGAAGGAGCCCTTGCCGCTTGGCACAAACAGACCAGCGCTCGCGATCGCAGTGCGCTTCTCGCCGACCATGAGACCTGGCTCGAGCTCCAGCCGCCAATCGCCGTGCTGCAGCACCTGCTCGTTGAAGCGGCGGGAATGGTCGATAGCGTGGCGAATCGCCGTCTGGACAGCCTCGGGCGTCTCGCTCTTGGCCGCAGCAAACTCTGCCTCGGTCACCCGCAAGCCGGCCGGCTCCACGTGGCAGCCGTCGAACGTGGCCAGGGCACGGCAGACAGCCGCGTCGCCGTCGCGGCGCACCTCGGCGACCAACTCGACGATTGAAGCCTGCAGCCCAGGCTCGAAAACATCGCCAAGGCCACGCTCGAGCAGGGCGGCACGTTCCGCGGCCGAAGCTTCGGACCAACGGTGGACGCTGAGTGGCGCGGTCATGGCCGGAAGCCTACCCGGAGCTCGATCGGAGGGGGCCCTTAGCGGGGCTTGACGACGATGCGGGTGCCGATCACGATCACCTTGTTCGAGAGCGGCGACAGCCCCGTTGGCATCACCTTTCGAACTTGGAAGACGATGCGCTTGCCCTTGCCAACCAGCACGCGCGGGCTCGAGGAGCGTGTCGTGAGCACCAGCTTGCCGTCGCGGTAGATCTTGTAGACAGCACCCTTAGCGGTTGGCAGCGTCAGCACCAGCTTCTGCCCGACCCGCTTGGCCTTGGCAACACGGGGGGTGATGGCGAGCTTGGCGGCGAGTGCGCTTGGGGTACTTGAGGTGCGACTTGGGGTCGGAGTTGCGACTGGCTGCGGTGTGACGGGTGTCACCGGTGCGCTGCCGTCACGCATGCCGCCGATGTAAAGCAACCGGTTGGGCGAGCCCGCACGGGCATCGCCGACGCGATTATTTGAGGCGTTGCCGAGGACGCTCGTGGAGATCTCGCCCGTGGACGTGCTACGGGTGCTCGCGAGCGTCAAGGCGACTCCGCCGGCGACATGAGGCGCGGCCATCGACGTGCCGGACAGCGTCTCGGCGGCAGTCGACGAGTCGTGCCAAGAGGACATGATGTCGACGCCGGGCGCAAACAGATCGACGCAGGTGCCGTAGTCAGAGAAGTAGGCACGCTGGTCGTTGGAGTCGGTCGCGCCGACCGTGATTGCTGCCGCGACGGACGCGGGCGAATTGCCACAGGCATCCATGCCGTCGTTGCCGGCGGCCACAACGACGGTCACGCCGTCGTCGATGACAGACTGCACGGCTGCGTTGAGTGCCTCGGAGTAGCCACCACCGAGGCTCATGTTGGCGACTGCGAGCTGGCCGGGTGCGTGGTTCGCGGCGACCCAGTTGAGGCCGGCGATCACATCGGAAAGGTTGCCCGAGCCGTAACAGTCGAGCACGCGGACAGGGACGATGCTGACGGACGGGGCGACGCCATAGTCGGCCCCACCAACTGTGCCAGCGACGTGGGTGCCGTGGCCATTGCAGTCCTCGGCGCCGTTGCCGTCACTGACAGCCGTGTAGCCACTCGCGACGCGGCCACCAAACTGCTCGTGGTCAGAGCGTACCCCGGTGTCGATCACGTAGGCAGTCACGCCCGAGCCGCCACCAGCCGAGGCATTAGCGGCCTGGAGGTCCATGGTGCCGTCGAGCGGGAGGTCGCGCTGGTCGATGCGGTCAAGGCCCCAGGAGGCGGCGCGCGTGCTGGGGGTGACGGCTGCGGAGGCTGCCGAGGCAGGGCTGGTACCAATCGCATTGGTCGCAGTGACGGTAAAGGTGTACGCGGTGCCGTTGCGCAGGGACTTGACCGTGCAGGCACGCGCGCCTGCTGTCGAACACTTGCCGCCACCTGGAGTGGCCGTGGCGGTGTAACCCGTGATTGCGCTGCGTCCGTTTGAGGCGGGTGCGAGCCAAGCGACGCTGACCTTGCCGTTACCTGCAGAGGCTGTGACTCCTGTCGGAGCGTCGGGCGCGGTCGGTGCCGCTGCCTGGGTAAAGGTCCAGCCTAAGACGGTGCTGCCGCGAAGGCCACCGTAGCCATCGATGGCGATCTTGATTGTCGTGCCGGCGGTGACATTGACCGTCACCGCACTCCAGAGGCCACCGCCAGAATCGTCGTTTGCCGCGAGCGTCGAAAGTGCTCCAACGGTCGTTCCTGTGTAGGCGCCGAGCAGCGTGTCGTACGAGCTGCCTAGCGTGCTGAGGGCAAACGTGCCGTTGGAAGGAGCCGTCCAGAAGTACCAGATCGACGCCGAGCCGCCGTAGCCCCCGTGGGTCGGCTCGTTGGTCTCGCGCGAGGCGTTGACGGTCGTGCCGGCAAGCGCGCCCGTCGAACCGGTGATCAGTGCGGCATCGGCGAAGGCATCGATGGTTGTTGCAGGTGCGGGCGCAGCCGTAATGGCACCCGAATATGCGCCAGTGCTGGCACTGTTGACTGCCGCCACGCGGAACGAGTACGTCGTGCCGTTCGTCAGGCCGGTGATCGTTGCTGTGGTCGCATTAGAGACGCCATCGACAACGGTCGTCCACGATCCGCCGACGGAGGCCCGCTGGATGACGTAGTCGGTGATTGCAGCGCCGCCGGTGTCGGCAGGCACGTCGAAGGTCAACGTAATGCGCGCATTGCCGACAGTCGCGACAAGGTTGCGCGGTGCGCTGGGGGCTGTCACCGGTCCGGGTGTGAATGTGCCGGACGCCAGCAGCAGGTTCGGCGATCCCGCTTGGGGGTCGGTGACCACCGACGGCGTGGCGGTGGCAAGCAGGCGCGAGGCGATCGTGGCAGGGGTGGCGGTCGCATCGGCACTGAGCAGCAGGGCGGCAACGCCAGCCACATGCGGTGCGGCCATCGAGGTGCCGGAGATCGTGGCCGTGGCCGTCGTCGAGGTGTACCAGTCCGACGTGATGCTCGAGCCAGGGGCAAAGATGTCCAGGCAGGTGCCAAAGTTGGAGTAGGAGGCGCGCGCATCGGTGCTTCCCGTGGCGCCGACGGTAATGGCGGTGGGCTCGCTGGCAGGCGACGAGGTGCAGGCATCCGTGTTGGAGTTGCCCGCTGCGACGGTATAGGTGATGCCATCGGCAACGCTGCGCGCGACCGCCGCGTTGAGGGACGCCGAAGACGAGCCGCCGAGGCTCATGTTGGCGACAGCGGGGGTGCCGGCAGCGTGATCGGCAGTCACCCAGTCGATGCCGGCAATCACGCCCGTGTTCGTGCCGGAGCCGGCACACGACAGCACACGCACGGGAACGAGGCTGACGCCCTTGGCGACGCCGTACGTAGTGCCACCAACGGTGCCAGCGACGTGGGTGCCGTGGCCGTTGCAGTCCGTTGTGCCGTTACCGTCGCTGATCGCGGTGTAGCCACTCAGCACACGCCCACCAAAGTCGCTGTGCGTGCCCAGAATGCCGGTATCAATGATGTAGGCCTTCACGCCAGTACCCGTGACGGTGTAGGTGTACGTCGAGTTGAGTGGCAGGGTGCGTTGATCGATGCGGTCAAGGCCCCACGTGGCGGGGTTCTGCGTGGCGTCGATGCCGACCACGCGATCGGGCTCAATGCGCGTCACCGAGGGGTCCTGTGCGAGTGCTGCGACCTGGCTGGCCGTGAGGTCGGCGGTAAAGCCGTTGAGGGCGTGAGTGAAGACAGCAAGTGGTGTGGCACCGGCGCTGCGGGCAAACACTGCAGGCTGCTTGCTCGCCACGACCGTGACGATGTAGCGGTTCGGAATCACGGAGCCGATCTTGGCGCCCGCAGGTACGTCAGCAGCGCTCGTTGCGTCAAGAGCGTAGAGCTGACGGTCGCGCTCGACGACCAAGACCTGAGGGTCGTTGCGCAGCCGACTGACATCGGTCGAGTCGAGGCTGGCGACAAAGCCGTCGATGCCGTGGCGGAAGACCTGGCTGACGTCGTTCTGGCGCGCCTCCTCCGAGTTGACCTTGTTGGTCAGGTTGGCGCTGTCGTCGAGGATCACGACGTAGTCCTGCGAGGGCGCAGCGTTTGCGAGCGCAGGTGTCACCGCGAAAGCGGAGAGGGCGATTAGGAGAGAGGCAAAGCGACGCATTAACTAGTCCCGATTTGGGCGTGGGGGGCACCGAAATACTGCACCCATTGTAGTCGACGGGCGAGCAATCGAAATCTGACGGTCTGATCTGGCGTGGCGTGCATTGAGGGAACGATCGCTGATCAGTATTAAGAAGCTGTTGCGCCCGTATTGTGATCGGGAGCACATCAATAAAAGCTCCTGCGTTAGACTGCCCTAACTCGTGACGGTTTCCCCCCTCACTCCGACCGATCTAGCCCGCATCCGCGCCGATTTTCCGATTCTCGCGCGAAAACTGCACGGACAGCCACTGGCCTATCTCGACTCGGCCTCGACGTCGCAGAAACCTCAGCAGATGCTCGACGCCATGACGAACTTCTACTCCACCTCGAATGCCAACGTGCATCGCGGCGTCTACACGCTTGGCGTGGAGAGCACGGATGCCTTCGAAGCGGCACGCGATGCCGTTGCTGCGCTGCTCAACGCACCGTCTCGTCGCGAGGTGATCTTTACGCGCAATACGACTGAGGCGCTCAACCTCGTCGCCAAGACGTATGGCGTGCAGAACTGTGGTCCCGGGGACGTGATCGTCTCCACGGTGCTCGAGCACCACGCCAACCTCGTGCCGTGGCAGGTGCTGGCCGAGCAGACCGGGGCCACGTTGCGGTTTCTCGACATCGATGACGAAGGCAACCTCCAGCTCGACGCGCTCGACGCGATCGCGCGTGAGGGCAACGTCAAGCTCGTCGCGGTGACCCACCAGTCGAACACGCTTGGGGTGCGGCCGCCCGTAGCGGAGATCGTCGCCTGGGCACATGCGCAAGGCGCCGTTGTCGTGCTCGATGCGGCGCAGACGGTGCCCAACCGGCCCGTCGACGTGCAGGCGCTCGATGTGGATTTCCTCGCCTTCTCCGGGCATAAGACGCTCGGGCCAACAGGCATCGGTGCACTCTGGGGTCGCGAATCGCTGCTCGCCGACCTGCAGCCCTTCCTGACGGGCGGCGAGATGATCCGCTCGGTCAAGCTCGAGCGCACGTCGTGGAATAGCCTGCCTTGGAAGTTCGAGGCCGGCACTCCCGCCTACGCCGAGGCCGTTGGGCTCCACGCGGCAATCGACTACCTGCACGCTGTCGGTCTCGAGGCGATTGACGCCCACGAGCACGCGATCACGGACTACGCGCTTGGACGTCTCGCCGAGGTGCCGGGCCTGCGAATTATTGGACCTCAGACTGCGGCAGCACGGGGTGGCGTCGTCTCCTTTGTGCTCGACGACGTGCACCCGCACGACATTGCCGAGATCCTCGATCGGCATGCTGTCTGTGTGCGCGCCGGCCACCATTGCACTCAGCCTCTGATCGAACGCCTCGGACTCGCTGCCACTGTGCGCGCCTCGTTCTACCTCACCACCACCGAAGCCGAGATCGATCGGCTCGTTGATGGTCTGCTCGACGTACGCCGAGTGATGGGAGTCTGACGATGGACGATCTCTACCGCGAGAATCTGATGGATCACTACCAGCATCCACGTCACCACGGCCCGATGGCCGAGTGCGATGCCGAGGCTGAGGGGCAAAACCCGCTCTGCGGAGATCAGGTCATCGTGCAGGTAAAAATGACCGACGGGACGATTGAGGAGATGCGCTTTACGGGCCACGGCTGTGCCATCTCGCAGGCGGCGACGTCGATGTTGACCGAGCTCGTGCAGGGGCTGACCGTCGAAGCGGCGGCCGCGTTGCCGTCGCAGGCAATCCTGGATGAGTTGGCGATCCCGCTGTCCGCGATGCGCGTCAAGTGCGCTGTGCTGGGGCTCGGCACGCTCAAGCTCGCGCTTCATCGTTCGGCAGGTACCCCGCTGCCCGCCGAGTGGGGCGACACAGACGAGATGGTCTGGTCCTAGTCGGAGGCTGCGTCGAGCAGGCGCGCGCCTCGCAGCGCGAGCTCGAGGCGAAAGCGATCGTCGGCATGCTGGAGATCGAGTGACGTCAGCTTCGAAATCCGGGCGAGCCGGTAGCGCACCGTGCGCTCGTGGATGTGAAGTGCGCGGGCAGTAGCCGCGACGCTGAGACCCTCCTGGAGCCAGGTTGTGGCGGTCTCGATGTAGTGCGGGCCACCTTGGCGATTGCTCTGCAGCGGCTCAAGTGTCAACTCGACCAATTCGCGGAGCGTCTCGCGATCCTGTCCGATCAGAGCCTCGGGAAGCACGTCGGCGAAGGGCACGACGCCGCGTAACCGGAGCCTGCTGGCAACCTCGAGCGCACGCCCGGCCTCGCCGAACGAGGTTCGGATACCGGTTACACCAAGTCCTGGACGACCGAGGCCTGCCGTCTCAGCACCACGAGGGACGCGGCCACTAACAATCGCGACAATCGTTCCGCTCCGAACGCCAACGAGCAAGGCGGCATCGCGCAGGCGCTCCAAGACGGCAGTGGAGACGGTGCCAACGACCAGCACACTGCGACGCCCGCCAAGCTCGATGCCGAGATCCGTTGCGTGCTCCATGACCTGCTCGGGCGGCGCCTGCGAGAGCACCTGGTCGAGCAAGACAACGCGCGCTTGCTCTGCACGGATCGCGGTCAGCACGACGTCTGGGGACTCATTCTCGGGCACGGCGGAACGTTACCGGTTTCCGGCAAGTCGTGTCAGGCACCGTCTACCTGGGCCCGCACAACCGCCGGGTCGAAGCGATAGCGCACGACGCCACCAACCTCAGAGCGAACGCCACCGGCCTCGCGCAAGAATGGGGCCCACGGGCCCGGATGCTTGGCGTCGACCAAGACCCACGAGGTCCCAGTAAACGCGAGGTAGCGCAGCAGTTCTTGGCGGGGGTTCGCGGGCAGCTGCTCGTTGTAGAAGGCGCTGAGGATCGGGAACGGGAGGTAGTCCCGCGGAGGCACAGCCGCGCTATAGCCACCAGCCATGCGGTAGCGCATCTTGGCGAGCGCCTGCCAGTACATGCCGTTGCCACGGAACGAGTAAGGCAAGATCAGTACGACCGCATCGTCGGGAATCGCGGCGGTCGCTGTGGCGTCTTGAATGCCCGGCGGCGTCTCCAAATCTGTCCGCCAGAGATCGGCACGCGGCGTCGGCAACAGGCAGATCAGCGCGATCACAAGCAGACCCAGACGGGCTGCGTACCACGGCAGCCGATCGCCTCGCTGGCGGGTCACAAACAGAGCGCCGAGGAGGGCAAGCCCGAGCCACGCATAGACGACGAGGCGCGTCGGCAAGGCGAGTTGGATCAGAGGCAGGTGCGTAACGACCTGCCACGGCATGCTCCAGTACGCGTCGCCGCTGATTGTCAGATGCGAACCAAATGACAGCACGATCGCGGCCACGGTCGTGACGACAATCACCCACACGAACCGCTCGTGATGCCAGCGCCAGATGCCACCCAACGCAGCAAGGATGAGCAGCGGACCGAGGTAGGCCAGTTGCTCGGTGAGGTTGCCCACAAACTGCAACGAGTCGGCCTGGAAGCGCGCACCCCCCACCCACGTGATCACCGTCGGGACGACGAGGTTCTTGAGATCGAGCGGATAGAGATCGGGTCGGATCCGGTCGTTGATTGGGTTCGGGTGCAGCAAGGCAGCAAGCAGAAGCGGTGAGATGATCGCGATCGCAAGGGCATACCCCGCCACGATCAACGGCAGCGTCCGCAGGATCCGACCACGGAGTTCGCTCGGACCAATCGCGATGGCAGCGAGGAGCGCGATGCTCCCGACCACCGTCGCCGTTGCAGCAACCTCGGTGAAGATCAGAAACTGCAGCGCAATCAGCCCAGCCAGAGCCAAGACTCCGCGACCCGGACGAATCGACTGCTCGACGAGGCGAATCACGACCAGCACGATCAGCGGTAGTGCGGCGACCAGCGCGAGGTTGAGGTGGTTGAGGGTTTGGCCGAGCAGGTACGAGGAGAAGCCGAAGATCCAGCCACCCAAGATCGCAGCCAACGAGTCCTGCGTGATGTGACGGCAGAGCAGGTACGCCGTCCACGCAGCCAGGGCCGGGGCCGCAATTGCGAGCGTGTTGTACGTGACGAGCGGACCGGCGAGCGCGGTCAGGGGCGCAAAGAGCAACGCGGGCCCCGGGATCGTGGTCGCCCAGGCGAGGTTGAAGCCCATCGGCGCGTCAATACGATCGGTCAGGAAGGGCGACTGGTTGCCCGCCAAGACTTCGAGCCAATGCACGAGTGACCAGGCGAAGAAGCCCTGGTCGCCCCCGAAGCTGCCGACGACGGCGTCGCGGGGCGCTTGGAGGACAAAGCGACCGATCAGGACGAGCGAGCCGACGCTATACCCGAGCAGCACGAGGAGCGGCTCGAGACGTCGCATACCGCGGAGTGTACGCGCCAACGAAGAAGGGCCGGGTGGTTGCCCACCCGGCCCTCCGGTCGAACGCTGGTCATACGTAAGGTGCGCTGCGACGGTGTGCCGCTGCCCCAACGTTGGCTAGACGATTCCCTGTCGGTCCAGGGACACGCCCTTACGTGCGCCGACCTCCACTTGCCGTACAGTTGCTACTCAAGAACGGACCACCTCCCTTCCGCGGTAGCGGGAAGATATCAACGGGATCGGACGTGGTTACTGGAAGTTTTTCCAGTACGCACTTGGCGTCGGGCCAACCTGGCCCTGGTACTTCGAACCGAGCGCTCCGGAGCCGTACGGGTGCTCGGCGGGACCGTCGAGATTGAGGAACGACAGCTGTCCGATCTTCATCTCGGGATAGAGCGTGATCGGCAGGTTGGCGACGTTCGCGAGCTCGAGCGTGACGTGACCATCGAAGCCGGGGTCGATAAAGCCCGCGGTCGAGTGGACCTGCAGACCGAGGCGTCCCAGCGAGCTCTTACCCTCGAGGCGCGAGACGATGTCGTCACCGAGGGTGACGCGCTCGAGCGTGGCGCCGAGCACGAACTCGCCCGGGTGCAGAATAAACGGCCCACCGTCGGTGATCTCGATCAGTTCGGTCAGTTCGGCCTGTTCCTGTTTGACGTCGATGTGGCCGTAGCGGCTGTTGCGAAAGACACGGAAGCGCCGATCGCAACGTACGTCGACGCTGGCAGGCTGAATCAACGTCTCGTCGAACGGATCGAGCGCAATGCGCCCTGCCGCAATCGCGGCGCGGATTCCACGGTCAGAGAGAACCATCTGGCGGCAGTTTGGCAGGAGCGGGGGACGGCCGGTGCCAGCGCGGTGCAGTACGCTGCGCCGTGTGAGCAGTCGGGTCATCGCACGCCGCTACACGCTCGAGGTCCCAGAGGCCTCGGCGCCCGGGCGCGTGGTCTGGCGCGGACGCGACGCAGTCAGTGGTGGCGCGGTCGTCGTGACGCTGCTTGAGGACCATCCACAGGCCGATGCGACGCTGGCAGCACTCGTTGCTGTGCGTCATCCGTCGTTGCCGGTGATACTCGACCATGGCGTGGAAGGGGACACGCGCTACGTCGTCACGCCGGCGCGCGCGGGGCAGACGGCGCGCCTGCGACTTTCGGCTCGAGGCCAGTTGACCGGAGCCGATGCGGCTGCGCTGGGCGTTGCAGTTGCAGACGCGTTGGCGACGTTGCACGAACGCGGCTTGGTGCAGGGGTCGGTCAGCCTCGATGCGTTGATCCTCGACGAAACGGGGCCGCCACGGCTAGAAGATTTGGCGACGGCAGGGCTGGCTCGGCCGGCAGACCAACCAGACGACGACGTGCGTGCGCTCGCAGCGATCCTGCGCGAGGTGCTGGCGATCTCGGACGACGCGAGCCTGCTCGAAGTGCCGGGTCTGTCTCCGCGCTTCGCAGGCTTGCTGCAGAGCATGGCTTCGATCAACCCACCGTCTGCGGCGCATGCGCGCGATGCTCTCCGGCGGATTGACGATGGGCTCCAGCCGCTCGCGGGCAGTGTCGACTGGGAGCCGTTCGCACCGCTTGAGGCACCGCAGCGAGAAGCGGGCGAGCGCGGCAATCGCGGGCTCAAGCTGCTCGTTGGGGCGCTTGCAGTTGCGGTCGTGGCGCTGGCCGTGGTGGTGGCGATTGCAGTGGTCGACCGACGCGACGCCGAGCAGCGTGCTGTCACGACCGGGCTGCCGGGCCTCGTCACCACCGTCGCGAACACCGCGACGGTTGAGGGCTGGGCGACGACCGAGGAGTCGGTGATCACGACGGTCGAAACGGTGCCGACCGGGGCTAATCGCACGCCGAGGCCAATCCGAGTCGTCGGCATCATGGCGCTCGACCCGGCGGGCGATCGCCAAGAGAACAACGCGGATGCGCGCTTTGTGATTGATCGCTCGCGGAAGACGGGTTGGTCGACGGAGATCTACAAGAGCAGCACGCTTTGGCAATAAGGGTGGCGTCGGTCTTGTCCTCCGCCTTGCGCAGCCAAGTCGAGTCACGCGGATCGTGCTTCGGACCGCACCGGTCGGCGCCACGATTGCTCTCTACGCGGTGCGTGGTAGCGAGCCCGCGACAGCGCCGCGAGGATGGATCACCCTGTCCGAGCCCGTCACGCTGCGGCGCGACCGAGCGGTACTGCGCGTTCGCCACCGACGGACCCGTCACGACGGTGCTGGTCTGGATTAGTGGGCTGCCAGCGGAGCGTGGAGCCTATGTGCTGCGCATCAACGACATTCGTGTCGTCGGCGTGCCGATTGGTGCGTGAATGCGACGAAGGGGTCAGACCCTTTAGTCGCATTCCCTCCACACGGGTGTTGTCGTCGATGCGCCCTCTGCGGTCATGCGACTAAAGGGTCTGACCCCTTCGTCGCATTTAGCGGAGCAGCGAGGACTCGGCAGCGAAGCGTTCGAGCGCGAGCTCGATCAGGCGCGTCAGTAGGTCGCTGTAGGCGACACCGCTGGCCTCGAACATGCGCGCGTAGTAGCTCGTCGCCGTAAAGCCGGGGATCGTGTTGATCTCGTTCAGCACGATGCCGGCCCTCAGGCACAGCAAAAGAAGTCGATCCGCGCCATGCCGTGGCATGCACAGGCCGCGAAGGCGCGTCGGGCCGTCGCCTGAATCTGCTCGGCGACGCCCGCAGGCAGCGCGGCTGGAGCGTCCAGCCACGAGCCGCCCGGCGCGTACTTGGCCTCGTAGTCGTACCACTCGCGTTCGTAGCCAATCTGCCCGACGACGGAGGTCTCGAGCCGGGTTGGATCGTTGCCGAGCACGCTCACCTCGACCTCCTCTCCACCGAGAAACTCCTCGACGAGGACCTTCGAGTCGTGCGCCAAGGCGAGGTCGAGTGCAGCCTCCAGCGCAGCGGCGTCGGCCACCTTGCTGATGCCGATGCTGGAGCCGAGGCGGGCCGGCTTGACGAAGACGGGATACCCGAGCGCGGTGGCGATGTGCGCGTGGGCCGCAGCTCCGATCTGGTGCTCGGTGGAAGACCAGGAGGTCGCGGGCGACATCGATCCCCTGGCTACGCAGGATCACCTTGCAGACGTGCTTGTCCATCGTCGCGGCCGAGCCGAGCACGCCCGAGCCGACGTACGCGACGGCGAGCATCTCGAGCAGGCCCTGGACCGTGCCGTCCTCACCGAACGGGCCGTGCAGCGCAGGGAAGACGACATCGCAGCCGAGCGGTCCGCCCTGACCGGGCGTCAGCGACACGACCGAGCCGTCGGCAGCGGTCCAGACGCCCTCGCGCGAGATGGTGATGCGCACGGCGTCGAAGCGCGTCGGGTCGAGGCCCGCGGCAACGCTGTCGGCCGAGCGCAGCGACACCTCGTGCTCCGAGGAGCGACCGCCACCGAGCACGGCAACCCGCAACCGCTCGGCCACTAGGTCGTCCCCGAGTAGCGCCCAACGACGATCGTGACGGTCGAGCCCTGTGGCCTCGATGAGCCACTCGCTGGGTCCTGCGAAACGACGATGCCGTCCTGGGCAGGGTCGGTGACAGCGGTCTCTTGCGTGTTGGCAATCAGGCCAGCGTTGGTGATCTGCGCCTCAGCATTACTGCGGGTCATGTTGACGACGGACGGCACCGAGACGCTGACAGGGCCCTTGGAGACGACGACGTTGACGAAGCCACCTTGAGGGAGACTGGTGCCGACGGCGGGGTCTTGGCTGATCACCTGACCGACAGGCGCCGCGTCATTCGCTTGCGTCTCTGAGCCGAGCACGAGCCCAGCCGCGGTCAGGGTGTTTTGGGCGTTCGTGATGTCCATCTTCGTGATGTTTGGCACGGTGGCCGTCTGCTTGCCCTTCGAGATGGTCAGCGTGACGGTCGAGCCTGTCTTGACACCAACGCCACCCGATGGCGCCTGCGAGATAACGTGGCCGACGGCGACGCTGTCAGACGAATCTTCCACCATGGAGACGAGGAGGCCGAGCGCTTCGATCTGTGCGGTTGCATCGCCCCCGTCAGCACCCTGCACGTCTGGGACGGTGACGAGATTCGGGCCAGCAGAAATCTGGAGCTCGATGGTGGTACCTGTCGGCACTTTTCCACCCGCGTTTGGACGCAGGGCGATGACCTCGCCCGCGGGCACGTCAGCCGAGCTCTGCTCAGTGATGAGGACAACCAGTCCGAGCTGCTCGAGGGTCGCGGTTGCGTCTGCTTGCGTCTGTCCGACGAGGTCGGGGATCTCGACAAGCGCACTGGTCGTCGCCGTCGCCGTCGACGCCGTGGTCGTGCTGCCGCCATCGGACCCTCCGCGAGTAAAGGCGTAGACACCGGCAACGCCCGCGAGCAGGACGACACCGATCACGAGCAAGAGAATCCACAGTCGCTTGCGATTGGGATTGCCTCCGCGCGTTGGTGGCGGTTCGCGTGGCGGCAGCGGGGGAGCAACGAGCGTCTCGCTGGCCAGCTGGGTCATCGCGATCGTGGCCGCACCGATCACGGACGTCTCGTCGCTGATCGGTAGTCCCTGACGCACGCGATCGAGCTCGATGCCCATCTGGTCGGCACTCTGGTAGCGCTGCGTCGGATCTTTCGCGAGCGCTCGCATGACAACCGATTCAAGAGCAACGGGCACGAGCGGATTGCGATCCGTCAGCGCCTCGGGAGCCTCCTGTACGTGGCGCATGGCAACGGTGACGGCGGCCTCGCCTTCGAACGGAACGCGGCCCGAGAGCATTTCGTAGAGGACGATGCCGACGGCGTAGAGGTCGGCTGGTGGCCCGACCGGCAAGCCGCGGGCCTGCTCGGGCGCGAGGTACTGGGCCGTACCGACAATTGAGCCGGCCTCCGTCATCTCGGTATCGCCGGCACTGGCAATACCAAAATCGGCGACCTTGATCTTGCCGTCGGGCTGGACGAGGATGTTCTGAGGCTTGACGTCACGGTGGATCACGCCTTGCTGATGCGCGATGCGGAGGGCAGCCAAAATCTGCAGCGCAATCGTGATCGCTCGCCGCGGCTCGATCGGCGACTCGCGTCGAATCAGGTCCTTCAGCGTCTCGCCTTCGACGTACTCCTGAACGATGTACGACATGCCTGCGGTCTGTGACTGGTCGTAGACCTGGACGATGTTCGGGTGGTTCAGGCGCGCTGCTGCGCGGGCTTCGCGCTGGAAGCGCTCGATGAAGTGGGGATCGTCGCTGTGACGATCGGCCAGCACCTTGACGGCGACTTGGCGGTGCAGCGATTCGTCTTGCGCAAGAAAAACGCGCGCCATGCCGCCCTGACCAAGTCGGCCAACGATGCGGTAGCGCCCATCAAAGAGGGCGCCGGGAGAGGTGTCGTCCATGTGGCTCAATGTTGTTCCATTGGGGATTGTCTCACGTTGTCTGCGCAGTTAGCGCCCGTAGCACGGCTGCAGCGATCGGTGCGGCCACGTCGCCGCCGGTTCCGTCGACGTCTTCGACCAGCACAGCGAAGGCAAAACGAGAGGCCTCAGCCGGCGCAAAACCGATAAACCAGGCGTCGTTCTTGCCGGCGGTGCCGGTCTCTGCCGTGCCCGTCTTGCCCGCCACGTCGAGTCCCGCGACGGCTGCCGCGCCACCCGTGCCCTCGTCAACAACCTGCTTCATCAGTTCGCGGAGCGTGGCCGCGGTCTCGGTCGTCATTGCCCGGCCGAGGTAGACCGGGGAGGGTCGTCGCACCACCGAACCATCTGGTGCACGCACCTCCTGCACTGGCTCGGGTTGCACGATCTGACCACCATTGGCGACGGCGGTGGCGACCTCGGCCATCTGCAGTGGTGTCGCCAGCAGTCGCTCCTGGCCGATCGCGATCCGGGGCACGTCGATCGGCGCACTCGGATCGATCAGGTTGCCACGGCGATTAAAGATGCCGGACGGCAACGACTGCTCCGGCGGATAGTCCCAAGGGAAGCGCGAGAAGAAGCCGAAGCCACGCATCGTTGCCTCGAGCTGATCCTTGCCAAGGTCGGCACCAACCTCAGCAAACGTGGTGTTGATCGAATGGACCAGCGCGTAGCCAAAGCGTGTGCGGCCCGTACGCACGGTCGCGAAAGTTACAGAGCTTCTGCCCGCCCGAGTCGATACAGGAGGGACCAGGAAAGTTCGTCTCGGGGGTCACGACACCCGCATCAAGCGCACTGGCGGCAGTCACGACCTTAAAGGTGGAGCCCGGCGGATAGAGACCCTGGGTGGCTCGGTTGAGGAGCGGCGAGCCGGGGTCGCTGAGGGCCTGCTCGAGGCCCGTGTTTGGATCGAACGTCGGCGTCGACGCCATCACGAGAATGCCACCGTTGCTTGGATCGAGCACGACGACGCTGCCCCGCACCCCAAGCTTGGTCAGCTCGTCCATCGCAACCTTCTGCGCCGCCGCGTTGAGACGCAAGACAACCTCGTCACCACGGACGGTGTCGCCCTTCAGGCGATCGAACGAGTTGACGACGCCAGCCAAGTCGCCTGTGCTACCCGTCAGCTCTGGATCGAGCGAGCGTTCGAGACCCGCGCGGCCGGCGAGTAGCGACGAGTAGCCCACCAGTTGCGCAGCCAGCCCGCCTGTCGGATAGTGGCGGAAGTAGACGGTGCGACCGTCGAGCGTGCCGGGCTTGGACTCGGCGAGCGTGACACCATCCGACGAGACGATCGAGCCACGGTCGATTGCGAGGTCGCGGTAGACGAGTCGTACGTTGGTTTGCCGCGCCTCGAGCGAGGAGCGAGCGACGACCTGCCAGTACGTCGTCATCGCGATCAGACCGAGCAGGCCGACGGCGAGCACGATGAAGAGGTTGCCGATGCGTCGGTTCATGCGCGCTCTCGATTCGCGCGTTGCGAGATACAGAGCAGGAGTCCGGCGATCGCGAAGTTAGCCGTCACGCTCGAACCGCCATACGACACGAACGGCAGCGTCAGACCCGTCAGGGGGAGCAGGCGAATCACGCCACCCACGATCACGAAGACCTGAAAGGCGACGGCCGTCGCGAGGCCCGCTGCCAACAGTTTGGAAAAGCCATCATCCGCGACAGTGGCAATGCGGAAGCCGCGCCACGCAAGCAGCAGGTAGAGCAGGATCACCGCAGTGGCACCGACGAGCCCCATCTCATTCGCAATCACGGAGTAGATGAAGTCGGTTTGGGCATACGGGATGATCGTGCCGCCACCGCTATTGAGAATTAAGCCGCGACCAAAACCCGCACCGAGCACACCACCATCCGCAATCGTGTAGATCGACTGCGTGATCTGGTAGCAGCATTGCGCCTGCTCATCGGCCCACGGATGCAACCAACCGTCGATGCGGGTCTGCACACGCGGCGTGATCTGGAGAGCGGCGGCGGCACCGAGCGCAAAGAGGCCCGCACCAAGACCAACAAAGAGCAGGCGACCGGTTGCGATGTAGAGCATCGCCAGCGCGATCACGTAGAACAGCAAGGATGAACCAAGGTCGTTCATGGCGACCAGCAGCACGAGCGATGCGCCGGCGATGATCAGCAGCGGTAGCGAATGGCGCAGTGCCGGCACACCGATGCCGAGTACCTTGCGGACCGGTGCGGCCAGCACCTCACGGCGCTCGCGAAGATAGCCCGCGAGGAAGATCACGAGCAGGATCTTGGCGAACTCACCCGGCTGGATCTGCAGCCCTGCGACCCGAATCCAGAGGCGCGCACCATTGACCTCCGAACCCAGCAGAATCGTCACCAGCAAGAGCCCGACGGCGACGGCACCACACGTATAGCGCAGCGTTTCGAGTCGGCGAATATTGCGGAAGGCAACAATCACACCGACGAAGAGCACCAGACCAAGCACGATCCAGAGGCCCTGGTCACGCGCAAGCGTGGCATCGATGCGGTAGATCTCGATCAGCCCGAGCGCCGTCAGGACAGCAGTGATCGGTAGGACGTAGGGATCGGCGTCTGGCAGCGTGATGCGAACGACGAGGTGTGCGATCAGGTAGGCGCCGGCAAAGAAGGCGGCGGCGATCAACGGCGAAGCCGCGAACTCCTGGGCGCGTGCGAGCTGGACTGCCGCAAAGCCGGTAGTGGCAATCAGCAAGGCGAGGGCAATCAGCGCCAACTCGCGGTTGCGCGCGGGCAGGCGGAGAAATCCGCGATCCGGCATCACGGCGCGCTCGGCGGCAGCCGCAGCCAGGGCGAGGCGGAGGTCAGCGTCGCAACGCGGTCCTCAGCGCTGCCCAGCGAACCGATGCGCTGGTCGAGCAAGGTTGCACGTTGGTCCGCAGACAGCACGGCCGTCGGGACGTCGGTGATCGTGATTGCGCGGTAGAGAGTGACGTCGCTCGTCAGCTCGAATGGCAGCCCCTGGTAAATCGCGACGCGACCCGCAGGGGTGGCACCCACAAAGTGGGCCCACTGCAGCCCAACCGCAATGACCACGGCGAGCACAACACCCACGGCCGCGACGATGCCAACTGCCAGGAGGCTCACCCCGCGACGGCGATGGTTCTCCGGGGCGATGGGCACGGGGAGCGGGCCGCGAGCGAGTGCAGTCGGGGGCAGAATCACGATCGGAGGCCGCTCGGGTTCTGTGTCCTCCACGCCGCGGGTACCCATGCGTAAGAGCACGGCAGTGACGTTGTCTTCGCCTCCCGCGCCATTGGCGGCAGTAACGAGGTGTTGAGCGAGCTGCTCGAGCGAGCCGCCGCCACGCAAGATGCGTGTGATCTCGGCGTCGGAGACCATCCCCGTCAAGCCGTCGCTGCAGAGCAAGATCAGATCGTCGGCCTCAATCGCAATGCGCAACACGTCGATATCGACGCGGGGCTCGGCCCCCAAGGCGCGGGTTATCACCGAGCGCTGTGGGTGCCGCTCGGCCTCGGCCGGCGTCAACGTGCCACGGCGCACGAGCTCGCCCACGAGCGAATGGTCGTCGGTCAGCTGCTGCAGGCGTCCGGACCGAAACAGGTACGCGCGCGAGTCGCCGACGTGCCCAAGCACCAAGGCATCGCCATCGAGCATGGCCGCGGTGATCGTGGTGCCCATGCCGAGCAGCGAGGGGTCGTTCTTGGCTGCGGTGTGAATCCGCAGGTTGACGTCCTCAATGGCGTGGGCCAGAGGCTGTTCGCCGCCTTGCAGCCCATGGAGGGCGGCGACGGCCATGGCGCTGGCGACCTCGCCCGCACGAGCGCCACCCATCCCATCGGCGACAGCAAAGACCGGGTCCGAGAGTACGAGCGCATCCTCGTTCGACTGGCGAACCTGCCCAACGTCGCTGCAGGCTCCCGTCTCGCGGACGACGAGCATCATTGCGTCGTTCCCGGCTCGTAGATCATCCGCGTCGAGCCGACGGCAACCTCATCGCCCTCGAAGAGCGGGGTCTCTGCGGCAATCCGGTTGCCGTTGACGTAGGTCCCATTCGTCGAGCCAAGGTCGCTGACCGTCGGAGAACCGCCACGAAGGCGCACCATCGCGTGACGGCCGGAGACGAAGCCATCGCCATCGAGAACGGCAGCCGCATGGGGGTCGCGGCCGAGCAGCACCTCGGGCTGGTCGAGCACGACGGCAGCACCAATCGGCAGGATGTCGCTCTCAACCACGACGAGGCGACCAGGCGCTGTCGGTTTGGAGGGCGCGGCGGGGACTGGCTGCGGGTCAAAGCCATGACCCGGGCTCAGAATCATGCTCTCGGACGAGCCACGGACGTCGCGAATAGCCGTCCGCGCGATCCGCCAGACGAACAGATAGAGCAAGACCAGCACTCCAACACGGAGCAAGAGGAGTGCCTGATCAACCATCGCTCAGCCGTGCCGCTGCTCGATTCGCAACGTGCTCATCCCGATCGTGATCTCGTCTCCGGCACCAATCGTGGCGCTGCGAACACGGCGCCCATTGACCATCGTGCCGTTGGTCGAATCGAGATCACGCAGGACGAAGCCTTCCTCGCTGCGGCCGAGCTCGGCGTGGCGTCGTGACACATTGCCATCGGCCAGGGGGACATCACAGTCCTTGCTACGGCCGATCACGAGCGCCTTGTCACCGATCGGCACCGCGCCACCCGGCCAGATCAACGTCCAGCTGGCGGCGGCAGGCGGCGCGACGGGTGGCTCAACTGGTGCAGCAGGTACGGGGTCAGGCGCAGGTGTCGTGGCTGCCACCGCAGCAGCCGCAATCACGGGCGCTGCTGGCACAACCGGTGGAACCGGTGCGGCTGGTGGAGCCGGCGCGGCAGGAGCAAACTCATCCGCGGCATCAACAGCAAACGGGTCGATGATTGGAGCGACGGGCGGGATCGGCACCACGGGTGCAACCGGCGGCGCGGTCTCGGCGGGCGGAGCGGCACCCCCACCAAACTCGGCAGGCAGGGCTTCGGCGGCTGGAGGACTATCCATCGCCACGGGTGGTGGCGTCTCCTCCATCTCCGCTGCGATTCCGAACGTACCGACCTCCAACTCGTCGGCGGTCTCGATCATCACGCGGGCACGGCCTGGGAGGGAGTAGCCCTCGCGCCGTGCATGCTCCGTCAAATAGCCAGCCAATTCGGTGCGCAGCCGCGCCTCATAGGCGAGGAACTGCTCGCGATCATCGGGCGCCAAAAAGACGGTGTACGCATTCGGAACGTAGACCTGCTGGACGGAGATGACCTTGTTGTCATCCATCTCCTTGGTCAGCTTGCGGGCCAACTCGACGGGCTGGACGTGGGAGCGGAACGTACGGCCAATGCCGCCTTCGAAGACCCCCTCCAGTCGACTCTCGATGCGTCGCAGAAAACCCATTAGAACATCCTCTGATTGCCAGTTGACTTGCTGTCCACGGCCGCCTCGGGGGCGGTGTCAAGGCTTCGAGAGCGGACAAAAATCACTATACCCGCCGCCCCAGCGCCCATCACGATCGGAATTGGTGCAAATAGCGCACCCGTGATCACCACGGGGATCGCCAGCGTGGCCAACATACCGAGGCTGAGCCACAAACCCGCGGCAATCACCAGCGACCGTCCGCTCGCTGCCAACACGAGTGGAACCGTCACGGCGAGAGCAGCCCAGACGACTGCCAAGAGCAGGGGACCGAAGCCAATCGCAGCGGCGACCGCACCGGCAGCGGCGATCGCATCATCAGCACCGGCCAGTTCGGTGCCAAGCGTCGTCAAGTGTGGCGTCGGGCTAAACGGCGAGCCATAGCCGGCCAAGCCAAGCGTCAGGGTCATCGCCAAGGCGCCAGCGGCACCGAGAGCGCCACGAATGTAGGCGCGCGGCGACGAGCCGGCGAGCAGTGGATAGAGCGACCACGCGAAGCAGAGGGCGCAGAGCGGTGCCAGCACGGGGAGCAAGACGCGGCGGCCATCACGCGCCATCAAGATCACCCAGGCAAGGGCAAGCAGGGCACCCCCGGGGACCAGACCGAAAGCAAGGTTGCCAAGCAACGGCAGGGCCGCTGCCAAGACGAGGCCACCCGCAAGCAGTGGTAGCCGCAGCGAGACGATGGTTGCCAGCAGTGCGATCGCAAACGGCCAGCCCGTTGGATAGAACGGCAGGGCACCAAGCAACGCGACGCTGGCGCAACCAGTCAGGGCAACGGGCCAGTGAGGTTGTAGTCGGGTCAGCGCCGCCGCGAAGCGCACCTCCACGTGTGACGGGCCGCTCGTCTGATCGTGCTGATGGCGCTCACGCTCACGGTGCACGTCAATCAGATCTGGCACAGCACGCAACCACCGCTTGCGCAGCCGGACTCGGGGCTCCATCGGCGGCATCTCAATCGACGGATCAAGCTCGGCGCCACCACGCTCCATGGCCACCGCACCACGCAGCAGCGCATCCCGAAGCTGGCTCGGCAAGGGACGACGCTGGTTGTCGAGGTCGAGGGCGCGGTCGATCATCTTCGTCGCGGCCTCTGGCAGGTCGGGCCGCTCAGCACGCAGCGAAAGCTGCAGCTTGCGGTGCTTCTCCGCCAGCTCGACGGGGTTCTTAGAGCGGTACGGGTTCTTGCGCGTCAACGCTTCGTAGGCAACGAGTGCAGCCGCCCACACGTCAACGGAGCCCGTCAGCATCTCACCACGCACCTGCTCGGGAGCCATGTACGAGAGCGTGCCAAGGAGGCTCTCATCGACCGTCGCATCGGGATGGTCCATCTGGGCAATACCGAAGTCGGTCAACTTGAGAATGCCGTCCTCGCGCAGCAGGATGTTGCCCGGCTTGACGTCGCGATGGATGACGCCGCGGGCATGCGCGTGTTCGAGGGCATCACAGACCGCCGCGACGGCGCGCAGAATCTCCGACTCCTCGAGTCGTCGCTCGCGCAGCACGACCGAGAGGTCGTTGCCCCGGACGAGTTCAAACGACACAAAGATGTAGTTCTCGTCCTCGGCGTTGCTGAGCATGCGCACGATCGCGCCATGGTCGAGCGAACTGACTGCTCGCATCTCGCGACGCGCGCGGCGACGAAGCTTCTCCTCGGCTGGGATTGCCTTGAGGGCAACCAGTTCGCCGGTCAGAAGATCCTCCGCCTCAAAGACGGTGGCACTCCCACCCACCCCAATTGTTTCGATAATTCGGTACCGATCAGCGACGATTCCCTCAGGAAAAAGCGGCGGTACACCGTGCGGTGCACTGCGGACGGGACGAACGGTCACAGCGCCTGCCGCAGGTATTTGGGAGGAGCGAGTGGTAATGTGGCGAAAGACCGGAACAACACTGCTCCCGTTTCGCCATTTATGTCTGCGTTCCTTTCCTTTTTTGACGACGAGTACGACGAGGCCCCGCCCGAGCGATCTGGGCGCAAGCGGCCTTCCTTGCCGGGCGCTGCGCGTGGCAAGGGTCCTCAGCGCCTGCTCGTTCTCGCAGTTGGCATCCTGATTGTCGTTGTTGCCGGCTACTTCCTCGTGCAACGTTGTCAGCGCGACCGCGAGGTTTCCTCGTATCAGGGTTTCGTCGCGCAGTCGAATGAGGTCGCGAAGGCGTCGGGCACTGTCGGCTCGGAGTTCTCGGCGGCAATCTTGACGGCGGGACAGACGCCCGATGGTCTCAACAAGTCGCTCAATCGTGAGATCCAGGCGCAGCAGCAGATCGCGACCAACGCAGCAGCGCTCAGCGCTCCCGACGGGCTCTCGCCGTATACGCCGTTCCTCGTCCAGACGATGCAGTACCGCGTCAGTGGCCTGCAAGGTCTCCAGCGCGCACTGGCCGAGGCCTTTACGGCCGCAGGTACAACCGGACAGGTTCCACTTGAGCAGTCTGCTGCTGTCGCCGCGACGTTCCAGCGCCTGATCGCGTCTGACGTGGTCTACACCGACTCGTATCAAGAGCCGAGCAAGCAAGTGCTCGCACAGAAGTCGATCAATGCGACGGTTGACGATTCGCAATTCGTTGATCCGAAACTGATCGAGTTCGCAGCGCCGCAGCGCATGCAGTCGATCCTCAACGCGCTGCTTGGTGGCACCCCCGTCGATGGTGGGGGTACGGTCGTGACGAGCACAGCGGACGACGGCTCGGTTGTCACGTCGACAGAGGCTTCGGCTGGCACGACGGCTGGCGCACTGCACGGGACGACGCTGGTCAGCACGGCTTTCAATCCAGGCACCACGCAGCTCGACCCCGCCTCGGTCAACGAGGTCGACAGCGCCAACAACATGTCGCTGGCGATTACAGTGCAGAACTCGGGCGATGCGACTGAGGTCTCCGTCAAGATCAACATCGTGCTGCGCGCCAAGGGCATGGACGACCGCGCGTTGCCGACCGGCGAGATCACCACGCTCGATCCAGGAGCGCAAGGCACGGTCGAGATTCCGTTTGGTCTCTCCGACATCGTCTTCGATAGCGTCGTCACCGCCAAGGTGACGGTCGAGAAGGTGCCGGGCGAGCAGAACATCGATAACAACATCGGCGTCTACGAGATCCAGTTCCGCCTTAAGCCCGCCTGAGTGCAGGGATTGCGGTGACCGCCGAACTGCAGGGCACGGTGGCGTTGATCGTTGGGGCGGTTGGTGTTGCGCTCGCCATTGTGGCGCTCGTGATTGCGGCACGGACGGCGCGCTGGGCTGGACGGTTGCGTCGTGCCGAGCAGGCCCTCTTGGACGGAGAGCCGGTCGATCTGGTCGAGTTCGCAGTTGGCATGCAGGCGCGGATGGAGCGCCTCGAAACGGATGGCGTACACCTGCGGGACGAGGTGGTCTCTGCGCTCGGGACGCTCGACGTGTTGCTGAGGCGCCGATCGATCGTGCGCTTCGACGCTAACGAAGACGAAGAGGGGCGCCGCTCGACGTCGCTGGCGCTGCTGGATCGCAACGGCTCCGGCATCGTGATCAGCGCGGTACATGCCGGCTCGGGCACCAGCGTGTTTGTCAAGGACGTCCTGCGCGGCGGTGCCGGCTCGTTGGCGCTGACACCCGAGGAGCAGCAGGCGATCACCCACGCGTTGCGCTAACGGTCGCGTTTCGGTGAACACCGGGATGCCGTTGCTACTCTCGTGGGGTGATTACAGGCAGTGTGCTCGTGTTAAACGCGACGTACGAACCGCTCAACGTGACGAGCGTTTGGCGGGCGTGTAGCCTCGTCCTGTCACAGAAGGCCGTCGTGCTCGAGGCCCATCCGGAGCGCATGATCCGCTCGCCGTCCACGACGCTGCCGCACCCTGTCGTGATCCGGCTGGTTTCCTACGTCAAGGTGCCGCGCTTTACGTCGCGGCGCATCACGCGGCGTGCGTTGTTCGCCCGCGACGGCAATGCCTGCCAATACTGCGGTAGCGGCGCGCGACTGACGCTCGATCATGTCAATCCGCGCTCGCGGGGCGGCGAGTCGACGTGGGAAAACGTGGTCACGGCCTGCTCACCATGCAACCTCCGTAAACGCGACCGTTTGCCGCACGAGGCAGGGATGCCTTTGCACAAATCGCCGCGCGCACCGCATCCGGATGTCTATCTCACGCTCGGCACGCGGGCGATTCCTCGCTCTTGGCATCAGTATCTTCCGGCTCGTGCGCGTGAGGCCGCAGAGAACGACGCACGACTATCGCTCGTGGCCTGAGGCGTAGAGCCCGCTAGGAGTGCCGTGCTACCGTCGGCACGAGACGGCATGACAGACCCGACGAATGCATCGACAGCGCGCGCGGTACGGCACCTCAGCCTGCTCTCGGAGACGGTCGCGGCCGTCACCAGCTCGCTCGACCTCGCAGAGGTTACCGACACCGTTGCGATTGCGGTGGCGCGCGCCTTTGGAACCGATGCGTGCTTCGTCTATGCGTACGATGACGCGACGAACGAGCTGGTTTTGCAGGCAGTGCACGGCACGCATGTCGAGGCAACGGCAGGGCCACCGCGGATGCGGGTTGGCGAGGGTCTGACGGGCTGGGCAGCAGAGACACGCGAGGCCGTGGCGATCGCTGCGGATGCGCACCTCGATCCCCGCTTCAAGGAGTTTCCCAACCTGCCCGAACGCCGCTTTCAGAGTCTCCTCGCCGTGCCGATCTTGGATCGTCGCGAGCGCCTGGCCGGGGCCATGAATGTACGCACGGTCGAGCCCCGCGAGTATCACGACGATGAGATCGAGCTGCTGCAGACGATCGCCAGCCAGGTTGCCCAGGCGATTGAGAATGCGCGCCTGTATGAGCGTTCGCAGCGCCGTGTCGCCGAACTGGAGGCGCTTGGCAGCATCTCGCAGGCCGTGACCGAATCGCTCTACCTCGAGGAGGCGCTCGCGCACATTGCGGAGACCGCCGCGAGGGCGGCACACGCTGAGGTCTGTGCGCTCGTGCTCGACGGCCCCGAGGGGACGAGCGTGGCTCGACGTTCTGCGACCGCTGGGCCCGACGATACGGTGCTCTCCGAATTTGGGCTACGCGCCCCTGTCGATCAGCCCGGCGTGTTTGCTGTGCCACTCGTCTGGAAATCGCGGCGGCTCGGAGCCCTCGTCACGACGACGCCGGGGGGACGGCCGTTTACGCCCGAGGAGCAGATGCTGCTGCGCTCCGTTGCCAACCAGGCGGCTGCTGCGGTGGAGTCGAGCCGTGGCGTGATGCGCGGCATCGTGGCGCAGGAGATCCATCATCGCGTCAAGAACAATTTGCAGACCGTTGCGTCGCTGCTTCGTCTGCGCGCCGGCAGCGCCGATCCAGAGCGTGCATTGACAGACAGCGTGGACCGGATCCTCTCGATTGCTGAGGTCCATGACTTGCTGACGGCGAGCCGCGAAGGGGACGTCGATCTTGCGGATCTGCTGCGGCGCGTCTCGGCGATGCTCGGGCACGGGCTTGGTACGCCGGCTGCTGCCGAGGAGCTCGCGCACGTCGAGGTGCCGGGCGACACGGCGACTGCGGTTGCACTTATCTTCTCCGAGCTGTACGCGAATGCGCACGAGCATGGTGGAGGCGATGTCCACGTGACACTCCGTCGGGAGCAGTCACAGGTCGAGCTGACGGTCGCCGATCGCGGGCCGGGTCTGGCGGATGGTTTCGACCCCGACCAATCGCTGGGTCTCAAGATCGCGCGGGCACTGACGGCTGATCAGTTGCGCGGCGAACTGGTGCTCGAGGATGCGAATCCAGGCGTCCGCGCACGTCTCACGTGGAGCATCGCGTGAGGATTCTGATCGCAGAGGACGAGACGATCATTCGGCTCGACGTCCGCACGTTGCTGGAGAAGGCCGGACACGAGGTGGTCGCGGAGGCCCGTGACGGCGAAGAGGCGGTTGCGCTGGCGGCGGAGCACGACCCCGACCTGATCGTGATGGACGTGCGGATGCCACACTTGGATGGCATCGAGGCGGCACGGCAGATTTCCAACCGGAAGCCCGTACCGATTGTGATGCTGACGGCCTATGCGGGGGAGGATCTCGTCACGCGTGCCTCCGAGGCCGGCGCCTTCGCCTATTTGGTCAAGCCGTTCCGTGAGGTCGATCTCTTGCCGGCGCTCAATACGGCGAGGGCGCGGTTTGAGGAGCTCTCGGCGCTCCGCGAGGAGGCAGCAGATCTGACCGAGGCCTTGGCGTCGCGCAAGGCCGTCGAGCGGGCGAAGGGAATCTTGATGCGCAAGGACGGCATCGATGAGGCGGAGGCGTTCCGTCGCATTCGGGCCGCGAGCCAGAAGACGGGCCGCACGATGCGGGTCGTCGCGGACGCGTTGGTCGCTACCTTCGAGACGGAGGCTGCCGAGTGAGCGCGACGCCGGCTGTGGTCGAGCGTCGCAAGACGGGCGGTGGCACGAGCCTCGGTCCTCCGTGGCGCGTAATCGTCCTCAACGACGATCACAACACGTTCGAGGGCGTGGCGCGCTCGTTGGCGGCAGTCTTACCGGGCGTCGACTATCGCCAGGGCCTGGGTTTCGCCAATCGCATCCACAAGTCGGGCCAGGCGATCGTCTGGACGGGCCACGAGGAACTCGCCGAGCTCTACCATGAACAGCTCGCGGCGCAGGGCCTGACGATGGCCCCGCTCGAACAGTCCTGACGCCAAAGCGGCGTTCCCACCCGCGCGATCAAGGTCCACTCGCGACGCACCCCCTCGCGCCCACCAGCGTGATCCAGGTCCACTCGCGATCCTAGGAGGACATGACAACCGCGCGGATGTGGTGTCCTCCCCTGGTGGAAGTCAAATCAAGTCAGCGTTCGCGATCGGGGAGGACACCACATCCGCGCGGTTGTCATGTCCTCCTACGGGTAGAGACGTTCGACGATCGCTTCTGGCGTGGTCAGCCAGGCGCCGGCCGCATCGAGCCGACCGAGGAGCTCGTCGTAGAGCACGAGTTCGGCAGGGCCGTGCTCGCCACTAAAGCGCTCGATGGGCACGCTCAGAGCAGCGGCACCCCCGACGGCAAGCAGGGCGGCCAAGCCATCAGAGACCGCATCGTCAAGCAACGGAAACTCGATCGTGTCCGTGGGTCGATCGGTGGCTGGGTCGTAGCCTCGGCTTGGGAATGCGGTGCCTCGGCGAAAGCCCGGCCGACCGGCGATCTGAATGCCGACGCCGGCTCCAAGCGAGAAGCCAAGCATGCGCACGCGCGCCTGCTGCTCCGGCTCGAGCAGATCGATGGAACGCAAGGCAGCGGTGGCGCGATACTGCTTTTCGACCGTGGCGAGCTCGGTGTAGACAGCCATGGGGTTGACCGGCGCAGAGCGGCGTAACCGGCCCAGCACGCCACGGCGAGGGGGCGTAATCGCAGAGGCCTCATGGACCAAGGCGATCGCGCAGGTTGCCCCAGCCGGCCAGGGAGGGGTGACGCGAAGGCGCTCCGCAGCCACCCAGTCACCGACGCGCGTTCGGATTGCATCGACCGGGTTGGCCCAGGCACCCGTCGTACTACGTGCCGTCAAATGGTGATGGGCGAAGGCAATCGGATCGGCCTCAGCCGAGCCGCGCGCGTCCCATGCAGCTGCCTCAAAAGGCAGTGTTTGCGACGGCCAGTCGAGCACGACGCTACCCGTGTGAGCGACGCTGATTCCACTGGAAGCGAGCAGGTCGGTCAGTGTCGCAGAGGCGCGGGCGCCGATTGCGGCCGGACCACTAATCGCGAGGCGCACGACCTCGTTCATGGCGCGACTCCGTGCGCAGCATTCCACTCGGCAGCACTCTCGCGCAGCCCTGGCCCGGTTGCTCCCTCGCGGGCATTACGCACGTGGAGGTCGAGTTCGGTGCGGGGCAGCGTTGGATTGAGGCGACGGAGCGGGCCCGGCAGGGTGGGCAGACGAGCGAGCCCACTGAGGGCGGCGTATTGCCCGGTCAGAGCGACGCGTGCGGTGGTGCCAGAGAAGCCGGCGTGATGCTTCGCCCAGTAACGCCGGCGGCTGCGCCAGAACTCCACGATGCGGCGCGAAGGGTCGGTGCTGGTCGAAGCACGTACGTGGTGGCGGACGACTGGCCTGCGGCACAACGTGCGTCTCAAATCCACGCTGGTGCAGCCGCTGTTGGAGATCGGTCTCCTCCGAAAACATGTAGAAGCCCTCGTCGAATGGCCCCGTGATCTCGATCGCCGAGCGGCGCAGCAGGAGGGCACAACCGCTCGCCCAGTCGACCGCTACCGGTGCGCCTGTCACGCGCTGTTCGACACCAGCCTGGCCAAGCGTGACGAGACTTACGAGGCACGTGGTTGGGTCGGGAAAGCGAAACGACGTTGCCTGATGACGACCATCTGGATAGCGGACGGCCGGAGCCGCGACTGCCACCTCGGGGTGGGCGTCGAGGTAGGCGACGAGGGCATCGATGGCGCCGGGCTCGACCGTCGCGTCGTCGTTGAGGACGAGGTGGTACTCGGCTGTGCTCTGCTCGAGCAGCCGGTTGTGGTTGGCGCCGAAGCCGGCGCGATAGGGCTGTTCGATGAGCGTGACCGCAGGAAATGTCTCGCGCACTGCTGCGCAGGTGCCGTCCTCGGAGGCGTTATCGAGCACCAAGATCTCGCAGGGCTCGCCGGCACTGCCGGGTCCTGTCAGGGCAGCCAGCGCCTCGAGCAGGAGGGCGCGATTGCTGTGCGCGACGATGGCGACGGCGAGCCTTGCGCTCACCGCTCGAGACCCCGCTGACGCAACTCGTCCATCGCCTCGTCGACACGATCGTCGGCCTCTTGGTCGGCGAGCCAGGTGGCGAGTTCGCCGAGGCCAGCCTTGACGTTTACCTCGGCACGAAAGTCGAGCAGCTCGGCTGCTCGAGTGGGATCGCCGATGCAGTGGCGGATGTCGCCAGCGCGGTAGCGACCGACCAGCTCGGGCTCGATCGCGAGGTTGAGGCCTTGCGCAAGCCCCTGCGCGACATCGAAGATGCTCGACGCCTCGCCCGTGCAGACGTTGAGCGCCGCGCCGGTGGCCGTCGACTCTGTGGCGAGGTGAAAGGCGCGCGCCACGTCGCTGACGTGCACGAAATCGCGGGTCTGGAGGCCGTCTTCGAAGGCGACTGGTGCATGGCCGTTGAGCAGGCGGCTGGCGAAGATCGCGGCCACGCCCGTGTACGGATTGCTGAGCGCCTGGCGGGGCCCGTAGACGTTGAAGAGCCGCAGGGCCAAGGTCGGCACGTTGTAGGCAGCACCGATCGAGAGGCACAGCTCCTCATGGTCGCGCTTCGAGACGGCATAGACGCTGGTCGGCAGCAGCGGCTTCGACTCTGCTGTTCGCTCTGGCTCGAGCGCATCGCCCGTAGCGGTCTCGAGCTCCCACCGGCGTTCGGCTAGTTGGGCCTCTGGCCGCAGGCTCGGCGCGAGGCCGCCCTCACCCGTGCGCGCGTTTCGATACTGCCCCTCACCATAGATCGACATCGAGGAGGCAACAACCAGGCGTTGGATCCGCTCGCGTCGGGCCACCAGCTGTTCGAGCATGACCGCGCAACCGACGCTGTTGACGTCCATGTAGCGGCGAATCTCGTACATCGACTGACCGACTCCGACGACGGCTGCGAGGTGCACAACCGCATCGATATCGTCCATCGCCTTGCCGAGTGCGGCTTCGTCGCGGACGTCGCCCACCACGAGTTCGACGTTCGCATCGAGATAGTCGGGAGGACCGTTCGGGTGAACCTGTGGGTCGAGGGAATCAAACGCGCGCACGTGGTGTCCTGCTGCGAGCAGGCGGTCGGCGAGGTGCGAACCGATAAAGCCGGCACCGCCTGTGACCAAAACGCGCATACCCGCATGGTACGGGGCAGGGCGCGTCGCGTGCGTTTGTCGTGGCTAGTTGAGTGGGTTTGCGGGGCTGCTCTGGAGCCCACTCAGCGAGGACGACGGGTTGAGGTCAGAGGTGTTGGCTGCCTCGGGACCGACGATGGTGAGTGCGTTGCCCGACAGGGTGGCCTTGCGCGTCAGGCTGACGCTGTCGAGGATCACCACGCGGCCACCCCGTGCGACAAAGGCGCGTAGGCGCACGAGTAGGTCTGCGGTCCAGACGGGAGCATCAGTGATGATCAGGACACGCGCGCTGCGGGGCAGGCCACGGGCTTCGATCCGCTGGTCTGTGATGGCACCCACCGTCTGTACGCCGCTGCGCCTAGTTGCCGCAACCGTGCGACCGAGTTTGGCGAGCGCGGTCTCGATGCCGGGGGCAAATGGTCGATCGAGGGCGAGTGGTGCAGGCGGTACATCGGGGAACCCGGAGCGGTCGGCATCGGTCGGGTTGGCTGCTTGCCACGAGTAGAGCGGCTCCATCACCAGCACGCGGGCTCGTCCGGCGCGCGCCTCGGGAGCCCACGCCTCCCAGCCACCACCAGCGATCTGAATGGCGTAGAAGCCGGGTGTTGCTGGTGGCAAGGTGGCTGCCCCAGGGGCGCCCTTGGCGCGCGCCACGACGTCGCCGGGAAAGCTTGCGCGGGGTCGATGTCGCACGAGGGTGACATCGGCGAGCAGCGTGACGGGTTGGAGGGTTGGGGTGAGTGCGACGGTCTCGACACCGACGACCTGGGCGGGTGCGAGCTCGTTGGGTTTGACGACCTCCGGTGCGTTGACGAGGTTGCCGCCACGGTCTTCGGCATGCCAGCCAACGATGTATGAGCCTGGTCCGACAAACTCGCCGAGCGTGTCGAGCGGCAAGTTGCCAACGTCGGCAGACCAATGCAGCTCTTTGCGCTGGGCCCATTTGAGGTCGGTTTCGCGGCGCAGCAGGCGGGCACTACCGCTGGGCTCAATCTGGCGCACATCGAGTCGGAAGCGGACGGGTTCGTCTGCGCTGAGCGTGAAGGCATAGGTTCCTGCCGCGCCATCGAGCCCAGGCGAGATGCGTTGGCCCGGCTTAGCTGTCGACTCGACGGTGGGTGGCGTCGCGTCGAGGATGATTGGATCCGGGATCCGAATGATGCGTTCTTGCTGCTTGAGGGAGATCGCAAACCGATAGGGACCATCGGGGGCGAGCGTACCGTTGGCGAGTTTGCCGCCCCAGGCGGCGCGCAGCTTCTTGCCTTTGCGCACGACAGGAACGGTCGCAATGGCACGATCATTGGCATCGAAGATCAGCACGGTTGCGGTGTCGGGCTTGCGCAATCCGACTGTCAGCGTGGCGTGGCGGCGGCGCGGCTTATACGCATTCGGCGAGAAGGTGGCGCTGGTAATGGTCGGCGCGATGATCGGCGATGGCGCGCTCTTGAGGATCTGGGCACGGACGAAAAAGGCCGCTGCGCCAGCGACGAGTGCAAGCATCAGCAGAGCAGCCAAGATCCGAACGAGTCGCTCCACAGTCCCAATGCTAGAGGGGATCGTCGCCGTGCGGCTGATCCTCGGCCGTTACCTCAAGAATTCGGCGGGAGGCATCGCGCAGGCCACGCAGCACAGCGAGCGCTTCGGGCCAAGCGCTGTCGGGCACGATCAGGTGGTCGCGCGAGGCGGTGCCGACCAGCACGATCGGGACGCCACGCTCGGCGAGGGCTCCGCTGATGGTCGACGCGAAGCCCGTCAGCTCGGGTGGCAGTGGTGCGACCAGCAGAATCACGCGGAGCCGATCCTGTCGGGTATCCGCGGCGGGCAGCGTCTCGGCAAGCGTGGTGCGTAGGAGGAAGGTCGTCTCGAGGGGATCGTCGATCCGGGCGCTAAAGCCCTCGGCGAGGAGGGCCTCAGGCGAGGGAGGCGCCGAGCCGCGCCCGTAGCCGAGCAGGCTGAATTCGTGCTCGAGCAGCATCGGGTCGAGGGCAGCGAGCGCCGCGATCAGGAGTGGGGAATCGGCAGACACGGAGCAGAGGGTACGCGACCGCGCCAGACCCGTGTCTACGGCAGCGCGGGCAGGTGCTCGGCGCGCAGCACGTCGAGGTAGCGCGTGCTGCGAAAGCCGATCTCGCGTCCGTCGGCGTGTGGTCGCCCAAGGGCCTTCGTGGCGAGCCGCTTGAGCGCAAACTCGGGCAGCCAGCGATACCAGCGTTGGATCCGATTGAGCCGCGCGTAGCCACTGAGGTGTTGCTGATGCAGTGCGGCATAGCGTGCCTGTGCCTGGGCGGGAGTTAAGTCGTCCGCAAGGGCGCGCAGCACGAGCCGGCCGGCACCGGCTCCAAAGTAGACGGCCGGGCGAATGCCTTCGAGTGTCACAGGCAAGGCCTGGCCAGCGGCGTCGCCGATAAAGAGCACACCGCCAGCGACGGGATCGCGTGGATTGCAGGCAATTGCGCCGCCGTGGTGTTCGCGGCCCGGCCCGAGCGTGTCGCGCTGACGGAGCCGTTCCATCGGTGGCTGTAGCGGCTCCTTGATAAACGAGCCAACACCGGCGCGGACGTGATCGCCCGCGGGGAATGACCAGCCATAGCCCGATTTGAGCAGCTGCTTCTCGAGGTAGAAGGCGAAGCCGTCGGCGTGGGGCGCGGCGGCCGTGGGCACGTGGTCTTCCGTACCAATCACGAGGCTTGGCTGGCTGCCGCGCGTCGGGCCATCGGGATCGAGCACGCGGCGCCAGCCCGAGGCGTCGATCAGCCAGTCGGCTTCGAGCCGCTCGCCAGCGGAGCCGAGCACGAAGGCGCCATCCCGCCCGACGACGCGGATCTGCTCGAAGCGCGCATCGGTCTGGCGGGCGATTGCAAGGCAGCAGGCCTCGTAGTCGATGACGGCGAATTCCTCAGGCAGGCGGACGTTCCACTGCGCATCACCAATCTCGACACGCATGCGCGATTCGGCGTAGAGGACTGATTCCTCCGCGCCGAGCCATTGCACGAGCCGGAGGGGCAGTGCGCACGCGGATGTTTGGTGGGCGCCGATCGGCGAGCGGTCGACGATCAGGACATCTCGCCCTCTCAACTCGCGGGCAGCAGCGAGCCCGGCGAATGAGGCACCGACGATCAAGACCTCAGTCATCAGCGCACCGCGGCTGCTGCGGCCGCACCGGCGCGGCGGCCGAAGACGCAGATCTCGAGCAGCGAGTTGCCCATCATGCGATTGCGACCATGGACGCCACCCGTAATTTCGCCGGCTGCCCAGATGCCGGGCACCGAGGTGGCGCCGTCTTCGTCGATCACGAGCCCGCCGTTTTGATAGTGCAGGACGGGATAGACGGGGATCAGTTCGGTCATGGGGTCGAGGCCGGCCTTGCGGTAGCGACGCAGCATGTAGGGAAACGAGATTTCGGCGTCGGCAGGATCGACGGGGCGACAGTCGAGGTGCACCGCGGGGCGGCCTTCGGGAGTCGTGATCCCGCGACCCTCGGCACACTCGCGGATGATCGCCTCGGCCACGACGTCCCGCGGTCCGAGTTCGTCGACGAACTGCTCGCCGGCGGCGTTGCGCAGCAGCGCACCGTAGGCGCGGGTGGTCTCGGGCACGGCGTAGCCCGCCAGCGACTCGGGCCAGGCGGCACCTGTCGGATGTCGTTGCAGAGAGTCGTGGTCGCGCTCGGCGCAGCCGATTGCTACCGCAAGCGCCGCTACCTCGCCGGTCGCGCCGTCGCCATTGGTCGAGAGTTCGCCTGTCTCCTGGGCCTCCCGCTTACAGCGCCCGCCCGCGGCCAGGATCAGGGCGCCTGGCCGGATCTCGAGTTGCTCACCACCGCGCTCGAGCAGTGCGGTTCCGTCTGTGGCAAGGGCAATCAAGGGCGCATGATCGAGCAGGGTGATTCCCTCACGCGCGGTCACGGCATCGCGCAGCGCGCCCGCGATGGCCAACCCAGTTCGATCGCCGACCTGCAGCAGGCGTTTGCGTGTCGCTCCGCCACAACGGGCGATCCGTAACGAACCATCGCCTTCGCGCGTAAACGCCACGCCCAGTTCCTCGAGCCAACGAACAGTCGTGGGCCCCTCTTCGACGAGGCGTTGGGCGAGCGTCGGGTCGGCGGTGTCATGCGAGGACCGCATGACATCGGCAAAGTGCGTCTCAATCGAGTCGTCAGCGCCGACTGCGGCCTGGATACCGCCCTGTGCCTTCGCCGTGTTGCATGAGGCAACGCCGAACTTGGTGGCGAGTACTACCGAGGCGCCAGCAGCGTTCGCCGCCAGCGCAGCAGCGAGCCCCGCACCGCCCGAGCCGATCACGAGCACGTCAGGCATGGTCAGTTTTCGAGGCCGAGGATCAGCGACAGCGTGTCGCTCCTCAGGCCCCGGCGGAGCGTCTCGAGCGGGATTGCCTCGTCCGGGGGGATGTTGCCGAGGTTGACGTCGGGGCCGAAGTGCTTGATAAACCACGCCTGCTGGGCTTTCTGTGGTGCCTCAAACAGCACCGTCGTGACATCGATCTCGTGCGCGATCTCGTCGATCAGGCCGCTGCGAACTTCGCCGGTGTTGCGAAAGATGCCGGCAGTGCCCGACTCACGCGCCTCGGTGATGACCTTCCACGAGCCAGCGGCCAGCTCTTCCTTAATCCATTCGACCCACTGGTAGGGGGCGTAGATCTCTTCGGCGTCTTTCGAGCCGACCTCGCTGAGGACCTCGAAGTCCTTGGCAAACATGCTGATCAGTTCGAGCTTACGTTCGCGCGACATGTCGATGGTGCCGTCGGAGACTTCGACGTGGGTGAAACCTTGGGCAGTCAGCCACGTGCGGTAGTCATCGATACGACCACGCGCCTCGGCGACCTCGAGTAGCGTGCCGCCGCAGACAACGGGAATGCCGAGCGACTTGTAGAGGTCGAGCTTCTTGCGCAGGATCGGCGTCACGTACGAGGTACCCCAGCCGAGCTTGACGATGTCGATGTAGTCGCCGCTCATTTCGATCATCGACTGGATGTCGGCGAGACCGAGTCCCTTGTCCATGACGTGCGTAATGCCTACATTGCGCGGCTTGGCCACGCGGGCCGGCAGTCCAAGGAAGTCGGGGTTCATGCGCGTAGGATACCAACTTCTAATGTACGCGCGCTTATATGTTGTATAACAATCACATATGATACAAGTGGATCGTGATGCGGCAACCCCCGGCTGGCGCATCGCCAATCTCCACGCTGCCACCGTGTGCTGCGATGTCTTGGCGCACAATCGCAAGGCCGAGACCAGAGCCGGGACGATCTTGCACACCGACGCCACGGCGAAATCGTTCGAACATCGCCTCACGATCGGCCATCGGGATACCACTCCCCGCGTCGTCGACGGTGATCAGTTCGGGGCGCACCGTCACCGCCACGGGGGAGGATCCGTGCAGGAGCGCATTCTCCACAAGGTTGCCAAGCGCACGCTCAAGGCGGACAGGATCGCCAACGAAGGGCGAGGCCTCCGTGTCGAGTTCGATGACGGCTTCGGGCCGCCGTGCGCGCGCTCGCGCCACGACATCGGCGGCTAGATCGTCCAGCCGAAGCGGCTCGGATTGCTCGACGGGACGGGCGCCCCGCGCGAGGTCGACGATGCTCGTGATCAGCTGCGAGATCTCATCGATCTCGCGGTCAAGAGCGACGGCGAGCTGTTGGCGGTCCTCCACCGAGAGGGCGCTCTGAGGATTGCCGAGCGTCTCCACGTCAGCCCGCAGCGCGGTCAGTGGCGTCCGCAACTCGTGGGCCGCATCGGCCACCAGTTGGTCTTGGGCGAGGCGGGCCTCCTCGAGGCCCGCCAGCAAGGCATTGACGGCAAGAGCGAGACGGACCGACTCGGCGCCACCCTGCTCGGGCACGCGATGCGAGAGGTCACGATCTCGCGCCGCCCCCTCCACATTGGTGGCGAGGCGGCGTAGCGGGACCAGGCCGCGTTCCGCGACGAGTGCGCCGAGGATGATCGCGAAGATGACCCCACCAATGCCGGCAATCAAGAGCAGGCTGCGCAAGCGGTCAAGCGACGCCTGGATCTCGTCAACGGAGCGGGCAACCTGCAACGCCAAATTGGGCTCGATGTTGACCGTCAGCGCCCGAATCGTCGAGCCATCGACGGTAAATGTCTGGTACTCCGAACCCCCCGCTCTGGCAATCTCCGCGGCGTTCTGCGTGATGGGTAGGGGCGTCTCGTTCCGTGGCAGGCGAACGATCTCACCCTTGTCGTCGATCAGCTCGGCGAAGATGCCTGGGGCACCAAAGCGACCATTGGCATTGCCACCAAAGCCCCGATTAGGGTTGGCCCGATCGGGTCTCAGCGCAGCGTCACCTTCGCGCAGTGCGGCGGCACGAAGGGACGCGTCGACCTCGCCGTAGAGCGAACTCTGTGCCGCTTGGTAGGTGACAAAGCCACCAACACCAAACGCCACGATCACGGCGATTGCCGCGGCCAAGGCGATGCGCGTACGGAGGCTCACGCTGCGGTCCGCAGCACGTAGCCGACGCCGCGCACGGTGTCGATCAAGCGTGCCGAGCCCGTGTCACCGAGCTTGCGACGAAGATAGCCAACGTAGACCTCCACGCCGTTCGATGACGTGCGAGCGTCCATCCCCCAGACGCGATCGAGGATCACGTCGCGGGTCAGCACGTTGTCGGGATTGCGTAAAAACAATTCGAGCAGCAGCCGTTCGGTGCGGGTCAGGTCGACCAGTTTGCCGTCGCGGGTCACGCTGTGGGAACGGAGATCGAGCCGCACGCCCGCCACCTCCAAGACGTCGTCGGGCTGGCCAGGATCGGCGAGCGAGCGTCGGCAGATCGCTCGTAGCCGTGCATCGAGCTCGACGGTCGCGAACGGCTTGACCAGATAGTCGTCAGCGCCAGCATCGAGGCCCTCAACGCGGTCGGCGACCGCATCGCGAGCAGTCAGCATCAAGATTGGTGTCTGCACGCCGGTCTCGCGGAGCGTCCGACAGACATCGAAGCCCGAGCCATCGGGCAGGTTGACGTCCAAGACGATCGCCTCAATATCGTCGGTCACCGCCATCCGTCCCTCGGCGGCTGTGCTCGCCTCAACGATCTGATGGCCGCGCGCAGTCAGCGCCCGGCGAATGGCCGAGCGAACGGCCTCGTTGTCTTCGACGATAAGAATGCGCATGGTGCTCGAAACAGTAGAGCGGCTCCGCAGGAGTATGCCGTGCGGAGCCGTCTGCCGAGGCTAGGCAGGGGCGTTGCCGACTGTCGATTCGTCGAAACTCTGCTGCTGATTGCCGTCACCGTTACCGGGTGGAGGACCGCCAAAACCGCCGGCGCCATCCCGGTCGCGGTCGTGGTGACCCTTGCCGGGCCCGTCACCGCCGTGGCGACCGGGGCCGCCGACGCCAATTGGCGCGCCGGCCTCGACGAGTGCAGTCACCTGATCGGCCTGCTCCTGCGTGATCCGCTTGTCCGTGACGAGCGCTGCAAGTTCCTCTGCCGTACGGGCAGCGTGGCGCGCGGAGTCGGGCCGATTCTGCCCCTCGGGTGGGGTGTCATCCTGCGGTGCTCCTGGTCGGGGGCCAGCAATGCCAAGCGGCACGCCGGCCTCGATCAAAGACGCAATCTCTGTGGATTGGTCGGGCGTGATCGTCTTCGCCGCGACGAGGGCATCGAGCCGCTTGGCCGTCATCGCCGTCAGTAACGCATTCATCGCCTCGGGCAGCTTGCCGTCGGCGATCTGTGCCTTGATCGACGTGGCCTGGGCGACCGTTAGCGCGCCGTCCTTCTGCAACTCGTCGATGCGCTTGCCGAGGCGATCGCCTTGGATCTCTTTGAGTGCCTTATCGACATCGGCCTGAGGCACGCCGAGCTTCTCGGCCAGGCTCTTCTCGAAGGCCTCCTGCTGCTGCTCTCGCTGATCGTCGTGCGAGACGATGTTTGCGGCGAGGACGGGGCCGGCAATGGCGGCGAGTCCAACGGTGGCGGCAACGGTGCCGATGATCATGGTCTTCTTGCTGTAACGCATCTGTAGAGCTCCTTTGTGCAATCACAGCCTTGCGTGCGGAGATGAGAAAAGGCTGAGAACCACCCCTCAGGCTCGTCGGTTGATGGCGTCCGGCACACTGCCTCTATGCAACGACGCGTCGCAATCACCGGTTTGGGCATCGTCTCGGCGTTCGGTAACGATGTCGACGGCTTTTGGGACGCGGTCTTGGCGGGCCAGACGGGCGGTTCGGACGTTGCCCTCGACGGGCTGCCGACCCTGCCTGGGGTGCGTGTTTTGGAGTTCGATGCAGACGAGGTGATTGGCAAGCGTGAGGCGCGCCGCATGGATCGCGTCGGTATCTTCGCTGCGGTGGCTGCGGCGCAGGCATTGGCCGATGCCGGGCAGCATGGCATCGCGCCGGAGCGGATTGGTACTGCGATTGGGTGCGCTCACGGTGGCGCCGGGACCGTCGAAGAGACTCAGCGCACGCTGCTCGAACGCGGGCTCGATCGGGTCAGCCCCTTTGCGATTCCGCTCGGCCTCGTCAACTCGCCGGTCGCTGGAACAGCACGGCTGCACAACCTCAAAGGTCCATCCGCAGCGCCGGCGACTGCCTGCGCGGCTGGCTCAGACGCGATCGGTTGGGCCTACGAGCGAGTGCGCGATGGCCGTGCCGACGCGATGGTGGCGGGTGGTGCAGAGGCCGCGCTGGTGCCGTCGGTGCTGGCGGGCTACATCCGTTTGGGTGCGATCGCCTCGCTTGTGCACGGTGCAGCAGCGGCCTCGCGCCCCTTCGATACCGCCCGCGACGGTTTTGTGATGGCCGAGGGTGCCGGTGTCCTCGTGCTCGAGGAGTGGGAGCACGCGCTCGCCCGCGGTGCGCACATCTACGGCGAAATAGTTGGCTACGGCCAGTCGTGCGACGCGGGGCACCTCACCAGTCCCGACGAGACAGGCGAGGGGCCGGCCCGAGCGGTGCAGGCGGCGCTGGACGATGCGGGCCTCTCGGCGGCAGCGATCGGCTACGTCAATGCCCATGCCACCTCCACACCGGTCGGCGATACCGCCGAGGCGCGTGCGCTGCAGCGCGCCGGGCTCGGGCAGACGCCAATCTCGTCGACGAAGGGCCAGCACGGACACACCATTGGTGCTGCTGGCGCGATCGAGGCGATCGTCACGCTGGCCTGCTTTGCCCGCAATCAATTGCCTCCGTGCGCCAATCTCGTCGAGCCCGATGTCGAGCTCGACCTGGTTCGTGAGGCGCGCCCAGCGACGCCCGACTACGTGATGTCAACTGGCTTTGGCTTTGGCGGGCACGACGCAGCACTGATCTTCAAGCGCGCCTAATTCGCCCGCGCACTAGGCGGAACGGTCGAGCCAGCGCACGGCCAGGCCACCGAGCCCGACGAGCGTCAACACCACGGCAAGGCCAGCGAGCAGAATCACAGGTAGCGGTACCTGATTGGGGGTCGTCACGGTCGGCAGTGCGGCCTGGGTCGTCTCAGTCGGCACGATGGCACCAGCGCGCGACTCGGCTGTCACGGTTCCCGCATCCGTTGTCAGCGTTGGGGGGACGTCTTCGTAAATCGGCACGGTGTCAACGGGCGGCGCATTTGTTGTGCCTGTCGTGTCTGTTGTGTCCGGCTCGACAATCGGATTGGCGGTTTTCGTATCGGCGGCCTTGTCACGCGAGCGGGCGGCGCGGATCGCACCCATGATGCCCGAGTACATACGTGCGTCGGGATCGAGCTGCTTAAGCGCGGAGGCGTAGCACTCTTGCGTGTGGTACGCGAGGCGACCGGTGTAGAAGTACTCGTTGATCAGCGTCTTGCCACAGTTGGCGGCACCCGCCGAGGGCACGGCGAGCAGGAACGTACCGAACATCAGCGCGGTCAAGACGAGCAGGCGGATAGAGGTGCGGCGGGGAAACACGAGCCCCAACTCTAGTGGGCGTTTCTTGTTGGTGGGGCGGGAATTCACGGTGCAGGCGGCAGTGTGTCGACGACTACATACACCGAACCATCATTGCCCGACAGTTTGAGCGCCTGCTGGAGGGCGGCACGACCCTGTTCGAGCTGCCCCCACGCGTATGCGAGATAGGTGCCGTAGGCCAACCACGTCTCGTAGTTTTTCGGCTCGAGCTCGATTGCTTGGCGCAGCGCGGCCTGTGCCCCCTGCGTGTCCCCGAGTTCTTGCAAGGCATCGGCTTCGGCCAGGAGTGCCTCAACCGAGAGCGGGTTATAGCGATGGGCACTGGCGGCTGCCTCGTATGCGGCCTGTGGATTTTCGATCAGGCTGGCTTCGCTGCGGGCGCTATCGCGTGCGCTCAGCCAGGTTGGCACGCCGACGAGTCCCGCAAAGACGAGACCGATACAGACGGCACCTGCAATGGCGCGGGCGGGAGCGGTGATGCGAGTTTGTGGGTGGGGTGCCGGCGCGATCGCACCGATCGCGGCATAGACGAGGACGCCTTGGGCGAGCAGGCTCCAGTCCACATCGACGAGGCCCTGAGCCAGAAACGCGATCGCTCCGAGTGCGACCACGGTCGCACCTGCCTCATCATCGATTCGTGGGTGACGGACACCCGCGATCGCCATCACGACCAGTGCGATGCCTCCAACGAAAAACGCCAGGCCGCCAGCGAGACCCGTTCCAGCGAGCGCCTCAAGCAGTGCATTGTGTGCCGAATCGGTCACGTACATAGGGTTCTGCGTGGTCTGCTCGAGCAGGCGAAACGTGCCTGCCCCCCAGCCGTGCCACGGCTCAGCGCGAAAGCCATCCCACGCGGTCGCCCACCAGTGGTCGCGCCGATTCGAGCCGAGGCCAATTCGAATGCCCGTTTGGCCAACGGGGCCCGTAAAGCCGTCCCGAATCGCGCTGACTGCACCACTCGGACCGCCTGCCCGCACGACAAATCCAATTACCAAGACGATCACGCCGCCAAGTGCGATCAGCAGCGTACGGCGTGAGGCGCGGCCACGATCACCAGCGGGCTCAGCGCCGGGCAGCACGCGCACGGCCACGACGGCGATCGCGGCACCGAGTAGCGCCGAGCCGACCAGCGCGTAGATGAGGCCCCAGCCAGCAGGAAGCACGCTCTGCTCTGGTGCCGTAAAGGCTGTCCACACGGCGATTCTGAACCCAAAAATGACGGCTGGCACGACGGCGAGCAGGCCGATCAGCCGCATCCGGGGCGCGGTGGACAGCACGAGCAGCAGCGCGATGACCCCGACCAGAGCCAGACCAAGTCCAGAGCGCGACGATGTCAGTACGAGTGCGAGCATGTTGAGTGAGGCGATCGCCCCACCAACGGCGCGGTAGCGACGATCACGATGCGCGCAGAGAGCCAGGCCACCAAAGAGGCCGGTCAGCGCCAGGATCGCAAGGGCATTCGGAAGCGTCAACGTGCCCGAAAGGCGAGGGCTCAACTGCACGCCCGTCGTCGCGGGGAAGGAACGCGCAACGAGTGCCCAGGTGCTGGCGACCGTGGCGGTGGCAGTTAGACCGGTCGCAAAGACGACGCCTGGACGGCGCAGCGCTGGCCCAAGCAGAACGCCGAGCGCGAGTGCGCCGAGATAGCCGGCAGAGAGGATTCCCGTATCCACCGAGTCGCTCGCTGACAGCGACCAGAGGCTCGAGAGCGCCGCAACGAGCGCAAAGATTGTCAGGCCTGCCGCTGCGATGAGCGTTGAACGACTGGGCAGCACAAGCGGCCACCAGCCGACTGCGATCAGGCCAAGCACGATGCCGGCGGGGATGGTGGTGCCCGCGGCAATCAGGCTCGCTGCGCCGGGCGCAATGCCACCCGCGGCGAACAGGATGCCCCAGATCGCGAGTACGACGCCGGGGACGGCGAGCAGCACTGCGGCGGTGGAACTAAAGCGGGGGAGCGGCTGCACGAGTCCGATAGTAGGCGGCTTGTTGGCCGCGGACGCCGGCTTAGTGGCTCAGCGGGTCGGCGACGATCAACAGTAGTCGCGCGCCGCCGAGCTGATCTTTGCGTACTCCGTCGAGTGGCTGAGCAACCGCACCCTTCAGATCGAGGCTCTTGATCAAGGCTCCCGCAGCCGACTTTCCGGCTGGATCACTGGTCTGGTACATCACGTACGTCTTCATGTAGCTGTGGTCGGGGGCGTCGCTGACGGCGGCGATCGGATACTGCTTGATCATCAACTGTCGTGCAGCCTCGGCGGCAACGCCATCGGCACCGAGGCCATTCCAGACGACGACGGGAGTCTTCTCGACAGGTGGTGCGGGTACGACGATCTCGGCGGCGACTTCGGCCGGACCGCCCTTCGCGCTCGTCAGAGACCCGACGAGGGCGGTGCCACCCCAGAGTGCAGCGACGGCAACGAGTGCCACGGCCGCGAGGATACCCCAGACGGCAAAGCGCTCAATGAAGCGCCGCCGACGGACGGCGACCCACGTGCCAGTATCAAGAAGGAAGTGATGCTCTACTGCAGCCATTGCCCGAAGGTTCGTCACAGGCCTAGGGCTTCCTGCCAAGAGACGCCCCGATCTGGGCGTCGCAGTAACCTTGTTACATGTTCGTGAGCCTCGAAGGGCCCGACGGGGTCGGTAAGTCGACGCAGGTGGCGCTGTTGGCCGACCGTTTGCGCGGGATCGGGCTCGAGGTCGTGCAGTGTCGCGAGCCGGGGGGCACCGAGCTAGGCGAACGTGTTCGTGCCCTGCTGCTCGATCCACAGGTCGAGCTGAGCGACCGCGCGGAGGCCCTGCTATTCGCGGCTGCGCGGGCCGAGATCGTGGAACAGGTGATCGCCCCGGCGCTCGCTCGTGGGGCCTGGGTCGTCTGCGATCGGTTTATCGACAGCTCGCTGGTCTATCAGGGCGTCGGCCGTGGTCTGGGCATCGAGGAGATTCGGGACATCTCGCTGTTTGCCACGGGGGGTCTCTTGCCGGCGCGCACGATTGTGCTGCACGGCGTGGCTCGGCGCGACGCGGTGCCGGATCGAATGGAGTCGGCGGGCGAGGAGTTTCATGCGCGCGTCGAGCAAGGCTTTCTTCAGCTCGGCGAGCTCGAGCCGGCTCGCGTGTGCCTCGTCGACGCGCAAGGTTCGGAGGCCGAAGTCGCTGAACGCATTTGGAGCGCACTCGAGGGAGTGCGACCATGACGATCTCGCTGCCCGGCCAGCCGCGTGCCGAGGTGCTCTTGCGCGCAGCGGTTGCCGAGCCGGCTCACGCATATCTCTTGCACGGGCCGCCAGGCACCGGTAAGCACGATGCCTCGCGCGCCTTTGCAGCACTGCTGCTGGGCTGTGACGTACGGCGGGTCGTGCCGGGCAGCCACCCCGACTTGGCGATGATCGAGCCGGAGGGCGAATCGTTGTTGGTCGATCAGATCCACGAGCTTTCGGGTGCCTTGCGCTATCGACCGCAGGAGGCAGTCCGTCGCGTTGGCATCGTCGACGAGGCCGACCGACTCAACCGCGATGCGGCCAACGCCTTTCTGAAGACGCTGGAGGAGCCGCCAGGAGATGTTGTGCTGATCCTCGTCGCCGAAGACCTCTCGCGCGTCTTGCCAACGGTCCGTTCTCGCTGCCAGCCAATTGCCTTCCCTCCCCTGTCGGCGAGCGCACTCGCGGCTCGGCTCGAAGCCGACGGTGTGGCTGCCGAGTTGGCGGCCGACTTGGGTGGGCGCGCCCGCGGCGATCTCGACTTTGCCCGGCGTCTCGCAACCGATCCTGCGGCCCGACAGTGGGTTGGCGAGGTCGAGGCGCGGGTGGCGCAGGCACTCTCGGCTGGCCTCGACCAAGAGGACGCTGCGGTGCAGGCGACCTTCGCGGGCATCAAAGCCGTTGGGGATCGTGCTCAACAAGACGCCGAGGCAGATACCGCCGCTGCGTTGGAACGTCTCGAGAAGTTGCCGTCGTCGCGCGAGCTCGACCGCGAACGTAAACGACTCGAGACGTCGGGCAAGACCACGGCCACCCGGCGCCGTCGTCGTGCAGAGACCGACATGATGCGTGCCGTGATCGCCACGGTTCAGCTCGTATTGCGCGATGTTCTTTGTGTGCAGGCAGGCGCGCCCGATCGCGTGGTCTCGTCGATCGATCCGGCCACGCTGGTGGCGATTGCAGAGACCGTGTCGCGAGCCCGTCTCGAGCGTGGCATTGTCGAAGTCGACCAGGTGCGGATTGCGTTGGGGCAGCCAATCAACGTGTCGCTCGCTCTGGCAGCAGTCTTTGCACGCGTTCGCATGGTCCGTCGGCGCGAGGTGGTGGTCGCATGATGATGGTCGGTGTCGTGTTTCAGTCGGGCGGCACGGTCGAGCTGCACGATCCCAATGGTGTCGAGCTGCTCTGGAACGATCGCGTCATCTGCGAGACAGCGCGTGGCGAGGAGTACGGCCGCGTTGTTCAGCCCGAGCACGAAGCGACCGGCAAGCTGCCCGAACGTGTTTTTCGCGTCTTACGCAAGGCCACCCCGGAGGACGATGTTCGGCGCCGTCAGCAGCGCGAGCAGGCATCCGAGGTCCGTCGTGTGTTCCGTCGCGCCGTCGTGGCGCGTCATGCTGGCGTCAAGATCCACGGTGCCGAGATGCCGTTTGATGGTCGGCGCGTGGTTGTTGGTTACACGTCGGAGGACCGCGTCGACCTCGGTCCGATTGCCCAGGATGTGGGCCGGCAGCTCACCCTTCGTGTCGAGGCTCGCCAGTTGGGTCCACGCGATGGCGCGCGCATCACGGGAGGCTATGGACTGTGTGGCGACGTGCTCTGCTGCACACGCTTTCCTGCCCACGAGCAGCGCATCACGTTGCGGATGGCGAAGGACCAGGATCTGCCGGTCAACCCTGGCCGAGTGACGGGCCTGTGTGGGCGGCTGCGTTGTTGTCTCGCTTTCGAGCATCCGGTCTATAAGAGTTTTCGCGATCGTGCCCCTGCCATCGGGCGGACGGTCGATACGCCAGAGGGCCGTGGAGTCGTGCGCTCCATTCAGGTTCCGGCAGACGCCGTCTTGGTGCGCCTCGACGATGATCGCGAGGTCTCCGTGCGCCTCGACGACCTCTCCGAGGTCGCGCGCGGCTAAGGCGTGGGCTTTCGCGTTCTCGGGGTCTCGCCTAGAGTGTGAAGGCATTCCTCAAGGAGGGCCTCATGGGCGTCATCGCAGTTGGTGTAGACGGTTCGGATCGGTCGGTTCCTGCACTCGAATGGGCGGCGAAGGAGGCGGCGGCACATGGTCATGTGTTGCGCATCTACACCGCGTGGTCGATTCCAGTCACTGCGCTGAGCCCGGGCGGTATGCCGGCTCCCTATCCGATCGACGAGCTCGAGTCGGACGGTCGTGCCGCTCAGGATGCAGTGATCGCAAAGGCGGATATGCCTGCCGGTCTGGTGATCGAGCACCATGTCGTCGAAGGTGGTCCGCGCGCCGTGCTGCTCGATGCGGCCAAGACGGCGGATCTCCTGGTCATCGGCTCGCGTGGACACGGTGGCTTCGCGGGCCTCTTGCTCGGATCGGTCGGCAACCAGATCACGGGCCATACGAACTGTCCCGTGGTCGTCGTACCAACCGCGCACCACTAGCCAAATGTCCAGATAGGGGTCAGGCCCCTTCTGGACATTGGTCAGCGGTGGCGTGCCACCCTGACGCTCCGTTGAGCAGAGGTCACAGCGCCCGTGCTGGGAGTAATCGTCGTGCGGAGTTGGAGTGTCGCGGGCTTCGCGCGAAGCGATGTCCGGAACGGGCGTTTCAGCACGCAGCGAATTCGGTATGTGCCCGCCTTGCCTGTCGTCCGTTTGGTGCTGCAGCGCTGCTTCCCCTTCTGCGTAACGGACTGCGTCACGGCCCCAGCACCAATGGTCGTAACGCGCGTGGTGATGATCACGGCCGTTGGTGTGACCTTGACGATCGGCTTACCGATCATGGGCATCGGCGTCGTACTGCCGCTGCCGCCACCGTCGGCGGGTCGGCGCATCATGCGCTTTAGGAGTTCCATTTTGTCGGTGTGTACGGTGCGCCAGTCGTCTTGGAGGACGCCGCCGGTGTCGCCGGAGTTGGGGTTCCAGGACCAGTAGGTCCAGCTGATGCCTTGCTGTTCGAGGTAGGTTGCGAATTGGTTGATCCAGCGGCCTTCGACGGTGTCGGTGCCGACGTTTTTGGCGCCGAATTCGCCGATTAGGATTGGTGCGATGCCTTCGTCTTTGATGTAGCCGAAGCCTTTCTGCCAACGGTCAGCGAGGATTGCCGCCATGTTGGGGTCGGAGAACCAGGGCTGGGCGAAGACGCCGGGGCCGTACTCGTGGGGCGAGTAGACGAGCGCGGTTGGCGACGGAGAGGCGGACGGGGTTGTTGCGTACGCCTTCGAGGTTGCCGCCCCACCAGTGGCGGTCGAGTTGGTTTCCGCCGGCGACGGGTCCTTCGATGCCTTCGACGAGGATCAGCCAGTTTGGTGCGTTGGTCAGGACGGCGTTGCCGGCCGCGTTCTGCGGCGCGACGCCAGTCGTTGGCTGCGCCGGTTCCCCAGGTTGCTTCGCCGTGGGGTTCGTTTTTGAGGTCGGCGCCGATCACGTTTGGCGTGTTGGCGTAGCGTGCTGCGAGTTTCGTCCAGGCTGCGACCCAGTTGTCTTCGGTGTAGCCGCCGAGGCCGTACCAGAGGGGGTGCATAAACGAATCGTCGGTGGTCGAGTGGTTGTCGAGGATGATCATTAGGTCTTGGCGTCCGGCCTCGGCGATGATGATGTCCATTACCTGCTGGGGCGTCTTGCCTTGCAGGGCGGCGTTGTTTCCATTGCCGTAATCGATGCCACTTGTCGTGGTCGAGTCGAGCATTTGGAGCGAGAAGGGCATGCGGATCGTGTTGAATCCCTGCGCTTTGATCTGGGCCAGCATCTCGATGTAGTCGCGGGTCCAGAGTCCGTGCGGCGCGTGGTTGGCAGTCTCGAAGCCGAACCAGTTGACGCCCTGTAGGACGACTTCTTTGCCGGCCGCATCGACGATCGTGCTGCCCTGTGTTTTGAGGGGCAGTTGGGGCGCCGCCTGTGCAGCCGTGGCCTGGATGAGAAGAAAGGCCAGCACGGCACTGATAATCAGAAGGGTTAAGCGCTGGCGCGCGTGTGGTGGCGTGATGGTGTGCATGGTGGTGCTCCTTCCGTCGCTTAAGTCCGCGACGAGTCGTCTGGAGAAGAAGATGGGTGATGTCTCATTCTCTGACGGGCTCGTGTCGGGAAAGGCGTGTTGTCGTATGCGGGCTTACACCTTCTGCTCGTAGCGAGTGGTGTCGCCGACGCGCCAACCTGCGTCCTGCAACTAGACTCCCGGCCGTACGCCGACGTAGCTCAGTTGGTAGAGCACTTCACTCGTAATGAAGGGGTCAGCGGTTCGAATCCGCTCGTCGGCTCTCGGCTCGGTTGCGCTGCCGCACGCGACACATGCTTTACCCCGAGCCTTGCTCGAGTCGGTCAGTACGCGCTGGCGTAGCGCGCGCAGGTGGCCACAAGGTCGGTGTCGCCGGCTGCCGTCTCTAACTCCCAGTGCTTGACGCCCAGGAAGGTCTCGAGCAGGAGTGGCGACAACCAGCCGGAGGCGATTGGGTCTGCCTCAAGTGCGTCGAGAGCTTCGCCGAGCGATGCTGGCAGGGCAGTCTGGGCGTAGGTGGCCAGCGCGTCGGCAGACATTGCGTCTGCATCGCCCTGCAAGACGAGCGGTGGTGGCAGCTGGTCGCGAAGGCCTGCCAGGCCAGCCAGCACAATCGCACCAAGCGCGAGGTACGGGCAGGCCGTGGCATCGGCAGCGCGGTACTCGAGTCGCATTTGGGGAGCCGCGTCACGACCATCGATCGTGGTTGCTGAGGGTATGCGCAGCAGTGCCTCGCGATTGCCGTCAGCAAGACAGACGAGTCCCGTGCTCCAGCGGTGTGGCTGCAGTCGGACAAAGCTGACAGGCGTCGGTGCAGTCAGGGCGACAAGCGCTCGGGCGTGGCGGAGAATCCCGGCCGCAAAGGAGCCAGCCGTCGAGCTGAGACCGTCGCTTGCAGCCATCACCGATCGGCCATTGGCGTCGACGAGGCTGAGGTGAATGTGCACGCCATTGCCACCGCCGTCAGGGCTCGTAATCGGCGTAAAGCTCGCGCGACGACCAAGCACCCGGGCTGTCTCGCGGATGACCTCGCGTGTCAGGATCGCACGATCCGCTGCAGCCACACCGATGGCGGGTGCGCACGGGATCTCGTACTGGTCGGCGCCGTACTCCGGCACAAATAGCTCGGGCTCGAAACCGGCTGCCGACAGTGCCGCCATCGCCAGCGAACCGAAGGGTTCGCTGCGGCGCAGGCCTTCCAGCGAGAAGGGCGGTGGCGACGCGCCATCGAGGGGGAGCTGAAACTCTTGTTCAAAGCTGGCATTGACGCGCAGGCCGGTTTCGGCTTCGAGCGTGGCAAGCGCGTTCTTGAGAAATAGTCGTGGACACGCAGACCAAGGCGTGCCGTCGGGCAGGTGGAGGTCGGCCATCACCACGTCGAGCGGTGTTGGCTCCCCCATGTCGACGCGGATGCGCGATGAGACGTCGGGGATCAGCCGTAGGTCGCCAATGCTGCCAAACGGATTGGGGTTGACGAGTTCACCGAAGGGCGTCAGCGACAGGTTCGCGGGGACCCACCCGACACCGGTTGTGAGATGCGCATCGAGGTCGCGAGTTGCCACGGCTCGGCCACGGACGATCGCTGCCAGATCACACGTCGCGATCAGGCTGAGCGGCTCAGCCTCCATTGGCACCGTCGGGGCTTCCGTTGTCCCAGAGTCCGACGGTTAGGCCAGCAATGGCAAGCGCCTCACGTACGTCTGCAGCAGCAGCGGGCGGCAAGAACAGCACCACGCCACCGTCACCGAGAATGTCGGGCCGGCGCAGTGCGGCTGCCACGCATTCGATTGGTTGGAGGTGGAGTCCAGATGGCCCAAGCGACGGGTAGGTGTCAGCGATCAGGACGAGCTCGCCTCCCTCACCTTCGATGGTGCCGGCGGCGCCCACGAAATGGCCCACATCCCAGTCTGGAGCCGGACCGTGCGTCGAGTCGCCCGTCTCCAAGTAGGCGCCAAGGCGACGCTCATCGGCTGTAGCCCCCCAGAGGTAGCGCGTACCGACGTTGAGGGTGACGACACCCGGCGTAGCCGCGGCACGGAAACAGCGAAAGATCTCACGGACATCGTTTGTCTCGAAGGGGCCGGAGATCGGGATCGCGTCGAGGCCACCAGCGGAGAGCACGTTGACCGCGCGGATCACACCCGAGACTGCGGTGCCAGAGAGATGACCCTCGGCAAGCTTTGGGAACTCAAGCCGGTAGTCGTCGCGGCCCTGCTCACCCGCCGGCAACTCTTCCGTGTGTGACACGAGCGGAAGAGTCGAACCCGCCTCAACAGCGACGGCATCTTGGTCGAGCACGCCACCGGTCGGCGTTGTGGCATAGCCCACGGTGCGGAGTGCGAGCGTGCCCCAGAAGGCGCCGCACAGGTCGTTCTTCTGCGGCAGTTCGGCCGCGTGTTCCGCGAGCAGTCGCTCGCCACCAGAAAACAACGACAGCCGCGTGGTCACACTCGAAGGCAGGGCAGAGATACTCATGGCGCAATCCTATCCGGCGGCTATGGGCCGTGCCAAGAGGTGTCGCTGCGCGCTCGCGCTACCCCTCGTCAACACCGCACCAGTCCATCGCGAGCAGAGCGAAGGTCTTGCAGGCCGCGATCGTCTCCTCGACCGAGACGGACTCATTGGCAGCATGGGCAAGACGCAGGTCGCCTGGTCCGTACACGACGCTCGGAATGCCCTTCTGCTCGTACCAGGTCGCATCGCACACGCCTGCAAAGCCGTGGCGGGTCGCTGGACCCTCGAGTGGAGTTCCACTGACAGCACGCTCGTGTGCGCGCTCGAGCAGCGGCAAGACAGCGTGGTCCTCGTCCAACACGTACGGCTCCCACTCCAGCATCCAGGTGATGACTGGCGGATGCTCGCGCAGCCACGAATCGGTCTCTGCTGCCCGCTCGATGCAGCGCTCAATCTCGGCCTTCGTGGAGGCACAATCGTCGCCAGGATGGAACATCACGCAGTACTCAATCCTCAGCGTCTCGGCGAGGCTAAACGGAACGTCGATGCCATAGGGAGAGCCATGGATGACGCCCGGCAGGAGTCCAAACTTGCCGTTCGGGAAGAGCGGGTGTCGTTTTGTCTGCGCCCAGTCGGCCTCGAGGGCGTTGAGTGCCTGATAGACGATGAAGCCCTTGTCGATTGCGTTGACGCCAAGCTCCGAGCCGTAGATGGTGGGGTGCACCGTCTCGCCGCGGAAGCCCGAGTGCGCAGCCTTGCCGACGAAGTCGAGAGCAAACCAGAGCAGGCCGGGCGTGACGGGCACGATTGAGAGCGGGGCTGGTGGCGCGGTTGGCTCGGCAATCACGACGACGTCACCGATGTAGCCGCGTTCGATCGTGGCGGTCGTGCCCGACTGGTGGTCGCCGACCTCTTCGCCGACGACAGCGGCAAGGCAGAGATCGCCCTTGAGGCGGACACCTGCGCGCTGCAGTGCCACGGCCGCGTAGGCCTGGGCGAGCACACCGGCCTTCATGTCGCTCGAACCCCGGCCCCAAATCCGACCATCGCGATGATCGCCGGCGAATGGATCGTCCGTCGTCCAGGCATCGGGGTTGCCGGGTGGCACGACATCGATGTGGCCGTTGAAGACGAGCGAGCGCCCACCGCCTGAGCCCCGCAATCGCGCGACGGCGTTGTCGCGGCCTGGCTCGATCGCAAACAGCTCGGCCTCAGCACCCGATTCGGCATGGACGGCAGAGACGAGCTGCGCGACCTCGCTTTCGCGGCCAACGAGTTCGTCGTACGACTGACCGGGGTACTTTGGTTCGATGCTCGCGATCCGCACGGCGCGTTGCACTGCGTCGATCAGTTCTGGTGCGAGCTGGTCGATGGCGGCGAGGACGCGGTCCTCAAGAGTGGGATCAGTTGGCATCTCAGGTCTCCTCTCGTGCCAGCCTAGGCGACGCAGGAGCGCCTGTCACCTGTCGTCTGAGGTGCGAACGCTCAGGACGCGCTGCTGCTGTCTACCTCAGCTCGAGCGCGGTGGCGACCTGAGCCAACACGTCGAGGTGAGCAGCGATCGGACCGAGGTTCGACCCCATCGTATTGATCGAGACGTGGGTCGCTTCGAGTGCGCGCCACTGTTCGGCCTCAACCATGACCTGGTCGAGATCGCCTGTCCAGGTGATGCGCCCCTCCATACCAATCGCCTTCGGATCACGGCCAGCGGCCTCTGCGGCGGTGGCGATCGTCGTCATTGCCTCGTCGAGCTCGGGGCCGGGCGTCATCATCGGATACCAACCGTCGGCGAGGCGACCCATGCGACGGAAGGCGGGCTTCGAACCACCGCCAAACCAGATCGGAATCGGCTGCTGGAGCGGCATCGGTGCGATGCCGGCGCCCGTCACACGATCGAATTCGCCCTCGAAGGTCACGGAGCGCTCGGTCCAGTAGCGACGCAAGAGCGCGACCTGCTCATCGAGTCGCCGGCCGCGGGTCGAGAAGTCTTGGCCGAGAGCCTCGTACTCAACCTCGTTCCAGCCGAGGCCGACGCCGAAGCGGAAACGCCCCTCGAGCAGCAGGTCCAACTCGGCGGCCTGCTTGGCCACGAGTGCGGTCTGGCGCTGGGGCATGATGATGATCGCGGGTGCGAGTTCGAGCTTCGTGATGCCAGCGAGGAAGCCAAACATCACCATCGGCTCGTGGAAGGTCGAGTCGATCGTGTACGGACCGCTCCAGCCTTGATGCACCGAGGTATCTGCGCCCACGATGTGGTCGTAGGCGACCAGATGCTGATAGCCGAGCTGCTCGACCCCCTCGGCATACGTGCGGAGGTCGGCAACGGAACCACCGATCTCGGTCTGGGGGAGTGTCACGCCAATGCGCATGGCGTCAGCGTACCCGGTACTGCGGCAACGACTCGCGGCGATCGACGTCATCAGATTCAGTGAGACGTCAAGAGCGCGGCGTACGTGCGCCTGGTTTCAATGCCTGGTTGCAACGCCTGGTGGCATCACGGAATGGCTGCACCTGATGTAGTTATCTGATCTGATAATGTATGGGCGATGAGTGAACCGCACCCCCGCCCTGGTAATCAACCCCTCCTCGCTGAGGTACTCGCCTCTGCAGCCGACCTCCAACGAGTCATCCCAGATGCCGTTCTCGTCGGCGGTGCTGCGGCGGCGCTTCATGCGGGGCATCGCGCGTCCTTCGATCACGACCACGTTCTGCCCGACCTCGTGGACCGCTACGCGCAGGTGCTCGAAGCGGTCGAGGCGACGGCAGGGATGGGCGACGTCCGTGCGCGCCTCTCGACCGCCAATGACGATCATGGGCTCTCTCGGTGGCGTCGAGGCAGGCCTGCGGCAACTGCGCCGCTCGCGGCCGCTTGAGACCTGCGAGATCGTGCTCGATGCGGAGCACACGGTCGTGGCGCCGACGCCCGCCGAGACGCTACGGGTGAAGGCATATCTGATCGTGCAACGCAACGCTGTTCGCGACTACCTCGACGTCGTCGCGCTGGCCGAACACCTTGGACGAGCAGAGGCCATCGCCATCCTCGGAGGTATCGATGACTACTACAGCGACCGCTCAAACGAGCAGGGGTCAGTGCTCACCGCCCTCGTGTTGAGGCTGGCCCTGCCCGAGCCACGCGACGTCGACGTCACGCGTGAGCTGCCACGCTACAAAGGGCTTGCCGAGCGGTGGCACGATTGGGCCGAGGTCGTCACCGTCTGTGAGGAGCTCGCCCTTGGGCTGGCAGGAGCAGCGGCATGACAGTCACCTTTCGTAACGTCGATGCCTCGCCGAGTGATCCCGTCTCGACCTGGCCCTTCGAGGGGCTGGTCGTCGTCATCGAGCGAGGTCTTGTCGCCGATTGGCAGCCGCTAATCGCAGAGCTCCAGCGGAGCCCGTGGGGCCTGAGTGCACGCAGGGTCGAGGCGTACCTCGGCTACGAGACGCACTCGCCGGCGACGCGATTTTTCTCGCTTGTCCTCGCGCGTGCACGATCGGCAGCCGACGCCGAGGATCGTGCCAACGTCGCTGCTCGCGTGCGTGAGGCCATCACGCGCTCGGGGCTCACTGCTGCAGCGTTCGCCGCGGCTACGGGAACGTCGGCCTCGCGTCTCAGCACCTATGCCACGGGTAAGGTCGTGCCGTCTGCAGCGCTGCTGCTCCGCATCGAACGTATTGGCGCGGGCGAGTCCTCGCCGCCGCCACTCCGTTAGGGTTCAAGAGGAACGAGGGAGGCTCCGATGGCGACATGTGGCGAGGCAGCGGTTCGACTGCTCGAGCAGTACGACGTAGACACGATCTTCGGGATCCCTGGCGTGCACACGCTGGAGTACTACCGTGGCCTGGCCGACTCGCCGATCCGGCACGTGACACCTCGCCACGAGCAGGGTGCGGGCTACATGGCGCTTGGCTATACGCGCGTGACGGGCAAGCCGGGCGTCTGCTGTCTGATCACCGGTGCGGGGCTGACGAACGCTTCGACCGCGATCGCCACGGCGCACCACGATTCGCTGCCGATGTTGATTCTCTCCTCGGGTACTGCCACGGAGGATGCCGAGCAGGGGCACGGATCGCTGCACGATCTGCCCGATCAGCCCGCCTTCATGAAGACGATCTGCGCACTCTCGATCGATGTGCGCGACCCGGCCGATTTGGCTGACGCATTTGCGCAGGCGTTTGAGGTCTTCGATTCTCAACGGCCACGCCCGGTGCACATCAGCGTGCCGATCGACGTTCTCTCGTTGCCTGCGGCGGGCGATCAGCGCCTGCCCGATCGGGGCACCGCGCCGACGGCCGATCCGGCATTGCTTGAACAGGCTGTTGCTGCACTGGCTGCTGCGACCCGCCCGATGATCCTGATCGGCGGCGGCACGACCCATGCCCAGGCCGAGGTGATTGCGATTGCCGAGCAGCTTGGTGCACCCGTCGCGATGACGATTGCCGCCAAGGGTGTCGTGCCCGACGCCCACCCACTGTCGCTTGGCACGACCGCGACGATCTCTCCGATCTTCGAGGAGTTCGAGCAGGCCGATGTCGTGCTCGTGGTGGGAACGGAGTTCTCCGAGACGGACTACTTCTATGCGCCAACGCTCGCCCCGCCCGCCTTCGGTGGCACGGTTGTCCGGATCGACATTGATGCGGCGCAGCTCGCCAAGCGCCGGCCGGCGACGATTGGTCTCCATGGCGATGCTGCCGCAACGTTGACCACGCTCCAAGCGGCGCTCGCAACGCGCGGTGTGCAGGGCGCGGGAGACGAGCGCGCGTCTGCACTGCGGGCAGCCAATGCGTGGTGGCCCGGCTGCGAGGAGTTCGAGCCATTTCTTTCGGCGCTCGCCGCGGCCCTGCCCGAAAACGGTGTGCTCGCCGTCGACTCGACGCAACCGGCCTATACGGCCGCCCATATGTGGCGTGGCACCCGCCCGAATGCCTACCTGCCCTACGGCGGCTTCGGCACGCTCGGGCCGGCCATGCCAATGGCGATTGGCGCGAAGCTCGGGGCACCTGACAGGCCTGTCGTAGCGCTCGCGGGCGACGGCGGCTTCCTCTTCACGATTCAAGAACTCGCTACGGCAGTCGATCTCGGTCTGCCACTGGCGATCGTGATCTGGCAGAACCACGGCTATGGCGAGATCAAAGACTCGATGGAACGCGTCGATGTGCCACCAGTCGGTGTCGCCACGAGCGCTCACGACTACCTCAAGATCGCGGAGGGCTTTGGTTGCCATGCCGTGCGAGCCGATTCGCTCGACGACCTTGGCGGTCTGATCGCCGCCGCCTTCGTGGCAGATCGGCCCACACTGATCGAAGTGATCGCCGACCGCGTCGCGCCATCGGCGCTGCCCGTGCGCTGATAGGTTGAGCGGGTGCTCACCCGTGCTTTGATCATTGCGATTGGCCTGCTCGTCCTGACGACGGGAGTGGCTGCTGCCGCGCCCATAGTGCCGTGGACGCTCGTTGAGACCCGGCCCCACGACGCCACCGCGTATACGCAGGGACTCGTCGCGTATCGCGGGGTGCTGCTCGAGAGCACGGGGCTCTTGGGGCAATCGACGGTACGGCGCGTTGACGCCACCACAGGGCAGGTTCTCGCCTTGAGGCCGCTCGTAGCCAACGAATATGGCGAGGGGCTAACGGTGCTCGCTGGGAGTGCGACGCAGTTGACGTGGACGCAGCGCGTACTGCATACATATGACCCGACCACGCTTGCGGTAACCGGCACGCAGCGCTACCGGTTCGAAGGCTGGGGGCTGACGACGAACGGCCGGCAGCTGATCGCCAGCGATGGCTCGGCAACCTTGCGCTGGCTCGATCCGTCGACCCTGCGCGTCACGAAGACCGTCACGGTCACGGACGAGGGGGCTGCGATCTACGACCTCAACGAGCTCGAGTATCGCGACGGCATCATCTGGGCCAACGTCTGGCGCTCCGATCGCATTGCGTTGATCGATCCGGCGACTGGCAAGGTGCGTGCCTGGCTGGACATGACGCGACTACGCCAGCGCCTCTCGGCTCCTGGTGAGGTCCTCAACGGCATCGCTCGCGACCCGATTACGAACCACATGGTCGTGACCGGCAAGCTCTGGTCGCAGCTGTTTGTGATCAAGCTGGCCGGCCGAGTGCCGACCGCGTCGACCTAGGGAGGACATGACAACCGCGCGGATGTGGTGTCCTCCCACCCACAATGCTTCGCCTTCGTCGCCACTGTTGCTGAGGGGAGGACACCACATCCGCGCGGTTGTCATGTCCTCCCAGCAGCGCAGGCCTAGGCCAGTTCGAAGCGGATCGGCTGTGCGCCGACCTGCAGCGTGCTGGCACCGAGGGCATGGAGGTTCTCTTTGCCCTCGACGATCGTCAAGAAATGGTTGCCTGCCAACGGTCCAGCCTTCGACGAGAAGCTGCAAGGACCGTACGGGAACAGCAGCTCGCACTCGGAGATGCCGCCGGGATACCAGAGGATCTCGCCGGGAGCCGGATGAGAGGTTGCGTCCTCGAACGGCACGCCGAGATCGAAATCACCGAGCGGGATCCAGCACGACTCGCCGCTCCAGCGCACGTGGATCATCTTATTCTCGTAGGGAAGCATCGTCAGAAATGCCTCACAGGTCTTCGGGGCCAGCGCCGTCTCGAGGCGCGCCAGAAAGACGGTGTCTCCACTTGTAATACGAATCATTTGCTCTGCCATGGGTTTCTCCTCCGGGGTACGAAGGAAGTGTGCCGTACCTAGGGGGCGACGCGTTCGATACCGGGTATCCGATCAAAGTCACGATCGAACGAGGCGATCCGAGCGGGAGAGTGCTGCCGGGCACAGGCGGCGAGATAGGCATCTTGAAAATCGACAGGCGTGTGCTCGTAGATGTCGATGGCATCGGTCAGAAGGTCGAGGTCGCCAACGACGATGGCCGGTAAGGCAAGGATCATTTGGAGGGTCTGCGCCACCTTTGTACGGGCGAGCCGGTAGACGGAGCGGAGTACAAATTCGATCTCGGCGACGACAGGGTCGGTCAGCACAAGCGCGTCGGCCGTATCGACGAATGCGCGCGCTCGCCCCGCCTGTCCCGCTCCATCACCAACCACGTAGCGCAGCAACACGTTGGTATCGATGAACGTCACGGGTGCCATTTTGCCTGCCACTCTTCGGTTCGGTTCGTATCTGCGAGAGCGCGGATTTGCTTCCAGGACAGACCCTTCAGCTCCTCGGGTAGTTCGACTGATCCGGCTAACTCGTCGGGGCGACCAATTCTCGAGACGGTCAGGGTGTTGTCTTCGATGCGGAACTGCAGTGCATCGCCGTCGCGGATATCGAGCGCTTCCCGAACGCGCTTGGGGATGGTCACTTGTCCCTTTGAGGAGACGCGTCCGATTCGTACAGTGGGTTCCATATTCCTTACGTTATCAATTAAGTAAGGAATGAGGGAGGGGCTGATCGACATCGCCACAGTCTCTGCCACCATCCCCGTACCGATGACGCGCACACCCGATCCTCAGCCGCACAGTCTCTCGCCGAGCACCCGCACTTCGCTCGAGCAGCTGCCGCCGAACAACGTCTTTCGCACGCTTGCGCACGCGGACGCTGCCTTCCCACCACTGATGGCACTAACTGCGAGCCTCTGGAACGACGCTAGCCTCTCGCAGCGCCACCGCGAGCTGGCGATTCTGCGCACGGCGCGCCTGGTCGATTCGGCGTACGAATGGATGCACCACATTGAGGTCGCGCGGATGGTGGGCATTTCGGAGCAGGAAATCAATGCGATCGATGTGGACCAGCTCGCGCTTGGGGAATTCAACGAGGCGGACCAGCTCGTGCTCGATGCCGTGCCGCAGATCCTCGCCCACCGGCGCTCCGACGACGCAATCTTCGACGGGCTCGAGCGCGTGCTGAGCCCCCGCGAGCTTGTCGAACTTCATCTCGTCGTTGGCCTCTACGCCACGATCGCTGGGGTGGTTACCGACTTTGATGTCGACCTCGACGCGCAGTCGGGTGCGTTCGATCTCGACCACGACGAGCGCGGTCCGAGGCTCGGGCGCTAAAACGCGCGCTGGAGAGATTCGGCCTTCTTGCCGCGGCCAACGATCACTTCGGACACGAGCGCTGGCTGGAACAGGCCATGTGCGACGACGCCCGGAACGCTGCTGAGCCAGGCCTCGAGGGCATCAGGCCCACCAATCGCACCCGCGTAGTCGGCGATCACGTTGCCATCAGGGCTCGGTGGGACATCGCGCAGTGTCACGTTTTGGAGCAAACGGAGCGTGCTCTGCAGGCCGAACTGGAGCAGCTCGAGTGGGATCGGGGCGTGGAGTCGAGGCACCAGCTTGCTGGAATCGGCAATCACGACGAAGCGGTCGGCCATGGCGGCGACGATCTTCTCGCGCGTGTGCGCGGCGCCACCACCCTTGACGAGCCAGAAGTCCGGAGCGATCTGGTCGGCACCGTCAATCGCGAGATCAAGCCGATCGACCTCGGCGGCATTCTCAACCGTCAGCCCAAGTGCTCGGGCGGCCTCCTCGGTCTGCACCGAGGTAGCGACACAGCGAATATCGAGCTTGCGAGCGGCGATCGCTGGCAGCAGGAAGGCCACTGTCGAGCCGGTTCCGAGCCCGACGCGCATGCCGTCTTCGACGAGCAATGCAGCGGCCTCGGCCGCGACCTTCTTCTCTGTGTCTTGGCTCATACGTGCACGGTAGCGGGGGAGGACACCACATCCGCGCGGATGTGGTGTCCTCCCCCGCTAGACGTTCGCCGCAGCCGCATCCGCGATGATCACGGAGCGGGGTGCAGTGACGCGGCCAGCAGGGATCGAGTGGTCGCCCGCCAGCAACTGTTGGAGTGGCTCACGCTTATCCTCGCCGGTGATCAGCCAGAGCAGAAGGCGCGAGCGGCCCAGCTCGGGGTACGTCAGCGTCATCCGGTGCGTGCCCTGATACTCGCCCGTCGTAATCGCGACCATGCGATCGTGCACGTCGAGGACGGCGTCGCCTGGGACCAGCGAGGCCGTGTGCCCGTCGGGGCCAAGGCCGAGGTGGATCACGTCGATCGTGGCGGGCAGGTCGCCGGCATACTCTGCTGCGGCCGCCTCGAGATCGTCGGCATTGACTGGCATCGGGTGGATTACCACCGGCACCTGCGGGCCAATGCTCTCGCGCAGATGCGTGAGGTTACGAGCCGGGTCGCCCTCGGGGGCGATGCGCTCGTCGACCTGGTACAGCTCGACGGACTCCCACGGCATCGTCAGCTCGGCGAGGTCCGCAAACATCGCCCACGGCGAACGTCCACCGCTGACCGCCAGCGAGAAGACGCCACGCGCCGCCACAGCGGCACGGGCCTCCTCGGCAACGCGCTCGGCTGCGGCGTGCGCAACGGCCGCCGCATCCGGCAACACAATCAGCTCGTGCTGCACTACGCCTTCTTCTCGTCGTGCCCACCAAACTCGCTGCGCATTGCCGACTGCACCTTGCCGGAGAACTGGCCGAGGCCACGCGACTCGAAGCGCTCGATCAGCGACGCGGTGATGACGGGGGCTGGGACACCCTCCTCGATTGCCGCGATCGTCGTCCAGCGGCCCTCGCCGGAGTCCGAGACGCGACCGTCGAAGGCGTCGAGGTTCGGATCGTTCGAGAGAGCGGCCGCCGTCAAATCGACGAGCCACGAGCCAACGACGGAGCCGCGGCGCCAGACCTCAGCGACCTCAGCCACGTCGATCTCGTACTGGTAGTACTCGGGATCGCGCAGCGGCGTCGTCTCGGCATCGACCTCTTGCTGGTGCTTGCCTGCGTCCGCGTGCTTGATGATCGAGAGACCCTCAGCGATCGCGGCCATCATGCCGTACTCAATGCCGTTGTGGACCATCTTGACGAAGTGGCCCGCACCGTTCGGACCACAGTGGAGGTAGCCCTCGTGGGCGGTGCCACCAGGCTTGCGGCCCGGCGTCGGCTCAGCAGAACCCTCGCCCGGTGCGATCGTCTTCCAAATTGCATCGAGACGCTGCACGGCCTTGTCCTCGCCGCCGATCATCAGGCTGTAGCCACGATCGAGACCCCAGACGCCACCCGACGTGCCGCAGTCGACAAAGTGGATGCCCTGGGCTGCCAACTCCTTGGCGTGCTTAATGTCGTCGCGGTAGTACGAGTTGCCACCGTCGATAATCGTGTCGTCGTCCTCGAGGACGGTCTTCAACTCGTCGACCATCTTCTGCACGATCGCGGCAGGCACCATGATCCAGACGTTGCGCGGGCGCTCCATCTTGGACACGAGGTCGGTAATCGAGGAGGCACCAATCGCGCCTTCGGCCTCGAGCTCCTTGACGGCGGCATCATTGACGTCGAAGACGACGCAGGTGTGGCCATCGCGCATCAGGCGACGCACGAGGTTGGCGCCCATCCGGCCAAGGCCGATCATGCCGAGCTGCATTGGGTGTTCAGTAGCCATGTGAGTCTCCTTGCCTTAGCCGCGCTTAAGTGCGCGGTAGCGGCGAATTAGTGCGTTGGTGGATGAGTCGTGCTTCAGGTCAGGTTCGGCTTCGCTCTCGAGCTCGGGGATGATCGCCACGGCGAGTGCCTTGCCGAGCTCGACGCCCCATTGGTCAAACGAGTCGATGCCCCAGATCACGCCTTGCGTAAACACGCTGTGTTCGTAGAGGGCGATCAGGGTGCCGAGTTGGAACGGTGTCAGCTTGTCGGCGAGGATCGTGTTGGTCGGGCGGTTGCCCTCCATCACGCGATGCGGCGCAACGTTCGGGGCGGTGCCGTCAGCGAGCACCTCGGCCTCGGTCTTGCCGAACGCAAGCGCCTCGGCCTGCGCAAAGACGTTGCTCATCAGGATGTCGTGATGCTCGCCGATTGGGTTGAGCGACTGGCCAAAGCCAATCAGGTCGACGGGGATCAGCATCGTGCCTTGATGGATCAGCTGATAGAAGGAGTGCTGCCCGTTTGTGCCGGGCTCGCCCCAGTAGACCAGCCCCGTGTCGTAGTCGACGTGGGTGCCATCGAGCATGACGTGCTTGCCGTTCGACTCCATCGTCAGCTGCTGGAGGTAGGCGGGGAAGCGCTTGAGGTACTGCTCGTACGGCATCACGCCGATTGTCTGAACGCCAAAGAAGTCGCGGTACCAGACGGTCAGTAGCCCCATCAGGACCGGAAGGTTCTGCTCGAGCGGTGCCGTTTGGAAGTGCTCGTCCATCGCGTGGAAGCCGGCCAGCAAGTCGGCGAAGCCATCGGGACCGATCGCCAGCATCGTCGAGAGGCCAATCGCCGAATCCATCGAGTAGCGGCCACCGACCCAATCCCAGAAGCCGAACATATTGGCCGTGTCGATGCCGAACGCCTCGACGCGTTGGGCATTCGTAGAGACTGCGACGAAGTGTCGGGCGACGGCCGCATCGTCCTTGAGCGCGGCGAGCGTCCAGGCACGCGCAGTCGCAGCATTCGTCATCGTCTCGAGCGTGCCAAACGTCTTCGAGGCGATGATGAACAACGTCTCCTCGGGGTCGAGGTTGAGTGTTGCCTCTGCAAAATCGGTGGCGTCAACGTTCGAGACGAAGCGGAACGTTAGGTCGCGTTGGGAGTAGTGCTTGAGTGCCTCATAGGCCATCACCGGTCCGAGATCCGAGCCACCAATGCCGACGTTGACGATGTTCTTGATGCGCTTGCCGGTGTAGCCCTTCCATGCACCAGAGCGCACCTGCTCGGCAAACACGCCCATCCGGTCGAGCGTCGCGTGAACCTCTGCAACGACGTCCTTACCGTCGACTTCGAGCGTTGCGTCGCGCGGAAGGCGCAGCGCCGTGTGGAGCACCGCTCGGTCCTCAGAAACATTGATGTGATCGCCGCGGAACATCGCCGCTCGGCGGCCCGTAAGATCGCGCTCCTCGGCCAGCTGGAAGAGCAGCGGCAACGTCTCGGGCGTGATGCGATTCTTCGAGTAATCCAAGAACAGCCCGACCGCCTCGGCAGTAAACGTCTCGCCGCGCGTTGGGTCATCGGCGAACTGGTCGCGCAGGTGCAGGCGTTCGACCGTGGCGTAGTGCCGTTCCAAAGCCTTCCAAGCGTGGGTGGATCTCAGCGGTGTCATCAGATGTCCTCCTCGTTGGAGGATAGGGGGTTCAGGAAAATCGTGTGATCAGAACTACGGCGGGAAGGGGTGTCAATCTGGTGACCCGCGCGCCTGACGATCGCGGCTCGTGTCAGAGCAGTACGCCCGGCGGGTTCTCAAAGCCAGGGTGTGAGGCATGAAAGGCGCGTGACTGGGCGACCGTGCGCATCCACTCGTAGTGGAGCTGTTTGGCGACGACGGGAATCACTCCCGCGCGGCGCATGCGATCGAGACCGGCGGCATGGGCACTGCCCGGCGAGGCCACGGCGTCTTCGACGACAGCAACCCGAAAACCCTCGTCGAGCAGGCCGAGTGCGGATTGCGCCACGCAGACATCGGTTTCGAGGCCGACGAGCACGGCTGTGCGTCGCCCGGTCTCGCGGACGGCAGGTCCGACGAGTGGATCGTCGGCCAGCCCGAAGACGACCTTGCGCAGGACGGGAGCATCGCCAATGGGCTCGACGAGTTCGGGGTGGAGGCCACCCCATTCGTCAGGCGACTCGACCGAGGCGATCACCGGGATCGCGCAGTAGCGCGCGCTCTCCACGAGGAAGGCGATGCGTTCGAGCAGACCGGCCTTCGTCTCGTCTTCGATGCGCGCCAGAAAGTCGGCTTGGACGTCGATGACTACGAGGACGGAGTCATCTGGGTCAATGAGGCGGCTCATGGGTGGATGCTAGCGATCAGTCGACGAGTTTGTGTGTCCCGATTCGCCTACCCTTTCCACATGGCACTCACCCTCCCAATCGTCTGGAACGACGCGTGTCTACTGCACGCGCCTGGTGCCGAGATCTGGCTGGGGGTGCGGATGCCCGATGACGAAGGACCCGAGCGCGCAGGCATCATTCGCGACGCACTCGTGGCGCAGGGAGCCCAGCTGACGCAGGCCGAGGCGCATCCCGACGACATCTTGCTCGCTGTCCATAACGCCGACCTCATTGAGTTTCTACGGACTGCTTGGACGGCGTGGGGCGAGGCGGGGCTGCCGACCGACCCCGGCCAAGACCTCGTCGTGCCGTACCTGTTTCCCACGACGGCGATGCTCGGGGCTGTCACGCCGCGATCGCCCGGAGGCGGTCTGGGCGCGCACGGGCTACTACTGCTTCGACACGATGACGCCGATCGCCGAGGGCACGTGGGAGGCGGTGCGCGGTGCGGTCGATGCCACGCTGACGGCCGTCGACCTGGTTCGTGGTGGTGCACCGCTGGCCTATGCGATTACGCGACCACCCGGGCATCACGTCAGTCGCGGCGCCTACGGCGGCTCGTGCTACCTCAACAACGCTGCGATTGCGGTCGAGGCGCTGCGGGCAGCCGGGGCAGGAAGAGTCGCCATCGTCGACATCGATGCCCACCATGGCAACGGCGCGCAAGAGATCTTCTGGGAGCGCGGTGACGTCTTGACGACCTCGATCCACGTCGATCCTGCCGCAGGGTGGTTTCCGCATGTGATGGGCTGGGCCGACGAAGTTGGTGGCGGACACGGCGAGTACGCCAATCGCAACGTGCCGCTCAGCCCCGGCAGTGGCGACCGCGAGTGGCTGGCGGCGCTCGATCAGTGCCTTGCGGATGTGCAGACGCTCGGCGCGGAGGCGATCGTGCTCGCGCTCGGTGTCGATGCCGCCACGGGCGATCCCAATAGTCCACTCAACGTCACACCTGCTGGCTATCACGAGGCCGGGCGGCGCATTGGTGCGCTCGGACTCCCAATCGTGGCGGTTCAAGAGGGCGGGTACGATCTTCCTACGCTCGGCGGGCTCGTCACCGCGACAATCGTTGGGCTCGAGGAGGGCATGCGCGATGGCTGACACAAACCCGATGTGGATCACAACAGACGTCTCGGAGGGCATCCCATCGCAAATCCGCAAGGATCTGATGCCGCCGCCGTACTGGCGTCTCGAGAGCGTGGTGGCGACCGAGCGCGCACGGAGCCTGTCGCTCGGTGATGACGGGCAGACCGCGGTCTTTATCCAAGATCGCGATACCTCCGACATCTGGCTGCTCGATCTCGACGAGCCGACGCCGCGGCGCCTGACGACCGGCCGTGTCCCCTCGCCGTTTTGGGAGGACACGCAACCGGTGCTGTCGCCCGATGGTTCGCAGGTGGCGTACGGCGACGAAGGCGCGGTGTGGGTCGTGCCGACGGGCGGAGGGCCAACGCGGCGCCTGGTCGAGGGTGGAGCGCCGGTCTGGCTTGGCGACGACCGGCTGATCATCTGTGTCGAGCGCGACGACAAGACAACGCGGCTTGCCGTCGTCGATGTCGCCGACCCGTTTCCGCGGCGCCTGACGGTCGGCTGTTCCGACCATGGCGATGAGTGGGGAGCCGCTGTCTCGCCCGATGGCAGCACGGTTGCCTACGTCTTCTGGGTCCGGGAAGACCTGCGAGAGAGCCAGATCTGTGTGGTCGACGTTGAGTCGGGCGCGGTCAAGACGATCAGTGGTGTCGCCGAGATGGCCGACCGCTTCCCCTGCTGGTCGCCTGACGGTGATTGGATCGCTTTCGTCTCGGAGCGCTCTGGTTGGTACGAGGTGCACCTAGTCCGTCCCGACGGTTCCGATGCGCGTCAATTGACCAGCGACCTCGGCGATTTCGGCGGCGTCAACTGGAACGCTGATGGTCTGCGGCTCGTGGCGACGCGCAGTCGGCGCGGACGCAGCGACCTCGTCACGATCGACGTGGCGACGGGCGCGGTCAGTGAACTCGCCGGAGGCGGTACCTGGGGCTCGCCGCATTGGACGGCCGACGGCTCGATCCTCGCCGAGTACACGGACTACGCGACACCGTCCGAGTTTCGGATCGTGCATCCCAATGGCGACATCGAACAGGTCCATGCACCTGCGCCTCGGGCAATCTCGGCTGCTCCACACATCGAGCCCGAGGACATTACGTACACGTCGTTTGACGGCACCGAGATCCACGGCTTTCTCTACCGCCCGGCTGGTGCTGCGCCAGATGCGCCAGTGCCGGTGATCGTCTACCCGCACGGCGGGCCGACTTCGCTCTATTGCGAGGAGTGGGATGGGCACGCCCAGTACTTCCTCGATAAGGGCTACGGCTGGCTGGCCATCAACTTCCGCGGCTCGATCAACTACGGTCGCGACTTCGAGCGCCTCAATCACAACGATTGGGGTGTGGGCGATACGAAGGACTGCCTCGCGGCGGCCGACTACCTCCGCACGCTCGATTGGGTTGACGGGCAGCGGCTCGGCATCTTCGGCGCCTCGTACGGCTCGTACATGTCGCTCTTGGCGGTGACGGACGATTCCGAGCATCGCTATCGCCTTGGTGTCTGCAAGTACGGCGACTGCGACATCGTCTCGTCGTGGGCGCAGGGCGATCGCGAGGGCGTGCAAGACCTCGAACGGATGATGGGCCCGCCGTCGAGTAATCGCGAGGCGTATCGTGCCGGTTCGCCCGTGCATCGGCTCGCCAACATCGAGGTGCCACTCCTGATCGCGCACGGCCTCGAAGACATCCGCGTCAACCCGGCCCAGTCCGAAGAACTCGTTGCCGAGCTACGGCGCCTTGGCGGCAAGACGTTCGAATACATCACCTATCCAACCGAGGGCCACGGCCTCTTGCGTCACGACCCCCAGTTGCATTTCTACCGCCGCCTCGAACGCTTCTTCGACTGGTATTTGATGTA
>CAXNKU010000004.1:0-125650 GCA_964203045.1 Gaiellales bacterium
CCGAACGGGCGCTCGCCGACTACGCGGCCGAGCCAGGCCGCTCCGCGCTGGTCAGGATCAGCGCCGGTGACCGTACTTGGGAGGGAGGCATCGCGGCGGACGCTGTGCACCCCGCAGCCAGCCTGCTCAAGCTCGCAGTGGCGATCGCGGCGGAGGAGGCCATCGCCAACGGATCTCTCGATGGGACCCGTCGGATCAGCGTCGCCGAACTCGGCGCCGCGCCAGGCGACCGCTCGGTACTGGATCTGCTCGACCCGGCGCGGGATGTCAGCGTCGCCGAGCTGCTGGGACTGATGCTCGGCGCCAGTGACAACCCCTGCACCCGACGACTCGTCGAGCTACTCGGTCTGGCCCGCGTCACGGACGTCGTGGCGAGGCTCGACTGCGCCGCCACTGCGGTCTGGGCGGACGCCGAGTTCGGTGTCGGCGGCGCTACGACGTGCCGCGACGCCCTCACTTTGCTCGCGGCGGCGAGCGATCCGGCGCGCCACCCCGCATCGGCACGGGCGCTGCGACACTCGATCCGCAACTCACGCATCCCCCTCGGTGCCACCGAGGATGACATCCGCATCGCGCACAAGACCGGCACGCTCACCGGGCTGGCCCATGACGTCGCAGTGCTCGAGTGCGTCGGGGGCACGGCGCAGATTGCCTTCCTGACGGAGAGTCAGCACGACACGCTCGTCACCGGCTATGCGATGGGGCTCTGCACGCGTCAGGTGATCGATGCGTGGGGACTGTCGGTGCACACGACCATGTCCCTGGTGGGCGGATGACATACGGCACGAGACGGGTAGGTTCGTGATGCGGGCACTCGGCGCACTGCTGACCTCGACGGCGATCGCGGTCGGCACCGGTGCGGTGCTCGTCGGCCGCGTAGTGCGCGCCGAGCGACGGGCGATCCTTCCGCCCGCGCTGCGCATCCATCCCGACGGCCGACCCGCGATCATCGTCTTCGGTGCGCAGACCCTCGCATCGGGCCCCAGCGACGAGCTCATCTCGCGACTAGACCACGCGCGCACGCTATTCGAGCAGGGGCTTGCCTCCACCATCGTCGTGAGCGGCGGGACCTCCGTCGACGACGACGGCCGTACGCTGGACGAGACCGCGGACATGACGACCTGGCTGATCGACCACGGCGTCCCAGCCGAGGCCATCGCAATCGGACGTCCGGGCGACAACACCCGTCAGACGGTAGCGACGATGGGACGGCTGACACGCGAGAAGGCACTGCACCCCTGGCTCGCCGTCTCCTCGCCATTCCACGCCCGGCGCATCCTCGACGAGGCCAAGCGCGTCGGCATCGACGTTGTCGTGTCCGGCCCCGGCGACAGCCCGGTGACAAGCACGCCACACATTCGGCGCTTCCAGCTGCTGGTCGAGGTTCTGGCGACGGCGTACTACGCCATGCCGCCGACGCTCACCGCCCGCACGCGGACCCCTCTCACGTCGGTGCGGCGCCGGATCGGCGAGTACCTGATTCGAAACGAGGAGTAGTCACAACCGGCACCCAGAATCACCTGGTCTCGAACCACGGAGCCCAGCGTGTCCGGACGCGATTGCACCATGACCGCACGGGGAACGTGCACACCGCCGGCAGGACTCTAACCTGCAACCCCCGGTTTTGCAGGCCGGGCCCCTAGACGTTGAGGCGCGCGCGCAGCAGACCCTGCAGCGCCTTAGCGTCGGCGCGGCCGCCGCTCTGCTTCATGCACTGGCCGACCAGGAAGCCGATCACCTGTTCGCGGCCACCCTTGAAGGCCTCGACCTCTTCTGGGTGGGCTGCCAGCACGGCGTCGATGATCTCGCCGAGAGCGTCGTCGCCACCGACTTGCGCCAAGTTGCGGTCGGCCACGACGCTGGCAGCCGTTGCCTGGGGATCTTCGACGAGTACGCCGAAGACCTCTTTGGCTGCGGTCTGGTTGATCGTGCCGTCGACGACGAGGGCGATAAGGGCGGCGAGGCGCTCGGGGGTGACCGGGCTCTGATCCGCGCTGAGGCCCGCGCCATTGAGGTGCGCGGAGAACTCGCCCATCGTCCAGTTCGCAGACGTCTTGACGTCGCCGGTGGCAGTGGCGACGGCATCGAGATAGCCAGCGAGGTCGGCGTCGACGGCCAAGGCGAGCGCCGTGGGCTCGGTCAGACCAGCGGCAACGAGGCGATCAAAGCGCACTGCCGGCAACTCGGGCAGGTCGCTGCCGAGCTCGACGAGCCCAGCCTCGGTCTGGTGCACAGGCAGGAGATCGGGCTCAGGGAAGTAGCGGTAGTCGTGGGCCTGCTCTTTCGAGCGAAGCGACGAAAGCGTGCCGGCGACGGGATCGAAGTGGAGCGTCTCTTGCTCGATCGTGCCGCCACCCAAGACGACCTCGAGCTGGCGTTCCAGCTCCGCCTCGATGCCGCGCTCGAGGAAACGGAAGGAGTTCATGTTCTTCAACTCGGTCTTCGTGCCGTACTCCGTCGAGCCGATCGGGCGAATCGAGACGTTCGCGTCGGCGCGCAGCGAGCCCTTCTCCATGTCGCAATCCGAGGCACCGATCGCGACAACCGTGGCGCGCAGGAGCGTGAGAAAACGCCGCGCATCCTCGGGCGAGCGAATGTCGGGCTCCGAGACGATCTCGAGCAGCGGCGTGCCGACACGATTGAAGTCGACGATCGAGCCGGCCGAGCCACTAATGCGGCCACCCTCGCCACCCGCGTGGATCATCTTGGCGGCGTCCTCTTCCAAATGCGCTCGCGTCAGGCGCACATCGAAGCCGCCCTCGCCCGGCACGCGGAACAGACCCTCGGCGCACATCGGTTGGTCGTACTGGCTGATCTGGTACGCCTTCGGACTATCCGGGTAGAAGTACTGCTTGCGGCTGAACTCGCTCGTCTCGGGAATCCGACATCCGAGCGCCACACCAACGCGCGTCGCCTGCCGAATCGCCTCGGCATTGGCCACCGGCATCGCGCCGGGGTGCGCGAGGCAGACCATGCAGACGTTGGTGTTCGGCTCGTCGCCAAACTGGTTGGCGCACGAGCAGAACATCTTCGAATTGGTGGCCAACTGCACGTGGATCTCGAGCCCGATCACGGCCTCGTAACCATCCTTCTGCCACGGCGAGCTCATGCCGCACCCCCGCGCAGTGCCGGCGGCACGGGATCGAACCCGATCGCCTGCTCAAAGGCTGCGCCAAAACGCAGCAGGGTGTTCTCGGTGTGGGCATTACCGATGATCTGCAGACCGCTCGGCAGGCCCTCGACGAGTCCATTCGGAATCGACAGTGCCGGAATGCCCGCGAGGTTGACCGGCAGCGTGAAGATGTCGTTGGCGTACATCGCCAGCGGATCGTCCATGCGCGCACCCATCGGAAACGCTGTCGTTGGTGCCGTCGGCAGGAGAATCGCATCGACGCCAAGGAAGGCGGCATCGAAATCGCGGCGGATCAGCGTGCGGACGCGCTGCGCCTGCACGTAATAGGCATCGTGATAGCCAGCCGATAGTGCGTAGGTGCCGATCATGATGCGCCGCTTGACCTCGGGGCCAAAGCCAGCCGAGCGCGTGGCCTCGTACATCGAGCGAAGATCGGGGCCGTCGACCCGCAGGCCGTAGCGCACACCATCGAAGCGCGACAGGTTCGCGGATGCCTCGGCAGGAGCAATCACGTAGTACGCGGCAAGACCGTGGCGCGCGTAGGGCAACTCGACGTCGACCAGCTCGGCGCCCAGCTCGGTCGCCAGCTTGAGCGAGGAATCGAAGCGCTCGCGAATGCCAGGATCGACACCGTCTTCCAGCTCGGCCCACGGCACACCGAAGCGAACTCCGTCGAGTCGACCGGGCTCGGGCAGCACAATGGGCTCTCGCAGGCCGACGCAGGTGGCATCGCGCTCGGAACCCCCAGCAATCACCTGCTGCAAGAGGGCACAATCGCGCACCGTCAACGTCATTGGTCCAACCTGCTCGAGCGAGCAGGCGAAGGCGACGACGCCGAAGCGCGAGACGGTGCCGTACGTGGGCATCAGACCAACGAGGCCACAGAAGGCGGCGGGCTGTCGAATCGAACCACCCGTGTCGGTACCGAGCGACCACGGTGCGAGACCTGCTGCCACAACAGCGGCAGAGCCACCCGACGAGCCGCCGGGCACGCGCGTCTGGTCCCACGGATTTCGCGTCGGGCCATAGGCCGAGTGCTCCGTCGAGGAACCCATTGCAAACTCGTCGAGGTTCGTCTTGCCGAGGCTGACGAGCCCAGCCGCGTTGCCGCGAGCCACGACATCGGCATCTTCGAGCGGAATGAACCCCTCAAGGATCTTCGAGCCGGCCGTGGTCGGCACGCCCTTCGTAGAGAGCAGATCCTTGTATGCGATCGGGACGCCGGCTAGGCCAACGTTGCCGCTCTGGTCTTGAGCGCGCGCTGCGGCCAGCGTGTGCTCGGGGTCGACGTGGAGATAGGCGTGGAGCGCCGGATCGAACGCCTCGATGCGCTCGAGGTACGCACCCGCGAGCTCTTCCGAGGAGCACTCCCCCGCCCGCAGCATTGCGGCGGCGCGCTCTGCGGTGAGGCCAATGACGTCTACGGCTGCCATCTACGAGCCGATCGGCGGGACGCGGAAGCCGTCGACAGACGGATCGGGAGCATTGGTGAGCGCCTGCTCCCGCGTGACGCCAGGCTTGGCGACGTCTTCGCGCAAAGCACCCGCTACGTCGAGCGAATGCGCGGTTGGTGGCACGTCTGCGATCGGGAGTGCCGAAATTGTGGCGACATGGCCGAGGATGGTCTCCAGCTCGCCGACCAGGCGTTCGACCTCAGCGTCGTCGAGCCCAATCCGTGCGAGCGTCGCGACGTGTCGTACCTCGTCGGGACCTAGCTCGATGCGCTCCGCACTCATTGGGTCAGCGCCCTGCGCTGGCCTCGGCGGCGAGCACCGTGTTCTTGAGCAGCATCGCGATCGTCATTGGCCCGACGCCACCCGGTACGGGCGTAATCAGGCGAGCCTTCGGCTGCACGGCGTCGAAATCGACGTCGCCACAGAGACCCTCAGGCAGACGATTGATGCCCACGTCGATCACGACGGCGCCATCCTTGACGTGCTGAGCACCAAGCATCTTGGGGCGACCAACGGCGGCGACGAGAATGTCGGCCTGCTGGCAGATCCCCTCGAGGTCCTTCGTGCGCGAGTGGCAGATCGTGACGGTGCAATCTTCCTTGAGCAGCAGGTGTGCCTGCGGCTTGCCGACGATCTCGGAGCGGCCAACGATGACAGCGTGCGCGCCCTTCATGTCGACGTCGTACGCCTTGAGCAGCTCGATCACACCGGCAGGGGTGCACGGCAGCGGACCGGGCTGCAGCGTCATCAATCTCCCCATCGCCCCGGAGGTGAGTCCGTCAGCGTCCTTGGCAAAGGGAATGCGCTCGATCGCAGCCTCGGTGTCAAGGTGGCTCGGCAGTGGCATCTGAACGATCAGGCCATGGATCGCGGGATCGGCAGAGACCTCATCGACTTTTGCCTCAAGCTCGGCCTGCGTCGTCTCGGCGGGCATGACGACCTCGAGCGAGTGCATGCCAGCCTCGTGACAGGCCGTGTGCTTGTTGCGCACGTAGACCTCGGAGGCCGGGTCCTCGCCGACGATGATGACTGCGAGCCCTGCACGAATGCCGGTCTCGTCAAAGAGCTTCTTCGTGCGCTCGGCTACCTCGGCACGAACCGCGGCGGCGACTGCTTTTCCGTCGATCAAATTGTCCATACTGGGAGCCTAACGTCCGCTTCGGCTCGGGGATTCAGTCGCCGGTGCGGATGAACTGAATCCGACCGACAGACGTCAGCCTGTCGGGCGTATCCCACGGCGAAATCTCGACGTTGCAGACCGCGAGCGTACGACCGGCGCGCAGGCAGCGAGCCGTCACCTTGAGCGGCGAGAGGTCTGCCATCCGCAGAAAATCGCTGCGCAGGTCGACGGCCACCCACGTGGCCGGCGCGACCGCCATGACGGCGTACCAACCAGCCGTGTCCACCAGCGTCGCGAGCGTGCCGCCGTGCAGCATTGGCGGATCCTCATAGCCGAGCGCGGCATGCGTCGGCTCGAGGCGCATGACGATGTCATCGCCTTCGCGGCCGTAGTAAGAGAGCCCGATCGCATCGTCGAGGGGCGAGTTTTCGTGTTCGCGCAGGGGATCATCCATGGCTGCAGTGTAGACGGTGACCTGCCAGACTTTGCGCGGCCCACCAAGGAGAGTCCACCGATGTCCCATAATTCCGTCAGCTTTTCCGATCCCCTCACCCTCACCCTCGACGTCGTGGGCCCCAAGCCCAACCCGTCGCGTGGCGAGCCAGTTGAGTCCGTCAAGGTCTTGTTTGAGGACGCGCAGATTGAGGCCGGCGTCTGGGAGTGCACCCCAGGCACGTTCCCGTCGCGCCGCGACGGCTTTCGAGAGGCCGTCACGATCATTGCCGGCTCGGGCACGCTCCGCGACGCCGACGGCAACGAGACCCCATTTGTTGCTGGTACCGCGCTGGCAATTCCTGAGGGCTGGTCGGGCGAGTGGGACATCGTCGAGACCACCCGCAAGGTCTACGTCGTCTCGTACACCGAGCCGCGTTCCTAACGTCTTAGCGCGCAGGTAGCGGACAGGCGGCGCTCTCGGGGCGTCGCCTCCGCGCCAGCACCGCATAGCCCCGCGCCCCGAGCGCGTGGAATGGCGGGACGTAGAGCACCCATGCACCGAGGGCGCCGAGCGGCGTGCGCATCGCAATGCCCCGGACTGCATCGACGCCGATCGCGACGCTGCCATCGGGGTAGCGCAACCTCAGTCCATCACCGAGAGCTCCCCGGCCGATCTCGGGATAGCGCTCGACGGCCTGGGAGTAGCCAAGGTCGTCGAGGCGCCACAGCCAGTCGAGGCGACGGACCCAGAGGGTGCTGTTGCGACACATTCCGCAGGTGTCGTCGTAGACCACGATCGGCTTGCTCATACTTGACCCTTCGCAGGTGCGCCCGCAGGCGCCCACTCGAGACCGGCCTTGCGCGACGCCGTCGCGACAAGTTCTTCGAACCGCTCGCGATCTCCGAGGTCGACCGGGAAGCCGGGTACCCAGGCAATCTGCCCAACGCCCGCCAGATCGCGGAGAGCCTCAGTCGTTGCCCAATGTAGGTCGGGGCCGATCTTGACGTCCTTCGCACCCGCTTTGGTCAGCAGTGGAGCGATCTGAGCCGCAGCGGGACCAACCAGCGCGACCCGCTGTGCCACCCGGGCAATCTCGCCACAGGTCTCGCGCAATAGTCGCTGCTCACCAGCCGATGCGTGCACCAGACCAGCCGGCGAGTCCGGAATACCCCCAACGATCAAGACGCTCGACCGGTCGGGCAACGCACGTAGAAATGCTGTCACTTTGGCTGGCGTCGCGGCCATCCCGTTATGAAAAACGGGAATGCCAGCAACGTCACCAATGCGCTCTCCACGCCATGCCGGCGAGGCAAACGAGGCGATCGCAGTATCGAGTGGGACCTCAACGCCCAGCGACGAACGTGCCGTCGCCAACGCTGCCGCCAGATTGCCCCGGAGATGCGGAGCGACGTGCGCCTCGGCGACACCAGCGTCCTCGCTCGAGAAGTATGTGACGGCAACGCCCGGCCGCGGCGTCAGCCTCGTCTCGCCCACCGGCAGCACCGCGGTGTCACCTTCGACTTGCCGAGCAAGGATGCGTTGCTTGGCGGCGAAATAGCGTCCCTCACCCCCATGCAACTCGACGTGGTCGGGCCAGAGCGTGGTCACAACTGCATGCGTCGGGCTCGTCGTCATATAGGCCAAATGCGTGCTGGTCAATTCGACCACGGTGATATCTGGAGCGGTCTCCGCTCGCAACGCGGCCAACGAGTCGGCGCTCGGCCAGGCGTTCTCCGCGCGACCGGTCGGTGGGATGTCGACCGTCCACCCGGCCGCCTCGAGGAGGTGGGCGATCAGGCGCGCGGTCATCGTCTTGCCCGCCGTGCCCGTGACACCAACCACAGGCGAACGCGCCTCGTAGAGCACAAGATCCGCGAGGCACCCGACGACAATCCCCCGCGCTCGCGCCTGAACGACGTGAGACGCTTCCTCACCCGTCCAACAATCGACCATCAGTAGATCTGCACGCGCCACGGCAGCATCGCGCTCATGGACCAGAGCACATCCCGACGGCACGGCCACGACGGGAGCGTGGTCGGCGATTACGACATCCGCCCCGCGGTCGCGCAGCAGGCTGGCCAGCGCAGCGCCATCCGGATCGAGACGATCCAGCACCACGCGACGACCGGCCACACGCTCGGCTGCGTAGGGGTTCAGCATGCGTCGACGAATCGCAAGTGGACTGCCTTAGTGATGTTGCAGAGCTCGTGCATTGCGAACCCCTCGACGTGTCTTTTGAACGAAAACCGGGGCAGCACCCGGCGGGATGCTGCCCCGATTATCAAGAGGCGACGACCAGAATCGAACTGGTGTAGACGGCTTTGCAGGCCGCTGCCTAGCCTCTCGGCCACGTCGCCAACGAAATCGGATGATACGCGGAGCCGACGCTAGAGCGATTCAGCAAGCGCTCGTTCGAGCACCAGACTCGGCGGCATGCGCGACATGCCCTTCATCGCAGCGTCGGCCTCGTGCATGTGACTGAGCGCGACGCTCGCGTCGCCCGGAGTCCAACGCCCGACCGCGGCGAGCATCTTGCCGGCACGAAACGGTGCCACTCCGAGCTGCTTGGCGAGGGCCTCGCGCGAGGGGCGGCCATGTTCGGCGAGCTCGACGGTGCGGCGGACCAGTTCTACGTGGCGGGTCAGTTGTGGCAAGACACGGTGCGGCTCGACATCGCCCGCGAGCAGGCGCGTGAGTTCGGCGATTGCGCCACGCCGATCGCGCTCGGTGATCGTGTCGAGCAAGGCCCAAGGTGCATCGTCGTGACGCGCGCTGATCATCACCTCGACCAGCTCGACTTCAACGGCAGCGTCAAGCGCGTAGGTTGAGAGCTTCTCGAGTTCGCGGGTGATCTCGTCGGGACTCTCGCCCACCAGTTCGGTAAAGCGCAGCATCGCCTCGGGATCCATGCGGACTCCGAGACGCTCGGCCTCCTGGCGCGAGAAGGCAGCGCTCTTGGGCGCCTCGAACGACAGCACCGCCTCTTTGCCACTGCACTTACGCACGGCGGCAAACAGTGGGTCGTCAGTGGGCCAAATCGGCTTGCGCGGATCGGCTGGCGCATCGGCGACCAGCACGAGCACCGTCGAGGGACTTGGGTTGGCAACGTAGGCAAGCACGGGGTCGAGACGTCCAGAACGGCGGGGCTTGACCCACGCGTCGATGCCTTCGACGACGATCAGCCGCTCGGCCACGAATAGGCCCTGCTGGCTGCAGGCGCCGGCGATCGCGTCGGGCTCGTGCTGGGCGGCGTCGAAAACCTCAATCGCCTCGCTGCTGTAGCGATCGCGCAGACGCTCGAGTGCTCGCCGGATCTTGCCGCGGTCCGTGCCGCTGAGCAGGTAGACCGGTGCGAGTGGTGTTGCGGACACCACGCCATCCTACTGCGCTCGCCGCCCGCGGTCGCCGCAGTGCGACGATCAGTGCGAGCAGGCCACAGACGACGAGGACAACCGTGTCGGGCACCACCAGCGCCAGCCACTCTCCCATTCGCGCACACCAGAGAATCCACAACGCGGGCCATTGTGAGCACCAGGCAATGCCGGCCCCCGCAGACGGCGCCACGGGCGTGACGATCGTCGCAAGGAGAGCCGACCACAGCGCGAGTGGAACCGCAGGCGCCGCGAAGAGATTCGATGGCAACGAGGCGAAAATCGCGGCTCGCCCAAAGTGCCACCACGAGATCGGTGCCGTGGCCAGCGTCGCTGCGCCCGTCACCAAGAGCGCTGTGGCGACGAGGTAGGGAATCGCCGTTGCGTCCGAAATTCGTCGTGCGTACGGGACAGCAAGCAAGATGCCCGCCACGGCGACGAATGACAGCTGGAGGCCCGGGTCGTAGATTGCCCAGGGATTCCACACCAACAGACACCCGAAGCCGAGTGCCAACGCACGCCACGCATCGCGGGGTCTTCCGACGAGCCACGTCAGACAACCAGCGATGCCCGCGACCCCGGCCCGCAGCACGCTGGGCGAGGGCCCAACGATGCCCACGTAGAGGACGATCACCAGCAACGAGAACACGAGCGCCTGTCGACGATTGCCACCAGCACTCCACGTCGCCAGCACCACCAAAGCCACGAGCAGGGCGACGTTGCCACCCGAGACCGCCAACAGATGAGCCAAACCCGAGGCGCGGAAGGCCAAAACGGCCTCGGGTGACATACCCGCGCTACCACCGAAAGCGAGCCCCACCACGATCGCCCCCGGATCCCCGATCCCAGCAGGTGCGAGCGCACCAACGGCGTAGGCCCGGGCACGGTCCGCAATGCCCCAGAGACCCCGACGCCGCCCGATCACCTGCTGCGTGCCGATGCGTAGGACGGCGTGAATGCCCTGATGCGCGAGCCACGCCTGCTCGTCGAAGCCATGTTGCGATCCGCGCGGCGCGGACACGCTGCCGCTGACCCGAAGGATGCTGCCGCGCGTTGGACCCTGAGTCGCGTTGATGCGCAGTAGGACCGGGCCACCCGTAGAGCCGAGCACCTCTCCCGTTGCGAGGCGGCTATAACCGCTGCCACGCCAGGCCTCCGTCACGAGCACCGGCAGACCATCGACCGAGTGCCCGATCAGAGGACGCAGCGGCTCCGCTGCCAATCGTTCGACCTGATGGTTGCCCACGGCGAACCCGAGCGCCAGCACCACCCCCCCTGCGATCAGCGACCAGCGCCGCTGCGGAAACTGAAGAGCGAGCAGACCGCTGCTCGCCAACCCCACCGCCACGAGCAATGATCCATGCGGCACGCTTGGCAACGCCAACAGCGCGCCTGTCCCGAGCAGATAGCCAACGAGGTCGGGCAGCGCGGGTGCACGAAGACGCACTAGGTGGTCTGCCCATGGATCCACACGACGAACTGCGGTTCGGGTAGGCGCAGCGGCGACTCTAGGGAGGACATGACAACCGCGCGGATGTGGTGTCCTCCCCGCAGAGTCGGTTGGGGGACTCGTAGCGTCTCGGGCAGGGAGGACACCACATCCGCGCGGTTGTCATGTCCTCCCCGCCCAACGGCTGATCAACGTACAAACCAGCTGTGCCGTTCCCGAACCATCCATTCACCTGACGACGCATCGACACAACAACTACGGAGCGACGAAGTCACGCAGGGCCTCGAACTTGGACGGCCCGATCCCCGGTACCTCCAGCAGGTCGTCCACGGTCTTGAAGCCACCATGCGCATCGCGCCAGTCGAGGATCCGCTGGGCTGTCGCGGGACCGACTCCCGGCAGGGCGTCGAGCGCCGTCACATCGGCACTGTTGAGATGCACGAGTCCGCTCGAGGACGGCCCCGCCCCCGTCGGAGCAGCTCCCGCACCGGGCGTGAAGGCCTCGGGGACGAGAACCTGCTCACCATCGATCAGCAGCGCAGCCAAATTGACCGTAATCGCATCGGCCTTGGCAGTCACGCCACCCGCCATTTCGATGGCATCGACGACGCGTTTGCCCTGAGCCAGCTGGTAGACCCCGGGCTTCTTGACAGCGCCCGTCACATAGACCACGAGCGGCGCATCTTGAGCGGGTAGAACACCGCCGACGCCGTCGATCACCGCGGAGGAGGTGACGATCGGCGCCGGCGGGCTCGCTTCGCCTCCACGACCACGGAAGAACGTCACGGCAGCCGCGAGGAGGAGGATCGCAGCGAGTCCGAAGAGGAGCGTTCGGCGGTCGAGTGGAGGCATGGCCGCAGCCTGTCAGCCATCAGCGAACGTGCGACGCACGGCGACGCCCACCAAGCGCGCGGAACCACGCGGGCGGTGCGCGCTACTTGACGACGATATTGACGAGCTTGTCAGGAATCACAATCTCCTTGACAACTTCGCGACCTGCAATGTGCTCGGCGATCTTCGGCAACTCTCGCACTAGACGCACAACCTCGTCCTGCGGGAGACCACGCGGCAACTCGATGCGCTCGCGCACCTTGCCGTTGACCTGCGCTACGCAGGTGAAGGTGTCGGACACCAAGAGCGTCGGATCGACGACCGGCCACGGCGACTCCCACAATCGCGAACCACCCAGCTGCTCCCACAACTCCTCGGCAATATGAGGCGCAAACGGCTGGACGAGACAGACGAGCGTGCCAGCAGCGTGACGCAGGACCTGGCCGCCGACTGGATCGCCGATCAATTCGTCGCGCGCCTTCTCGATACCGTTGAGCAACTCCATCGACGCAGCGATTGCGGTGTTGAATTGCAGGCGGCGATCGATGTCTTCGGTGACGCGCTTCGTCGTCTGGTGCGTCAGGCGCAGCAGGTCGAGCGCTGCCCCCTCTGCCCCACTCGGCGCGGCAGGCAATGCCTCGCCGGGCACCTCGCTCGCGATGCGTTGAACGGCCTTCCAGAGACGGTCGAGGAAGCGCGACGGTCCAAGCACGCCATTGTCGGACCATTCCTTGTCTTGGTCGGGCGGCCCCATAAAGAGCACGTACATGCGCAGGGCGTCGGCGCCATAGCGATTGACGATCGCGTCGGGGGCGACGACGTTGCCCTTCGACTTGGACATCTTGGCGCCGTCCTTGTAGATCATCCCCTGCGTGAAGAGGTTCGCGAACGGCTCCTCGAAGCCAACAAAGCCCGCGTCGAACAGCACCTTCGTGAAGAACCGGCTGTAGAGCAGATGCAGGATCGCGTGCTCGACGCCGCCGATGTACTGGCCAACCGGTAGCCACCAGTCGACCGCAGCCTTATCGAAGACCTGCGTGTCGTCGTGCGCCGAGATGTAGCGCAGGTAGTACCAGGAGGAGTCGACAAACGTGTCCATCGTGTCGGTCTCGCGCAGGGCCGCAGCGCCGCAGGTCGGGCACGGCACGCTGCGCCACTCCTCGGCGGCAGCCAACGGCGAGCGGCCCTTCGGGGCGTAGTCCTCGATCTCGGGCAACACCACCGGCAAATCAGCGTCCGGCACCGGCACGAGCCCACAGGACGGGCAATCGATGATCGGAATCGGCGCGCCCCAATAGCGTTGGCGCGAGACGAGCCAGTCGCGCAGGCGATAGGCGGTCTTCGTCTCGCCCCGGCCTTCCTCGGCCAGCCAGGCAGCCACCGCCGACTTGGCCTCCGAGACAGCGAGCCCATCGAACTGGCCGGAGTTGACGAGCAAGGCGTCCTCACCAGCCGAGGTATAGGCCTCGACCTGCACATCAACCTCGCCGTCTGCCGCAGCGACGACCTGGCGAATCGGGAGACCGAACAGCGTCGCGAAGGCGTGGTCGCGATCGTCGTGGCCTGGAACGGCCATGATCGCGCCGGTGCCGTACTCGACGAGCACATAGTCCGAGACCCAGACCGGAATCTCCTCGAGCGTGACGGGATTGACGACGCGCCGACCAGTGTCGACGCCCGTCTTGGGCCGGTCGTCGCGCATGCGGTCAGCCACCGACTCGGCGCTACGGCGACGGACGTAGTCCATTACCTCGGCCTCAGCAGCCGTGCCCTGCACAAGCTCGCTGATCAGCGGATGCTCGGGCGCCAGCACGAAGAAGGTGGCGCCGAACAGCGTGTCGGGACGCGTCGTAAAGACGGGAATCTCGGCCTCGCTGTCGACGACGCGGAAGACCACCTCAGCACCGTGCGAGCGGCCGATCCAGTTGCGCTGCATCGTCAACACGCGCTCGGGCCAGTTCTCCAATTGATCCATGTCGTCGAGCAGACGATCGGCGTAGTCGGTGATGCGGAAGAACCACTGGTCGAGATCGCGCGCCTCGACCTCGGCGCCGCAACGCTCGCAACAGCCATCCACGACCTGCTCGTTGGCGAGCACCGTCTGGTCCTGAGGACACCACTTGACGGCAGCCGTGCGCTTGTACGCCAAGCCGCGCTCGAACATCTGAAGGAAAATCCACTGCGTCCAGCGGTAGTAGGCAGGGTCAGACGTAGAGAGCTCGCGACTCCAGTCGATCGACCAGCCCATCCTCAACATCTGCTCGCGGATGCGCGCGATGTTATGCGCGGTTACCTCAGCAGGCTTACCACCCGACTTGATCGCCGCGTTCTCGGCCGGCAGACCAAACGAGTCGTAGCCCATCGGGTGAAGCACCTGAAAACCGGTGCGGCGACGAAAGTGCGAGACGACGTCGCCCATCGTGTAGTTGGTGACATGCCCCATGTGTAGATCACCCGAGGGGTACGGCAACATCTCGAGGACATACGCGCGCGGACGCTCGTCATTAGCCGGATCAGTCGGGTTGGGCGTCTCGAATGCGCGCTCGTCGGCCCAGACGGCCTGCCAGCGGGCTTCGATTGCTTGAGGGTCGTAACGCTCCATCAAGGCAGGATACGTGGCGCTCGCACAAAGCACGGCACTGCATGTGCTGAAAAATCGTTGAAATCGCGACTCATCGCAAATCAGGCACGGTGCGAAAAGAAAAAAGATACGAGTACGTGTCTACGTTACCTACGGAGGAGAGAACAATGGAACTGACCTCGACACAAGAGACAATCTTGTGGGCCGGGACAATCGGGATGACGCTCGGCGCGATTATTATCGCGGCGCTCGGCTTCCGGCTACCAAAAGCGGAGCGGCATCACGTCACGGCGAGTTTCTTCGTCTGCGCGATTGCCGCCTGTGCGTACCTCGCCATGGCGACCGGCATCGGTTCGGTAACGGTCAACGGAACCGAAATTTTCTTCGCTCGCTATGCCGACTGGGTGTTCACGACTCCTCTGCTCTTGCTCGGCCTTTTGACGGTCGGCATGGTGGCAACAGCAGGTGGAACTGCTGGGCGTGAGCGCAGTGGACTGATCGGCTTCGTGATCGGCGCGGATATTTTGATGATCGTGACCGGCTTTATCGCGGCACTCCGTATCGGCCACGACGACAAGTGGCTTTGGTACGCGATCAGCTGCGTGTTCTTCCTGCTCGTCCTGTGGGCTGCCTACGGCCCCGCCAAGGAGTACGTGGCCAGCGAGATGAAGCCGCTCTACACACGCCTCTTGACGATCCTGACGGTCCTGTGGCTGATCTACCCTGTTCTCTGGGTGCTGGGCACCGAGGGCACGGGCACGCTCGACCTGACCGGCGAAATCGCCGTCTTTGCAGTGATCGATGTGCTCGCAAAGGTCGGCTTCGGCATCCTGCTCGTCACGGGTGTCGGCAAAGCAGCCAAGCACGTCGCCTAAAGCGGTGTTGGCGGTCCGAGCTTCGAGCCTCCGTAGCCCGAAGCTCGGACCGCTATGCGCTCCCCCATCGCGTGAGTGCACCACCATCCGCACGGGTAGAGCTGATGCGCAGTAGCCGGTTGTACTTCGCCAGTCGCTCTGACTGCGTCAACGACCCGACCTTCAACTGACCGGGTCCAGCGGCGATCGCCAAATCAGCAAGCCAATCGTCTTCTGTCTCGCCTGAGCGAGCACTGACCACGACGCGCCAGTGCGCCTCGCGGGCGCGTGCCGCTACTGCGAGTGCATCCGACAACGTGCCGACCTGATTGGCTTTAACCAACACGGCATTCGCGGCATGAGTGTCGATCGCCTGCTCGAGGCGATCACGCTGCGTGCAGAGGAGATCGTCGCCGATGATCTGAACCCGAGACCCAAGCGCCGCCGTCAGCTGGGGCCAGGGTGCCCAATCGTCCTCGCCGAACGGGTCCTCAATACTGACGATCGGATAGTCCTGAGTCCACGCGATTAGGCGCTCAGACCACACGTCTGCCGTGACGGTCTCGTTATCTGCGGCAAGTCGATAGCCACCCTCCGTCACAAGATGACTCGCAGCGACATCGAGGCCGATCGCGATCTCGTCGCCTGGTGCAAAACCCGCACGTTCGATCGCAGCAACGAGAAGTTCGAGACCATCGCGATTGCCAAGATCGGCGGCAAAGCCACCCTCGTCGGCTCGAAGGAGCGTTCGTCCACGAGCGCGCAGCTCATCGGCCAGCGAGGCGAGCACGCGCGCGACGTGCTCGATCGCCTGCGGAAACGTCGTTGCCGCCACGGGAATCGCAAGATAGTCCTGGAGATCAACGCTGTGTTCAGCATGCAGCCCGCCCGACAGGGCATTGATCATTGGCCTCGGCAGGACAGATGACTGATCGCCGCCCAGGTGCTGCCACAGCGGCACGTCTTGTGCCAGTGCGGCAGCGCGCGCCGTTGCCACCGAGGCCGCGAGGATCGCGTTGCCGCCGAGACGCGAGCAGTTTGGCGTCCCATCGAGGCTGCGCAGCGTGGCGTCGATCACCGTGCGCTCGGCCGCATCCAGTCCTTGGAGGGCTGCACTGATCTCTCCCTCGACGTTGGCGATGGCACGCAAGACGCCACGTCCGGAGTAGCGCGCCGCATCGCCATCGCGCAGCTCGACAGCCTCGTGCCGTCCCGTCGAGGCGCCGGAGGGAACGCTGGCGCGGGCGGTGAGACCCGAGCTGAGTGTGACTTCGGCCTCCACGGTGGGTCGTCCGCGCGAATCGAGCACCTCATAGGCACGCAGGCTGGCGATGCGGCTGCTCACGGCGCTCCCATCTCGACGCGCTCGATCGCCTGCAGCACCGTCGTCGGTGGACGCAAGAGCAGCGATCGGCCAAGTGCCCGCGCCAGCGCCTGCGAGCGCTCATCGAGATACTCAGCCGGCGATTTGCCGTCAACGCGCGCCACCATCAGGATGCCGAGCTCGCAGATCGTCGCGGATTCGTTGATGAGTGGCTCGGCCTGCTCGCGGTAGGCGCCATAGAACCCGCGCGCCAGCGCCGCAAACAGAGCCCGTTGGCGCGGCATGTGCAATGCCTTCAGACAGAGGTGATTGAGACAGAAGGCGACATCGAAGACCGGGTCGCCCCAATGCGCAACCTCAACGTCCAGCACCAGCATCCGATCGGAATACGCAATCAGGTTCTTGGGTGCGTAATCGCCGAGCACGAGCGCACGGCGCGTTGCGAGCAGGCGCTCGATCTCGGCGTCGATCAGTTCGGCGAGGTCGGGGTGTCGCGCCGCCACGCTGCGGTGATACGGGTCGATTCGTCCTTCCACCATTGTCTGCACGTCGTCGAAGTCCGCCGCCACCTGAGCATCGCCGGCCGAGGCCGTGTGCATTCGACCAAGCAAGTCCCCCGCACGGTACCCGTCACGGAGATCGAGCTGGCTGGCCAACAGCAATTCCTTCCACGGCGTGCCACCCGGTGGCGCGCAGGTCATGCCAAAGGCATGGTTGTCGTCGTCGGTAAAGACCACCGAGGGCGCAACACCTGGTCCGAGGAGACGATTGATCGTGCTCAGACAGCGATGTTCGACTGCGCTGCGACCGACATCGTAGGCCCAGACTTCGGCGACCCGGAGAAACGGCAGCGCCTGCTTGACCACCAGACACCCCGTGTCCCACTCCACGCACCAGACGTCGTTCGAAATGCCTCCGCCGAGAGCGCTGACGGTGCAATCGTTCGAGGCCGGCACGACGTCGCGTTCGACCAGGTACGGCACCAGCGTGGTGGCAGTAAGTTCCACCTGCGCAGTATCCACGATTGCGCCTACCCTTAGCCCGTGGAGCAACCGACAGCGATCGAAGTACGAGGCGCAAGTCGTCGGTATGGCAGCATCCAGGCACTCGACAATGTGACGCTAACCATCGACGCACCTGCCACGGGCCTGCTCGGCCAGAACGGCGCAGGCAAGTCAACGCTGATGAAAGCCATCCTTGGTCTGGTCCGCTTAGACGCTGGCGAGGTGCGCGTGCTTGGGCACAATGCGCGCCGCGACGGCGAACAGGTGCGGCGTCGCATTGGTTACGCACCCGAGCACGAGTGCTTGCCGCCCGAACTGACGGCCGCCGATCTCTGCCGACACCTCGCAGAGCTACGTGGACTCTCGCGCGCCGACGCAATCCGACGCGCATCGGAGGTGCTGTTCGCAGTCGGGCTGGAGGAAGAGCGCTCGCGGGTGATTGGCTCGTTTTCGCTTGGCATGCGCCAGCGCGTCAAGATCGCGCAGGCACTCGTTCACGCACCCGAACTGATCATCCTCGACGAGCCGACCAACGGCCTCGACCCAGCGCAGCGTGCCGAGATGCTCGACGTCATCCGCCGCGTATCGCGCGACCTCAACGTCCGCGTGCTGATCTCATCGCACATCCTCGATGACATTCGCCGCACCTGCGATGCCGTCGTTGTGATGCGCGCCGGTGCCGTCACCCTCGCCCGTCCCCTCGCGGCGGAGGCCGACGAGGCCGACGTCTTGCGCGCCGAGACTGTCTCGGATTCCGCACCATTTGTCGCCGCGATGACAGCCGCTGGCCTCGACTGCACCGTGATCGACCCAACAACGACACGCGTCGTGATTCGTTCTGAACGCGACCGCGACGTTCTGCGCGATACAGCCGCAAACACCGGCGTGGGCCTGCGCCGCCTCCATCGCGATGGTCCGTCGATCGAAGACGAGTTACTCGAGGCGATCGGATGAGCGAGGCCAAGATCCACGATGTGCGTTACCGACCCTACGACGGTGAGGTATCCGGCAGTAGCCGCCGTGCGATTAGCTCGATGGCGCGCTGGAGCGCCCTGCGCGCACTCGGCGCACGCCGCCCGTGGACCGCGAAGATCGTGCCGGTCGGCCTCGCCTTCATCGCACTCGGGCCAGCGATCACCGCGCTCGGCGTCAAGGCTCTGCTCGGCTCGCAGATCACGCAGCAGTTGCCCGGCGACCTCGTTCCGTACGGGCCGTACTACCAGCTAATCGGATTTGCCATCCTCGCCTACGCAGCGATCGTGATCCCCGAGACGATCTGCCCCGATCGCCGCAGCCGCGTGCTGGACCTCTACCTGTCAACGGCGCTGAGTCCGCGGGAGTACGTACTGGGCAAAGTCTTTGCGTCCCTGATACCGCTCTTAGCTGTGACGACGCTTCCGCTTGCCTTTCTCTATGTCGGCAACGTCTTCTTCGCGGCGCACCCACTGGGCTACGTCCAAGACCACCTGCGAGAGATTCCCGCAATCCTTGGTGGCGGGCTCTTGATTGCCCTCGTCTACACGCTGCTCGGCCTCGCAATCGCGTCGTTGACGAGCCGTCGTGCGTTCGCGAGCGTGGGCTTTATCCTGCTGATGATCATCTCGGGGCTGATGAGCGGCGCCTTACGCGAGGTGGCAAACCTCGGACCCAACGCGCGCCTCGTCAACCTCCAAGGTCTCCCGATCTGGCTGGCACAGAAACTGATTGGCGGTCCGCCGAGCTTCATCGAAAACGGGCCGCTCCAACAGGTTGAGACACCTGACGTCGGGTTGCTGATCCTGATCAATGCGCTCTTGATCGTCGTCTGTGTCGGCATCCTCGCGCTGCGCTACCGCCGGAGCGACGCATGACGCCGCTGCTGGAGTTTGATCGCGTCTCGAAGTGGTTTCGTGACACCGTCGCAGTCGGCGACGTCTCGTTCGCAATTGAGCCAGGCGTAACGGGCCTGCTCGGCCATAACGGTGCGGGTAAATCGACGGCAATCCGTCTCGCGACGGGCCTTGCGCGACCAGATGAGGGATCGATCCGTGTGCTTGGTCTCGATCCTCGTCGCAGCGGTACGGCGCGAGCGGCGATTGGGCTGGTACCCGATGGTGATGGGCTGTGGCCTGGCTTGACGGCGCTCGGACTGGTCGTGTCCTGCGCGCGTCTGCGTGGTGTGTCAGGACCGCAAGAGGCCGCCCGGCGCGCCCTGAAGACCGTCGACCTACTCGACGTCTCTGACCGCGACGTCAAGGGCTTCTCGCAAGGCATGCGTCAGCGCGTCAAGCTCGCACAGGCGCTCGTGCACGATCCGAAGGTGCTGATCCTCGACGAGCCACTCAACGGACTCGATCCCCAGCAACGCGAGACCACCATCGCATTGCTACGCGAACTCGGCAACCAAGGAATCGCGACGCTGTTCTCGAGCCACGTGCTGAGCGAGGTTGAGCGTGTCGCCGATCGCGTGCTCGTGCTCGTCAATGGCCGACTCGTCGCCGAAGGATCGCCGCAGGGTCTTCGTGAGTTGATGGACGAACGCCCACGGCGCATCCAAGTCGTCACCACGAATGCCCGTGCCATGGCCGCTGGTCTGGCCGGATTGCCTGGGGTCGTGAGCGTCGAGCTCACCGACGACGGCGTCTTGATTGAGACGCGCGACGCGACAGCGCTTGCCAGGACACTCCCCGAATTGGCCGTCGCGACGAACGCCCAATTGCGTTCGGTCGAACCAACCGACGAAAACTTGGAGAGCGTGTATGGCTACCTCACCCAACGAGCCCGCGGGACGCGTCGATGACCGTCACTCGCCTCACCGTTCGTGCGCTGCTGTTGCGTCGCCGCTCGCTGGCGTTGCTCTTACCGGTGTCCTCAGTCCTCTTCTTCGTGGGACTGTCCATTGTTCGCGGCGATGTCGTTCCTGACATTCAGGCAATCATCGTCGGACGTCTGCTCGTGACGACCGTGACACCACTCGTGGCACTCGTCTTGGCCGTCACGGCGATCGGTGACGAGCGCGAATCAGGCACGATCGTGTACCTCGCCACCGCCCGCATCTCACGACTACGGATTGCGGCAGAGAAGACACTGGCCGCCGCAATCTGCACAGCGATCTTGCTGTCCCCCGCGCTGATCGCGATCGTCGTTCTCGGCATCCATCTCGGGGTTGGGACTGACAACATCCTGCGCGGCCTCGCCGGCACGCTCCTCGTAGCAACAGTCTATTCCGCTGTCTTTGTGATGGTCGGGCTGCTTTTGCGACGCGCACTGGTGGCGGGCATTCTCTACATTCTCGTCTGGGAGGGCGCAATCGCCACGATCGCTCCCTCTGCCGAGCGGTTCAGCATGACTGCGTGGGGGCGGGCAATCACCGACAGTGGGATCTACGGATTGACGCCAGACCTCGTGCCCACGCTCGGCGCGACCACAGGCGTGATCGCCTTGGTGGTCGCCACCGGTGTTGCCGTCGTGCTGGCAGGCTGGCGCCTCGGGCGCATGGACCTCCCCTAAGACCGCTCCAAACCTGAGAAAACTCTCAGGTAACGCACGTCAGATTTCGGCACACTCCGGGTCAGCACCAACGACCCATCACGCGGCAACAGCGCTTTTTGGTTGCCGACATCGTGCCCAACAAACCTTCTGACACTGGAGCTCTCATGAACACACCCTCGCTCACCCGCCGCGGCATCCTTGCCGTCGCGGCCTCGACCGGCGCAGCAGCGCTGCTTGCACAGCCCACTGGACTCGTCGATACCGCACGAGGCTCTGCCAACTCGAACTGCGACCCACACGCCAGCATTACGCCCTACGGCATCAATCAGGCCGGGATCACCACGAACGCCCCTGAGCACCTCCAACTGGCTGGCTTCGATCTCGTCCCCGGCACCACACGCGAGCAGCTGATTGCGCTGCTGCAGACGTGGCACGAGGCAATTGGGCTCCTGACGAAGGGATTGCCACTGCCCGATGCGGGCGCGCCGGACGCGGCTCCCGCCGACACGGGTGAGGCACTCAGCCAGAGCGCCGACCGATTGACCATCACCATTGGCTTCGGACCGTCGCTCTTTGATAGCCGGTTCGGGTTGACAGGTCTGCGTCCGGAAGCGCTCGTCGATCTCCCAGCCTTCACGGGCGACGCCCTCGACCCTACGGCCTCTGATGGCGACCTCTGCGTGCAGTGCTGCGCCGAGACCCGGCTCGTAGCCGAGCATGCACTGCGCACGCTGGCACGCCTGGCCACCGGTCGCGCCACGCTGCGCTGGACACAGGCGGGCTTCAATGAGCTCCCTACTAATCCAGCGGACGGGGCCGGTCGTAACCTGATGGGCTTCAAGGATGGCACTGCCAACCTCAACCCCAACGATCCCACCCGCATGGCGCGCAACGTCTGGGTCGATCCGAGCGACGGGGCAGCCTGGCTCGCAGGCGGCACGTATTTGGTCTACCGCCGCGTGGTGACAAAGCTCCGCGAGTGGGACGAGAGCGTGCTGTCGGAACAAGAGGATGTCTTTGGGCGTCGTCGGGCAACCGGAGCGCCATTTGGCGGCACACGCGAGAACGATCCTGTGCGCAGCGAACTGATGCCCGTCACAGCCCATATCCGACTGGCTAACCCGCGGACCGGGCAGGACAGCGAGGATGAACGAATCCTCCGCCGTGGCTTCTCGTTCCACGACGGCCTCGACGCAACCGGCGAGTACAACGCCGGCTTGGTGTTCATCTCCTTCCAGCGCGATGCTCGCAGGCAGTTCATCCCACTCCAGACGCGCCTCGCTGCAAGCGATGCCCTCAACGAGTACATCACCCACACGGCCTCGGCAATCTTCGTGATCCCACCCGGCACGACAGCAACGGGATACATCGGCGAAACACTGCTGGGTGTAGCACCGCCACGCACCACGACCCCGAACCCGGCCGCTGATCTGCGGACCCCGACGGTCCCCGGCGCTCCTGCCGCTCCCGCGAAACCAGCAGCCCCCTCCGCGCCACCGGCTCCAGGCGCAACGCCAAAGGCGCCAACGCAGGCACCTCGCCCCAAAGCGACCAAAGCCAAGCTCAAGCGCAAGCGCAAGAAGGCGTAGTAACCAATGTCCAGAAGGGGCCTGACCCCTTCTGGACATTGGTCACCTGAACCCAGTGCGCCCAGAGCCAAGCTCAAGCGCACGACGGCGCGGCCAACAATGTCCAGAAGGGGCCTGGCCCCTTCTGGACATTGGCCACCGCACCCCAACGCGAACAAAGCCACGCTCGAGGCAAACATGAGAAGGCTCGGCAAACAATGTCCAGATGGGGTCTGGCCCCTTCTGGACATTGGCCGACGCGACGATGGAGCCAAGGGGGATCGAACCCCTGACCTTCTGGCTGCCAGCCAGACGCTCTCCCAGCTGAGCTATGGCCCCGTCAGCAGCGCACGATAGCAAGCCGACTAGGAACGCCTTGGCAGACCACTCGTGCCGCGGGCTCTAGCCCTCGGCGACGAGCGTGTGTGGGACTTGGCCCCACAACTCGTCAAGGCGATACAACTCGCGCGACTCGGGCACGAAGACGTGAACGACGATGTCGAGAAAGTCGATCAACACCCAGGTGCCTTCCTTCATGCCCTCAGTGCGCAGAGGGATCAGGCCATGCTCGCGCTTCATCCGCAGCCCAACCTCCTCGGCGATGGCCTGAACCTGGCGGGTGTTACTCCCAGTCATGACGACGAACCAGTCGGTGTACGCGACGACGCCGCGCATATCGAGCAGAACGATGTCCGTCGCGAGCTTGTCCGCACCAATAGAGGCAGCCTGCTCAGCGAGAACGGTGGTATCGCTCAGTGGTTCAGTCCCTTGCTCCAAGCACAAGCGGAACGTATCACGGCTAGCCGACGGATCATCCGGCACCACCAGATTGATACAGCCCCTCAGCGGCGATCAACGCCGCCACGGAGGGCGAAACGAGCCCGTCAATTGACTCTCCTGCTGCGATTCGCCGTCGAATCTCCGAACTGGCGACGTCCATCTCGGGCATTGCGATCAACGTTGCCGAGCCAGCGGCAATCTCGACACCCGGACGGGGCGCCACGGCAATCGTGGCGAGACTCCGTAGGCGCTCGGGGTCGTGCCAGTCGTCGAGTGTCGCGTACTGGTCCGCCCCCAAAAGCAAGAACAGCTCGGCGTCACCAGCGGCACGTGCAAGCTGTTCCAACGTATCGGCCATGTACGACGGCCCCACACGTTCGACCTCGACACTGGAGGCCAACAGCACTGGCTCGTCGGCGGCGGCGGCCTGCGCGAGGCGCAAGCGCATGCCTGCAGACACAGCGGGCGGCTCGCGATGAGCAGGCACGCCCGTTGGCACCAGCAAGACGCACTCGAGGTCGAGTTGCTCGGCCGCCACCCGCGCCAAGGCTGCGTGCCCGAGGTGTGGCGGATTGCAGAGCGAGCCAAGCACGCCGATGCGACTCGAACTAGGCACGATACGGAACCTCACGATCGCCGATCTTGACGATGATGCCGTTCTTGCCGCCAGCGCGCACGAGCAGTGGCGTCAGTCTGCGCGTCTCAACGTAGTGCGCGACAGCCTGCGTCGCCGCCTCATCGTCCATCCGCTTGATGTCCTCTTCAATCGTGGCTCCAATGATGCGCACACCCGTTTCGTCGCGCAGCACACGCACGTTGGCGCTGCCAGAGCGACCGGGACGATAGACGAGGTACTGAGCCAACTCGGCCTCGGCGGCGGGTGTAATCTCGGGCTCGGGCACCACGCGTCCAAGCGTGCTCATCAACTCGGGCACGCCCTCGCCTGTCACGCACGAGACCGGCACGATCCATGGCTTGCCTGTTGCTTCGTCGCGCAGCACGTTGCGCATCGCGGAAATGTCGCCGAGCGCATCGAGTGCATCTGCAAGTTCGCTCACGAGAACGCCGCGGTCCGCTTCGCCACTCAGGTCAATGCGGTTGAGCACCACGAGGCGTGGGCGCGTCGAGAGGTCTTCCTGATACAGCTCGAGCTCGCGGTGGATCGCCACGAAGGCCTCGATCGACTCCTCGACAGGCAGCCCTGCATCCACGACGTGCAGGAGCAGCTTGGCGCGCTCGAGGTGGGCGAGGAAGTCGAGCCCGAGGCCATGACCTTCGGCGGCCCCTTCGAGCAGGCCAGGCACGTCCATGACGGTGATCTGCCGGTCGACTGCGAGATCGACAATACCAAGCACCGGTTCGATCGTCGTAAACGGGTAATCCGCGACCTTCGGCTTGGCATTCGAGATGCGACGCAGGAGCGACGACTTGCCGATGTTCGGAAAGCCAAGCAAGGCGGCATCGGCCAGCAGCTTGAGCTGCAGGACGAGCGTGTAGTCGTCGCCTAGGCCACCGAACTCTGCCGTCCGCGGTGCTTGACGGACGGAGGTTCGAAAGCGTCGGTTGCCCGATCCGCCATGGCCGCCATGAGCGATCGTCGCGGAGGCACCCGGCGCAGCGAGATCGACAATCACGACCTCATCGTCGTCCAAAACCTGCGTACCGACGGGAACCGGAATAATCGTGTCCAGCCCCATCGAGCCCGTGCGGTTGGAACCCTCCCCGCTATGGCCGTCCTCGGCCTTCAGGTGCGGGTTGTTGCGGACATTGGTGAGGTCACGGAGCGACGGATCGGCAACGAGAATGACGCTGCCACCATCGCCGCCGTCGCCACCCGACGGACCGCCGCGCGGCACGAACTTCTCGCGTCGAAACGCGACAGCTCCATCGCCGCCTCGACCCGCCGCGGCGTAGATCGTCGCCCGGTCGGAGAACACGGGCTACGCCCTGCCGACTACCCCTCGGCCGGTGCGACCGAGATGATGCGCTTGCCGCGACGCTGACCGAAGTCCACGACACCATCGCACGTGGCGAAGATCGTGTGGTCGACGCCGATGCCAGTGCCTGCGCCCGGGTTGAAGCGGGTGCCACGCTGACGAACGATGATGCCGCCTGCGCGGATTGCCTGGCCTGCGAAGACCTTGACACCAAGTCGCTGGGAATTAGAGTCGCGGCCGTTCTTCGAGGAGCCAAGTCCTTTTTTATGCGCCATCTTCAGTTCCCTTCTTGCCGAAGGCGATCGTCTCTACCTCAACGACGGTCTGCTTCGAGCGGTAGCCCATCCGACGGGCACTGCTCTTCTTCGAGCGATACGTGCGGATATTGATCTTCGGGCCGAGCTTGTGCTCCTTGACGCGCACGGAGACGGTCACAGGCTTGAGCTCGGATTCTGTCGCAAGTGTCTGCTTGCCATCCGATGCGAGAACGACGGGCGGCTTGAGGGTTGCACCCTCGTCGAGCGCCACGCGATCCACAACAATCCTCTCACCCTTGGTGACGCGGTATTGCTTTCCTCCGAGGGCGATTACAGCAAACATCGATGCGAGACTTTCGTACGGGTCGCCACCGGCGACAACGGGCGGGAACATAACAGAGAAGCGAAGCGCAAGGCTCCGCCTCTCTGCCGTTTACGGTCAGTCCTTGCCAAGAATACGGCCCAAGAGACCACGCTTTGGCTTGGGTGCAGCAGCCGGCTTCGCTGCTGCTGGTGCCTCTGTCTTGGCTGCTGGAGCGGATTCGGTGGTCTTCGGGCGCGAATTCTGACCACGCGACTCCTGCCCACCACCTTCGCCGTTACCACTTGCTGCGCCTGCACCGCTGCCACTTCGGGAGCGACCACGACCGCCGCGGCTGCGACGTCGCTTCGGTCGTGCGGGGCCATCGCCATCCGCACCCTCAGCTGCGCCCTCACGAGCGGGCTGAGCAGCACGCGGGGCTGGCTCTTCGCCATCTGCTGCCGGCGCGTCGCCTAGTGCATTCGCTGCACCGGATCCACCTGTGGAACGACCGCGACCACCACGACGACCGCGACGACGACGCTTCTTGGGGGCGCCGCCTTCTGCGGTCGCCTCCTCGCCGTCTTCGTCCTCGTCGTCTTCGTCGTCTTCGTCGTGCTCGTCGTCACCATCGACCGGCGAGTCGGACGTAGCCGTAGTCCGGCTGCGACGACGCTTCGGTGTGGCCTCGGACTCTTCGCCCTCAACGACGACCACTTCGGGCTCGTCCGGCAAATCGAGCGGCTCCGTCTCTTCGCCGACGGATGCCGTCATGTCGCCGGTTGGCGTATCGATCGTCGCCGATGGCGTTCGGCTGCGCTTGCCCTTGCGCTTCTTGCCCTCAAGGTCGATCCGCTCGCCCACGAGGCGCGGCGGCTCATGCACGTCGCTACGAGGATCGACCATCTTGATCATCTCTTCCTCGGTGATTGGCTTCGCGTCGAGCAGCACGGCGTGCGCCTCGAGTCGACCAATCCGTTCGATCTTGATTCGCTGCTTCTCGCCGAGGTATGGACCGGCTCCAGCCACGACCACGCGGTAGCCACCCTCGAGCACTGCAACCGCATCGGCTGCCTGGTACATATGCGGCTCGGAGAGCGAAACCTCGAGCTCCTGACCTGCCTCGACGGGAATCGCGTCCTCGAGCACCTCGGAGACGGTGCCCTCTTTGAGGAACGAGCAACGCTCGCGCGGCACGCCATCGGTGGCCACGATCGAGAAATGCTTACCGGTCGCCTTCTCGAGCTCTTCGAGGCGTGTACCACCGGGGCCAATCATCCGTGCAGCCACGGAGGGATCAACCTCGATCAGGAAGGCCTCCGAGGCCGATTGCACCGCATGGCGGCGCATCATGCGCAGATTGTCGAGCGCAAGCGTCTCGTCGCTGAGGACTCGACCCTCGCCCGCACAGGTGGCGCACTCGCTCGTCATGATCTCGCGCACGCCGTCGGTCACATTCTGGCGTGTCATCTCGACGAGGCCCAACGGGCTGATCGAGACGAGGTAGACCTTCGAGCGATCCTTGGCAAGCTCTTCCTTGAGCGCTGTGATGACGGCGTCGCGATTCGTCTTCGACTCCATGTCGACGAAGTCGATCACGATGATGCCGCCGAGATCGCGCAGGCGCAGCTGACGAACGACCTCGCGAGCCGCCTCGAGGTTGTTGTGCACGATCGTGTCTTCGAGCCGTCCCTTGCCGACGAAGCGGCCGGTATTGACGTCGACGATCGTGAAGGCCTCTGCGTAATCGAACAAGAGGTAGCCGCCCGAGGGAAGATCGACGCGACGCTTGAGCGTGCTCTCGATCGCCTCGTCGACGCCGTAGCGCCGCAGCAGCTCTGTCTGGGCCGTGTGGCGATGGACGCGCGTGACGAGCTCGGGGCTGCGCTCCTGCACGTACGAGACGATGCGATCGTAGGTCGCCTCGTCGTCGACGATCAACTCATCGACGTCCTGGCGAAAATCGTCACGCACGAGACTCAACGCAATATCGACTTCGGTATGAATGGCCGACGGCGCCACAGCGGTCTTGCAGCGCTCGATCACACCCTCCCATTGATCTTCGAGCAACGCGAGGTCACGCTCCAACTCGACGAGTTCTGCACCACGCGCAGCCGTGCGCACGATCAGACCGCCACCAAGACGCGGTGTCAGCTGCTTGACGAGCTCGCGCAGACGATCGCGCTCACCGTCGGGAAGGCGCTTCGAGACACCGCCACCCTCGCCGTCTGGCACGTAGACCAGGAACCGGCCTGCCAACGACACGTCCATCGTGACGCGGGCACCTTTTGTCTTCATCGGGTCCTTCGTCACCTGCACGAGCAGCGACTGGCCGCCCTTGACGAGGTCTTGGATCCGCTTGGAGCGGCGCGCACGTTGGTCGAGTCCGTCGATGCGGATCTCGGCGACGTGCAGGAACGCGTTCTTGTCCATGCCAGCATCGACGAAAGCCGCCTCCATGCCGGGCAACACGGTGTCGACCTTGGCAAGGTAGATGTTGCCGAGCAGGGATCGGCGCTCATCGCGCTCGATGTACGTCTCGACGACGCGGTCGTCTTCGATCAGGGCTGCCTTTGTCTCATACGCATCGGCAGATATCAGGATTTTCTTCATGTGGTCTCCGTGGCCCCCACTCGCACCGGTTTCGGCGCGGCGTGGACCGCTCGTCGGGTAATGCCAGCCACAGCGAATGCGTCGGGCGCGCAGCTCGCAAGCGCGCGCACAACCTCACTGGGCTTGGCAGAGCCATCGTCATCGATGGCGATCTGAACGATCGCCGCCTCGCCATCGAGCCGGAGCTCGGGTGCGTAGCGGCGAACATCAACAGCGCGGTGCTGCCTAGGGCTGCACCGCGGTATCCGTAACTCCGAGGCCGCACGATGGGCGGCAACGGCCTGGGCGAGTGTTTCGCCCGGCGCATCGAACACGATGCGATAGGTCGCACCCGTGACGGCGGTCGGAGGACCGGCGAGACAGGCTTCGAGCGGGACGACTCCACGCGGACAGTTCGCGGCGAATCGGACAACGAGGTCGTCGAGGTCGTGGCTGTCACCCACGAGCTCGAGCTGGCCGAGGTACCGCGTACGGTCCTGGATGGCGAGGCGAAGCTCGATCCTCACGGCATGTACTGCAGGATGCGTGGCACTAGGCCGCCACCAACCGGTTCCGAACGGGGCCGAGACAGGCGCTGCATTCGCTGCAGCCGTTCCCTCGACAATCCCCGGTCGGCCGTTCGGCGCGACGCTGCCACCACTCATCCAGCAGGAACTCCTTGGTCACACCGCTGCGCACGTGATCGCACGCCAGCGGGTCGAGAGGGTCGCGCTCTTGCGTCGCCTCCACCTCGAGGTCGCGTCCGGCAGCGCTCAACGCCGTCCTGTACGCGTCCTCGCGGTGGTGCTCCGTCCAGGCGTCGAAGCATGCACCTGCACGCCACGCGGCCTCGAGCACGTCCCCCGTGATTGGATCTACCCGGCCGATCGCACCTTCGAGCATGCTGGTGCGGAGATCGTGCCGGGACAACGTTAGTTCAGGCCCGTTGAGCTGACGCCGCAGGGAGCCCTGCTTGACGCGCATCTGTTTTTTAAAAACGGGCTGAGCCACCCAGTGAGTCTAGCGGGGTGCCGCTAACGGCCCGTCAGACAGCGTCGCTCGGTGCCTCTAGTGGATCGGCGAGTCGGCTCCGAGGGCGTTCCTGCCAGCCTGGAGCCAGCGCCTGCTCGCGCACGATTCGAGCGCCCACCGCCAGCACCAGACCCACAGCCGTCAGGTTTGTGATCGTGTTGGACCCTCCGTACGTCATAAATGGCAGGGGAATACCCGTCGTCGGTGCGATCCCGAGATTCATCCCGATATTGATGGCGACCTGCGTCAGCAGCAACCCGAACACGCCAGCGGCGATGAATGACTCCTCGAGGTTGCGTGCCCGCGGGATCATCCGTCCGACCCGCCAGAAGATCAAGAGATACAGCAGCACGACGATTGCCGAGCCAACAAAGCCGCGATTCTCTCCCACCACCGCAAAGACGAAGTCCGTGTGATGCTCTGGCAGGAAGCTACCGGCCGTCTGACTGACGCCCCCGCCACGCCCAGCCAGGCCACCCGACCCGATTGCGATCATCGATTGTTGCGCCTGGTAGGCCGCGTCGCTACCACCCTGAGGATCAAGGAAGGCCGTGATTCGCTCTGCCTGATACGGCCGCAAGAGCGGGAGTCCGATCGAGGGCAGGATGCCGAGCACGAGCACGACCAAGGCGACCGCAACGCCACCGAGCACGGCCACGCTCCGACCCGGCAGACCCGCCACGACGAGGACCGTGAGCGTAATCGCGATATAGACGATCGACGTGCCCAGATCTGGCTGGATAAACACCAACGCGAACGGTGGCAGCATTAGTAGCCCGGCCCGCGTCGCCATGCCCCAGCCACGAATGCCGCGACGAACGCAGTCCGCGATGATGATTGACAAGCAGACGATCATCGTCACCTTGCCGAGCTCCGATGGCTGCAGCGTAAAGAATGGCAGCGGAATCCAGCGCTGCGAGCCGCGAGCCGCCGAGAAGCCGAGCACGATGATCAGCAGCCCGATCGTGGAGCCGTAGATGAACCAGAACAGTCGGCGGTAAATGCGCGGGTCGATCACCATCGCGACGGCGGCAAAGCCGAGGCCAGCGACGATGTAGATGATGTGGCGGCGATCGAAGAAGCCTGGATCGCCGAGTAGATCGTTGACGGTTGCGGCTCGCACGGCGCGCTGTCCGATCATCAGCAGCAATAAAACGGCAGCAACCAGAAGCCAGTCGACACGCCGGAGGAGCAAGGCAAGGGTCATCGGGTCGACCCTTGCGTGGTGGTTGCTGGCAGCGTGCTCGGCGACGAATCCTGCGCCTGCACCTCTTGCGCAGGATCGGTGCCGAGGGCAGGACCAAAGTAGACGCCTGCCTTTTCTGCGCTCGAGATTTGGCCAATCGTTGCCTCTTGCACGCCAAAAGCCTGCGCCATCACCTGTCGCACAGCCGGCGCGGCCGTCACACCACCGAAGCCGCCCTGCTCGATCACGCAGACCACGACCAGCGTCGGATTCGCAGCGGGCGCGTAGCCAGCGAACCAGGCAAAATCGCGCTTGCCAAGCTTCTCGGCTGTGCCCGTCTTACCGGCCACCAAAATTGGAAAGCCCTTGAACGCCGTGTACGCAGTGCCATCCGGATCTTGCGTGACACCTTCGAGGCCTTTGCGGATGGTTGCCAATATGTAGGGATCGACAGCAACTTTCTCGCCCGGCACCGACTCAAGCTTCTCACGCATCGTTCCATCCTGCCCATAAACTGACGCTCCAACGTGTGGCTGCACAAGCGTCCCACCGTTGGCAATGAGGGCGTAGAGGCGCGCAATTTGGAGCGGGGTCACCTCGAGATCACCCTGTCCAATTGACTGCAAAATTGAATCGCCGGACGTCCAGCGGTTGTGGACGCGATCATCGCCAAAGCGACGCTTTTTATAGGCGGCGTCGGGCACGTTGCCTGCAGCATCGCCACCGATGTCAATGCCGGTCGAGGCACCAAAGCCAAGCCGCCGCGCCCACAGCGGCTGTGGCTCGAACTGCCCACTCTTCGGCGTCGCTTCATACAGGCGCTTCCCGAGTTCGTAAAAGTAGGTGTCGCACGAGGCAGTCATGGCCTGCACCAGATTCATCGGCTCGTTGACGCCCGATTCGAAGTTGCGATACGTCTGACCATCAATCGTGACGTCAGGAGTGCACTGGATGACGCTATCGGACTTGGCGACGCGGCCCTCGATAGAGGCAATTGCCGTCACAGGCTTGAAGGTCGAGCCGGCCGGGTAGAGCCCGGTCATCGCACGATCAAGCAGCGGTGAAGCCTTCGTATTGCGCGCTAGCGAGTCCCAGTACTTCTGCCCCCCTGGCCCAGCCAAGATTGCCGGATCAAAGCCTGGATTCGAGGCCATTGCGCGAATCGCACCGGTGCGGGGATCCATCGCAATGATCGCACCACCCTCTGCTGCTGGGTGCCCATGCGTCTTCGCGTACGCAATGGCTTCGCGCAGCGCCGTCTCCGCTGCTGACTGGATACCCGCGTCGATCGTCAGGCGAATGTTGTCGCCCGGGCGAGCAGCCTGCGAGCGCACAATCTCACCCACCGGGTCACCAAACGCGTTGACGCGTCGCTGCAGCGAGCCACTCGTACCACGGAGGTAGCGGTCAAAGTATCGCTCCACCCCACGCTGACCAACGAGATCGCCAGGCTCGGCGTTGCGATAGGTGACCTGATCCTTGATCTGTTCTGCGGAAACCTCGGCGAGTTCGCCCCAGAGGTGCGGAGCCAACGGGTACGTCTTACCCTGCGTGCCGCGAGACGTGCGATAGGCGCGCGCAGTGCCCTCGACAATTCGTACTCCCGGGTACTGGGCGGCGCGTTCCTTGAGGTAGAACAGCACGTTGCGGTCGACGTCTTTGGCCAGCACAATCGAATCAAACGGTGCTCTGATCGCAGCCGTATGGATGGCATCTTCCAGCTCGACAACGGTAATGCCTGAGACCTGTGCGAGCTCGGCGAGCTGCGGCCACTGCTTCGTGCAGCCGGCCCAGGCGCGAACCTGGTCTGTGCCGTCGAGCTCTCTCTGGATGGCCGCAATGCGAGCCACCCGCCGCGCCTTCGAGAACCGGGCTGCCTCAATCAATGCTGCCGAAATCGCAAGTGCTCGCTCGTTACTCGTGCGACCATCGAAGGGGCCCGCGACATCGCGGCCACACAGCGTGAGCAAATCGGGAAACCGCGTCGGATCGATCGCAACCGCGTTCGACGGTCGACTGCCAACCAACAGCTTGCCCTGCGCATCGAGGATCTGACCACGGGAAGCTGGTACATCGATGCTGCGCAAACCATTCGAGTTAGCCTGGGCCCGATACGTCTGAACATCGAGAACCTGCAACGACCACAGGCGCAGAATCAGAATCACCACGATCACGATCGCAACCCCGCCGAGAATCGCGACGCGACGCGACGCACCATCACGATCGAACACTTCGGCTGTCGCGAGCGGCTGCTCCGGTGGCGGTGGCTGAGCGATCGTGGGCTCGTCAACCGATGGCGTACTCATACGGCTCCCCCAACCGGGACGCCCATCAGTCGCCGCAAGATTGGCAGCATGATGATGCCGACGAGAACCGTGAACATCACCCCAGCCGTGCCGGCGATGGCAATCGAACTCCACGCAATCGACTCATTCTGAATGACAGTCGTTACGACAATGTCGGCAGTCAGACAGAGGACGGCCGCAACCACCAGTACGACCACTGCCATTGCGAGCGACACCCGTCGTCGCCGCTGGGAAAAGACGCCAACTCCCCATCCAATTGGCGTCAACACCAGTGACGACATGCCGAGCGGAGCCTGCACTGCAATGTCGATCAAGACCCCGGCCACGAACCCGACGGCAGCACCCCAGGCGGGACCAAAGCGCAGCGCGAAGGCAACGAGCACCACCAGCGTAAAATTAGGAATCGCACCCAGAACGCGCGCATCGATCGCCAAGGCAATCTGCAGATAGATCGCAATCACCAGAACAAGCAGCGGAATCACTCGTGTCGAGATCCAGTTCGGCCGGCGACGTGCGCTTTCTTCGGCCATGTGGGCATCAGAAAACTGATCGTCGTCTGCGGCCTCGAACGTCGCCTCTGTCGCACTCACGAGTCACCACCCGCACCCGTCAAAATGACCACGTTCGCAAACGATCCGAGTTCGACCCACGGCACGACCAACACACTCTTATAGGTGTTTGCATCGCTCTGCCGAGCCTCGCTCACGACTCCAATCGGCAGACCACGCGGATAGGCGGATCCAAGCTTGCCCGAGGGGTCAAGGAAGCCACTGGTGATCACACGATCACCCGGTTTCACAACGCTTGAGCCCCGCACGAATCCGAGCACCAGTACGGAGGGGTCGGCTGCGCTCGGCTGCAAGATACCGTCTGCACCTCGCCGCCCCGAGACGGTCGCACCAACCGCCACGCTGGCATTCGAGAGTAGCGAAATCACGGCTGTCTCCGGCGTCGTCCGCTCGACGCGACCAATCAGTGCAGCACCACCAATGTCCGCCGACTGCGCCACACCGACCAACACGGGATCCCCGACCTTGACGCCGACAGCGTCGCCCGCGTCGACGACGACACTGCTCGAGGTCAGCGATGGCGAGCGAGCAACGACGCGTGCCGCGCGCGGCTGATAGTTCTTGATCTGCGGGAAAGCCGGGGAGCGAACGTAGTCGAGTAGGCCTCGCAGTTCCTCACCATCTTGCTGGTTGACCTCTGCTTTTGCGAGGTCGGATCGCAGCACGGCATTCTCCTGCGCCAGTTGGTCGCGTTCTTGCCGTGCAGTACGAACGTCGCCGAACCAGCCAATCAGATCTCGCACCGGCTGCGTTGTGCGCTGGGCAAACTCCTGAACGGCGACCGACCGATCCGAGGATTGCGACTGCGCCGACTCGACCTGCGCCTGCGCGCGCATCGAGAACGTGATGAGCACGATCGCGAGCACGACGAGGACAAACGGAATGATTCGGCGAGCGAGGCGGGTGCGGGCGGTGGGCATCCGGGTGGCATTCCTGTAGCTGGTGCCACGACGAGAATCTTGTCGTAGTACTGGATCAGCAGACGTAAGTGTACCGTCGCGGCGACCTGTTGACGGTGGTGCGGCTTGCTAAACCCCTCAGACGACGGTGCCGTCGAACGGCAAACTGGCCTCAACCCACCCCTGAAGGCCACCCGCAAGGTTGATGCAGCCACTGCGACCCTCTGCCGCGAAGGCCTCTGCTGCTGCCAGTGAGCGAATACCAACGCGACAGATAAAGACCGTGCTGTCTGCGTCGGGGAGCTCGTTCAAGCGGTTCGGAAGCTCGCTCATGGGGAGGTGAACAGAGCCGGCAATGTGCCCTGCATCCCACTCCAGCTGCTCGCGCACGTCAACCATCAGAGCGCCAGACTTCGCGAGCTCCGCGACTTCGATGGGTAGAGATTCTTGAATTTTAAAATCCATGGAAAAACACTACCGTGTCACTACGCCTTTGGCGCAGACGGTTGAGTTCGCGCAAAGGCAATCGCTTCGGCCTCGTTCGAGATGGTGCCGGCGGCCTGCTCCTCCGCGATCTGTGCAAGCAGGGCTCCGATGACGGGACCCGGCTCGCAGCCGAGCGCCTCGGCGAGTGTGTCGCCGCGAAGCAGTGGTGCGGCCACAGGAAGAGCAAGGGCCTGCGCCATCTCGATAGCGAGCTGCTCATGACGACGGATCCAGCGCTGGCGAGCACGGGTCCCACGCGTCGACCAACGGTCTGCCAGCGACACAACCACGCTCGCGATTGCCCAGGGATCAGTCGCGACGCGATAGCAGTGCACGGCACGCGCGTCCAACGCGCCATCTGGGACGAGAAATCCAAGCCGTAAATGCTCACGCACGAGCACCGCCACACACTTTTGCATCGCGCTGCTGTACCGCAAGCGTTCGAGAATCGCAGTGGCCAACTCGGCACCTTGCTGGGCATGCCCAGGAAAGCCAATGTGGCCGTTCTCGAACTCTGCTCGGGTATCGGGCTTAGCGATGTCGTGCAGCAACGCGCCCCAGCGCACGGCCAACGCAACATCGCAGTCGGCATCGAGGAGCTCCGAAAGTGCAGTCGCCACGGCCGGGGCAGCCTCGCCGAAAGCGAACTCGGGTTGCTCGATTAGATCGGTCGCCGCATCGAGCACCTGCAGCGTGTGATCCAGCACATCAAGATGGTGATAACGGTTTTGCTCAACAGCGGCCAAGGCCTTGACCTCAGGCAGCACGACGCCAAGAAGTCCTAACTGGTCGAGAAACCGGAGCCCGTCGACAGGATCTCGCGATAGGAGAATTCGCTCGAGCTCCGCCCGCTGCCGTTCTCCTGCCGGCTCGGCCGCGAGGGCCGCGTCGCGCTGAGCAAGCGCCACGGTTTCGGGCGCAACCGCAAGGTCCAGTTCGACGGACAATCGGACGAGACGCAGCAGCCGCAACGGGTCATCACGAAACGACGAATCCGCAACGACGCGAAGGACGCGGTCCTCGAGATCGTCAAGAGCTCCTGGGACCGCTAACGTCTCGCCGTCTGCGACCCGCACTGCGATGGCGTTGATCGTGAGGTCGCGCCGCAAGAGGTCGGCCGTGATGCCATCCGGCGCACCCGTAATGTCGACCTCGTGATCCTCGCCAACGACACGCCACGCGCCATGCCGCTCCGAGAGTGGAAACACGGGGGCACCGATCGCCTTCGAGTAGGTACGCGCTGTCCGTTCGGCGTCACCCGTGGTGACGAGATCCCAGTCGGACAGGGGGTGATCGAGCAGCACGTCGCGAACCGCGCCGCCCACGAGCCACAGGTCACCATCGCCTGCAAATGCCTCCTGCAGCGGAATCAGTGCACGCACTAGCCGCGGATCAACTGGTTTAGTCACTACAACCCCTGACGGTTCCGGCGCTCGAGCGTGGCCTCACGCCGCAGATAATCTCATACGGCACGGTGCGGACGTGGCGCGCGAGTTCTTCGGCCGAGACGAGGTCGTCGCCGTCGACACCAAGCAGTACGACCTCGTCGCCCTCCTTCGCCTCAAGCCCCTCAGGCAGCACGACAGTCAGCTGATCCATCGACACAGTCGCGGCCACGCTGCAGCGCTGCCCACGGATCAGCACCTCGCCAAGACCCGAGAGTCCGCGCGGGTAGCCATCGGCGTAGCCAATCGGGACGAGGGCGACGCGACACGGCTCGGCAGCCACGAAACGGCGACCGTACCCCGTCGATTCGCCCACCGCCAGCGCCCGCAGGTTGCGGACCGTGCTGGTCCAGCGCATCACCGGCAGGAGCCCACAATCCGCTCCAGACACGCCGAGCGGATCAATCCCATAGACAGCGAGTCCTGGCCGTACTGCATCGAAGGCGAGCTCCGGATAGCGGAGCGTCGCGGCGGAGTTCGAGAGATGCCGCGGACAAGGCGGAAACACAGCGGCGATGGCACGAAAGGCCTCGGCCTGCTGATCGACGAAGCTGCGATCGGCCTCATCGGCCGTGGCGAGATGACTCATCAGGCCAGCCAACCGCTCGGGGCGTGGCCCGCTCACGATCTGAGCGGCAATCGCCAGCGCCTCGTCCGCGCTCAGGCCCCACCGCCCCATCCCCGTGTCGACCTTCACGTGCACATCGACCTCATGGTGGTCACGCAAACGATCCCAGCCCTCGAGCGTCGAGACCGTCACTGCACAGCCAACCTCGGCGACCGCAGCTTCCTCTCCCACTGTCAGCGGCGACAACACGAGCAACGACACGGTCGGTAGCTCGACGCGCACGGCACGCGCTTCGTCAAGCGTCGCCGTGCAGAGCTTCGTGGCACCCGCGGCGATCGCAGCGTGGGCGACGTCAATCGCGCCGTGTCCATACGCATTGGCCTTGACCACCGCCCAGACCTCAGCGCCACCGGCGGCATCCAACAGGCGTTGGACGTTAGCCGTGACAGCAGCCAGATCGATCTCGACCAGGCTGCGATGATGCTGCACCGCTATGCGGCTTCCCCGCCGAACTCGAAACGATTCAGCGCGACGACGACGTGACCACGCGTCAGCATGCCGACGTAGACACCACTCTCGAGCACGGGGAGCTGTGAGACGCCTTCCTTGGCCATACGCTTGGCAGCCTCATGCAGCTCCTCATCAGCAGTTGCGGTGAACACGTCCGTGGTCATCAGATCAGAGACGGTCACGGCAAACGCCTTCTCAATGTGCCGTTCCCACGAGCCGAGACTCTGCACGTACACAATCCAATCAAGAAACGGAGCGACGTAGGGCACGTGCTCATCGGCTTCGACCTCTTGGAACAACATGTCCTGGGCCGTCACGATACCGACGACCGTGTTGCCCGCATCGACCACGGCCACACCATCAAGATTTTTTGTCGCCAACAGCTGCACGAGGTCTTTGATCGTCGTGTCAGGCGCGACGGTTGGTGTCGTCGGGTCCATCAATTCGCGCACAGGGCGGTCGATCACAGGGTGCTCCCAGGTCGTCCGAGCACACGTAGGTGCTCGATGAGGTCTTCCGCAATGATAACCCCGCCTCTGCGTGCGGCCGTGGCATCAGCACCATCAGCGGCGGGGACTGGCTGTGCTGACGAAGCCAGCACGCACGGTCGAACGACGGATTAGACCGAGGCTTTGGCTGCCTGCATCACGGCACTCGCGATCTTCGTGTAGCCAGTGCACCGACAAAGGTTGCCGCCGAGCGCGAGGCGGACCTCCTCTTCCGTGGGATCAGCATTCTCTCGCAGCAACGCATGCGCGGAAACGAGCATGCCCGGCGTACAGAAACCGCACTGGACGCCACCCTGATCGAGGAAGGCGGACTGAAGGTTGCTGAGCGTCTCGCCGTCGGCAAGCCCCTCAACCGTCGTGACGTCAGAGCCAACGGCCTGCAGCGCGAGGTAGGTGCAGGAATTGACGGGACGTCCGTCGATCATCACCATGCAGGCGCCGCACTCGCAGTCGTCGCAGCCCTCCTTGGTACCGGTCAGACCGATGTCGTCACGAATCGCGCGAACAAGTGTGGTGTCACCCTCGAGCTCGACCGGATAGGCCATGCCATTGACGGTGAGTGTCGCTGCGTGCTTCATTGTCCGGAGCCCTTCATGAATACGGGAGTAGCGGGAATCGGAAACTCCTCGCCGCGAGCACGTTGCGCAGCCACAGCAACAGCGCGCTTCGCGATGACGCCGGCCATGGCGCGACGGTAGTCCTCGTTGGCACGAAGATCCGAAATCGGCTTGGCATCCGCCGAGGCACCAGCGGTGACCGCTTCGAGCGCCTCGTCGTTTCCATCGGTACCGATGATTGCGGCCTCAGCGGCGGGGCTGCGAATGATCGTTGGCGCGAGCGCTGTCAGGGCAACCTTCGCGGCCGTCACGTTGCCGTCATCGTCAAGCGTGACGCAGGCGCTGGCGCCGACAATCGCAATCTCCATCGCCCGGCGGTACTCGAGACGGACGTAGGCGCTGCCGGTGTGAGCGGGCTGCGCCGGTACGGTGATGGCAAGACAAATCTCGCCCGGCTTCGCCGAGGTTTTGCCAGGACCGGTCCACAGCTCTTCAATCGCAACTTCGCGGTCACCCGCGGCGGAACGGAGCGTGACGGAGGCACCCAGGACGATCAGCGGACCACCCGTCTCCATCGCCGGCGAGGCGTTCATCACGTTGCCACCAAGCGTGCCGACGTTGCGGGTTGCGTGAGAACCGACCAGCGCAGAGGCATCCGCAATGGCCGTCCAGTTGCTGCGCACGCCGGCATCGGCACAGAGCGTTGCGTGGGACGTCAATGCGCCAACGACCAAGTCGCCGCTCGAAGTGAGACTCCGCAGCGCATCGATGCGATGAATCGCAATCACCGTGCCCGGAAGCGACTTCCCGTGGCGTGCCTGCACGATCAAATCAGAGCCACCTGCCACGACGCGCGCGTCGGAGCCGTCGCCAAGCAGCGCCAGCGCCTCATCGACTGTCGTCGCCGTATGGAATGCAACGTCTCCCACGAGAACCTCCCCGTCCGTGACGACTGTCGTCGCGGTCTGCGAGGAAGCCTACGCGGAAACCCGGCGGAGCGATAGCGTACGTTGCGCCGAACCTTCACCAGCAAGGCACACACTCGCTTGCAGAAGGGGTTAGGCTGTCTCGCAGGAGGCCGTCCACATGCCCGATACAGAACCAGAAAATCCCTTCGCCGCTGACGTTCCTGGGGTCGAGGTCAAGCCCTCAACCTACGTCTTGTTTGGCGCCTCGGGCGACCTCGCGGCGAAGAAGCTCTTGCCCGCGGTCTACAACCTCTACGCCGAAGGACGACTGCCCGAACGCTTTCGCCTGCTCGGCGTCGGCAGCAGCATGCCGGAGCACAACTTCCGTGATCACATGATCAATGAGGTGACGAAGTACTCACGCAGCGGCGTCGATGAGAAAGTTCTCAATAGCCTGCTCGAAAAAGTCGATTACATCCAGGGCGACTTTACGAAACCCGCATTGTTCGACAAGCTCAAGAAGAACCTGACCGCAGGCGATAGCGCGCTCGGTGGCCCTACCCGCCGCCTCTTCTACCTCGCCGTCGCACCGCGATTCTTTGGTCCGATCGGCGACTCGCTCCACAAGGTCGGGCTTGCACGTGGTGCCGACCCCGAGTCGGTGCTGATGATCGAAAAGCCATTCGGCCACGACCTCGAGTCGGCGATTGCACTTAACAATGAGGTGACGTCCGCCTTTGACGAGACGCACATCCTTCGCCTTGATCACTACCTCGGTAAAGAGACCGTCCAGAACCTTTTGGTCTTCCGCTTTGCGAATGGCATCTTCGAGCCACTTTGGAATCGTCGCTACATCGATCACGTACAGATCACGGCAGCCGAAGACCTCGGCATTGGAACACGCGCCGGCTACTACGACCAGTCGGGTGCAATCCGCGACATCATCCAGAACCACGTCATGCAGCTCGTCGCCTTGACAGCGATGGAGCCACCGGCGACGTTCGATGCCGATTCGATCCGTGACGAAAAAGAGAAGGCACTGAAGTCGATTCGCTGCGTTGGTTCGGCACGCGGTCAGTACACGGCGGGCGATGTCGACGGTGGTCACGTCCCCGGATACCTCGAGGAGCCCGACGTGCCCGCCACGTCGACGACCGAGACGTATGCCGCGCTCAAGTTTGAAGTCAATAACTGGCGTTGGGCTGGTACCCCGTTCTACGTTCGCGCCGGCAAACGCATGCCTCGTCGCTCAACGGAGATCACGATCGCCTTCCGCCCCGTGCCACACATGCCCTTCTCCGATCCAAAGGTTGCTCAGAGCATCCGGCCGAACCTGCTGACGCTCTCGATCCAGCCAAACGAGGGCGCTTCCCTTCGCATCGAAGCGAAGGCCCCCGGCGCGGAGACACAACTCCGCCCCGTCCGGATGGACTTCCTCTACGGCGAGACGTTTACCCGCGAAACGCCAGAGGCCTACGAGCGTCTCATTCTCGACGCACTGCGTGGCGACGCGACGCTCTTTACCCGAGCCGACGAGGTCGAACAGGCCTGGCGCATCGTCGATCCAGTGATTGAGGCGTGGAAGCAGAATGAGGTTCCGCTCGAGCCATATGTCGCAGGCACGCCAGGGCCAGATTCGGCCGAAGCGTTGATTCGAGCCGACGGCAGGAAGTGGCGTCGGCTATGACGCGAGCGATGTCCACGACGAAGGAGCTTGAGGCCGGGTTGCATTGGAAGGCCACTGACACGTCGACAGATGTCGTAGCCGACTCGCTCGGCCGCCTCCTCCGCAAGGCCGATCACCTCAGTGGCGATCACGTGTCGTTGCGCACGATGAACCTGATCGTCGCTCCCGATCGCCACCGCGCCACTGCGCACCGCGCCGGCACGCGCGAGACCGCGCTCCACCCGGCCCGCATGATCCGATTGGTCGAGCATACGGAGGACCGACTCGATGCTGAGGTGCGTGTGCGCCTGATCGAGGTCGGCGACGCCGGCATGCACGTGCTCGTCGAGGACATCAATATCCACGCGAATACCAGTCGTCTCGCCCATGCACGCTCGCTCGTGGCTCCACTGCTCGCTCGCGGGCTCCCAACGGTCGCCTGGTTGCCGGGCTACGACCACGGGGAGGTCGCTCTTTCGCTGTCCGAAACAGCACACGTAACCGTCTTCGATAGTGATCGAGATCCCGACCCCGCCCGCGCCATCACCTTTGCCCACGACGTGGCCCTCAAGCATCCGTCTCGGGACCTCGCCTGGCTCCGCACGCTCGAATGGCGGCGACGCATCAGCGCAGGCTTTCAGTCCGAACAGGCCCTGGGAACGCTCGCGTTTGCACCATCGGGCGACGTCGTCGGAAACGTACATTCGCCGTCCGCCATGCTGCTCGCCGCCTGGATTGCTGTACGTGCCGACGTCAACGTGACGCTGCGACCCGGTGCCGGCCACGCACCGGTCGAGGGCGTCTCCGTTGCTGGCATTACGATCTCTCCCGGCAGTGGCGATCCGTGCAGTTCGGGCCAACTGCAGGAAGCCCTCGATACGGTCTATGCGGCACCACTCGGGTATGAGGATTCGCTGCAGGCACTGGACCGGGTGGCCATCGTCGCGTGAGCGAGTTGACGGTCCTCGCCGGCGATATCGGCGGCACGCACGCACGCTTTGCTCGAGTTCGTGCGAGCGCCGGAACCGTCGTATTAGAAGATCAGCACGTCTACGACGTGCCCGGCTCGGCGTCACTTGAGGCACTCGTCGCGCAGTATCTGCTCGACTATTCAGGCGATGTCGCCGTCGCAGCGATCGGGATTGCCGCTCCTGTAGTCGGTGGCAAGTCGAATCCGATCAATCTCCCCTGGGCGGTTTCCGAGGATGAGGTGCGTTCTGCAATCGGTCACGCCGACGGTTTCCTGCTCAACGACCTGCTGGCCAATGCGTGGGGCATCAGCGAGCTCGGACCAGACCAATTCGAGGAACTCCAGCCGGACGGGATTGGACTCGGAGGCAACCGCGCAGTCTGTTCGGCAGGCACGGGTCTCGGCATTGCCGGCATGGTTGCGATCGGTGACCGCTGGCAGCCATTCGCCAGCGAAGGTGGCCATATCGACTACGGCCCGCGTGGCTCCCACGAGGATGCACTGTTGCTGTACCTCCGCGAGCAGCACCCCGACTGGGAGCACGTCAGCGCCGAGCGCGTTGTCTCTGGCCCCGGTCTCGTCCACATTTGGGAGTTCGTCACACAGACGGGGCGCGCACAGGCCGGAGCCGACTTGTTGGCCGCAATGACCGCTGGTAATCCTGGAGTGGCGATCTCACAGGCAGCCCTGGCAGGCTCCGACCCCAGCGCCGATCTCGCGCTGGAGATGTTCGTCCACGCGTACGGCGCACAAGCCGGCAATCTCGCACTCGTCTTACTTTCGACGGGAGGCATGTACATCGGTGGCGGCATCGCTCCACAGATCCTGCCGATTCTTCGGCGCGGCGGCTTCTTGAAGGCATTTCAAGCCAAGGGACGGTACGACGGGCTGCTCGAGAAAATGGCGGTCCGTGTGATCCTCGACGACCTCTGTGCGCTGCGCGGCTCGGCCCGCTTCGCCCTCACCCACCTCGAACAGCGCGGCTAGCCATGCAGATACGCAACCTCGACACCGATGCGGAACCATTCGTGACTGCCGACGGCTCGACAATCCGCGAACTCCTCAACGTCGTGCATCCGCCGACGCGAAATCAGAGCCTCGCCGAGGCCTCCTTGCCCGCAGGCACGGCCACGGTGCGCCACCACCACGCGGTGGCCGAGGAGATCTACTTCATCCTCGAGGGCACGGCCACCATGGAACTTGACGGCGAACAGCGCGACGTGGCACCGGGTGACGCGATTTTGATTCCACCCGGCGCGTGGCACCAGATTTCTGCACATACAGACCTCCGTCTGCTGTGCTGTTGCGCACCACCCTATCGGCACGAGGACACGTACTTCGACTGAATCGGTATTCTGCAACCACACGTACTGGAGGGAACAACTGTGGCTGGCATGGGCATCGATGGAATTAGCGAGATCCTCGGCGACAAAGCCGACGATCTGCTCGGACACACCTGCACGACGATCGACAAGGATCGCCTGCACCTCCCTGGACCCGACTTCGTTGAGCGCGTGATGCGCGACACGGATCGATCCGTGCCCGTGCTCCGTAATTTGCAGACGATGTACAACGCTGGGCGCCTTGGTGGCACCGGCTACCTCTCGATCTTGCCGGTCGATCAGGGCATCGAGCATTCTGCCGGCGCCTCGTTCGCGAAGAACCCCGACTACTTCGACCCGGCCAACATTGTCGAACTCGCGATTGAGGGCGGCTGCAACGCAGTGGCCTCGACCTTGGGAGTGCTTGGCTCGGTGTCCCGCAAGTATGCGCATCGCATTCCGATGATGCTGAAGCTCAACCACAACGAGTTCCTCAGCTATCCGAACGGCTACGACCAGATCATGTTCGCCTCGGTCAATCAGGCATTTGAGATGGGTGCAGTCGCGGTCGGCGCCACGGTCTACTTTGGTTCGGAAGAGTCGAAGCGGCAGATCATGGAAGTCTCCGATGCCTTCCAGGCCGCCCACGAGTTGGGCATGGCGACTGTGCTGTGGTGTTACCTCCGCAACAGCGCTTTCTCGGCCAAGGATGGCGGCCCCGACTATCACGCCGCAGCCGACCTGACGAGCCAGGCCAACCACCTCGGCGTCACGATTCAAGCCGACATCATCAAGCAGAAGGCGCCGGAGACGGCGGCCCCAGGCTTCCTCGATATCAACTTTGGTAAGACCGATAAGCGCGTCTACGAAAACCTCATGACCCCCCACCCGATCGACATGACCCGCTATCAGCTCGCTGGTTGCTACATGGGTCGCGCAGGACTGATCAACTCGGGTGGTGCCTCCGGCGACAACGATCTGCACGACGCAGTCTCGACGGCGGTCGTCAACAAGCGCGCTGGCGGCATGGGCATGATCTCGGGTCGCAAGGCGTTCCAGCGACCGCGCAACGAGGGCATTGCACTCCTCAACGCGATCCAGGACGTCTACCTCTGCGACGACGTCACGATCGCGTAAGTCCTAGTCTGGCACCAGCCGACCGAGTGGTCGGGCGAGCGCGAGCACGACGAAGGTAGCCACCAAGGCAATCAGGCCCAACATGCCGAAGAAGGCTGCCTGACCGAGCGAGTCGTAGAACTGGGCGAGGCGACCACCGATGGCATCGCCCACGCTGGTCGCGAGGAACCACACGCCCAGAGTCTGCGAGACACGATTGGGTGGCGAGAGTCGCGTGGCAGCCGCCATGCCAACCGGGCTCAGCATCAGCTCGCCAACCGTCTGGATCGCAAACACGGCGATCAACCACATCGCCGCGACCTTGCCGTCAATCGCGGCCTGGGCAGCGAAGACCATCACGCCCATCGAAATCGCCACCAGCAGGAGACCGCCCGCAAACTTGTAGGCCGTGCCGGGCTGCTTGCCACGCACACCGAGCGCCGTCCAGATGATCGCCATCACCGGTGCCAGCGCGATGATCAAGAGCGGGTTGACAGACTGAAACCAGCTCGACGGAAAACTCGCGCCAAGGACGGTGTTCTGCGTGTCCTCCTGTGCGAAGATCGCGACCGTCGATCCGGCCTGGTCGTAGACGAGCCAGAACACCGCTGCCGCACAAAACAACACCAGCAGCACGAGCACGCGGTTGCGCTGCTCCACGTTGCCGCGCTCGGCGCGCAGCGTGCGTGTAAACCAGGCAATGGGTACCAGCAGAATCACCAGCGTGATCCCCAGCTCGATCGCGTTTGCCGAAACGTGGAGCACCAGCAGATCGAGAATCACGAACGCCACCGCCACGACGACACCGATTGCTGCGCCGACGCCATAGCGCCTGCGCTCGGCGGGTGTAAGGGGATTTTCGGGCGCCGCGCCAAGCGACCCCATGCCGCGCGTTCCGATCCCGTATTGCACGAGGGCGAGGATCATGCCGACCGCTGCTGCTCCAAAGCCAAGCTCCCACGACACCTCCTGTCCGAGGTAGCCACAGATCAACGGCGACAGAAATGCACCAAGATTGATGCCCATGTAATAGATCGAGAAGCCTGCGTCCGAGAGGTCGCGCCGTGAGGCATAGAGCGAGCCGACCATCGCCGTCATGTTCGGCTTCAGCAGTCCCGTACCAATGATGATCAGGAAGAGGGCGATAAACAGTCCACTGCCACCCATGATCGCCAGCACGATATGGCCGGCGGCAATCACAGCACCCCCGACGAAGACAGTGCGCCGTGGCCCGAGCACGCGATCCCCAATCCACCCTCCAGGCAGTGGAGTCAGGTACACCAGTGAGACGTAGACGGCGTAGATGCCGGCCGCCTCTGCAGCGCCGAGTCCCATGCCGCCCTCGGCGGTCGGCGCGATCATAAAGAGCACTAACAGCGCACGCATGCCGTAGTACGAGAAGCGCTCCCACATCTCGGTCAGACACAACGTCACCAACGTGCGCGGCTGCCCAAAAAGCGTCCGCGAAAAAGGATCGAACGGGATGGTGCTCACACCAAACAGCCCTTCAAGTTACTGGCGCGAGAGACCTCTGCGACCGGATTCGTTTGGCTGCTGGCACCGTCGACGCGAAGGTCTCGGGCCGTTGCGACCCAGCACCTATCATCACCGAGCACCACGTCGTAGTGGAGCGAAAGCACAATGTTGCCGACGCCTAACTGGACAGCGCAGTCGGTTGCCGCATCCTTTCGAAGGCATTCCACAGAACGCACCTCAACCATCGGCGCCTCGCGCTCGATCTGCTGCGAGATCTCCTCGGCGACCACGGACTCAAGGCTGCCTTGGTCGCCATCTGCATACGAACCACAGGCGGCGAGCATGAGCGCAAGAGACACGAGGATCAGGACAGGACGGAAGATCCGACTACGATAGCGCTGGCAGGTGCCTGACGCGCGCTAGGATTGGGCACGAATCCGAGACCGACGAGGACAGATCATGGGCGACATAACAAAAACACCACCTCCCCCGAAAAAGCCGTACACCAAGGATGGTGGGTCGCGCCGCAACCTCTGGGTGATCATCGGTGTCGCCGCTGCCGTCGCCGTGATTGCTGCTGGTGTCCTGATCTACTTCTCCCAGCAGTCGAGCACCCCCAGCAGTGGGAGCGGTGCCAGCGCGACCGACGTCGCAGCCGGGAAGTTGAAGGGCGTCACAGAGGTCACCGCACGCTTTGAGGGCATCCCTCAGAACGGCAACACACTCGGCGATCCAGCCGCGCCGGTCACGATCGCGGAGTACGCCGACCTACGTTGTCCAGCCTGTCAGGCTTTCGCTCTCGACTCCATGCCACAGGTGATCACCGACCTCGTCAAGTCCGGCCAGGCCAAGTATCAGTTTCGGATCTGGCCCATCCTTGGGACGGATTCCGTACTGGCGGCCCAGTGTGGCATCGCAGCGCAGCAGCAGAACAAGCTGTTTGAGTATCAGGACATCTGGTACATCAACCAGCAGGACGAGATGACCGAGTATGCAACCCCCGCCTTCTGCAACGGCATTGCCACGTCGCTCGGGCTCGATCTGACTACGTTCGACAAGGACCGCCAGAACGAGGCTCTCTGGAGCCCCGAGATTCAGGACGTCCAAGTGATCGCGGCCCAGCAGGGCTTCGGCGGCACGCCGGCGTTCGTCATCTCCGGCCCCAAGGGCGAGAAGGCTTTGGGCGGCTCGATCCCGACTGCCGCCGAGATCGCCGACGCAGTCAAAGCCGTCTCCTAGCGCGTGGAGGTCCCCACCGTCGACGCGGTTGCCGAATCGCCGAGTGCGATCTGGCGCCGCGTCGAGGGGGCGCTCGAGGACTTGGGTGGCGGCGTCGTCGAGGCCGAGGTACAGAAGTGCTTTCGCGCTTCGTCAGGGCATGTCTATCTCGATCTGACCGACGGTGAGGCGCTCGTCAAGTGCGTGATCTGGAAGAGCAATGCCGACCGAATTGCTGAACTGCCGCACGAGGGTCAACTGATCCAGGCGCGCTACTCGAAGATTCGCGTCTACGCCAAGAATGGATCGGTCTCGCTCGATGTCAACGCGATTCGCGGCGCCGGTGAGGGCGAGCTGCTCGCACGCGTCCATGAGGCACTCGCACGGTTGGTGGCAGATGGGCTAACCGATCCGGAGCGCAAGCTGCCACTACCGCGCTTCCCTCGCCGCGTCGGACTCGTTACCGGCCGCGGCTCGGATGCTGAGGCAGATGTCATCCGCGCTCTTCGGGATCGCTTTGCACCAACCCGGATCGCCGTTTCGTACTCCCTCGTCCAAGGTGTCAACGCTGTGCCCGAGCTGATCGACGCCTTGGCGCGGCTCGACATGGAGCCCGACGTGGATGTCATTATTCTGGCGCGTGGCGGCGGCAGCGTCGAAGACCTGCTGCCCTTCTCTGATGAGCGCCTCTGCCGCGCAATCGCTGCACTCGGAACGCCGGTCGTGACGTCGATCGGCCACACCAAGCAGCGTCCGAACTGCGACCACGTCGCCAGTGCCGCCGCCGAGGTACCCGCCCGGGCCGCTGAGCGTGTGGTGCCAAGCGCCGCCGAGCTTGTCGAACGGATCGACCGCCGCATCGCGGAGCTGACAGGAATCGCCTGGGGTCTGCTCGCGACAGCCGAGGCTCAGATCGACCGCAGCGCGATGCGCCCGGCTGGACAGGCCGCACTGATTGCCCGTCTCGGACGTATCGACCTTGCCGGACAATCGCTCTCCCACGCGCTGATAATCGCGGCGACCACGCCGCGCGAACGCATCACACGGAGTGCCACGACGATGCTTCAGGCGCTGCAGGCCTTCCCCCGCGCAGCCTCGCTCGATGCCGTCCGCGAACGCCTTGGCCGCGCGACTGGTGCCCTCCACCACCAACTGGCGCTCGGTGCGACTTCACTCACCGGCGCGCTCAACCTGGTGCGGGCGCGCGACTGGCGCGAACGCGGATTCGCGCTCGTTCGCCTCGCGACGGGCGACCTCGTGCCCAGCACCGATGGCCTCGCTGCCGGACAACATGTGACCATTCAATTGAAAGGCGGAACGCTTGCTGCAACCATCGAGCACGTCCACCCTGACGAGACGGAGACCGAGTAATGAGTAAGCCACAACACGTGTCGTTTGAGAAAGGCCTTGAGCGACTCGAGGCGATTGCCGAGCGACTCGGCGAGGCCGAGCTGAGCGTCGAGGAAACGATTGGCCTCCTGCGCGAAGGCAAAGGCCTAGAGCAGGCGCTGCGCGGCTACCTCGAGACGGCAGAACACGACCTGCAAGAGATCGAGGCCGGGCGGGGACTGACAGAGTTTGTGATCGACCGTCCCGCGGATCCACCGAAGTCCTAGTTGCAAACCGTGCACGGTGATCGCATCTGTCACGCTTTGCGCGATGGCTGATCCGATCATTCGCTGTGAAGGGGTCACTCGAACCTTCGGTAATCGCACTGCTCTCGACAACGTCACGTTGACCGTCGAACCTGGTCGCTGCTTCGGCTTCCTTGGCCCAAACGGCGCTGGCAAGACGACGCTGATTCGTTGCCTCCTTGGGCTCGCTCGACCGACGAGCGGCAGCATCACGGTGCGTGGCTTCGACATCAGCCGCGAGCCCACCGCCGCACTCGCCCGCGTAGGCGCGATCGTCGAAGAGCCTCGCTTCTACGGCTACCTCAGTGGTCGCCAGAATCTCGAGCTGTGGGCAGCCTACGTTGGTGATGACGCGATCTCGCGCGTGCCCACCTTGCTGTCCCGCGTGGGGCTCGACGCGCGCGCCGGTGACAAGGTTTCGGCGTACTCGCTCGGCATGCGCCAGCGCCTTGGTGTTGCGCGAGCGCTCTTGTCCGACCCAGAGGTGCTCGTCTTGGACGAGCCGACGAACGGACTCGACCCAGATGGGGTCGCCGAGTTTCGCGTCCTGATCCGCTCGCTCGTCGAGCAGGATGGTCGCGCCGTGTTCATTTCGTCGCACCTGCTCGACGAGATCGAAAAGATTTGTGACGACCTCGCGATCGTCAACCAGGGCCGTGTGATCACGTCGGGAACGTTGGCCGATCTGATCGCCGCCGGCGGGCGCGAGTTGAGGGTTGAATGTGACGACCCAGCGCGCGCCGAAGCGTTGCTTCGCGGGCTGCCGACGGTCTCGGCAGTGACCGTCTCGGCCAACGGCACGCTGTCGGTGCAGTTGGCTCCCGATTCGACCGAGACGCGCGCCGGCGTCAATCGCAAACTGATCGAGGCCGGGCTCGCCGTCAGCCGACTCGAACCACGCGAGGATTCGCTCGAGGAGCGCTATCTATCGCTCGTGCACGAGGCGGGTCAGGCATGATCGCCGTCGCCCGCGCCGACCTGCGCCGCATGCTTGCTCGTCGCGGTCTGGTCTTGGCGAGCGTGCTCGTTCCGGTCGCCATCGTACTGGTGCTCGCAGCCGTCTTGATGTTCCTACACACCCGCAATGCGGTTGAACACCCGATCGTGGGTGGCTCTTCGTTCTTCTCGTTTGTTTCGATCATCGGCATCATCTCGGTCGTGTTCGGCACGGTCATCGGTGCGATCTTTGGTGCCGAAGATGTTGCCAGCGGCACGCTGCGGTACATCTTGCTGACCGGCTTTTCGCGCCTGCGGCTCTTTCTCACGAGAATCCCCGTGCTCGCGATCGTGGCAATCGCTGTGGCGCTTCCGGCCTTCGTGCTCTTGCTGATTGGTGCGCTGATCCTCCCGCACGCAGGCGAGCCGAGCGTTACGGCGAGCGAGGTCGGACGCCTGCTGCTCAGCCTCGTGCTCAACGTCGGCATCTACGCCTTGATTGCCTACGGCATCGGCGTGGCGATTCGCTCCACAGGTGGCGCGATTGCCGTCGCGCTCGGGCTCAACCTGATCGGCATCAGCCTCTTTAACCTGATCACTCTCGCCGTGCCAGGCGTCAAGCCCTGGCTGCTCGATTCGGCACTCACCCGCGTCTCCGACGGTGGCGATACCAGCATTGCGATTGCGATCGTCGCGTTGATCGTCTGGCCCAGCGTGTTTCTCGCCATTGGCCTCGTTCGCGCGTTGCGCACCGAGGCCTAGTGCAGCACGTTTCGCCGGAAATTTCGCCGGGCTGCTTTGCAGCGCCACTTGCCTCCCTCGGCCACGACACGGTGCCGGCGGGTGAGCACTTCGTTCGCAGCCACTTCGCCGTACCCCAACTCGACGCGGATCTGCATGCAGTCGAAGTCACAGGGCTCGTCAAGCGCTCGGTGCGTTGGACGCTCAACGACTTCCGCAAGCTGTCGCAGATCTCGACGCATGTCACGCTCGAATGCGCCGGGCATCGCCGCATGGAGCTCGACCCTTCGGCACCCGGCGTACCGTGGCAGCTCGGCGCGGTCAGCCACGCTCGCTGGGCGGGCGCACAGCTGGCAGACCTTTTTGAGATCGTGCGCCCGCTCCCCGAGGCGACGCACATCGTCTTGACCGGTGCGGACGCTGGCGATGTTGAAGGATGCACCGACCCAGAGGCATTTGCGCGCGCAATCCCTTTGCGCGATCCCGTGGTGCGCGAGATCATCCTCGCCTGGTCGATGAACGGAAAGGGGTTGACGCCCGAGCATGGCGCCCCACTCCGTGCCGTCGTCCCAGGGTGGTACGCCGTGTCGTCGGTCAAGTGGCTCAGCCGTATTGAGTTTGTCAGCCACGCGTTCGACGGCTTCTTTCAGGCGGTCGACTATCGCGTCAGGGAGGCGGGCGAAGAGGGACCGGGCCGCGAGCTCACCGTCATGCCTACGCACTCGCTGATTACATCGCACAGTGAGTCCGACACCATCCCCGCAGGCGCGGTAGTGGTGGCGGGAACGGCCTGGGGCGGCGTCGGCGGCATTGGTCCCGTCGAACTCCAAGTCGACGACGGGGACTGGCAACGAGTTCGCACGGAGCCTGGCCCGGGCATTCACGCCCCGACGCAGTTTGCACACACGATCGACCTTGCCCCCGGGACATACACGGTGCGCGCGCGTGCCACCGATCGCAAGGGCAACACGCAACCCGACTCAATCCCGTGGAACAGCCGCGGCTACGGCGTCAATGCAGTGCACACGCGGACGCTCAACGTCATCTAGCGCCCCGCATGAGCGTGCTTTGCGACGCGGCCGCCACGGCGACCGCCAACGCCTCGGCGAGCGGTAAGCCCTGCGCGATACCCGCGGCGAGTGTCCCGCAAAGACAATCGCCGGCACCCGTCGTGTCGACGGCGTCAACGATCGGCGCAGCGATGTGCTGCACACCGTCGGCCGTACACAGCAACGCACCCTGCTTCCCAAGCGTGACAATCACTGCGGCCCCGGTCTGTTCCTGGAGCAGCACTGCGGCTTGCTCGGGGTCGCTCTCGCCCGTGAGATCGGCCGCCTCATGCTCGTTTGGCACGAGCAGCGGGTGACACGCGAGTAGGCGAGCTGGCAGTGGACGCCATGGCGCTGGATTGACAACGACACTCCAGCCGGCCAGCACGGCAGCCTCAGCCGCCTGACAGAGCACCGGGTCGGGCGCCTCGAACGATAGGAGGAGCGTGCCGTGAGCGCCAGCCAGCGCCTCCGTCGGGAAATCCTCAACGAGGCGATTTGCACCGGGAGCGACTGCAATCTGATTCCCGCCGTCGGCCGCCACGGTAATCAACGCCACACCGGTCGCAGCCGCACTGGTCTGACGCACGTAGGTCGTGTCGACCTGGCTGCCAGCGAGGTCGACAAGAGCAGCTGCACCGTCTGCGTCCGCGCCAACGCACCCCACCAGCTGCACCTGCGCTCCTGCCCTTGCGGCCGCAACCGCCTGGTTCGCACCCTTGCCACCACCGAAGCGCTGGAAGGAGCCACCCGAGACGGTCTGTCCCGCCTGCGGGAGGCGCTCGACGGTCACCACGAAGTCGACGTTGACGGAGCCGACGACAACAACGTTGCCCATCGGACTAGGTTTCTAACGTCGCGGGAGACGCGAGGATCTCGGCGTTCGTCAGCGATGTCGCACCGTACATCTGCTCGGCATAGGCGAGACCCGTTGCATTGTCTTCCGGTGTAAAAGCGGTAATGCCATCGGTGGCCAAGACCACGCGATAGCCCGCAACGAAGGCATCACCCGCGGTGTGTTGCACGCAGATGTGCGCATGCTGGCCCGTCACAATCACGGTCTCGACGCCACGCTGGCGCAGGTACATATCGAGGCCCGTCTGATGAAAGCCCGAGTAACAGCGCTTGCCGAACTGCACATCTCCAGGCTCGGGTGCCAGCTCTGGAATCACCTGCGCACCGGGAGTTCCGGCCAATGCGTGCGGCCCCCACAACTGTTCTTCAGCGTCGCCAGGGAGATGCGCGTCGTTGACATAACAGATGGGCCATCCGCGCTCGCGCGCGCCGTCGAGCAGTGCCGCAAGCGGCGCGATGATTGCCTCTGAAGGTGGGTTTGCGAGCGCACCTGTGATGAAGTCGACGAGCATGTCGGCGACGATCACTGCTGGTCGAGAAAGGGGTTCCATCGCACAAAACCGTACCAATCCATGCCCACTTGGTGCATCTGGGATGAATCTGCGGAACACGTGTGGCACCATAAGACGAGTTGCTCCCGACCACGAGGTTGTCTCCGCATGCAGATGCACACCACTCACGCACGTCGAATTCTGATCACTCTCGCCGCCTGCGTTGCTCTGCTCGCCATCCCGGCACTGGCCAGCGCGAACAAGAACCTCCGCACGGGCTTTCTTGACAACTCCTACGTGACATCCGACCCGGCGGGCTTCTGGTCGGATGCAGTGGACCTGAATGTGGGCTTCATGCGCTGGGATATTCAGTGGGTACACATGGCCGCCAGTAAGCCAAAGAATGCGCGCAACGTTGAAGATCCTGCCTACTTCTGGGCTCAAACCGACAACTTCGTCAGGCAGGCCGCTGAGCATGGCCTGCAGGACCGGATCATGTTTACCCTCTGGGCGACACCAAAGTGGGCCTCCTCGTTGCAGGCTTCGGGCACAACTGCGGATATGCCAAAAATCGACGCCTGGCGCGCCTTCGTGCACGTTGTCGCCACGCGCTACTCAGGCAACTACACCCCGCCCGGCGCTACCACCCCGCTGCCGCGCGTTATCTCGTATGAGACGTGGAACGAGCCCAACGCCTCGTTTGCGCTGCGACCTCAGATCGTCAATGGCAAGGCCGTCTCACCCGGCAACTACGTCAAGCTGCTGAACGCATTGAAGTCGGAGGTTACGAAAGCCGTCTCCTTCAAGCCGACCTTCGTGGCGGGTGCTCTCTACAAGCAGGGTGGACCGCGTAGCGTCACACCGATTAACTTCATACGTGGAATGGCGGCCGCGAAAGCGAAGTTCGACGTGCTCTCGATACACCCCTATAACAACACGCCGCGGCTCGGTCTCAAGGATGGGCTCGACCAGAGCAAGACGAATCCGAGGTTTATCGGCATCGGTAACCTCGATACCTTCATCACCCTATCCAACCAGATCTTTGGTAAGAAGCGCCCGATCTGGGTGACCGAGTTTGGTTGGCAGACGCCGAGCAGCGGCAAAAACCAGTACGTCGCCACCGTCAAGCAACAGGCGCAATTCGCGTACGAGTCCGTGCAGCGACTCAAGCAACTGCCTCAAGTTGAGCGGGCCGCCTGGTTCCTCCTCCGCGACGATCCGCCGGGGAATGGCACGTTCTACACCACGGGTTTGCGCTACAACAATGGCACAGAGAAGCCCTCGTTTAACACGTGGATGTCTGCAACCACGAAACTGCAGCGCTCGCCGATCAGGTAGCTCGTTGCTGTTGGTGGGGCGGATCCAGATCCGCCCCACCAACGACAACGAGGTCTCACGTTCGCTGGGCGTGGCTCTCTATGCTGTGGGCGACCGCGAATGCTGACCATCGATGCACCGCAGCCACAGCACTTCGAGCCAGCCAATTGGTTCCAGACCCACGCTCGTCGTAGCACGCTGCGCCAAGACACCGCCGTCGCGTTGGCCCTTCGATGCTAGCCACCTTCACGATTCTCGTCGTACTGACGACCGTCGCGAGCCTGATCTATAACGCGATTCCGAGCCAGGTCACCTGGCTCCGACGCGGGCTGATTTTGCTCGTCTCAGCGACGGTCATTTACGCGTTCAATCCTCGCACGCTCGCAATTGCCATTCTGATCACGGCGTTTGCCTTCGGTGTCTACATCCTCGCGCGCCGATTTCCTGCGCGCTCATGGATCCCTTGGCTGGTGATGGCCCCGCTCGTGTTAAACGCCATCAGCGAGGTTGCCTTCGACCGTAACTGGGGCGATCTGCTGCCCTTTCCCAACTGGATCTCCCGTCAGCCCGATGATCACGCAACTGGCCACGCTCGGGCTCTCGTTCTACTCCTTCAAGCTCTACATCTCGATCAAGGAGGGACTTCATGCCGACGGACTACGCGTGCGCGACATGTTGACAGGAGTGCTGTTCTTTCCCAGCTTTCCAATCGGGCCGATCGATGGCGCCGCGACCTTCAACGATGCGGCGATTCGTCGGCCAGCGAACCCTCGTCTGTGGCTGCTCGGACTGGCGCGCATCGGCATGGGTGGCGCGAAGGTCTACCTCGTCGCCGACTGGCTCACGAACGAACTACCCGTCGCAATCGGCTTCCACTCGCTCGAGTTCGTTCAGACGCATGCCTTTACGAGCCCTGGGCGTGCCCTCACGTTCATGCTGCTGAGCTTTCTGCTGCTCTACCTCAACTTCTCTGGCTTCTCGGACATCGCGATTGGCGCCGGCATGATGTTCAACCTACGCCTCACCGAGAACTTCCACTACCCGCTCCTGAGCAGCTCGATCCAAAACTTCTGGCAGCGCTGGAACCTCTCACTCGCCAGATTCATTACGACGTACCTGTTCAAGCCTCTGCTGCGCGCGACGGGCCGCCCGGTGGTCTCACTGATCATCGCGTTCACGCTGATTGGACTGTGGCATCGCGTCTCGCTGGGCTACCTCTTCTGGGGCCTTGCTCACGGCACGGCGCTCGGCGTCGCGCTGTGGTGGCGTAAGCGCGACGGCAAGCCGCTGCCGATTCCCAACAGCGTCCGGCAGCTCGGTGGAATCGCACTGACCCTGCTTTTTGTCTCGTTCGTTTCGACGATCGCGAACATGCCGAATTGGCATCGCACCCAACAGTTCTTGGAGGCCCTCGTTGGACAGTGACCACAGCCAGCAGCCGCTTCACGAGCGCGCGTGGGCGTTCGCGCAGGAACACGCATTGTGGATCCAGATAGCGATCGGCATCATCGCGTGGATCGCAATTGCACTGGCCTTCCCGCTCACCTCCACAACGCCCATCTATGCCGGATACTGAGCCTATGTCCTCGGACCCTTCGTCCTCGCACGGACGCTATCGCCCGACACGCACCAACATCGTCTTTGGTGTCTTCGGCCTGTTCTCTGTGGTGCTCGTGGCATTGCTCTTGTGGTGGTCTGACACGGCACCAGCACGCTACGCCGTCATGCCCTGTCAGTACAACGCGATCTTCGAAACTGCTGGCCCAGTTGGTGCTGTCGTGCTCGGCTCGTCGCGCGTGCAAAACGCTGTCTCGCCCCCCGTGCTCTCCGCCGACTTGGCAGCTGCTGGCCGGCCAGACAACGTGATCAATCTCGCGCGTGGCGGTCGTGGGCCAGAGCAGCTCTACCAAATGCTGCTCGACGTGGATCAGCAGCGTGGCCTAAAGGGCCCAATCATCGTCGAGTACTCCCCTCAGGACACGGCTTTTTGGCGGAGCACGCCGCTCTACTACCAGACCTACCCTGGCTTCGGTGCGAATGCTGAGTTTTCGTCACTGGCCGAGGATTGGCGTGCAAAACCACGCGAGCCCGCCTATAGCCGTCTCCGCGATCTATTCGGCTTACTCGAGTATCGGCTCGATGCAGCAATCGAGAACAGCACCAACGGCAAGGCCGACCGTAATCGCGTACTGGCTGACGCCGAGCGGGAGCACAGCCCTACGGCCTGGTGTCTGACCAAAGATCTCACGGCCCAATCTGCGGGGCAACGCAATCAGCTTCGCCGCGCCTATGCCAAAGCAGTTCGCTCGTACGGGACAGACCCCACACCCGGCGACGTCCTGCCGGTGGCGAGCCAGTTGCAGGTGATCAATCAGGATGCTCAGAATCACTACCTCGATCTGATCATCTCGCTTGCCAAGCGGCGCGGCGTCCCCGTCTACCCGATCGTCGTTCCAGGATTCTTCGAGCCGGCTCCGTCGCCTGAAACGTTCACAGAGTTCGAAGCCCGCTTCGGGATCCCCCTGCTCTATCCGGATTCCCAAGAGCTCGCTGCCTACGGCGACACGACACGATTCGTTGACGCCTTTCACCTCAACCTGACCGGCAGCGAGGCCTACACCGATTGGCTCGCCCGCATCATCGTGCAGGCACCCATCAGCTAGGCTCACCCGTCAGGCTGGGTCGAACTGGTTCCGTGTCGAACGCCCAGCGCTAAACGTCAAACAGCGGTAAGGCTACGGACAGCCGGTCGCAGTACCGGCCGTGGCAGCCAAGACCGTCGCTGGACTCAAGGTGGGGAGCGACGCTGGATCCGTCCCGACAGGTACAACGACTTGCACGGTCGCCGCAGGGAGCGTGTCTGCCACTCGGTTGACGACGAGACAGGGCGCCGATGGAAGCATGTCGAGTGCCAGCAGCGTCCCCAATGGTGCAGTCGCTTTCGGCGCGGTCACCGTCTTCCACGGCACGAACTCGCCCTTCTTGGAGTACCCGAAACGATCCTGGTACTTGCGGTAGCGCACTCCCACCCCAGCCGACCAGGTGCCGTTTGGCTTCTTGTAGGTTGGGCGTCCGCGCTTCGTCCGCCAGCCACCATCGCGCCAGGCCGGTGCCCCCTTCGACCAGGTGCCGTCTGCGCGTTGCATGGTCTTCGTACCGGCTGCATTGACCCACCAGCCACCACCGAGCGCCACAATCGTCTTGCCTTTTCGTGTCATCCCAACCGAGCGCGCGACAACACCGTTCGTGCCGTAGAGGAAATCTTCTTGAAGATTCTGGTTCTTGAGACCGGGCGCCGCCGATTTTGCTGCACTCGCCGTCTTCTCACCCGCGGGTATCAGGTAGGACAGGTTGAGGTTGCCAAGCGGTCCTGGCGCGAGCGCAACCGGTGGCGGACAGTCAACGCCCTTCGGAACGAGCGTGAGCTCTCCCTTGGCTGGCAGCTTGAGCGTTTTATCAGGTGGAATCAGCACGTCGATGTGTTTACCGATGATCGCGCCACCTGTGTCATCCGCCGAGAAGCACCCCTTCGACGGCGTGTCCTTGAGCGCCTCGATGTAGATCGTGGTGCCCTTCGGAATCACCGACCGGTCCGTCGCAATCGAACGCCACGGCGTCACATTCGTACCAACACCAATGCCAAACGTGTCAGGGTAGCCACGGAAGTTGAGATCGTCGGGCTGCCCGAGAGCGACCGCTGCACGGTTGCAGACAACCGTGTACGTGGCCGGGTTGGTGGGCGGCGGGTTCTGCCAGGTTCCATCATCGTTGGCAAAGGTCGGTCGCTTGTTATCGGTGGTCGTCGGAATCGGCGCGCCGGCTGCGTCGATTGCCCACCAGACGCAACCTCCAGGGCGCGAATAGGGCGACCCGTTGGTAAAGCCACTCGCAGCGGTTTTGGTCTCGGCACCCTCCTTGTTGACCCATGGGCCAGCCCCACTACGCCAGTGCAACAGCACCCCGTCATCCCCGGTACCGGTGCCCTGCATCGAGATGCCCCGCGCGGAGTAGAGGAAGTCCTCGCGGTACGCGACCTTCAGCCCAGGACCAATCATTTTCTTGGCGGTAAACCAACTCTCGGGCGCAAACCAGTAGTAGGTGATCCAGTACGAGCCGAGTGATTGAGGACGTGGCGGCATCGTCTGCGCCTCGGTGCTATGCGTGCCAATCAGCGAGATACCGCCAGCAAGCACACACGCCGCAACCAGCAGTCGAGCCGCGATACCAGCATTCAGTCGCATCCGCTGACGGGTTCGCTTTGGGGCAGCGCACCCCTCTTTTTCGATCTTACGCACATCCCTCATACTGCCCTAGGTTCAGGACGAGGGGCCCTGCCGTCACACTTTTGTTGTGACCCTGCTCGCTGCCATCGCAATTGCTCTCAGCTGCGTCATCGTGGCCGAGCCCCGGTTGCTTGGTCGCCGCTGGCCGCCCACCCTGCTGGCTGCGGGTGCTGGCATCGGGATTGCCTACGTGGTCATCCATCTGCTGCCCGAGATTGCGATCGGCGCCGAGATTGTCCAGCGCTCCACCGAAGGCCGGCTCCCCTACGCCGAACTCCACGCCTACCTGTTAGTCCTGATCGGCATGCTCGGCACCCTGTTTCTGCGCGGGCTTCAGAGCGGCCTCCACGGCATGACGCCTCACCCTCGAGTGCGGATTATTCAACCCGCACTCTCGGCACTCATAGTTGGCTACCTCTTGGCGGTACGCGACGACACCGAGGTTGGCTCGATCATGCTCTTCACGCTCGCCATCGGACTCCATATCGCACTCAATGCTCATGGCCTAGCGGTCAAGCTCAACTCGCCGCAGGGCGGGCTCGTGCTGGCCGGTGCGATCGCGGTTGGATATGCCCTTGGTGTCGGCTGGGAGGCGCCAGAAGTAGTCGTGGCTGGGCTTGTCGCGCTGCTCGCCGGTGGTGTGATGACCCGCACGATCCACGAGGTGCTCGATGAGGAGAGCCACCTCGTCGCGCTGACCGTGGGCGCCACGCTCGAGGCAGCACTGCTGCTCGGTGTGACCTAACGGACGAGCAGCATCGCTTCCTGGAGCGTCGCGAAAGGAGCGGCCACAGGCGGCACGCCGCTGCACTGCGGCGTCGGAGTGGCTCCATCGAAGAGTGCTCGCAGCCACGGGACGATCGTTGGTGCAGCCGTCGTGCCGGCGGCAACATGACCAACCCCACCCAGCCACAGCATCGTCAGGTTCGACCCGGCCGCACACCACGTCTCTTGAAGTGCGGCATTCGACTCGGGTGGAATCACGGTGTCGGCAGTGCCCTGGGCAATCAGCAGCGGAAGCGTCGCCGGCAGCGGCTTCGGTGTCTGCTCGGCGGCAGCCTTGGCGATGCGGGGATCGTTGATTGGATTGCCATTGAAGTACGGAATCCCACGGCGGCGGCGGCGACGCCGAGCAGCAACGGCACTGGCACGCCCTCACCAAGACAGGCATCGGCTACTCGGCTCGTCCAGCGATTGCCTTCGCTGGTGATCGCTGCACCGATGTCGAGGTCCGGGTACGCGGCCGTCCAAGACGTTGCAACCTCAGCCCCTACACCCCAACCAACGCCCGTGTTCCACTGCTTGCTGATGATCATCGGAAGATCGGCAGCCGGGGCGGCAGCAGCAACGCCAAGCAACCTATTCTCCGGCATTTCCTGGGCGGCAAGCTGGCCCGTCCAGAGCGCTGAGTGACCGCCTTGAGAGTGGCCAAAGACGACCCACTCCTTGCTCGGATTGGCTCCAGGTACCTGCTCGAGTGCCCGCACAGAGTTGACGATGTCGAGCGACTCGGCCTGACCAATCAAGAACAGATTGGGTCCAGCAGTCCCAATGCCCGCGTAGTCCGTGGCCACGACGACGAAGCCAGAGGCAATTGCCTGCGCGTACCACGCATTGGGCCCAATCGGGTCGGTGCGACGCGAGGGCGCACAGCCGCGTCCCTGCCCGATCGTGCCGTGCGCATAGGCAAGCACAGGGCGACCCGCGACCGGTGCGGGAGCGATCGGCACGAAGACCATGGCTCCGGAGACCGCGGCGGTACCGTCTGGTCGCTCGGTGCGGTAGAGGACACGGAACGAGGACGCACCCACGACGGGCGCCGTTGCGAGCGTTTCGACGCGGAAAACGGTGCCCGGCTTAGCCGCGTCGACTCCAGCGGGCGTGGCGTAGAAGGCGTCGAGAGCATTCTGCTGACGAGAGTCCGCGACACGATGGGCGAGCGTGGACAAGCCGATTGCCAGCGCGACAACACCAATCGCGACGAGGATGACCTTTTTGAGCGACACACCAGGAGACTATCAACGTCTTCGTCCTCTCCGCGGCTCCTGCCCGGAACCTGATCACGACGAGATGTGGAACGATCCGTCCTGTGAAGCACACTCCGAAGACCCAGCCTGTCGCGTACATCGAGATCCCGAAAGGGAGCCGCAACAAGTATGAGTTCGACGAGACGTTTGGCACTGTCGTCTTAGATCGCACGCTGCGTGGCAGCACGCACTACCCGACGGATTACGGTTTTCTGCTCGATACGTTGGGCGAGGACGGCGATCCACTCGACGTCCTCGTGCTCCTCACCGAGCCGACCTTCCCTGGCTGTCTGATCCCCTGCGACCCAATCGGCGTGCTGCATATGATCGACGAGGCGGGCGACGATCCAAAACTGCTGATGATCCCGCACGACGATCCGTCGTGGTCACACAAAGAACATGTCGAGGACATCAACCCGGCGTTGCTCGAAGAGATCGCGCACTTCTTCTCGGTCTACAAAGACCTCGAGGAGAACAAGAAGGTCGCGATCGACGGCTGGGAAGACCGCGATGCCGCCGAGGCGATCATCATCGCCGGCCGAGCCCGCTTCGCAGCCGCGAATCCCGAGAACTAGCCACCTCGTCGGCCCGCGTCGCGTAATCAGCTGCGATGCGACGAAGGGGTCAGACCCTTTAGTCGCATGCACCGCAGAATGCGCATCGACTCCGAGCGAGCGGTACTGGCGGTGCATGCGACGAAAGGGTCTGACCCCTTCGTCGCATCGAGCGTCACGCTGCCACGCAGGCTGCTCGTCGAGACCATCGATCGACTCGAGCTCGGTACCCTTCGTCTCTTTGACGAAGCGCCAGACGTAGAAGAACGACAGGACGGCGAAGAGCGTAAAGAGCCCGTAGGCAACACCGAGCGACGCTTTGGCCAACTCGGGGAACGTCTCGGAGACGACGAAGTTTGCAATCCAGTTAGCCATCACCGTGATGCTGAGGGCAGCTGCGCGAATGGAGTTCGGGAACATCTCGCCGAGCAAGACCCAGACGATCGGCCCCCACGTCGCGGCGAAGAAGGCCACGAACAGGTTGAGCGCGACGACAGCGACGATGCCGAGGTTGTCAGACAGGATCGGGTTACCAACCGTCGACTCGTCAACGCCCGCACCCGCCACGATTTTCGGTGCGGTGATGAACACGACAGCGAGCGTTCCAAGCGTGACGGCCATCCCCAACGAACCAACCAGCAGGAGAGGCTTACGTCCAACGCGGTCGATCAGGAGGATGGCGACAATCGTAAAGACGACATTGACGACGCTGATGATCGTCGAGGTCGTAAAGGCCGCCGTCTCATCGAAGCCGACGGAGGCCCAAATCAGATTTGAGTAATAGAAGACAGCGTTGATGCCGACGAACTGTTGGAAGACTGCCAAGCCAAGTCCGAGCCAGACGATCGGCAAGAGGAGGTGCTTCTTGCTCAGCAAGTCACTCATCGTTGGCTTGACTTCTGCATCAATCGACGAGCGGATGCTCTGGATCTTCGGCATCACATCGCCCACGAAGATCCGCTCGAGCACGACCTTGGCCTCGTCAAAACGATCGACTTCGACGAGATACCGTGGCGATTCGGGGAGCCGAGCAGCCAACAGACCGTAGATCGCGGCGGGGACGACCATCAGGATGAACATCCACTGCCAGGCCTGCAGCGGACCAATGTCGTTGGAGGCACTGCCATCGGCGATCTTCACGATCACCTGGTTGACGAGCTGTGTCGCAAAGATCCCGATCACGATGGCGAACTGAAACAGCGACGTAAGTCGACCGCGAACGTCGGCCGGAGCGATCTCCGAGATGTACATCGGCGAGACCACAGCGGCAAGACCAATCGCGAAGCCGCCCACGACGCGCCAGAACATAAAGTCGGCAATCCCGATCGGCAGCCCCGTGCCAATGCCCGCAATCAGGAAGAGGGCCGCGGCAACCAGCATCACGCGGCGTCGGCCAAACCGCTGGGCGAGCTTGCCGCCAACGAAGGCACCAACAGCCGAGCCAAGCAGCGCGATCGAGACGACAAAGCCTTGGATGAAGCCATCCGTAATGTTGAACTCCGCAAAGACGGCCTTGTTGGCGCCGTTGATGACCGAGCTGTCGTAGCCGAACAGGAACCCGCCGAGCGCTGCGACGATCGCGAGGGCTACGACCTTGCCGACGTGGTACTTACTCGGCTCCGTGTCGGCCTGCGTCGCGCTCGGTACGTTCATCTTCGATCCTCTCGCTCTACGCGACTTCTTGATCCGTCCTCTGCCTCAAGAGTATCGGGTGGGCACCCCGGTGACTAGGGCTGTTGACCCCAGATTCGATTGCCACGTCCCGGTACCGCGAGGGCTCGTCTGGCAGTTAAATCTCGTGCCGAGCGGCCGGGGTAGGCAGTGCGCTTCGCACCTCACCACCATCGAACTGCACGGTCATGACCAGCTCGACCGAGGCATTCAACGCGAGCCCTTGGCAGCCAAGCGCCGCTCGCGCACAGAGTCCACCCTGACCAAAAATCTCGACCAAAAGTTCGGTCGCCCCATTGATCACCCGGGGCTGTTCGATGAAATCTGGCGTGGAGTTGACGTACCCGTTCAACGTAATCATTCGCACCACGCGATCCAGTGACCCGAGCGCGAAAGCCATCACCCGGAGCGACTCGACACAGGCGAGGCGCGCCGACTCTCGCCCCTGGTCGATGGTCAGGTCCGCACCGAGGATGCCGGGGAGATAGGCATCGCCACCCGTGGTAGCAACGGTGCCAGACAGATACAGCAGATCACCGTGCGCAACGTGCGAGACGAACTTTGCGCCCGACGGTTCGGGGAGGCCGTACATCGTCTCGAGATCGACGTCGAGAAGCCCTCGCTCCACCGCTCTTTGATGTGCACTCATCGCCGCCCCCTGGTCGCTGCTAAAAATGATCGCATGCCCACACCGCTCGGGTAGGCTCCACCCATGAACCTCCTGCCGCTTGATCCCGATCAACTGCTCTCGACGACGCGCGCCGTACGTAAACGAATCGACTTTGATCGCCCTGTCGAGCGCGAGGTGATTGAGGAGTGCATGGCGATGGCGCTGCAGGCCCCCACGGCCTCAAATTCGCAGCCGTGGCAGTTCGTCATTGTCACGGACGCCGACACGAAGCTCGCGATCGCCGAGCTCTACCGCAAGAGCTATGCCGCCTATGCCGGTCCGATGCCAGACGCCGAGGCGTTAGCGACCCCGCAGGGCCGCATGCGCACATCGGCGCAGTATCTCGCCGACCGTTTTCACGAAGTTCCGGCGTTCGTGATTCCGTGCGTGTTTGGTCGACTCAACGAGTTGCCTGCCGATAGCCAATCGGCGATGTACGGCTCGATCGTGCAGGCCGGCTGGAGCTTCTGTCTCGCAGCGCGCGCCCGCAGCATGGGAACGTGTTGGACAACGCTTCACCTGACCTACGAGCGCGAGGTCGCTGAGATCCTCGGCATCCCCTTCGCGGAGGTTACGCAGACGTCCCTGATCACACTTGGCTACACCCTCGGCACCGATTTCAAGGCTGCCGCGCGCGGCGACTTGTCCGAGGTCGTGCGTTGGGATCACTGGTAACCCAGCCTGTACTAGCGGTCGGTCGCGCGAGCAGAGCCACACGACAATCAGGCGTGCGAACTCCACCACGAAATCCGGTTCCGCGTTAGACGTCGACGGGACGGTTCTCGGCGACCGATCGTTTGATCGCGAGTTCAAAGCGGATCGCAGCGAGGCCATCGTCGATGGTGACGTCCGGGTGCTTGCGATCGCGGACGCACTCGACGAAGTGGCGGATCTCGCCAGCAAACCCGTGCAGGTGCCGCGGATCGAGCGCGTCGAGCGGCAGCTGATCACTGGGCTCCCAGATCTCGGGCGTCTCCGCTCCGTCGATCCACGCTGTGACGCGCCGCCAACCGTCGACAAAAACCACGCTGCGGTGCCCTGTCAGAACCACGCGTTCGTTGAGCCGTTCGAGACAGTTCAACTGCAACGTGCCGATTGCACCACTCTCGAAGCCAACGAGACAGGCCCACGCCTCTTCCTGTGGTGGCTCTCTCCCCTCAACGAGCGCCGACATGTCGCGCCAGGCCGAGCCGACGACCGGGAGGTCGAGGGCACTGGGCGTCCACTCGCGCGTGTCTCCCGGCATCTGCGAGGCGCGCGCGGCCATCACCCACTTGACGTCACCGCCGAAGAATCGTGCGAGATCGAGGTGATGACACCCAAAGCCGTTGAGGAAGTCGTAGACAGACCGTGGTGGGTATTCGCCAAACGTCCAGCGCCCCTCGTACGCGGTCAGCGGCCCAAACTCGGGACGCTGTGCAATCGCAAGCGCCCGCTGGTACGGCTCGGAGAAGCGCTTCATAAAGCCAACCATCACGTTGCGGCCCGCCTTCGCAGCGGCCTCTTGCAACGCAATACAGTCGTCAACTGTTTGGGCAGGCGGCTTTTCGACGAAGACGTCGAGCCCCGCTTCGAGGCAGTCGATCGCAACGGCGGGCTGGATCCGTGGGTGCATCGCCACGATCACCCCATCAAGGTCTTCCTGCTCGAGCATCTGTCGGTGATCCGTATAAACGCGAGGAATGCCGAAATCGCGCGCACAGCGGGTCGCCCGCTCCTCGTCGATGTCACAACACGCGACCAGGTCCCCAATTGCACCGCCCTCAGCAAGATCACCAATCGCGGCACCAAGAATCTCTGGCGGGTTATGCACCGCGAGCCGGAAGCACGGATAGAGGTTCTGGACGGCATGACTGCCACAGCCGATGATCCCGATGCGTGTCAGGCGCGTCACAGAAAAAGCCTAGCGTGTAGCCGAGCCACCTGCTCGTCGACAGCCCACCCTGATGGGGGCAGCCGGCCTTCAACGTTGATGGCTGCGTATCGGCTTCAGGTAGCGGTACCAAAGCGCGAGCACTACGGGATAGCAGCAACGCGGACGATCCCACCAAAACCACACTAGAATCGCTACATGCGTGCAGACGAATACACCAATGCACGGGAGGCATGGCCGACTCCACGGACGCTCGTTGGCGCCGACTACTACGCGCCCGAGGTTTTCGAACTCGAGCGTGAACGCATCTTCCACGGGGGTTGGTACTGCGTCGGGCGCGAAGAGGACATTGCCAGTGGTGGCTTTGTTGTCGTCGATGTCGTCGGTGAGAGCGTCGTTCTCGTCCGCGACCGGGAGGGTGTGCTGCGTGCGTTTTTCAATGCCTGTCGTCACCGTGGCGCCCGCCTCTGCGATGGCTCTGGCTCCGCTGGTCGCACGCTCGTGTGCCCGTACCACGCCTGGTCGTACCGCCTCGATGGCGCGCTTGCCGGTACGCCAAACGTCGCCGACGACGAGTCGCTCGATCGCGCGAACCTTGGTCTCATTAGTGTTACCCTCGAGACCTGGGATGGCTTCGTCTGGGTGACACTGTCAGCTACCACTCCCCCACTGCGTGATCAATTGGCGCGCCACGCCAGCGACGATCCGTTCCAGTGGGAGCGGTACGGCGTGGGCGAACTTGTCGTCGGCTCCAAGAGGGTCTACGACGTTGCCGCCAATTGGAAGATCATCATTGAGAACTACAACGAGTGTCTGCACTGCGTCAACATCCATCCCGAACTTGTTCAGCTGGTTCCGCTCTACAAGTCGGGTGATGTGATCGAGCCCGCTGAGCCAGATTGGAACGGCAATCGTCTCGCTCCTGGTCTGCACTCGTTCACGCCGACCGGTGAATCGGGTCTGCCACTTTTGCCAGGCCTCGAAGAGAATGACGCCAACGCTTTCTATGGCTGTACATTCCTACCAAACCTAATCGTCAACTATCACACCGACTGCGTCTCGACGTTTATGCTCAATCCGCAGGCACCAGACCGCACGACCGTCACCTGCCATTACCTGTTTCGCCCCGAGACCGTCAGTGCGCAGGGCTTTGATCCCTCCCCCGTCGTCGACTTTCGCCACTTGCTCGCGGGACAGGACTGGGCGGTCTGCGAACGCACCCAACAGGGCATGTCCTCGCGCGCCTTCAAAGACGGCGGCGTCCTGCCGTATAACGACCGCTACGTCCACGCGTTTCATGAGCGGTATCGCGCACTTCGCGACGGCTGACCGTTCGCACCCGAGACAAAGAACAGCAACGCTGACGAAACAGGGCCGGTAGGACTTGAACCTACAACCCCTGGTTTTGGAGACCAGTGCTCTACCAATTGAGCTACGACCCTACGTGCGCACACGATACCCGAACCTGAGCAGACGACGTAGCGGGTCCGAGACCCGTTGATCGTCAGGCGTTCGGGCCGAGCAGCAGTGCACGAAGCGCGTCGATATCCGGCAGACGCCCGGCTGGCTCGTTCGTAAAGACAGCGCGCATCCAGATGGCGTCAGCCAGCACATCCATCAATACCCCGAAGTTATCTGTGTGGGGCGAGCCCTCACGTGCTGCAACCAGCACGCCGTTCTCGGCCTCGAACTGCGACGCACCGAGGCCGCGATCGATGAAGGCAACCTGGATCACAGGCGTGAAGCGCTCTCGCACAGCGATCTGATCCGCATCGTCAGAGACCAGCAGCTGAAAAGAAGAGTTGAACTCCTGGCTCTCTAGCGGAACCGGTTGCAGCGAGGTGACCATCCCCGTCAGCTTCGACCAGATTCCGTCGGTCTTGCCCTTATGAATCCGCATCGAGCCAATGCCTTCAAGCGTCGCGTCGATCACAGCAATCGTAAAGGGATGTTGCTGCCATGACTCCGTCGTGTTGCCATTGCCATCCGACGACGTCTCGCGCGTCTCGAAGATGTACTCGCCAGCGCAGAAATGCACCTGCTCGCCAAGCGTGCCCTGTACGCCCCAACCCGTCTCGCGTCGATCGCCATTACGCAACAGCGGAGTCGTTACGGGGAGCGCGATCTGGTCTACCGTCTGCCACCCTCTCGACTCAGCGTAGCCACCGATTACCTTTAGCCGCGACGCGTTGCGAAGTGAACGGATGTGCCACCAGCGAGCAATCATGCGCGCCAAGAACACCGACGCGACGACCAGAATCACGAGTCCGATCAGCCCCAGACCACCAATGATCGCAACCAGAATCAGTCCGATCACAATTGCCAGCAAGACGAGGCCAATCAGCGTTATCCACCGCTTGCCACCCGAGGGCCGCGGCTGCTCCAGCAGCATGGCATCGAACTGCGCTCGACTGCCAGCCGCCATCGTGGTGTTGATCGCGAGACGGTCCTGCTCAGTGAAGAGATCATGCATGTGCTGAAGCATAGATCCGAGCGTGCCCGTGGACGAGGTGAGATTTTTCGTGCAAACGGCGCGACAACGTGAGATGATGGCGCGATGAAAACTGGATTCCTTTGGCATGAGCGTTATGCGTGGCACAACACCGGTCGCGGCGCAGGGCCGTACCATGCGGACGCGTCCGCCTGGAACGAACCCGACGTACGCCACAGCGAAAACGCGGACGGCAAACGCCGCTTCCGCAACCTGCTCGACGTCACGGGCCTACTCGACCAGCTGGTCGTCCTGACGCCCCGCCCTGCCACGGTCGAGGAGGTGTGCCGCTTCCACACTCCTGATTACGTCGAGCGCATCGCCGCGATGTCGGCAATGCACGGCGGTGACGCCGACATGAACGTCGGCGAGGGCGTGCCCTTCGGCAAGGGCTCCTACGAGGTTGCCCTGCTCGCCGCGGGCGGCACGATCACAATCTGCGACGCCATCATGGACGGCACGGTCGCCAACGGCTATGCGCTGACGCGCCCACCAGGCCACCATGCTCTGGCCGACTCTGGGATGGGCTTCTGCATCTTCGGCAACGCCGCGATCGCAGCGCACCACCTGCTGGCGGCGCGCGGGCTCAGTCGCGTCGCGATCGTCGACTGGGACGTGCACCACGGCAACGGGACGCAGGCCGCCTTTTACGACGATCCGCGCGTCCTCACGATCTCACTGCACCAGGACAACAACTTCCCGGTCAACTCGGGTTTGCTGACGGAGACCGGTACAGGCGACGGCGTCGGCACAAGCCTCAACGTACCCCTGCCACCGGGATCGGGCAACGGAGCCTATGAGGACGCCTTCCGGCGCGTCGTGGTGCCAGCACTCGAGCGCTTCCAGCCCGAGTTCGTCATTATCGCATCCGGCTTCGACGCCTCCGCCATGGACCCACTCGGCCGGCAGATGGTGTCACCGCGGGGCTACGGCCGCCTGACGCGGCAAATGCTCGACGTAGCCGGATCAATCTGCGACGGTCGCCTCGCTCTCACCCACGAAGGCGGCTACTCCGAGGTGCTGGTGCCGTTCTGCGGCCTCGCGGTGATGGAGGAACTCAGCGGCATCGAGACGGAGGCGCGCGGATCGATGTTCTACGAGACGGGTGACGCCATGGGCTATCAAGATCTACAGCCCCATCAGGCGACTGTAATCGACGCGGCTGCTGCCTTGATCGCGGGGATCCCGACGCCGTAGTTGTTCTCTCTCGAGCTCACGGCTTTCAACCTCAAGTTCACCTTCTACCACTCGTAGCGGCCTAGAACGACGAAGGGCCCTGGCTGCACTCCCTGCGGAGTGGCAGCCAGGGCCCTTTGTCGTTCTACGACTTAGACCGCGGCGTCGTACTTTGCGCCGACTGCGTCCCAGTTGATGACATTCCAGATTGCCTCGAGGTAGCCCGGGCGCTTGTTCTGGTAGTTGAGGTAGTACGCGTGCTCCCAGACGTCGATGCCGAGGATCGGCGTCTTGCCTTCGGAGATCGGCGAATCCTGATTGGCGGTCGACATCACGGCCAGCTTGCCACCGTCGACGACGAGCCACGACCAGCCCGAACCGAAGCGCTTGATGCCGGCGTCGGTCATCGCGGCCTTGAGTGCATCGAGGCCACCACAGTCAGCATCAATCGCTGCTGCGAGGGCACCCGACGGCGCGCCACCATTGGCACCGAGGATCTCCCAGAAGAGCGTGTGGTTAGCATGGCCACCAGCGTTGTTGCGCACCGGGCCCTGCTTGTCCGCGGGTAGCGACGACAGCTGCGTCAAGAGCTCGTTGATGGGGGTGTTCTCCCAATCGGTGCCAGCAAGCGCCGCGTTGGCGTTGTCGACGTAGGCCTTGTGATGGCGATCGTGGTGGATCTCCATCGTCAGGGCATCGATATGGGGCTCGAGTGCGTCGAACGAGTAGTCGAGAGCGGGAAGTTCAAAGGCCATGGGTTCTCCTCCGGAGGGGTGGGCGACGTGGGTTCTGCTGAGTGCAGTGTTGTCGATCTTGGCGACTCGTGCAGCCTTTCGCGCAACTACCGCGTCGGGACGAGCCGCCCATCGGTCTCGCGAACGATGACTCCCGCTAATTCGAGCTGCACGATCAGCGCCGCAGCACCCGCTGGCGTCAACCCACAGCGAGCCGCCAGCACATCCGCCGAGACGGGCTCGCGACGCAACGCGGCAAGCACCTTCGAAGCGGGGCCCGTAATCAACGGGTCGTCAACCCGCGCCGCCCCAGGATCGATGCCAAGTGCGATCAGGGCGTCGGCAGTCTCCGTCAAGGCCAGGGCGCCATCCTTGAGTAACGCATTGGTGCCACCCGAACCCGTCGTCCACGGCGCTCCCGGCACCGCCAAGACATCGCGACCGAGGTCGAGCGCCAGCCGCGCGGTGATCAAGGCCCCACTGCGCGCGGCCGCCTCGATCACGATCGTGGCATCTGCGAGTGCCGCGACGATGCGATTGCGTTCGGGAAATCGAAACGGTGCCGGCGGCGTCCCCGGCGAGTACTCAGAGAGCACGGCGCCCTCCGTCGCGATGCGGCGCGCGAGCGGGATCGTGGCAGCCGGATAGTCGCGATCGATGCCACAGCCCAGCACTGCCACGGTGCGTCCACCCCGCTCCAAGGCTCCCTCGTGGGCCCCGCGTCGATGCCCCGCGCCAGCCCAGAGACCACCCCCACTCCGCTCGCAGCCAACTCGCCCGCCAGACGGCGCGCAAACGCCACGCCCGCGGCACTCGCATTCCGAGACCCGACAATCGCCACCAACGGTGGTGCCAGCAGCACCGCCAGCCGCTCGGCAACTACCGGCGGACGCACGAAGAGTCGGTCTGGCGGATTGGCAAGGTCGCAGAGCCGTTCGGGGTAATCGCCGGAGCCAAAGCCAATCACCGTCATGACAGCGCGCCCAGTCGCAACGAGATCGCCTCAGCGATGCTGTCGACACCGACCTCGACCTCGCCAGACAAATCGGCAATCGTTCGTGCGACTCGCTGGATGCGATGCACCCCACGCGGCGACAGCAAGAGTCGGGTTGCCGCCTGATCGAGCAGCTGCTGGCCGTGCTCGTCCAGCCCAGCCAACTCGTCGAGTCGCCCGACAGGAATGCGCCCGTTGACGCACCCGCGCGTCGCTTGCAAGGCTCGAGCTGCCAGCACGCGCTTGCGTACCTGCAGCGTCGACTCGGGCTTGTCGCTGCGAAGTACCTCCGGTGCCGGACGGGACAGAAGCACCCCGACGTCAATGCGATCTAGGAGCGGACCGCTGGCTTTCCGCTGATACGCCTGCACCCGTTCGCGCGAGCAGGTACACGCTGCTGGCTCTGGGCTCCCGCATGGACAGGGATTCATCGCCGCGATCAACGCGAAGCGGGCTGGCAGCAGCAGCGAACCCGACGCGCGGGAGATCCTCACGGAGCCATCTTCGAGCGGCACGCGCAACGCCTCAAGCGCATCGCGCCGAAACTCGGGCAACTCGTCGAGAAACAGCACACCACCCGTCGCGAGCGTCACTTCGCCCGGGCGGATCTTCGCTCCGCCGCCAACGAGCGCTGCCATCGTCGCGGAATGATGCGGTGCACGAAACGGAGGCGTGCGGAGCAACCCCGAGCCGTCCGGCAGCACACCGGCCGCCGAGTGAATGCGCGTAGTGAGCAGCGCCTGCTCGTCGTCGAGCGGCGGCAAGATCCCCGCGAGGCGCTTCGCAAGCATCGTCTTGCCGACACCTGGCGGACCAATCATCAATAGGTTGTGATCACCAGCCGCGCAGATCTCCAGAGCGCGTCGAGCCGACGGCTGGCCCCGCACGTCGATCAAATCGGGCACGGCCTCGCTGGGACGCGGCTCGCGCGCCACAATCGGGCGTGGCACATCCTCACCATTGAGAATCCGCACGGCTTCGCGCAACGTGGCGCAGCCGATCGGACGACACCCAGGCACCAGCGAGGCCTCGTGGGCGCACTGCTCGGGGCACAGCAACGTCGGTCGCCCATCTCGCACCGCCGCCTCAGCGATCGAGAGGATGCCCGGCACCGGCCGCAGACGACCATCGAAAGCCAACTCGCCCACCGCAGCAACCTCGCCAAGCGTGTCTTGATTGACCCAGCCAAACCCCGCCATCACCGCCAGCGCGATTGGCAGATCGAAGCCGGCTCCCTCCTTGCGCACCTCTGCTGGAGCCAGGTTGGCGAGAATCACCGCCTTGTGAATTAGGAGGCCCGCCGCAGCCGCCGCCGAACGGATCCGCGCCCGCGCCTCTTGCAGCGCTTTATCGGGCAGCCCCACGATCGTGAAGGCACCAGCGCCATCCCGTTCGGAGACGTAGGTTTCGACCTCGATCGGAATCGCATCGAGTCCAACAACGGCGTAGGCGCGTGCGTGAGTGAGCATGGCTCGAGCCTGTCAGGCCGAGACAAGCACGCGAGCCTCTAGTTAGAGCATCACTCGCTCGGACTCAGACAGGTGCGTGTCGCCATCGATCGCACTACGCACGATCTGCACGCGCCACCCGTCAATTGCGACGAGATCGACACGCATTCCAGCGACCCACGAGTGGCGCCCGCGGAGGTGCATACCCGCCCGCAGGAGTCGTCGTGCTTGGTCATAGCCAAGCGCCTGGCGCGCACCGCCGCGTGCAGAAGTTCGCCGCCGCTTGACCTCGACAAGCACCAACTGATTTCCCCGCCGACAGACCAGATCGACCTGAGTACCGCCGACCCTCACGTTGCGGCCGAGCACCCGATACCCGCAACAGAGATAGAGCAGCGCAGCGACACGCTCACCATCGCGTCCCGCCTGTGCAGGAGACCTACGCAGCGATAGCGATTGGCGCAAACGAGAAGCGATGTGCATGACAGGGCCCCAGTCGCGTGATGGCCTCTCGATGCACCACTGTCCCATATCCCGCGTGGGCCGCAAAGCCGTAGCCCGGCGACTCCACGTCGAGACCCTCCATCACACGATCGCGCGTCGTCTTGGCCACAATCGAGGCAGCCGCAATCGCCGCGCTCGTCGCGTCGCCCTTGACGAGTTGCTGATGGGCGCGTGCCTGCATTGGCAGCGCAAAGCCATCGACCAGCAACGCGGCTCCTTCGGGCGCTGCCAGCAGATCGAGCGCGCGACTCAGCCCACCCAGGTTGGCGGCTTGGATGCCATATTCGTCGATCTCCGTGCTGGCAACTGCGACCACGGCAATGCTCAACGCAACGGCGCCAATCACCAATGCGAGTTCGTCACGCACGCTGGCGGAGAGCTTCTTCGAATCGTTCAGGCGCATCAGCAGGGCCTGCTCCTCCGCGCCAAGAGCGCCCGGTTCCAGCAGCACCGCAGCGGCCACAAGCGGCCCCGCCAAGGCACCACGCCCCGCCTCGTCGACTCCTGCCACGAAGCGCTGCCCCAACGCACGATCGTGCGCGAGGAGTGCCAACCCGGGAGTCCGATTGCGTGCGGGAGAAGCCATGCCCCGAGACTAGCCGCTCCGTCGGCGCCCAAAACGCGCAGCTTGGCTCGCGTTACGCGCTAGAGGATGCCGATGCGCGACAACGGTGTCAGCACCGCCACCACGCGACCCATCAGCGCCTGCTCGGGCACCGCGCCGTAGACCCGCGAATCGATCAGCGTGCCCGCGCGGTCGTCCGACATCACCCAGACCGTGTCGGGTGGAATTCGAATCGGCCCGAAATCTGGCGTTGGCGTGCGCAGATACATCAGCTCGGACGGCGTCGTACATTCATCCTCTGGCTGCAGCCCGACTGCCGCATCTGGCAGCTTCTTGCAGATATACAGGGCGCCATCGATCGCCCCGATCACCTCGCCCGCAGAGCCAATGATTCGACCGACACCAGCGATCCCACCCGACGAGCTGAGCGCCGCATCGACACCCTCAAAACGATCGACCGCCACGACATCGCCTCGTCCGACAGGAGCAAGCCGCTTCGGGACGACCAGCACACGGTCGCCGGCCATGATGCGATCCCCCATCGCCGCGCGCGGCACATCCACACCATGCGGTGCCTCCCGCAAGACAATGCCCATCATCAAGGCGCTCAAGACAAACCCCGCGAGCAGCGCGACGACCGCATACCCCATCGGCCAAGACAGCCCATCGTCAGGCACCTTACGAATTGCGCGCCGACGACTCCACATCACGAGACAGACACCGAGCGGGCCAAAGATGATCGCGATGATCGCCGCGATCACACCCTGCGACCGTCGCAATCCTGCGTCCAGAACCACCACAGCGGCCCAGAGCCCCCAGACGAACGCGGCGACCCACACGAATGGTGGCCAGACGACCGCTGCAAGCAGAAACACGACCACGAGCAGCAGCCCCACCAAGGGACGCGGCCAACGCGCCCAACCGGCAAGCCAGAGCAGGCGCGGCGCACGCTTCAGCCGGTTGCGGCGCCGCTGTCGGGGCTCGCTCGCTGCCATCGGTTACCAGATCGAAATGCGGCTGGGCGGCCAGTACGACATAAACGCGAGACCAATCATCTGGTCACGCGTAATCGGTCCCCAGTTGCGGGAGTCATCAGAGTCGGCACGGTTATCGCCCATCATGAAGTAGCGATCCGCCGGAATCGTGGTCGGACCGAAGTCGTCCTGCGGGCTCGACACAAACGGTTGTTCCGGGAACGTGCAGCCCGGCGTGCTCTTAACGGGCTGACCCTCCTCGGGGCCCTTGCCGGAACAGATATAGAGTTGCCCACCAATGGCGCCAATCGTCTCGCCCGGCATGCCCATCAGCCGCTTAACGAACGTCTCATCCGAGGCCGTGTCCGTGTCGTAGACATCGGCACCCACACCATTCGGATGGAAAACGATAATCTGTTCGCGACTCGGGTCGGAGAAGCGGTACGTGAAGCGAGCGGCGATGATGCGCTCACCGATTGCGATCGTCGGCTCCATCGAACCGGACGGCACACGGTACGGCTTGACGATGAAGGCCTGGACGAGATAGGCGATACCAATCGCCACGGCGACGGTGAGCACGAGGTCGACGACCGGGTGCTTACGGAAGTCATTCAGCGATGCCACGTGAACCTCATACTACGACGCGCGCACGCGGCCGTGGCACGTGCCTACTGAAGCTTCTCGCGGATGCGGGCCTGCTTGCCGACCTTGTCGCGCAGGTAGTACAGCTTGGCGCGGCGAACCATGCCGATTGCGCCCACATCGATCTTGTCGATCTTGGGGGAATGCAGCGGGAACGTACGCTCGACACCAACGCCAAACGACTGCTTGCGGACCGTAAAGGTCTCGCGCGTGCCGTGGCCATGGCGCTTGATGCAGACGCCCTCAAAGACCTGAACGCGCTGGCGGTTGCCCTCGATCACGCGGAAATGGACCTTGACGGAGTCCCCAGCTTTGAACTGAGGGACATCCCGGCGCTGTGCTGCTTCGATCTCTTCGACAATGTTCATACGGGCGGGATCCTAACCCAAAACCGGATCCGACCCCGCAGGTACCCCTCGGAGGCGATCAACTTTGCTTTGGGGTCTGACCCCTAAGCAAAGCTGCTTGCGCCTCGGATTGCTCGCGACGCCACGCCGCGATGCGGCCGTGATCGCCGGAACGGAGGATCTCCGGCACTTCCCAGCCACGAAATTCGAGTGGTCGGGTGTAGTGCGGATACTCGGGCAGTCCGTCCAATGCGGGCGCGAACGACTCCTCTTCCGCCGACTCGTCGTGTCCCAGCGCGCCGGGCAGGTGTCGCGTCAAGGCATCGACAACCACCATCGCAGCCACCTCCCCACCCGCCAGCACGTACGGGCCGAGCGAGAGCGTCTCCGTGGCCACATGATCGAGCACGCGCTGATCGAAGCCCTCATAGCGCCCGCAGAGCAGCGTGATTGCACCCGCACCGGCGAGTTCGCGCGAGTACGCGTCGTCAAACCGCCGTCCGCGCGCGTCGAGCGCGATGATGCGGCGCTTCTTGCGGACGTCATCGAGCGGCTGCCCGTAGACGCCCTCAACGGCCGCGACTGTCGTGTCCACGCGCACCACCATGCCGGCCCCGCCGCCATACGGCGTGTCGTCGACGGCGTGGTGCGGCAGGTCGCTGTGGGTGCGCATGTCGTGGATGCCGAGCGCGAGCTCACCGTCCAACGCGTTCTTGATGTGCCGCTCGTCACCCAGCCAGTCGAACCAGGCGGGAAAGAGCGTCAGGATGTCGAGGGAGAGCATCCGCACATGATGACGGTTAGGCCAAGGTTGTGGCTCTACTCGACGGGCTCGATCTCGAAGCCCTCGATCAACACCAAGCGACGCCCCGTGATATCGACGGTCGGTACGACAGCCGCGACAAACGGCACGCGCGCCTCGCCGATTAGAAGCGTGTCGTGGGCGACACCGTCCTCGACCGCGGTGATCTCGCCCAGCGATGTGCCGTCGGCGTACTCGATCGTGCAGCCGATTAGATCGAAGCGGAAGTAGGCATCGTTGTCTGGCTCGGGCAAGGACGCACGTGGCAGCTCGAGCGGTGCGCCACGCAGTGCCTCACAGGCCGAGCGGTCGGCAGCGCCCGCAAGGTTGATCAGTGGGGCGAGCTCGTCGCCACGACTCCGCGAGACCGTACGCTCGGTGCCATTGACAAGCACCACGCTGTTCTGCGGAAAATCCCACCAACCACACGGGTCGGCCACACGAAAGGAGCCATCCAGTCCGTGCGGCTTGCCGACCGTACCGACACGCACGCGCTCGGGGCGCCACGGAAAGGCGTCGCTCATGCGGGTTGAGCAGCAGGCGACTCGTCTACCTCGACGAGTACACGACGACCGCTCTTGACGGCACCTGCGCGCACGACCGAACGAATCGCTCGCACCACACGACCGCCACGGCCAATCACCTTGCCGCGATCCTCCGGCGCCACGACAATGCGTAGCACGATCGCCTCATCCGTCATCTCGACCGTCACCTTGACAGCGTCGGGCTCGTCGACCAGGCCGAGTACGAGGTACTCGCACAGCTCCCGAACGTCCTTCGGGGGCTCGACCCCCATCGGCTAAATGATGCCTTGCTTCTGCAGCAGGCGATAGACGGGCTGCGAAGGCTGAGCGCCCTTGCTGAGCCAATGCTTGGCGCGAGCCTCGTCAATTTCGATCAACGATGGCTCGAGCTGAGGGTTGTAACGCCCAATCGACTCGATCGCGCGGCCATCGCGCGGCGAGGCATCGTCAGTGACGACGACGCGGTAGATGGGGTTCTTCTTGGACCCAAAGCGGGAGAGACGAATTTTGACCACGGCGGGATCCTACATCTTCCCTTGCATATTAGGCGGCAGCATCGGCATTTTTGGCTTCTTTCCATTCGCCATCTGCTTCATCATCTTCTTCATTTGCTCGTATTGCTTGAGCAATTCGTTGACCTGCTGGACCGTCACGCCCGAGCCGGCAGCGATGCGTGCGCGACGCGAACCATTGATGACCGAAGGGTTTTTGCGCTCCTGCATCGTCATCGAGAGGATGATCGCCTCGACGCGATCGAGTTGTCCATCATCGATGTTGGCGTTCTTCAACTGCTTACCGACGCCCGGCAACATGCCGAGCACCGAAGAGAGCGAACCCATCTTACGAATCGAATTGAGCTGGTCGAGCATGTCGTCGAGACCAAACTCGGCCTTGCGCATCTTGCGCTCGAGCTCCTCGGCCTTGTCCTTATCGACGAACTCTTCGGCCTTCTCGATCAGGCTCAGGACATCGCCCATGCCGAGAATGCGCGAGGCGAGACGCTCCGGGTGGAACTCCTCGATCTGATCGATCTTCTCGCCCGTCGTAATGACCTTGATCGGCACGCCCGTGATGGCCCGCACCGAGAGCGCCGCGCCACCGCGCGCATCGCCGTCGAGCTTCGTCAAGATCAGACCGTCGAAAGCAATCGCGGCCTGGAAGTTTTGCGCCGTCACGACCGCGTCCTGGCCGGTCATGCTGTCGAGCACGAGCAGCGTGTCGGTCGGGCGCACCGCATCACGGATCTTGACGAGCTCGCCCATCAAATCCTTATCAACCGTCAGTCGACCAGCGGTATCGACGATGACGACATCGCGGCCCTGCTCCTTGGCCTGCTGGATGCCCCACTTCGCGATCTCGACCGGATCCATCTCGGTGCCGCGCTCGTAGACGGGCACACCGGCCTCTGTTCCGACGGTCACGAGCTGCTGGATTGCGGCCGGGCGATAGACGTCGCAGGCCACCAACGCGGGCTTCTTGCCCTGCTTGGCAATCAGCTTGGCGAGCTTCGCGCAGGTCGTCGTCTTGCCGGAGCCCTGGAGGCCGCAGACGAGGATCACGGCAGGGTTGCCGGCGAGTGAGAGTTTCGACGAGCCCTCGCCCATCAGCTTCGTCAGTTCGTCGTGGACGATCTTGACGACCTCTTGGCCTGGGGTCAGGCTCTCCGAGACTTCGGAGCCAAGGGCGCGCTCCTTAACCGTGGCGACGAATTGCTTGACGACATCGAAGTTGACGTCGGCCTCGAGCAAGGCGAGGCGGATCTCGCGGATCGCCGCGTTGACATCGTCTTCGCTCAGACGCCCGCGCGAACGCAGGTCGCCGAGAACGCCGCCGAGTCGGTCGGAGAGAGAGTCAAGCATTGGTCGGATGATACGGGGTTGATGGCCCATGTCCGCCGCATCAAATGAAACAATGGGTCCCAGCGCATGGAAATCGAGCTCCAGTATCTCTACACCGGCGACGGTCCTTTGATCGTGCCCGTGGAACTCGCCAACTTCGCTTTGGCCGGTTCGCAGATTTTCGACATCCGCGATTCGTTTTTCGATACCAGCAACCTCGACTTGCGGCGCGCCGGGTGTTCGCTGCGCGTGCGACGCCAGTCGAACCTCCCCACGCCAATTCTGACGTGGAAAGGCCCCTCGACGCGACGGCCCGATCGTGCCCGCGAGCGCGAGGAGCTCGAGGCTCCTGTCGACCATATTCCTGCCGACGGCACGGAGATGCTCGAGATGATCACGGTGGCGGGCTTGCTCGGAAAGGTCACTGATGTACTGGGCGCCACTCCCACACTCGCATTGATTGGTGAGCTCGAGAATCGACGCAGCACGCACGATTATGTCCAAGGCCTCCACCGCGTCGAGCTCTGCTGGGATCGCCTGCGCTTTCCGCTCGGCCCCACGCAGATTCGCCTCGAACTCGAAACGCAGAACGACGCAGCCGGTCGCTTTATCGGCGCCTTCGACGAAGAATTGCGGGCGCTCTTCAACGGCGACCTTTCGGACGCCGAGTACGGCAAGGCGAAAGAGCTGTGCGTGCGGCTCTATCCCGAGCTGTTTGTAGCTAAAGCCGCCTGACTCGTCGGCGCCTCGTAGCGACACTTTGGGCCCGGGCCCAGAATGTCGCCTAGCTCTTCTCCGCCGCTACTGCCTTGTACGCCGCCAAGGTCTTGTCGCGCTCGATTGCGTGCTCGACGATCGGTGCTGGACGGTCCGGCGCCCACCGAGCCGCGTAGGCGCCCGTCGGATCGAAGCGCTCTTCCTGAAGCGTCGGGTTGAAGATGCGGAAATACGGTGCCGCATCGAGACCCGTGCCCGCCACCCACTGCCACGAGCCCGCGTTGGAAGCGAGATCGCCATCGGTCAGGTGCGTGCGAAACCACTGTTCGCCGCGGCGCCAGTCGATGTGGAGGTCTTTGACGAGGAAGCTCGCGGCCACCATCCGTGCGCGGTTGGCGACCGAACCCGTCTCGCGTAGTTGACGCATCGCAGCATCGACCATGCCAAAACCCGTCTCGCCACGCGTCCAGGCGTCGAAGTGGGCGTCGGTTCCGACCCACTCGATCTGGTCGTAGCGAGGATCAATGCACCGCTCCGCGAGGTCTGGATGGTGATGCAGGACGTACTTAAACCAGTCCCGCCAGAGAAGCTCGCTCGCGTACTTTGACGCACCAGCACGGTCGGCGACGTGCAGCGCGCGGCGCGGCGAAAGCATGCCCTGCCGCAGGTAGCCCGACAGGCGCGACGTGGCGTCGGGCTCTGCGACCAGATCGCGATCTTTCGCGTAGCGCGCAAGAAAACCCTCGTCACGCCACGTGCGCAAGCGTGCAAGAGCGTGCGTCTCGCCTCCCTCCAGATCGGAGCGCAGCGTCACCGGACGACCAACCAGCGTCTCAACGCTCGGGATCTCCGGTGCCGGCGTGGCCAACAGGCGCCCCTGGAGGTCGTAGTCGTGCGGCGGCGCAGGCAACTCGGCGAGCACGCGCCTCACGCCGCGCGCATAGGCCGAGTAGGTGCGACAGGGATTGCCATCCTTGGTCAACACCAACTCGTGCGGGACGTTGACTTCGTCGTCCACCACCAGCAATTCGACGCCGATGCCCTTCAGTGCAGCCTCGGCGGCACGTTCGACCACATCGGCGGCCGGCTCCTCGTCGCGATTAGCGCAGACGCGTTCCACCCCGAGCTCCGTCGCGACAGCGACAAGCTGCTGAACAGTGTCGCCACGGCGAACGATCAGCCCACCCCCACGCTCGGCAAGCCGCGACTGCAAATCCTCGAGGCCCTCGACGATGAAGCCCAACTGGGCATGCCCCACCCCGCGGTGCTTCATGGCGGGGTCAAAGACGTAGACGAAGGCAAGTGGCGCGTCGGACTTGAGCGCAGCCACAATCGCATGCGAGTCGTCGAGCCGAAGATCGCGGCGTAGCCAGATCAGTACAGGAGGCGTCACGTTGTATAGATTCGCACGCCGCTCGGTCTTGGCGCCCTCTTGGGTTGCATCGCCAATGTCCAGAAGGGGTCAGGCACTATCTGGACATTTGTCAGACGAGCTAGCTCGTCATCAAATGTCCAGATCGTGCCTGACCCCTTCTGGACATTGGTAGTGGTTGCCAGCCATCACTCGTCTATGGCAAATGTCAAGATCGCGTTTGCCCTCTCCTGGATACGTGAGGCCATGTCCAGATCGTGCCTGACCCCTTCTGGACATTAGCGCCGCTAGGAGAGGCCGAGGAGTGCGCGGGCGAACGAGGCGGCGTCGAAGGCGCGGAGGTCGTCGAGCGACTCTCCTACGCCAATCAACTTGATCGGTACGCCGAGCTCGTGCGCGATGGCGAGTGCGATGCCGCCCTTGGCCGTGCCGTCTAGCTTCGTCAACACGATCCCGGTCAGAGGCGTCGCCTCGCTGAACTGGCGTGCCTGCACCAGGCCATTTTGACCCGTGGTTGCATCGAGCACCAAGAGCGTCTCGTGCGGAGCGCCCTCCATACGGCCGGCGATAACGCGCCGAATCTTGGCGAGTTCGTCCATCAGGCCAATCTGCGTCTGCAGACGCCCGGCCGTATCGACCAACACAACATCGCGACCACGCGCCACCGCCGCCTCCATGCCGTCGTAGGCCACCGCAGCCGGATCCTGACCATGCGACGAGCCGACGAAGTCGGCGCCCGCACGGTTGGCCCAGGCCTCGAGTTGCTCGTCGGCAGCCGCGCGGAACGTATCCGCGGCCGCCACGACGACCGACTTATCGACGCGCCGAAGATGCTCGGCAAGCTTGCCGACTGTCGTCGTCTTGCCCGTGCCGTTGACCCCGACCATCAGGATCACCGTCGGCGTGTGCGAGACATCGATGCGCGCCTCTGCGCCCGACAAGAGATCGGCAATCTCCTCGGCCAGCGCAGGCGCAAGGTCCTCGCCCGGAGCCATCCCACCAGCGGCAGCACGCCGCTCGAGACGCCCAATGATCTCGACCGTTGCGGGCACGCCACAGTCGGCCAGCAGCAGCGCCTCCTCCAGTCGCTCCCACGCCTCGGCATCGTCGGGATCAAAGGCAATCGCCTGGATCTGCCCCGTCAGCGCCTTGCTGGACTTCGCGAGGCCATCGACGAGCCTGCGGAAGAAGCCGCCACTCTCCTCAGTCGTCTCAATCTCTGGCTCGGCGAAGTCGACGTCGCCAAGGCCCGAGAACATCAGGTGTGGATCGGCCATTGGGCTACGAACCGCTCGGTGACGGCGCGGCTCTGAGCGTCCCCGTCGGACCATCGCTCTGACGCGGCAGGCGCCGCGAGATTACCTGCGAGACGCCATTGCCCGGCATCGAGACGCCGTAGAGCGCGTCGGCCGATTCCATCGTGCCGGCCTGGTGCGTGATGACGACAAATTGCGCACGGTCGCGGAAGCGATCGACGAGTTCGAGGAAGCGATCAATGTTGACCTCGTCAAGCGCGGCGTCGACCTCGTCGAGGACGTAGAACGGACTTGGACGAGCGAGCATCAAGGCGAACGTAAAGCCAAGCGCAGCCATCGACTTCTCGCCACCGGACAGGACCGACAGCGAGCGGATCTTCTTGCCTGCCGGCTGGACCTCCAGCTCGACACCCGGCTCGGGTACCTCCACGACGGCGTCGATATCCTCGCTCTCAGGCTCGGCCTCCGCTCCGGGCTCATCCTCGGCGGCCTCGGCAGGGTCGAGCTCGACCAGTTCGGCCGGTTCGACGAGACGGAGGTGCCCACTGCCACCCGGGAAGAGGGTGCCGATTACCTCGGCGAAGCCTGCCTCGACCGTGGAATACGTCGACTCGAAGCGATTGCGGATCTCGGTGCCGAGCTCGCGCACCAGCTTGCGTAGCTCTGCGACGGACGTATCGAGGTCCGTGATCTGCTCGCCAATGTCGTCGGCCTCGGCCTTGGCCTCCTCATACGCCTCCTTGGCGAGCGGGTTGACCGCGCCGAGCTGGACGATCCGGCGCTCGAGCCGTTCGACCTTGCCTTCGCGCATTGTCCGCTCGTCCTCGGGATACGGCTCCGTCATGTCGACGAGCTCGCTGCTCTCGTCGCCCCGTTCTTCGCTGAGCGTCTGGCGACGGTGAGTAAGCTCCTGGAGGCGTTCCTCGCAGCGCTCGAGCTCGACGCCAAGCGCTGCAACGCGTCCAGCGCCATCGCGCCGGGCAGCCCCCAGCCGCGCGTCTTCATCGGCACAGGTACGGAGTTCGGTACCGAGCTCGGCCACGCGCGATTCGCCGGCCTGCGTCTGAGCACGAGCCGGCTCGCGAAACCGTTCAGCCGTGACGAGCGCGGCACGGATCGTCTCGAGAATCGTGGGCAGCTGCTGGGTGACCGCAGCGAGGCGGTCTGCTCCATTTTGAGCGGCTTCGGCCTGGCGCTCTTGCTCGACGGCGAGGGCACGCAGACGGGCGCCTTCGACACGGGCCCGCTCGGCACGCTCCTCGGAGGCTGCCCGACGTCCGCGTCGATCCGCAACCTCGTTTTGCAGCGACACGCGCACGGCCTCGGCGGTCTCGTGCTCGACCGTGCGCTCGGCGACCCGCTCCCGCAGGGCGACGAGCCCGGTTTCGAGTGCCGAAAATTCGGTCTGGGCGGCGGCGGCACGAGCCTCGCTCTGCTCGGCCTCTTCGCTTGCAGTGCGGAGACGCTCGCCGGTGGCCTCATCTAGCCGTGCGAGCCGATCGGCCTCGCGGGTGGCCTCTGCGAGCTCGCGTTCGAGTCGCAACTGCGCGTCGCGTGCCTCCGCCACTGCGCTGCGGGCGTTGGTCTCGGCCTGCTCGACGGTGGTGCGAGTCTCGGACGCGTTGACGAGGCTTGCGGTGACGGCGTCGCGCGCACTCGCATCGTCGCGCACCTGTTGTTCGACTCCCGCGAGGTCGCGCTTTCGCTCCAACGCTCGACCAGCCGCATCGCCGGCACGGAAGGCGATACCTCGATCGGCGTCGAAGCCGCGACCATCGGCGAGTACGCCGATTCCGCGCTTCACGGCGAGCAGATCTGCGGGACTATCGATCAGCAGCACGCCGTCGAGGAGACCCGCTGGAATGTCTCCGATCAACTCGACACGCGAACTAAGCGGCACGCCGGGCCCCTCGGCCTGACGAGTCGGGAGGCGGTCGAGACAGAGCAGAGCGGCGCCTTCGAGCGCATCGTCGGCCAGCAGGTCGACGGCATCGCTCGCGACACGCGCGACAGCCTCAGTGGCGCGCCACGAGAGCACGGCCGCGACAGCACGTTCGACGCCAGTTTCGGGCCGGATTTGATCGGCGACCAGCGAGACGCCGCGATCGCGGAGGCGCACGAGCGCGCCATCCAAACCATCCCCACGTTCAACCGACTGGCGCAACTCGTTGAGGCGCGCCTCAGAGGACTGCGCCTTGGCGTCGGCGGCAGCAGCATCGCCGCGCACCTGAGCCTCCTGCGTGCGGGCCAGGTCGGCTGCACCACGCGCCTCCTGCTCGAGCCGCTCGGCCTCGGCCAGCGCCTCGCGGGCACTGGCAACATTGGCCTCGATCACCTCAAGCGTGATCTGCGCCTCGCGACGAGCCGTCTCGCGATCGCCAATACCGTTGGTCAATTCTGCACGACGGAGCGTGGCAGCGGCGGCTCGTTCGCGGTTTTCGGTTGCCTCTGCCTGTGCGCGCGCGAGACGCCCCTCGTGCTCTGCCTCGGCTCGTCGCGCCTCGAGCGCGGACGAGAGCGCCGTCTCGGAGGCCTGCGTGGCGGCTGCGAAGCGATCCTCGACACCGGTGTCGTCGGGGTCGGCCGCTAGCTCGGAACGCTCGCGCTCCGCATCCACCTCCACGGAGGCCGCAGCCGACGCCGTCGTAGCGGCCTCGTCGATCAGGCGACCAGCACGAATCCGCAGGCGTTCGGCATCGTGCGCAAACTCCTCGCGCCGCTCCTCGAGTTGCACCGTGCGATCGGTCAGTCGCTCGACGCCAGCATCGAGGCGCTGCACAAGACGCGAGGCGGCCTCCTGCTCGCTGACCAGGGCCCCCAACGCTGCCTCGGCGGCCTCACGACGCGCGATAATCGCCGCCGCGTCGGTATCGAGCGTCTCCTGCGCCGCCTTGGCCTCGCGCGCGTCGTTCTGGCGCGCCTGCCGATCGCGACGAGACTCGGCAATCGCAGACAGCACCAGTTCGAGTCGAGCCTCGAGCAGCTCGGCCGCGAGCAACGCCGCACGCTCGGCGGCCGAAGCCTGCAGCGCGAGCGGACGCAGGCGCCCTTGGATTTCGGCCTGCCGGGTGCGTGCCTCGACGAGGTGCCGTTCGACGCGATTCAGCTTCTGCTGAGCACGGACTCGACGACGCTTGTACTTGCCAAGACCGGCAACCTCTTCGATTAGGCCACGGCGCACCGTTGGGCTCGCCAGCAGCACCTGATCGACCTGGTTCTGACCGATGATCGCGTGGCTATCACGGCCGAGCCCAACATCCGCCAAGACCTCGTGGACGTCGAGGCGACGCACCGGTACGCGGTTGAGCAGGTAAGCACTCTCGCCATCGCGACTGAGACGACGCAGCACGGAGAGCTCTGGCCGACCACCCGGGGCGACACCACCCTCATCCTCAAGCACGAGCTCCACCTCGGCGAGACCGGCAGCAGCGCGACTCTCGGAACCACTAAAGAGCACGTCCAGGCCCGTCGTGACGCGCACCTCTGATGGTGCCGATGAAGCCATCGCCCAACGCAGAGCCTCGGCGATGTTCGATTTGCCCGAACCGTTCGGTCCGACAATCACGCCGACACCCTTGTCGAAATGGAGCTCCGTCTCGTCGGCGAAACTCTTAAAGCCCTTGATGCGGATGCGCGTCAGCCTCATGCGGCATCGCCTGCATCGATGGCAGCGAGCGCACGGCGCGCAGCGGCCTGTTCGGCAGCACGACGAGACACGCCCTCACCCTCACCAAGGACATCACCGTCGATAATGACGACGACTGAAAAGTGTCGTGCGTGCGCTGGTCCTGTTGCCTCCACCAGTTCGTACGCTACACGGCGACCCTGACGCTGCAAGATCTCTTGGAGCGCCGTTTTGGGGTCAATACGAGGATCGAGGGCATGATCGACAAGTGGCGCAAAGGCTGTCACCGCGGCCTCACGAGCGACCTCCCACCCGGCCTCGAGGAAGATCGCGCCGAGCGCGGACTCGGCCAAGTCGGCCAGCACCGAGCGATTGAACGACAGTTGCTTCGCCGTCTCTGCGTACTTCTCGCCGAGCGCGCTGTCGCGCATGCGACCGCCAAGATCCTCATTACGCGCCACGATCGAGCAAAAGCGCGAGGAGCGGACCTGATTCTTGATCCGCGACAGCTCACCCTGCGTGGCGTCGGGAAACCGCTCCAGGAGGTAGGCGCCGAGCGCGAGGTCGAGCACAGCATCGCCCAGCAACTCGTACCGCTCGTACGAGTCACCGGGCGATGCTGCCCAACTCGAATGCGTCAGCGCGCGAAGACGCGTCGTCGACGCAATCGCGTCAAGACGAGTCCCAATTGGGCCCGTGGGCTCAGTCAGCGCGGGCGACGATGAAGTCAACGGCGTCGCCGACAGTGCCGATCGACTGAGCCTCTTCGTCAGAAATCTTGACGCCGAAGCCCTCTTCGAGGTCCATGATCAACTCGACGAGATCGAGCGAGTCAGCCTGAAGGTCGTCGCGCATGTGCGCTGCCTCATTGATGTCAGCCGGATCAACGTCGAGACGCTCGACGAGGATCTCCTGTACTTTCGCCAAAACCTCTGCTCGCTCAGCCACTTTTATCCACCTTTGTAGTACTCGCGTAAACGCTGCCGACAGTAGCAGGCGCGGTAACGGCTGTACGGCACGTTGACCCCAGCGAAGGAGCCCTACGTCACCTTCAAGACGTCATCGTCGGGTCGACGTCACCGATCGCAGCGAACGCAGTCGAGGCGCGCAGTGCGCTAGCCGACGGGAGCGTCGGTCGTGATGTAACGCCGACCGCGGTACGTTCCGCAGCTCGGGCATACACGGTGCGGCAGTTTCGGAGCGGAGCAGACCGTGCACGTTGCGACGACGGGAATCGCAATCTTGTGCGTGGCACGACGCTTATCGCGGCGGGCTTTGGACGTTTTCCGTTTGGGGACTGCCATAACGCTGCGCAGCGTAGCGAACGCCTGCGCGGCGCGTCGCAACTACCCTTCGGAGTCGTCCTTGAGCAGCCCTCGGAGCGCACCCCAACGGTCGTCGCCTTCGTCTGGAAGACACGTACAGGACTCGTTGTTGAGGTTCGTGCCGCAGCTCGGACAGAGTCCCGCGCACTCTTCGCGACAGAGAATCTTGTGCGGCAACGTCAGCACGATCGCATCGGCCGCCCATGTCGCGACATCCAAATTGTCACCTTCGAGGTAGTCGCAGACCTCTTCGGCCTCCGCACCCTTCTCGGGATGATCGGCTTGGTATTCGCGCGCATCGATCGAGACCGGCACTGCGGCCTCCTCAAGACAGCGGTGACACGGACCCAGGATCGTGCTCGACAGGCGCATGCGCATCAAGAGCCCCGAGATCAGGCGTGTGATGTCGACGCGAGAGATCGCAGGCGCGGCTGGACCTGAGTAGGTGACGCCGCCGATGATGATGTCGGGCAGCGCAACGGGCACGTCGAGCGATCGCTCGATGCCCGCCTCAAGCCGTAGCTGTGCGATATCAATCATGCGTGCCGCCGTTCGCGACGATTACGTCGTGATTTCGGTGAACTGCGCCGAGCCACCCTCGGTGCGCTCCGGCGATGCGCTCGCCAGCTGGCCGCGGCCACGCTGAACAGCACCGAGGAACTTGCCGAGGTTCGTCTCGAGCGTCCCGAGGATCTCGTCGGCATAGTCTTCTGCACCGAGTCGAATCTCGCGCTCGCGATTGCGGGCGTTCTCAAGAATCTCCTGCGCCTGGCGCTCGGCCAACCGCACGACCTCTTGCTGCGACGCTTCGCGCTGGGCGATCTCGCGCGCCTCAACGACGACGCGCTCGGCCTCGCGCTTGGCCTCGCCGAGCATCTCCTGACGCTCCTTGACGATCCAGCGCGCCTGCTTGATCTCATCCGGAATCGTCGCGCGCATCTGGTCGAGAATCTCCCAGATTTCTTCGCGATCGATGCGGACCTGATCGGTCAGCGGCACCGCTTTAGCGTTGTGTACAAGCTCGTCGAGCTTGTCAATGAGGACGAGGACATCCATGAGGTCTCCTTCACAGGGTTCGCGAAGACGGATGGTCGTCGAACCAGCGGACGACACAGGGAGGGACAAGGTTTTCGACAGAGCCGCCGAACGCAGCGATTTCGCGGACGCCACTCGACGACACGAACATGTAGCGGCCAGACGCCGCGAGATAGACGGACTCGATATCAGGAGCAAGGTGTTTGTTGAGTTGCTGCATCTGGAATTCCCACTCAAAGTCCGAAACCGCACGCAGCCCCTTGACGAGTGCCGTCGCACCGGAGCGCTTGGCAAATTCTACAACGAGGTCTGAGAACGTCTCGACTGTGACATTCGGCACATCTGCGAGTGATTCTTGCAGGAGCGCCACCCGGTCATCGGCGGGGATCAGCGGTTCTTTGTGTTTTGGCCGCCGCACAACGCCCACGACGACGTGGTCGAAGAGGTGCGCGGCGCGCTGAATGATGTCGATATGCCCGAGCGTGACGGGGTCGTAACTCCCCGGACAAATTGCAATGCGTTCGGTCATGCGGTCTCCATACGCTGAAGGATGACGATTTCGGCGGCGGCAATGCGGCGGTTGTAGCGTTCGACGAGGCCAGGGATCGGTACTGCGGAACCTGCAGCGGTCTCGAAGACGATCGATCCGGTCGGCGTCAGCACCTGTGGGAGCAGCGTTGTCAGCATCGCTGCCAAGTCTGGCACCGCGTCATAGGGCGGGTCAACCAGCACGAGCTCGAACTGTTCACCCGCATCGGCAAGACGCTGCAGCACGGTCATCGCGTTGCCTCGCTCGACCCGCGCGTGCTCGGACTCTCCGAGCGTTTCGAGATTGGTACGAACTGCCTCCAAGGCCTCGGCATTGCGCTCAACGAAGTGGCAAGAACTCGCACCACGCGAAAGCGCTTCGAGCCCCAAAGCACCCGAGCCCGCGAAGAGGTCGAGCACGCGGGCGTCGATCACCGCAGCGCCCAGCGACGCGAAGATCGCCTCGCGCGCGCGATCGGAGGTTGGACGCACGCCCTTGCCCGGCGGCGTAACAAGACGCCGCGATCGATGCTGCCCAGCCACGATGCGCACGCCTAGAGCGTACCGCGCGAGGCTCTCTTAGGCTCGACGCAGGGCCTCGATGAGGTCGCCGAAGCGATCGTTTGCGGCCTGCGCCAAGACCTCGTCGATTCCCTCCTCGAGAATTCGGAGCGCGTCCTCACGAGCCTGCTCGAGCAGTTTGCGATCGCTGTGCAGGCGGGCGTAGCGCAGGTCGGTACGCCCGCTCTGAGCCTCGCCCAACAACCGGCCCTCGCCACGCATGCGCAAATCGACGTCGGCCAGCTCGAAGCCGCTCTGATGACGCACGAGCGCATCGAGCCGCTCGCGACCATCGGGCGTCGGCTCCGCCGAGCTATAGAGCAGGCAATACGACTGCTCGGTGCCGCGCCCGACGCGGCCCCGCAACTGATGCAGCTGGGCGAGCCCAAAGCGATCGGCATCCTCGACGACCATCACCGACGCGTTCGCGACATCTACTCCCACTTCGATCACCGTCGTGGCGACCAGCACGTCGAGCTCACCAGCTGCGAACGCTGCCATCACACGCTGACGATCACCGGACGGCATTTGGCCGTGCGCGCAGGCCACCCGCAAGCCTTGGAGCGGCCCGCTGGCAAGGCGCTCGGCCTCCTCCTCTGCCGCCCGCGCCTCGACATCGGGGTTCTCCTCAACCAACGCGCAGACGACGTAGGCCTGTCGCCCCGCCGCAATCTGCTCGCGGATCCAACGGTAGCCATCCTCGCGTTTTGCCTCGGGAATGATGCTCGTCTTGATTGGCTTGCGCCCGGGTGGCAACTCGTCGATCACGCTCAGGTCGAGATCACCAAAGGCCGTCAACGCGAGCGAGCGCGGAATCGGGGTGGCCGTCATATGCAAGACGTGCGGCACGGTCTCTCCCCCCGCCGACAGCGCTGCCCGTTGAGCAACCCCAAAGCGGTGCTGCTCGTCGACCACAAGCACACGAAGATCGGCGAACGACGTATGCAGCAGCGCGTGGGTCCCAATCGCAATCAACGGTTGCCCGGCCTCGATGCGAGCGCGCCGGGCACGCCGCTCCTTGTCGGGGACATCTCCTGACAGATAGGCGATCTCGATTCCCAATGGCTCGAGCAGGCGTTCGGCGCCACGGAGATGCTGGAGCGCAAGGACCTCCGTCGGCGCCATCAACGCGCCCTGTCCGCCCTGCTCAACCGCGCGCACCAAGGCGGCGAAGGCCACGACCGTCTTGCCCGAACCGACGTCGCCCTCCAACAGTCGTTGCATGGGTTGCGTGCGGTTGAGGTCGGCTTCGATTGCGGTGAGCACGTGCTCCTGCGCTGCGGTGAGCGTGAAGGGCAGGGCCGCACGAAAGGCTGCTGATACCTGACCCGGGGCACCCAACGCGAGTGCGCCGGCACGAGCATCGGTGTCGTGGCGATGCTGCAGAAGAGCAAGCTGGAGCAGCAGCAGTTCCTCATACGCCAATCGCTGACGCGCCGTCTCGTAGGCATCGAGCCGGCTCGGCTGATGGCCGGCACGCAACGCATCGCGACGCAACGGCAGGCGATGACGCACGCGCAACTCGACAGGGAGCGGGTCGGCAACGCCGTCGATCAGGTCCGTAATCGCCTCGCCGACAAGGGCACGCAAGACGCCCGTCGAGACCTTGGCCGAGGCGTGATAGACCGGCACGAGACCGGGACCCATCGCCGCCAACTCGTCCGGACCGCCCGCCACTTCGTGCGACTTGACGGTCAGCTCGGCACCCCGAGCGCCCAGCTTCAACGCACCGCGCACCACCAAGCGCGAACCAGGCTCAAGCGTGCGCGCGAGATAGCGCTGATTGAACCACGTCAACGAAATCTCGCCCGTCTCGTCCGTCAGACGCGTCTGCAGGATGCGGAGGCCACGGCGACGGGTTGGCCGCTCGGTAATTGAGCCAACGCGACCGACAACAGTCACCTCATCGTCGCCACTCTGGATCGCCTCCGCGATCGTCGTCAGTGCCGTCATATCCTCAAAGCGAAACGGCAGGTCGTCGAGCAGATCGCCACGCGTCTCAAGCCCCATCGCCTTCAAGGCCGCAACGCGCTTGGGCGGACCTGTAATCGGCACCGCCAATCGTGCCGGCGCCGGCGCCGTACGCGGGCGCGGCGAAATGGCTGTCTCCAAAACTCCTGGAAAGGACGCCAGCACCATCACATTCTGCCGTCCGCACCGCCGGGTACAGATCTGCGAGAGTCTCGCCATGGCACGCGTGATCGCAATCGACTGGTCGGGAGCGGCTGCCGGCGCCAAGAACAAGATCTGGATCGCGGAGGCGTTGGCTGGCGAACTGCTGTTCCTCGAGGATGGTCGCACGCGCGAGCAGGTTGTCGACTGGCTCGTCGAACGGCGCGCCCAGGTGCCCGAAGCGATCGTTGGGATCGACTTCGCCTTCTCGTATCCCTCTTGGTTTCTCGATGCTCATGGCTGCACGACCGTCGATGCCCTGTGGGAACTAGTACGCGAGCACGGCGAAGACTGGCTCGCAACCTCGCCCGCTCCCTTCTGGGGACGTCCGGGCCAGCGTCGTGGTGAGGAAGGTCAGCTGCGGCAATGCGAAGAGGGCTGGAACGTGCGGGGAATCGTCCCCAAGAGCGTGTTTCAGATCGGAGGCGCCGGCGCCGTTGGTACCGGCACGATTCGTGGCATCCCCCACCTCTCGCGGCTGCGCGCTGGTGGCTGGGCAATCTGGCCGTTTGACGAACCGTCGACGCACCTGATTGCAGAGATTTGGCCTCGCCTCTTGACCGGTCCGGTCGCCAAGTCGTCTTCGATCGAACGTCGTGCGTGGCTCGACGCGCACGCCACCCTGCCTGCCCCAATCAACGAGCGCGCGAGCTCGAGCGAAGATGCCTTCGACGCCGCAGCAAGCGCACTCGTGTTATCCCGCTGCAGCGACCTCGCGGAGACGCTTGCCGCTCCACTCACCGGCGATCCGCGCGAGGGGTCGATGCTCGTTCCTCATAGCCTCCGCCGAACCCCCTGATCTGGCAGGCTTTGGGAATGGACATCGGTGAAGAACAAGAGCGCATCGTCGTCGAGCCGGTGCATCCCCCGGTGCCTGAGCGGGCACCGACGCCAGAGCCAGAACGCGTTCCCGAACCCGCTCCCGAGCCAGAACGCATACCCGAACCAGCGCCCACGCCCGAGCAAGAACCAATCCCGGCATGACACCCTCCGGATTCGTCGTTCCGGATCTGATCGACCCGATCCTTGGCTATCGCTCGTGGACGATTCGTGTCCACCCGTCCGGTGAGCCCCGCCTCTGCTCGCCCTATCGTCGCTCGACGTGGCAGCCGCACGAAGTCCAAGTCGCGACGTGCGGATCGACGAATTGGACGTCACCGATCGGGATTCGACCGACCTCTCGTGCCGCACCAGGCCACGAGGTACCCGCCATCGGCTGCACCTGTGGAGTCCACGCCTGGCGCTCGCGTAGCGCGGCGTTGCTCGATGCGGCCGACACGCGCGGCTTGCGTGCCGTTAGCGGCGAAATCGCCCTCTGGGGCGGCGTCCTCAAGCACACGCGAGGCTGGCGCGGAGCGTTTGCCTACCCGCAAGGCCTGACAGTGCATGCCGCAACCACGGATGGCCTCTGCTTCGTCTTTACGTGGGAGTCGGGCCAACTCCGAGCTGTCCCAGCCGAGGAGTTAGCGCCTGCCCTGAGCGACGTCTACGGCGTGCCCGTGAGCATCGATCCAGGAGAAGATCCTCTGGGGCCACTCCCGCGCTATGCGCCGTCGGCACTACGACTTCCTCGGACGCACCTTGGGATCACCGCGGAGGAGGCAGCATTGCTCTACCCGCAGCCGTCCCGTCGGCGACGCCTTGTCGCCTGGTTGACCCACTCGAGCTAGGTCCGACGGATCAGGCGAGCACGATCGGGCGCATCGCAGCGATGTGCTCGGGCGTCGAGCCGCAACAGGCGCCAATCACATCGATGCCAATGTCGCGCATCTCCGTTGCCCACTCGGCCATCACTTCGGGTGCGCCGTCATAGAGAAACTCATCGCCGACGAGCTTCGGTAGACCAGCGTTCGACTGCGTCATCAGAAACACGCCCTCAGGCCGCGCCGCAACCATGTCAGCGGCAATCACGCGCATCTCATCGACACCACGCCCACAGTTGGCACCAATAATCGGTACGCCCATCGCGGCAATCGCCGTGACGGCCTGACCGGGCTTGACACCCATCATCGTGTGCAAGTTGGTGTCGAACGACATCGTCGCGAGAATCGGTAGACCTGGCGCCTCTGCCTGAGCAGCGCGCACAGCGGCCTCGACCTCGCCAAGATCGCTCATCGTCTCGATCAAGATCGCGTCGGCCCCACCGGCCACGAGGCCGCGAATCTGCTCGGCAAAGAGCTCCTGCGCAGTCTCCGGGGTCAAGGTACCCATCGGCTCCATCAGGTCGCCGCTCGGGCCAACATCGCCCAGCACGTACGAGCCCGGGTGGCGATCAACAACTGCGCGCGCCACCTCAGCCCCTGCCTTGTTGAGCTCGAACACGCGGTCGCCGAGATCGTGCATCTCAAGACGTGGACGCGTCCCGCCAAAGGTGCAGGTGGTGATCAGGTTGGAACCGGCCGCCGCATAGGCCTCGAGGATCGCCTCGATCCGATCGGGGTGCTCAACATTCCAAAGTTCGGGCGCGCCACCGTCGGTCAGACCAGCGTCTTGAAGCATCGTGCCCATCGCACCGTCGCCGAGGATGTGCCCTCCGGACTGCAGGGTTTCAAGCAGACCGCTCATGTCAGGCCTCCTGGGCGGGTCCGAGTTCGTCAAGCAACGCCGTCAGGCGCTCCTCATTCAACTCGGCTTCAAGCTCGGTCGTCACACGGTCGGCGACTTCGGTCGGCGTGCCCTCCGTTGGCGTCCACTCACCTTTACGCCAACCATCCATGTAGGCGTCGGCGTCGGCTGCCCCAACGCGCATGGCAGCCTCGTCAATGGCCTCTTGAAAGCGCTGGGCCAGCTGCGCCCGTGCGGTCTCGTCGCCTTCCCGGGCCACGACCATCGAGGGGATTTCACGCCAATAGGTAATCTGATATTCGCTCATGTTGCGCACTATAGCATTCCGTGTTCAGGTACTGATAGCGTATGAGTATGCCCTCGTGGATCGTCATTGTCTTCATCATCTGGGCCGTGATTGCCGTCGTGACGACGATTCTCAAGCGTCCTGTCTACGGGCCCGTTTGTGCAATCCGACAGGGCTCGCGACTCGTCAATGAACACCGGGACCGCAAGGCCGCACAGGCCGGCGCTCCACCACGCTAGTCCGCAGCGACGAACGCCAGGCCGAGCGCACCCGGGCCTGCATGGGTACCAACCACGGCGCCCAGCGTGAGGATACGGACCGACCGGATACCCACTCTTGCTTCCCGCACCAGCGCCTCGAGTTCGGTGGCTCGCTCGAGATCATCGGCGTGGGCAATCGCGACGTCGATGGTCGGGTAGGAGGCCGAACGCCGTGCAAACTCGGCGACCAGCTCGGGCAACACGCGCACCTCGCCACGCACGCGCCCAACCGGCACCACCACGCCGTCCTCGACCGCGAGCAGCGGATGCACGCCGAGCAGCGTGCCGACCAACGCCTGCGCGCGACCGATGCGGCCACCTCGCTGCAGATACTCCAACGTCGCGACGCTAAAAAGACATCCGGACTGTCTGCCGATCTTGTCGAAGAGTCCTGGCAGGTCACCGGGACTCGCACCCGCGTCGAGCGCGTCCTGGGCTCGACCAAGCCCAAGTGCCAATGGCATCGAGACCAGGCGACTGTCGATCACCGTCACGCGCCCCGGAAACTCTTGGGCCGCCGTGCATGCTGAGCCGTAGGTACCACTGAGACCAGCGGAGAGATGGACCGAGACGACATGCTCGTACCGCTCCAGCAGATCGCGGTAGACCGCGATAAACACACCAGGTGCTGGCTGTGAGGTCGTCGGGTGCGTCGACGACGACGCGAGTCGCTCATAGAACTCGGCCGCCGTGAGATCGACGTAATCGCGAAACTCCGCCTCCCCAAAATGCACCGTCAGCGGCACCATCGTCCAGTCCGGGTGCTCGAGCACCGGTAGGTCGGCCGTCGAGTCGTAGACGATCGCCGTCGTACCTCTCTGCTCGTGTCGCGTACTGCGAGCCGCAATGTCGTCGCGCATATCCGAGGTGACGCAGTCGGAGACCGCTCCAAACGCCCCGGCCTCAGTCGTCACACGGTCGACATCGTCGGCATGCACATGCACGCGCACGAGCTCGGCGTCACCGGCCAGCACGAGCGAGTCACCCCACGTGTCCGCCGCCGCACGCAGGCCATCGAGATCGACATCGCGCATGACGAAGCCAATGCAGAACTGGTACCGACTTGTAGGGTCTGCGAGATGGACTGCGGGACGTGGTGCAGCCGGGGAGTGATCCACGACCGGCTCGCCGGCCAGGACACCGGCTAGCCCCTCGAGCAGCGCCACAAGCCCTGCGGCACCCGCATCGACGACGCCAGCCGAACGAAGCTGATCGAGCTGATTGGGTGTCTGTGCCAACGCTGCCTGCGCACCGGTGAGCGCACTGGTGACGTAGTCCTCGAGGGTCTCGCCGCGCGCGGCATCCGCGAGTGCCTGCGCAACGGTCAGCATTGTGCCCTCGACGGGCTCTGGCACCGCGCGGTAGGCGGCTCGCGCACCGCTCAGCAGCGCCTCCGGTACGGCCCGCCCGGCGCCAAGTTCACCAGCAGCCGCGCGGATCATGCTGGCGAGGATCGTGCCGCTATTGCCCCGCGCACCCAGCAGTGCGGCATCTCCGACGGCCCGCGCCGGGTCGGCTGGATCGCTGCGGAGACAGTCGACAACAGCGTCGATTGTGTGGAGCAAGTTGGATCCGGTGTCACCATCCGCAACGGGAAAAACGTTGATGGCATTGATCCGCTCAGACTCGGCTGCAAGCCGTGCGCGGGCTCCTAAAGCGAGCTCCAAAAGGGTGTAATTCGGCGAAGTAGACATCTTTGGTGACGGGTGTCGTTTGCGACAACTGCGCCGATCCAGCATACTGCCCCCATGTCGCGCATCTGCAGCTCCTGCGGCCGAGGGCCGTCCTTCGGTAATAACCGCAGCCATTCCATGATCGCCACGAAGCGTCGCTTCGATGCGAACCTCCAGAAGCTGCGCATTCTCCAGAACGGCGTTGCCGTTCGCGCGTACGTCTGCACTCGCTGCCTCAAGGCCGGCAAAGTGCAACGCGCCCTCTAAGCGAGAGCCCTTCGCGCATCGGTTCGACCAGTGCGTAGCGGCGTGCGTTAGGAGGACATGACAACCGCGCGGATGTGGTGTCCTCGTGCGCAGTAGCGGCATCGTGGGGGACATGACAAACCCCGGTTTGTCATGTCCCCCTCAGCCCCAGCGAATGGGCCGCGCTAGGACACCACATCCGCGCGGTTGTCATGTCCTCCTAGGATCGCCGATGGGACTTGATGGCGTTTAGAGCAAATGGCTTGGATTGCCGCGACTCGAGCGCGCGCAACGCGGCGAGTAGATCCAGGGCGGACATGACAAGTGCGCACTTGTCATGTCCTCTTCCATCACGAGCGGACCTGGATTGTCCTAACGAAAGCGCGCCACGCGAAGACGCGAAGAGACCGCGAGTACAACACGCGACGAGGAAACGCGACGAGGACACGCCGATAGAAGACGCGACGAGAAAGCGAGGCTAGAGCGCGCGGACTGCGGCCAGGAGGCCGAGGGCGGCAGCGGCTGCCTCGCGACCCTTGTGGCCTTCGCTGCCGCCGATCCGATCGACGGCCTGTTGGTGCGTCTCGACGGTGAGGACTCCGAAGCCCATCGGGACGCCAGTCGCCATCCCGGCGTCGGAGACACCACGGGCGGCCTCGCCCGAGACGTACTCGAAGTGCGGAGTGTCGCCGCGAATCACACACGCAAGCACGACGACCGCATCGAAATCTGACTCGGCGCAATACAGCGCTGCTAAGCCAACCTCGAACGCGCCCGGCACCGGCACAACCACGATGTCGGTCACGCCCCGCTCAAGACATTCCGCGACGGCACCGTCAACCAAGGGCTGGACGATGTCCGTGTGATACTCAGCCGCCACGATCGCGACCCTCGTGGCGGGATCGAGCGCGACGGGCTCTAAGCGCGTCGCACCAGCGGGCGCAGAGATCGAGCCAGCAGCGTCGGGCGCCGTCACTGCTGGGCGCCCGCCGTCTCTCCTGCAGCCGGATCCGTCATGCGTGGCGGATCGCCCGGCAGCGCGTCGGCTGCCTTGATGTGTTGGTGGTGCAGAGAGTGGCCCATCTTGTCGCGCTTCGCCTTGAGGTAGAGCACGTTGTGCTCGCCTGGCTCGACCTCAATCGGTACCTGCTCGGTGACCGTCAGGCCATAGCCTTCGAGCCCAATGATCTTGCGGGGATTGTTCGTCATGATCTTGATCGTCGTGAGCTCAAGGTCGGCGAGGATCTGCGCGCCAATGCCGTACTCGCGTTGATCGTCCATGAAGCCGAGTTCGAGATTGGCCTCAACGGTGTCGCGACCTTTCTCCTGGAGCTCGTAGGCACGCAGCTTGTTGAGGAGCCCAATCCCGCGACCCTCCTGCGCCATGTACAACACGACGCCGCTGCCAGCCTGAACCACCTGCTGCATCGCCATGTGCAGCTGCTCGCCGCAATCGCACCGCAGGGAACCAAACACGTCGCCTGTCAGGCACTCCGAGTGCACGCGCACGAGCACGTCTTCCTTGCCTGCAACGTCACCGTAGATCAGCGCCATGTGCTGCTTGTCGGCCAACGTCTCGCGGTAGCCGATCGCGTGGAACTCACCGTATGGCGTAGGCAGGCTCACCTCTGCGACGCGCTCAATCAGCTGCTCCGTGCGACGGCGATACTCGATCATGTCGGCAACGGTGACAATCTTGATGTCGTGCTCGGCACTAAACTTGGCGAGATCGGGTACACGAGCCATCGTGCCGTCGGCGTTCATGACCTCGCAGATCACACCAGCGGGAGTGCAGCCAGCGAGCTTCGCGATATCGACGGAGGCCTCGGTCTGGCCCGTGCGCTCAAGCACGCCACCTGCGCGGGCGCGCAACGGGAAGATGTGGCCCGGCATCTGAATGTCGCCAGCACCCTTAGCCGGGTCAACCGCGACCCGACAGGTGTGCGCGCGATCGGCAGCGGAGATGCCGGTGGTGATGCCTTCGCGCGCCTCGATCGTGACGGTGAAGGCCGTCTCGTAGGTCGTCACGTTGTGCGCAACCATCGGCTGCAAGCCAAGTTCGTCGCAACGCTCGGCCGTCAGCGTGAGGCAGACAAGACCACGCGCATGCGTCGCCATAAAGTTGATGTCGTCAGCAGTGACGAACTCTGCCGCCATGCAGAGGTCGCCCTCGTTCTCGCGGTCGGGGGCATCGATGATGATGACCATCTTGCCACGTCGAATATCCTCGATGGCGTCTTCGACTGGGCTGAACGGAGCTTCCGGGGTATGCATCAAATTCCCTGCTGACGGGTTTCGGTCATGGTAGCGAAGTGGCGTCAGTTTCCCGCCGTGTGCTCACGGTCGGCTGCGAACTTCTCTATGTACTTCGCATAAATGTCCGCCTCAAGATTGACGCCATCGCCAATCACCATTGAGCCAAAGGTGGTGACGTCACACGTGTGTGGAATCAGCCAGATCTCAAAACCGTCGGTCACGACCTGCGAGACCGTCAGGGAGACACCGTTGACGGCGATCGAGCCCTTCTCGACGACGTAGCGCGTGATCGCAGGTGGCGCGGTGATCGTGATCACCTTGGCGATGCCGTCTTCGCGAATTCCCGTGACGGTACCAACCGCGTCAACATGCCCCTGGACGACGTGTCCACCCATGCGATCGGTCGGGCGCAACGCAGGCTCAAGATTGACAGGAGCGCCGCTCGCGAGTCCACCCGTAGTGGTGCGCGCAAGCGTCTCACCCATCGCCTCAAACGCGATTCGCTCGGCGCCAAGCTCGACCGCCGTCAGGCAGGTGCCATTGACACTGACCGAGTCGCCCATGCCCACCTCGGGTGCCAATGCGGGCATGCGGATGATGATGCGCGCGCCGTTCTCGACCAGCACGACCTCCTCAACTGCTCCAACCTCTTGGACGATGCCTGTAAACACGTACGACTCCGATTCGTCAGCGGGGCTCGCGTAGCCACGCGTCAATCCATAGATCGTCGCCGATTGCCTCGCTCGACCACGCCGCCAGACTCAGTGCCTCAGCCATCTGTGTCGAGGAGGTACCTGTTTCGCCCAGCAGACCAGGCGCGAGTGGATCACCCAACAGTTTGGGCGCAACGACCACGATCATGCGATCGAGCAGCCCCGCGCCGTGCAGCGCGCCAGCCAGCCCAGCACCACCCTCACAGAGCACCGATTGAATATCCCGAGCGTGGAGAAGGTTGAGTCCCGCCGCGAGGTCTGCCACCTCGACGACTTCGATGCCCGTCTCGGCGACTGCTGCGCGTCGTGACGCATCGGCACCCGGCGCACAGAGCAGCAGCACCGGCCCACGCGACACCGTCTGGGCGAGCCGAGAGACGGCGCCCAGACGAGCGGATCGATCCCACACAACCCGGAGTGGCTGCTGCTCGACGGGAGGATCACAATCGCGAGCGGTCAGCTCGGGGTCATCGGTGAGCGCCGTTCCCGAGCCGACAAGGACGGCCCCCGCTCGCGCGCGAAGCTCGTGCACGTGCGCTCGAGCCTCGACCCCCGAGATCCAGCGACTATCGCCGGTCCGCGTCGCCGTGCGCCCATCCAGCGTCTGTGCCGCTTTGTACGTGACATGTGGACGACCGAGCGTCATCGCCGAACGAAAGCCAGCATTCTGGCGCCGTGCCGCAATCGCGAGCGGATCATCGTCGTCGACAACGTCGACAGGAATGCCGGCGTCGACGATCTGCAGCAACCCCTTGCCGGAAGCGTGTGGCGCTGGATCATTGGACAAGACCACGACGCGTCCCACCCCTGCAGCGATCAGCGCATCGGAACACGGTGGCGTGCGGCCGTGGTGCGCGCAGGGCTCGAGCGTGACGTAGACCGTGGCGTCGCGCGCACCCTCCTGCGCAACATCAAGCGCCATCGCTTCGGCATGAGGCTCACCCGGTCGAACATGCCAACCCTCCGCGACCACCGTGCCGTGCCGTGCAATCACGCACCCGACGAGCGGATTCGGCGCGGCGGTTCGCGCTCCACGCTCGGCTAACTCCAGCGCACGGGCGAGCAGTAGGCGGTCGGCGTCGTCGATCATGGCGAAAGCGTACGCGACAAGGACATCACAAACCGGGGTTTGTCATGTCCCCTTCGGACAGTCAACGCGCGTGGAGATCTAGGCGATCGTGGCGCCGGCGGCGCGCACCTGCTCGACGAGGTCGAGGTAGGCCTGGCCCGGATCAGGCTGCTTGTAGATCGCCGAGCCGGCCGTCAGACGATTTGCGCCGGCCTTGTAGACCTCGACGATCGTCTCTGCAGCGATGCCGCCGTCGGCCTCGACGCCCGCATCGGTACGCGCCAACTTGCGCAGTTCGGGCAGTCGATCGGTGGTGGCCTTGATGAACTTCTGGCCACCCCAGCCCGGGCTGACACTCATGCAGAGCAGGTTTCGTGCGTAGCGAGCAGCCTCCGCGACCGCACTGACTGGGGTCGCTGGATTGAGCGTGACACCCGGGATCATCCCTGTCTCTTCCACGATCTGGAGGGCCATGTGGATGTCGCGCGTCGCCTCGATGTGGATCGTGAAGGAGTCGGCGCCCGCCTTGGCGTACTCGGCCGCGAAACGTTCGGGCTGCTCGACCATCATGTGCACGGCCAGCGAACCGCCACGGTCGTGGACGTCGTCGGCTAGCGCCGAGACAACCTCGTGGCCAAAGGTGATGACCGGAACGAAGTGGCCGTCCATGACGTCAACGTGGAACGTGCGTGCACCGGCGTCCATCAGGTCGCGCACTTGGGCGCGGAACGCACCAAAATCGGCCGCCAAGATCGACGGGCAGACCTGCACCTCTGTGACCCATGCATCGCTTCGACTCATACGCGGATCATGGCAGGACAGCCATTAGGACGTGGCGGCGAGGCGCGTCGCGACGAATCCTTCGCCTGCACCCTCGTCCGGCCGCAGGGTGAGAACCTCGTCGATCGGGTAGCCATCGGCCGAGTCGGACTCGACGGTGCCAAGCGTGCAGACGGCAAACACGAGCGCGCCGCCGGGCGCCAGCCGCGGCATCAGAAAGTCGACCATCCCACGCTGCATGGCGGCGAGCCGGGCAACGTCGTCGGGGGTGCGACGCCAGCGCAGATCTGGCCTCGAGCCGATCGTGCCAAAACCCGAGCACGGTGCATCCACGAGAATGCGATCGAAGCCTTGCTCTTCGGCGGGCAGGCTGAAGATGTCGATCGGCATCACGCGATGACCATCGACGCCCTGACGATGCAGCGTCTCGACCAACTGGCGCGCTCTCGACTCGTCGCGCTCCACGCACGTCAACCCCTCGCCCCCACCCAGCAGAGCGGCAATGTGCCCCGACTTGCCACCCGGCGCCGCGCAGGCGTCGAGGACGCGCATGCCGGGCTCAGGCGCGAGGAACGGCGCGATGCGTTGAGCACTGCGGCTCATCGGCACGAGATCGCCACTCTGGAACGACTCGAGCGAGGCAAGATCAACAGCCCCCTCCACCACGCGCGCATCCGGCGCGTGCTCGTCCATGCCAAGCGTGACATCCAGCCGATCGAAGTCGGCGTAGATTCGGTCTTCTGCTCCCTCACGCAGCGTCGAGATCCGAAAGGCGACCTCTGGTGTCTCGTTGCCAGCGTCCATTAGGGCCCGCGCGACCTCGCCGCCAAAGGCCTGCTCCCACGTCTCCGCGATCCAATCGGGATACGAACGCCGTAGTGCTGCGTCCGTAATCGTCTCGTCGGGCAGCGCGTCCAGCCACTCGCGACCGCCCTCGGACACGCGTCGCAAGAGGGCATTGACGAGCCCACCGCCGCCCTTGCCACGGCGCGCATTGGCAAGGTCGACGCTGGTCGAGACGGCAGCGTGCGGCGGAACGCGATCGAGCATCACCAGCTGATAGGCACCGAGCCGCACGATGCTGCGCGTCTCGGCATCGAGCTCGTCGGGGTCGCGCTTACCGAGCGCCAAGACCATCGCGTCGAGCACGCGCTGCGCCTTGATCGTCCCAGCTGCGAGCTGCGCAGCAAAGGCGCGGTCGCGGCGATCGAGGTTGGCCTTGCTGGCCTCAGCGGTGAGCGCACGATCGGCCCACGCTCCCCCCTGCTCCGTCCTCAACAGCACCTCGAGCGCGACGCCGCGCGCGTTGACGGGCCGCTTTAGACGGGACATGAAGCAATCGTTGGCAGGTCGCGTCGACCCCGCAGCCACTCCGTCCGTCGCTAGCGATCGCTTGCCGGCGGTCTGCAGTTCGCTGATCGCAATCGCACCATCTGCACAGCCAACCTGCAGCTCGTCGCCCACAATGGAGCACGCGCCCGGAGCCAAGTCGACCGTCGCAGCAGTGGCACGCCAGATCGTGAAGGTCTCGCCATCGAGCATCAGTAGCGCGCCGATCTGCGGGCGTAGAGCGCGAATGCGATTGAGCGTGTCCGCCACGGTGTGCAGCGTCGGATCGATCAGACGATCGGCGCGTTCCAACTTGGCCGCATAGGTGGTGCCGTCCGTGGCCTGCACCTCGGCAGCGAGCGTGCCAGCGGCAGCAGCTTCGATTGCCCTGACGAGCGCGGGTACGCCGAGCCGCAAGGCCTCCTGCTCAATCGCTGCCGTATCAGCCGCGTGGTCGACCGCGATCTGATCGCACGAGATCAGCGGCCCGGCATCGAGTTCGGCAACGGTCTGCATGATCGCCACGCCTGTCTGCGCATCGCCCGCCATCAGCATCCGCTCGATCGGAGCCGCCCCACGCCAACGTGGTAAGAGGGACGGATGCAGGTTGAGCCACGGACACAGCGCGAGCAATTCGTCTGGTAGCAGCTGCCCATAGGCGCAAATCGCAACGGCAGCTGGCTCGAGTGCCTGGAGGGCCGAGAGCGCCTCGCCTGCCCGTTCTGGCTGCAGCAACGGCAGCTCGAGCTCGCGCGCAAAGACCGCGACCGGCGGCGGTGTCAGGACACGCTTGCGGCCAGCCGGACGGTCGGGCTGGCTGAGCACGAGGGGCACCTCGACACCCGCCTCGAGCAGGCCGCGCAAGACCTCCACGCCGAACGCGGACGTACCCGCGAACGGTGCGCGGGCGCTCAGGTGATCCGCTCCCGCAGGATGCGAAGCGCAGAGCGCCGCTCCTCAGGTGTGGCGCGATCGACCGTCAAGATGCCATTGAGATGATCGAGCTCGTGCTGCACGATGCGCGCATCCATGTCGCGAAAGACCTCTTCGTGGATCTCTCCCTCAAGATCCTGCCAGCGCACCGTGATCTCGACGTTCCGTTCGACTGGCACCGAATGCCCGCTGCGCAGGAGGATGTCGAGCGACAGACAGCCTTCGCCGCCGACCTCGGTCTCCTCACTCGCCTGCAGAATCTCGGGATTCGCCATCGCCAACCACGGCTCATCGTCGCGCAGGCTAATTACGACGAACTTCCGCAACAGGCCAATCTGCGGAGCCGCGAGTCCGGCACCAACGGCATCGTCCGCAAGCTCGAGCATGCGCAGCGCAAGCGCCTTCAACTCCTCGTCAAACTCCAAAATCGGACGTGTTTCGCTCCGTAACACGGGATCCGGAAACTGGCGAATCTGGGCCTGTGCGAGTTTGCGGCGCGTTTCGCGCTCTGCCTGCTCCCGCTCTTCTTTCGTGTCGCCTCGTGCCATCTCTCGAACGCTACGCCCGCGGTTCCTTGGGCGCAACTGGCGCGACGCGCGCGACGCTCGCCACGAGCGTGCCAATCGTCTCGCCCCGTACAACCCGCACGATGTTCTCGGCGTCGTTGACGTTGAAGACGCGGATTGGCATGTCGTTCTCCATGCACAGCGAAAGCGCCGTCGTGTCCATCACCTTGAGGCCGCGCTCGATCGCCGCGAGGTGCGTCAGCTCGGTGATCAGCTGGGCATCAGGATTGACGCGCGGATCCGCATCCAAAACGCCTTCGACGCCGTTCTTGCCCATCAGGATCGTCTGCGCACCAATCTCGCAGGCACGCAGCGCCGCAGCAGTGTCGGTCGTGAAGTACGGATTACCGGTACCACCAGCGAAGATGATCACGCGGCCCTTCTCGAGGTGGCGAATAGCGCGACGCCGAATGTACGGCTCCGCGACCTCTTGGATGTTGAGCGCGCTGAGGATCCTGGTGAAGACGCCAATGCGCTCGCACGCATCCTGCACCGCGATTGCGTTGAGCACCGTCGCGAGCATGCCCGCATAGTCCGCGCTGGCACGATCCATCCCCTTGGCCGACTCGGCCATGCCCCGGAAGATATTGCCGCCACCAACGACGATCGCAACCTCCACGCCAAGCTCGCGAACCTGCTGGATGGCAAACGCAATCTCAGCAGTACGAGCAGGGTCCACGCCATAGCCCGAGTCCCCCATCAACGACTCTCCAGAGAGCTTCAGGAGAACGCGACTAAAGGGGGCTGTGGACATGACTTACTCCTGGCCGAGGGTGTAGCTGGCGAAACGCTTAATCTCGATGTTCTCACCCATCTCGGACGACAACGCCGCACGCACCTGCTCAACGGAGAGATCCTCATCGCGGAAATACGGCTGATTGAGGAGCACGACCTCTTCGTACCACTTGCGCAGCTTGCCTTCAGCAATCTTGTCCTGCACCTCGGGCGGCTTGTCGGCGGCCTGCGAGCGATAGACCTCGATCTCGGCGGCTTTGGCCTCTTCGGGGACCTCGTCAACGGAAACAAAAAGCGTGCCGTCACTCGAGACGATCTGCAGGCAGATGTCCTTGGCGAACTCTTGGAACTTGTCCGTGTTCGCGACGAAGTCGGTCTCGCAGCCAATCTCGACCAGTACACCCTTCGTGCCACCACCATGGATGTACGAGGCAACTTTGCCGTCGGTGGTCGTGCGACCACCGCGCTTGGCCGCCTTGGCCTGGCCACGCTCGCGCAAGATCTTCTTCGCAGCATCGAGGTCGCCAGCAGCTTCGGCAAGGGCGTCGCGCACATCGAGCATGCCGGCACCCGTCTGATCGCGGAGGACCTTAACTTCGGCGGCACTTGGCTTGTAATCACTCATGATTCTCGGTCCTTCTCGGCCTACGGCCGCATACGTCTCGTGTCGGCTCCGCGCTTAGGCGGAGGGGTTCTCTTCTGCAGCGATCTCGGCAGCGGCCTCGACCTCAGCCTCGGCTTCGACGATCGCCTCGACGACCACCTCAGCGACGGCGATGTCGACAATTGCCTCGGCAACGGCCTCTTCGGCGATCTCCTCAGCGATGACGGCCTCGGCAACAGCCTCGACAACCTGCTCTGGCGTGGCGGTCGGATCGGCGATCACGGCCTCGGCTTCAGCCTCGGCGACGATCGCCTCAGCAACAGCAACCTCGGCCACGAGCTCGGAGACCTCAGCCTGCGCAAGAATCTCGGCGACAGCCTCATCAACCGCAGCGGCCTCATCGGACGAGAGACCCTCAACGGCGGACGGCAGGTGCTTCCGACCCTCGATCACACCGTCAGCAATGATGCGTGCGATCAGATCGTTCGAGCGGATTGCATCGTCGTTGCCAGGAATCGCGAGATCGACCTGGTCGGGATCGCAGTTCGTATCGACGAGACCGATCAACGGAATACCGAGGCGCTTGGCCTCGTGCACGGCCAGCTGCTCGGCGGTGAGGTCGATCACGAAGATCGCGCTCGGCACCTTGGCCATCATGGCCACGCCACTGAGGTTCTTCTCGAGCTTCTCGAGCTCGTGCAGACGCACCAGGCGCTCCTTGGCGGGCAGAAGCTCTAACTGGCCTTCCTCGTTGAGGCGGCGCAGCTCGTGGAGACGCTGAATGCGGTCGGTAATGGTGCGGAAGTTGGTCAGGAGACCACCGAGCCAACGATGGTTGACATACGGCATACCGCAGCGGTCAGCCTGCGTCGCGATGGCGTCACGGGCCTGCTTCTTCGTACCGACGAACAACACGCTGCCACCCTGGGCGGCGATGTCGCGAACCATCTCGTGCGCCTCTTGGGCCAGCACGATCGTCTTCTGCAAATCGATCACGTAGATGCCGCCACGCTCGCCGAAAATGAACCGGCGCATCTTCGGATTCCAGCGTCGGGTCTGATGACCGAAGTGAACTCCGGCCTCCAACAGTTCTCGCATGCTGACTGCAGCCATAACGGCTCCTTCAAATTGGGTTTAGTGGTCGAGCACCTGCTGGCATCTGCTGAGACCGACGGGGTCGGCACCTCTCAGCGAGACACGCCCCAGCAGGGGAGTGGGTTCACACGACGGAATGTCGTGCGTTGGACAGCTGGAAACGTACCAACGCTCGGGTCGAAGCCGCGCTACTCCGGACGCAGCGAGGTGAGCGCGCGCTCGAAGTCAGCCGGCACAGGCGAGGTGAACTCCAGCCGTTCGCCCGAGACGGGATGCACGAAAGCAAGCCGATGGGCATGCAGGGCCTGATGCTCAAGACCGAGTCGGTCACTCGACGAGGGGCCATAGACGGGATCGCCCACGATCGGATACTTGATCGCGCCGAAGTGGACGCGAATCTGGTGCGTACGCCCCGTTTCGAGATGCACCGAGAGCAACGTGTGTTCGGGGAAAGCCTCGACCAACTCGAAGTGCGTCGTCGCAGGACGCGCACCAATGCCGTCGATCATGCGGCGCGTACGGTTTTGTGGGTCGCGCCCAATTGGAGCCTCAATGCGACCAGCCATGCTGGGCGGACGGCCATGGACGAGAGCCACATACTCGCGCTCAATCTCGCGCTTCTTCATCTGCTTCTGTAACGCCTTCAGCGTCTCGGCATCGCGCGCCACAACGAGCAGACCCGATGTCTCCTTGTCGAGGCGATGAACAATGCCTGGCCGATCCTCATCGCCACCCGCAGCCAGGCCACGCGCAGCCAGAATGCCGGCCAACGACGGACCCTTCGAGCTGGGCGCAGCGTGCGTCACCAAGCCGACCGGCTTATCGACGACGACGAGATAGTCGTCCTCGAAGACGATCCGCGGCTCGAGATCGACCGGCGCCTCCTCCTCGATAACAACCTTCTCCGGCACATCGATCACAACCACCATGCCGCGCTGCACGCGCGAACTCCGCGAACGCATCGCTCCATCCACCGTCACGTGCCCGTCCTCAATCAGACGCTGCGCCTCGGCCCGCGAAACCCCACTCAGCGACTCATGCACAACGCGGTCGAGCCGCGCACCAGCGTGCTCGGGTTCAACGGTGACGGTGATCATTCGACCCTCGCGCGCTCGCTCGAAATCAGTGTGATCAAAAGTCCAATCACACCCGCGGTAATCGCAACATCAGCGAGGTTGAAGACGGGAAAGCGGCTGATCTCAAGAAAGTCGGTGACATGCCCCTGTGTGATGCGATCAAACAGGTTGGAAGCCGCACCACCAAACAACAGGCCAATCGCGACTGGCAACAGGCTATGACGTCCACCCGAGCGACCGAAGTAGATCAGCATGAAGGCGATTGCGACCGCGGAACCGACAATCACGATGATCTGATTATCTCGGAACTGACCGAATGCGATACCCGTGTTGATCGTGTTCGTGAAGTGAAAAAACGGCAGCACCTCGAGCGGATCATTGGGCGTAAACGAATTGCGTGCAATCAGCTTGGTGACCTGATCCGCAACGATCGTGACGAGCGCAATCACCACGAACGCGAACCACTGCAGCGCATCGGGTGACTGGGCTGGCGACGGCCGAAGCGGCTCTACCGCGGGTTGGGGCGGCAGCGGTGGCATCGCCTCAGCGGTGCTCCTGCTTGCGCTGACACTCGATGCAGCGAGCACTTGCTGGGAGTGCTGTGAGGCGCTTCTCAGGGATTGCCTGACGACAGTCGATGCAGACCCCGTACGACCCAGCCGCGATGCGCGCGAGCGCTGCGTCAACCTCATCGAGGTTGGCCTGAAGGTCATCCACAACGCCTTGATCGAGCTCGTCTTCGAGCGTTGCAACGGCGTCATCAGAACCTGTACCGAGGCGATCAGCGCCATCACGATCGCGACCCGCTCCGATGCTGAGCTGCTCGAGATCAAGGGCGATCCGTGCACGCTCAGCGCTCAGCGCAGTGGTGGGGACAGCGAGTTCCATGCGCGAACCATACCCCTGCCCACGCAATCGGAGCCCCGTCAGTTCATCGTGATCGCATCGGCGAGCGGCTCGCGCTCTTCCGTGCGATCATCGGTGTCCTCAACCTCGTCAAGGACCGCCTCGGCCGTACTGAGAAACGCGCGATAGCGGGCCTGCAACTCGCGGCCACGCTGCTCGATCGCCTGCGTGTCGCGCCAAACGGCGGAGCGCTGATGATGCGCCTCACCCATCACCTCGCGTGCCTCCTGCTCGGCCTCACGCACAATCTGAGCGGCCTCCTTACGGGCCGCCTCCTTCTGATCAGCAGCGTGCTTCTCGGCACTCACGAGCGTGCGACGAAGCAGATCTTCCATCTCGCGATAGCGCTTGACCTCAGTCTCGAGCGTCTCAATCCGCTCCTGCATATCAACGCGATTCTGCCACGTCTCTTGATACGCGTCGGCCAACTCTTCGATCATGTTGTCGACGTCAGGTCGCTTGTAGCCGAACAAGGAGCGACGAAGCGGGGTGTGCCGGAGCTCTGCAGGTGTGATCGCCATGGACACGACCTACGGCGCCCCTCCGAGATCTCCTGCCCCTACTAACGAACTGATTACTAACCGATAATCAGACCCTGGACGATTCCAGACACGATCCACAAGAGGAACAACGCGACCATCGCAGACAGATCGAGTGGACCGAGCGGCGGGATGAAGCGCCGAAACAGCATCAAGAACGGCGCAACCGTCTCATCGAGGAAGCGCCGCAGCGTCATCACCGGCGAGGAGTAGCCGAGCGGCACGAATGACTGGATAGCGTAGATCAGGATCATGATCGTGTAGACGATCGTGAGCGAGCTTACAAACGTGGCGATCAGGGCGCGATCGAAGGTCATGAGCCACTCCGTAGTTCGGTGCCGCGATCGCGGGCAGCGCGGGCCGCGGCAACGGCGGCGTCTGGAAGTCCAGCGGCCTCGAGAGCGGCGATGCCCGCGGCGGTCGTGCCACCGGGCGAGGTGACACGCTCACGGAGCGCGGTCGCGCTCTCCCCCGTCTCGGCCAGATAGCGGCCGGTGCCAGCGAAGGTGTCAACCACGAGACGGTTAGCGTCGTCCTCCGAAAACCCAACGTCCACCGCCGCGGCAACGAACGTCTCAATGACGTACGCGAGCATGCCGGGACCAGAGCCCGAGATGGCTGTTGCAGCGTCGAACATCGATTCGTCCATCGGCACTGCAGTACCGACGGCCTGCAGCCACGGTGTCAGCGCAGCGACGGCGTCGGCGTCTCCACAGACAGCGGACACGCCGCCACCAACGGCGACCGGAATGTTCGGCATAAAGCGAGCGACAGTCGTCTCGTCGGCGAGCGCGGCCCGGATCGTCGCCAGCTCGACGCCGGCGGCGGCCGACGCGACACAGGCGCCCGCCCGCAGCGTCGTGGCAACTTCTGCAGCAGCACCCGGCACATCCTGCGGCTTGACCAGCAGGATCACGAGATCCGCCTCGGCGGCAATCGCGGCAGGCGTGGCTCGGACTCCAATGCCGTACTGAGTGGCTAATGCCTCAGCAACACCCTCGTAACGATCGGTAGCCAGAATCTGAGGCGCACAGGTCGGGTCGGCAGCAACCCAGCCAGCGACGAGCGCCGACGCGAGCCGTCCGGCACCGATTAATCCGAGAGTTGCCGTCATGCGCGGCAGTGTACGTGACGGACAGGTTCGCGCCGGTTCGTGTCGCGTAGAATCGACGCATGAGCGAACACCACGAAGGCGGCTGTCTGTGCGGGGGCGTGCGCTATCGCGTCAATGGGCCACTGCGCGATATTACGACCTGCCACTGCGGTGAGTGTCGTCGCACGCATGGCGGAGCGGCGCCCTACACGGCCTGTCCCGACGACCAGTTGGAACTCTTGGCCGACGCAGGTCTCGCCTGGATCGAGAGCCCCCACAGCACCACCAATGCGGTTCGTGGTTTCTGTGCGACCTGTGGTTCGTCATTGTTTTGGAAGGCACCTGATCGTGATTACACCGCGATCGCTGCTGGCAGCGTCGACGAGCCGTCGGGGCTTCACTCGGTCGGTCACATCTGGTGGGACGCGCGCGCCGACTGGGAGGTCCCGGACGGACTCCCCACTGCTGGCACCGGCACCTCGGCGACGGAGTAGTTCAGGACGGGCGTTGCGCGTACTGCGCCGCGGCGTCGATCAGCGCCTTAAAGACCGGTGCGCCAGAATCGGTGTGTGCCTCTTCCGGATGCCAGAGCACGCCAACCGCGAAGGCTTTGGTTGGATCCTCAAGACCCTCAACCGTGTCGTCTGGCGCCTTAGCCGTCACTTCAAGACCCGCACCGACCGTCTCGATGCCTTGGTGATGATGCGAGTGAATGACGGTGCCGTTCGGTACCAGCTCGGCGATCTTGCCACCGAGGATCTCGACCGGATGATTCGACCAGTGACCGAGTTTGACGCGGTGCATGTCACCTTCAACGACGTCGTCGAGGTGCTGCTCGAGCGTTCCGCCGTAGGCGATGTTGAGCAGCTGGAAGCCGCGGCAGACGCCGAGGAGCGGCATGTCACGGTCGAGCGCGCCGCGCAGCAGTCCGAGCTCGGCCTCGTCACGGCGCACGTTCGGCGGATCGTTCGTCGGATGCGACTCGGCGCCGTACGTGCTCGCACCGACGTCGCTGCCGCCGACGAGGATCAGCCCGTCGAGCGTGTTGAGCGCCTCGTCGACGAACTCCTCCATCTCCGGCAGCGGCAGCACCAGCAGCGGAAAGCCACCCGCCACCAGGATCGAGTTGACGTACGCCTGCGGTGCCAGACATGCGGGCATCTCTGTCCACGGCCCCCACGACGCCTCGAGCCAATACGCGGTGATGCCAATGCGCGGTCGCATAAGGGCAGACTAGCGCCGCTGTAGGCGCATCAGGCCACCCACCTTCAGCGACAAGCGACATTCTGGGCCCGGGCCCAGAATGTCGCTTCACGGACACTATGGGCCCGGGCCCATGGTGTCCGAGCGAACCTGGAGCCACCGATGAGTTGTGTGCAGACCGATCCGTCTTCGATGCGCCCACGTGATGCGTGCACTTGGATCAGCACTAGGTGCGTGATCGTCTGTGCGTCGCTGGGACTCATTGTCCCTTGCGCCCGAAAGTTCACCTGACGCAGAATCAGTTAGCAGGCAGAAAGAGGTGGGCGTTCAGCTGCGTTCGAACGAACGGCGTAATTCCCAGTCCGTCACAGCCGACTCGAAAGCAGCGACTTCGTGGCGACCCGAATTGACGTAGTGGTCGACCACGCGGTCGCCGAAGGCAGCGCGGGCGAAGGCGCTGCGGTCCAGCAGATCGACGGCCTCGGTGAGCGTCGTCGGCATGCGCTGGCCGTCGGCGTCGTAGGCGCTGCCCGGTGTTGGCGGCGGCGGCACGAGTTCGCGGTCGATGCCGTCGAGGCCCGCAGCGACGACGGCGGCGAAAGCCAGGTACGGGTTGGCGTCGCCACCGGCGATGCGCGTCTCGAGCCGCAGGCCCTTGCCGTGCCCGACCGAGCGGAACGCAGCGGTGCGGTTGTCGCGGCCCCAGAGCAGCGTCGTCGGCGCGAACGATCCGTACGCGTAGCGCTTGTACGAGTTGATGTTCGGCGCGAAGAAGAAGGACAGCTCGTGCGTGCGCTCGACCTGGCCGGCGATGTACTGGTCGTAGAGCGGCGAGTGCCCGCCCTCGCCCGTGCCGGGGAACAGCGCCTCGTCACCCTCCCAGAAGGAGCAGTGGATGTGGCACGAGTTGCCCTCGAGCTGGTTGACCTTCGCCATGAAGGTGACCGCCACGCCGTGCTGGTACGCGATCTCCTTGGCAGCCAGCTTGTAGAAGGCGTGGTCGTCGGCCATCCGCAGCGCCTCCTGATAGCGGAAGTTGATCTCGTGCTGGCCGAGGTTGCACTCGCCCTTCGAGTCTTCCAGCTTCAGACCCGCCGTCTTCATCGCCAGGCGGATCGGACGAATCACGTCCTCGACCATCGTCGTGCCGAGGATCGAGTAGTCGACGTTGTACGCGTTGGCAGGCTTGAGGTCGCGGTATCCCTTGTCGCGCGCCGTATCGTACGACTCGCGGAACAGGACGAACTCGAGCTCCGATCCAATCTGTGCGTTCCAGCCGCGTTCGGCAAGGCGCTCAAGCTGCGCACGCAGGATCTGGCGCGGCGACTCGACCACGGGCGAACCGTCGTGGTGCATGACGTCGGCGACGCAGAACACGGTGCCCTCAAGCCACGACATCGGCCGCAGCGTCGCAAGGTCCGGCTGCAGCACGAAGTCCCCGTAGCCCGACTCCCAGCTCGTCAGGGCGAACCCCGACAGCGTCACCATCTCCATGTCGACCGCGAGCAGGTAGTTGCAGGCCTCCGCACCGTCTGCGGCGATGCCGCCGACGAAGGCCTCAGCGTCGAAGCGCTTGCCCTGCAGACGACCCTGCATGTCTGTCATCGCCAAGACGACCGTGTCGATCTCTCCGCTCGTTACACCCTCACGCAACTCATCCAGCGTCATCGTCTCTCCCGTCTTGACCACACAACCCTACCGCGGGTCGAGCGAGCGACGCTAGTTGCCCGGGTTGAAGAAGCCCTGGTCGACGAGACGCTGGCGATCCTCTGCCGATACTTCGACATTGGCGGGCGTCAAGAGGAAGACCTTCTCGGCGATGCGCTGAATCGCACCGTCGAGCGCGTACGACATGCCCGAGCTGAAATCGATCAGACGACGCGACAGATCGGGCTCGGCCGTCTGCAGGTTGACGATCACGGGTACACCGTTCTTGAAGCGGTCGGCGATCTGCTGGGCATCGTTGTACGAGCGCGGTGCGATCACGTGGACCCGCACAGCATTCGCAGGACTGCCCGTCGACGACGAACGCAGGACGTTTGTTTCTTCGTTGCTCGACGAGCCGCCACGACGTGGTCGCCCGGCTGCGGTCTCCTCTTCGGAGAAGGCCTCGTCGAAGTCGCTCGCGGTCTCGCGATGACGCCGCCGATCGATGCGACGCACGCTGCTGCTCTTCGAGGGACGTTCGGGCTCCTCATGCACCGTGGACATGTCGTCGTAGAGGCTTTCATCCTCTGCGAGACCGAAGTACACGAGCGATCGGTGCCAAATGCTTCCGCCAGACATGCGCGGAGCATACTCCCTAGGGTTACGGTCGTGTGTCGGATGTGCCAAGAAGGACGGAGCCAGCACGCACCAACGTGGCCCCTTCTTCAACAGCAATCGGGAAATCTTGGCTTGTTCCCATCGACAGTTGAGCGAACTGATGGACACCAACCCAGCGCTCTGAGGCCTGTTCTGCGAGCTCGCGAAGCGCACGAAACGCTGGTCGTGAGCCCTCAGGGTCTGTGGCAAATGCTGGCATCGTCATCAATCCTCGGACGTGAATGTTCGACTGTCCAGCGAGCCGCTCGAGCAATGCGTCGAGGTCTGCGGGTGCCACGCCATCCTTGTCGGGATCGGCGGCCACGTTGACTTCGATCAGCACCTCCTGCGGTTCGAGCGAGCGCGTCTGCAACTGGTCTGCCGTCGACTCGGTGAACAACGAGTGAATCAACGAGATGCGTCCGACGATCTCCTTGACCTTGCGGCTCTGTAGATGACCGATGAAGTCCCACGTGAACAGCTCGCCGTGCGCATCCTGTTTTGCGATCAGTTGATCCGTACGGTTCTCCCCCACGCGACGGATGCCAGCGTCGTGGAGCAGCGGCAGGTCTTCGATCGCGAGGTACTTGACGGCCGCCACTATCTCGATGCCGCTTGGGTCGCGTCCCACACGCGCGCAAGCCTCGGAGATCTGCTGCTGCGTGGCGGCGACACCGGCCTTCACATCGTCGGGATTACGTGTCATACGTCCTCACGGTAGGCGATCACGCCCTGTCGACCAGTCGTGGCACCGTCACGCCGGTACGAGAAGAAGTCGTCGGCCTCGGTAATCGTGCAGATACCGGCAATGTCAATCGCCTCCGGGCTGACGCCGGCAGAGAACAATGCAAGCCCCGCACAGGCGGCAAGATCGGCCGTGCCACCGTAGGCACCGCCCTCACCGAAGCGCTCGCGCAATGGAACCGCAACGTCTTCACCAACCTCGTAGGCCTGCGGCCCGGCGCACGGACCAACCGCCGCCGCGTAGGCACCAGGGCCAAGCGCAGCAACCGTCGCCTCAACGACACCCGCAACGAGCCCTTTCCAGCCGGCGTGACAGACGGCGACGGCCGAGCCATCGAGCGCAGCAATCACGATCGGCACGCAATCGGCCGACAGAGCGACCAGCGCAAGATCGGCCTCGCGTGTGATCAGCGCGTCGGCCTGTGGCAACGCGCCCTGCGGGTCGAGGTACCCACCCAGCATTGGCTCGGCAACGCGGACGACCGTGCCGTGGACCTGATGGTTTTGCACCGTGCGCGCGGGATCCGCTCCCACAGCCGCACAGAGGCGCCGCCGATTCTCGGCCACCGCCAACCGATCATCACCCGTCGTCAGGCCCAAGTTGAGCGACGCGAACGGCCCGGTTGAAACGCCACCTTGACGACCACTAAAGACCGCGACGATGCCCTCCGGCCCCTGCCAACGCAAGAGCGGGAAGGCCTCCCAATTGTCCCAGGCGAGCGACACAATGTGAGGGTAACGCGCCGGGTCAATGTACGCTGCGGGCAATGCCCGACCTTTCGGAACGCTTCTCGGGCCAGAACCTCGAGCTTCTGGCTCTCATTCTGCCGGTGCTGATCATCTCGATGGCGCTGCATGAGCTAGCCCACGCCTGGGTAGCCAATCGCCTCGGCGACCCGACGGCGAAGATGATGGGGCGCCTCACCCTCAACCCACTCGTCCACATCGATCCGATGGGTTCGGCGATGTTTGCGATCTCATGGATTGCAACGGGCTTCATCTTCGGTTGGGCCAAGCCGATCCCCGTGCAGCCTCGCTTCTTCAACCATCCCCAGCGCGGCATGGCGATTGTGGCAATTGCCGGCCCAGTAACAAACATCGCGATCGCCTACGTGACGGTCGTGACGTACATCTGGGTCTTCTCGTATCCGACTGGTCTGCTCGGCGAGTTTCTCGCACTCGCGTTTTCGACGAATGTCTTGCTCGCCGTCTTCAACATGCTGCCCATCCCACCGCTCGACGGCAGCCGCGTCCTGGCCGCCTTCATGCCGCGACAGATGGCCGAATCGTGGGCTCGCCTCGATCGTCACGGCTTCATGATCCTGTTCGCGCTGCTGATTTTCTTCAAGCCACTGTTCGCAATCATCGATGCCATCCGAATCCCCATCCAGGACCTCCTGGTCACGCTGGCGGGTGGCTGAGATGCAGTCGCGCTCGTTGTTTTACGCCGGACTCGTCGCGCTCGTGGTAGCCGTGGGCTTTCTCGGCTTTGGCCTGATAGCCGGCTCGGGACGCTAGTCGCGTCGCGTTCGCGCGTCGCCCGCTAGCCACGCTAATTGCGCATCGCGCGTGTCGGCGACGGTGCCGTCGATGCAGGCACGACGCAATTCGATCAGCAGGCGACCGATCTCTGGACCTTCCACTGCGGCGACGCGGCGCACGTCGTCACCGTCGACACCGAGCGCGATGTGGCGGAGGCGACTGAGGTAGCGCGCGGCTTCGTCGCCACCAGCGGCGATCACGCCCTCGGCCGGCACGCGTGCGCAGGCTGCATCGACATCGGCGTCGCTCTTCCCCACAATCTCGGCTGCGAGCGTGGCACCGTCGGCAGCAGCGAGTGCGGACTTGATCGTGCTGCGGTCGAGTCCACCTTCCGTCAACCAGCCACTGCGACGAGCAGGGTCGAGCCCACTCGTCATCAGCCCGAGCCCGAGTGCCACGCGGTCGGCGTCGCGCGCCTCGTCCTCCAAGAGTGTCCACGCCGCCTGCACCTGCGCGTGATCGACAGCGAGGCCCGGCTCGATCGCAACAAGCACGCCCCACTCATTCAAGAGCGACAACACCGTGGCGGGATCAGACTCGTCGAAGATGAGACGCAACGCGTCCATCATGCGCGTTGGGCCGGTTCGTGTCACGAAACCGCCGTGGCACGCGGCCTTCGCCGCATGAACCAGCGTCGGATCGGCCGTGGCCCCAAGTCGCACCACATAACGAGCCGCACGTACCAGCCGCGTTGCGTCTTCTTCGAAGGCGTCGGGACGCAACAGTCGCACCACGCCGGCCTGGACATCCGCAGCGCCACCAAACGGATCGAGCAAGGCACCCGCATCCGGGCCTGCAACGACCGCGGCAATTGCATTGATCGTCAGATCGCGGCGCGCGAGGTCCTGCTCAAGCGTTGCCGGGGCTACCGTTGGCAGGGCGCCTGGCTGTTCGTACGTCTCGCTGCGTGCCGTCGCCACATCGACGGGCGGACGCGAGGCGATCGTGGCCGTGCCGAAGGCCGGGTAGAGGCGCACGTCGGCCCCCGTCAGCGCAGCGAGCCGCTTGGCGTAGGCAATGCCGTCTCCCTCCACGACCACATCGACCTCTCGAGCCTCCATGCCGCGCAGCAGATCACGCACTACGCCGCCGACCAGCGCGACGCGCTGTCCGGGCTCGGCCGCCTCGATTAGCAACGGCACCGCCTCGCGGACGCGGGCAGAGGCAGCAATCAGCGCGCGCGCATCGGCCCCGCCTGCGCGCGCGCTCATTGACTACACCGTCGCGACGACTTCGATCTCGACGATCGCACCCGCGGGCAGAGCCGCGACCTGGAACGTCGAGCGAGCCGGGAACGGCTCAGGCATCCGCGCCGCGTAGACCTCATTCATCGCAGCAAAATCGCCGAGGTCGGCCATGTAGACCTGCGCGCGCAGCACCTTGCTCAGATCGGACCCAGCGGCCTCAAGGATCGCAGCGACGTTGTCGAAGCACTTGTTCGTCTGCTCCTGAATGCCACCCTCAACGAGGACGCCCGTCGCGGGGTCAATCGGAATCTGGCCGGCGAGGAAAATTAGGTTGCCCGACTTCGTCGCCTGGTTGTACGGCGCGCCGCCAAGCGGAGCGGGCGCGTTCTCGGTGCGGATGATTTCCTTCGACACGTGATTCTCCTGATCGCATTCGTGTGCCCACGGATCGTACAGAAGTGTCGGTAACTAGCCGCGCACGCGCTCGATCTGCGCACCGAGGCCACGCAGCCGCTCGTCGATGCGCTCGTAGCCACGGTCGATCTGCCCGACGTTGCCGATGATCGTGCGGCCCTCAGCACAGAGTGCACCAATCAGCATCGCCATGCCAGCACGGATGTCCGGGCTATCGACGCGCTCACCAACGAGTTGCGCAGGACCCGTCACGATCGCGCGGTGCGGATCGCAGAGCACGATCCGTGCGCCCATCGAGACGAGCTTGTCGGTAAAGACGAGGCGATTCTCGAACATCTTCTCGTAGATCAAGATCGTGCCGCGTGCCTGCGTCGCGACGGCAACAGCGATTGAGGTGAGGTCGGCGGGAAACTGCGGCCATGGGCCATCCTCGAGCTTGGGCACCTGCCCGCCGAAGTCGTCGCGGATCGTCAGGTCCTGATCGTCCGGCACCGTCAGCGTGCGACCATCGAGCTCGATCCGGACGCCGAGTCGCTCGAAACCGTGCAAGACGGGATGGAGATCGTCGGGCTCGACGTCCTCAATCACAATCTCGCCACGCGTCACGGCGGCGAGGCCGATGAAGGACGCCACCTCGATGTGGTCGGGGCCGATCCGGTGGCGCGCGCCACCGAGACTGGCGCGGCCGTGCACGCAGAGGACGTTCGAGCCGATCCCATCGATCTCGGCACCCATCGACACGAGGAAGCGGCAGAGGTCCTGCACGTGTGGTTCGCAGGCCGCGTTGATCAGCGTCGTGTCGCCCTTGGCGAGCACAGCGGCCATCACCGCGTTCTCGGTCGCGGTCACGCTCGGCTCGTCCATGAAGAAACGGTCACCGATCAGTCCGTTCGGCGCCCGCAACATGAAGTCGCGCTCAACCTCGATCTCGGCACCAAGTGCGGCAAAAGCGTGGAGGTGCGTATCGATGCGGCGGCGGCCAATCACGTCACCACCGGGCGGCGGCACAAGCACCGAGCCACAACGCGCCAAGAGCGGCCCAGCGAGCAGGATCGAGGCGCGAATCTGCACGCTGAGGGCACGATTGATCTCTGGTGCAATCTCGCCGGCAGCCTTGATGCGGAGCGTGTTCTGTTCGATCCACTCGACCTCGGCACCCACGGACTTGACGAGCTCAGCCATCACCTCGGTGTCGCGGATCCTCGGAACGTTCTCGACGATGCACTCTTGGTCCGTCAAGAGACAGGCCGCGATGATCGGCAGCGCACCGTTCTTGTTGCCACCGACCGAGACGCGACCCGAGAGCGGCTTGCCGCCTTCGATCACGAATAGGTCGCCGAGCGAATTACGGTTCGGCGAATCACTCACAGGTGTAAGTCTAAACGCCGTTGCTACAGACCTTCGGTAGTTGGCTACGCTTGCGCCCTATGGAAACCGACCTCGTCCACGACCGCGACGCTGCCTGGAGCATCGTCTGCGAGTTCATCCAGTCCGACGCCTTGCGTCGCCACGCGCTCGCCGTCGAGGCCTCAGTGCGCGCCTACGCCCGAGCGGGCGGCGAAGACGAGCAGGCTTGGGGCAACGTCGCGCTTCTGCACGACTTCGACTGGGAGATTCACCCCACGCTCGAGCAACATCCTCAGGCGGGCTCCGCGATCCTCGAGGAGCGCGGCTATCCCGACTGGTTTCGTCGCGCAATCCTCGCGCACGCGCAGCACACGGGCGTCGTGCCGGAGACATCGCTCGAGAAGACGCTGTTCGCCTGCGATGAGTTGAGTGGCTTTGTCCACGCCTGCGGACTGGTGCGCCCGACGGGCCTCGAGGGTCTCGAGCCGAAGAGCGTCAAGAAGAAGTTGAAGACGGCATCGTTCGCGGCGGGCGTCAATCGCGACGACGTCTACGAAGGTGCCGAGCTGCTTGGCATCGAACTCGACGACCACATCCGCAACGTCGTCGCAGCCCTCCAGCCGATCGCCGGCGACCTCGGCCTGCCGGCCTAATCGGCGATCAACTTTGCTTTGGGGTCAGACCCCTAAGCAAAGCTGATTGCCACAGACGGTTGCTCATCTGATCCTTAACTTTGCTTAGGGGTCTGACCCCAAAGCAAAGTTGATCGCCGCTCCCTAGAGCTAGAGCGCGCTGAGGCCGGTGATCAGACGGTCGATATCGGAGCGGTCGTTCCAACAGCCAACGGAGACGCGGGTCAGATCGGTACCTGGCAGTGAGCGGGCGATGATGCCTTCGTCTTCGAGCTTGCGCACGACGACTGGAGCGGAAAGCCCCTCCAGCTCGAACGCCACGAACGGCGAGGGTGCGTCGACGTCGGAGACAATCGCCTTCGGCACCTCGACGAGGCGCTCGCGCAGGTGGCCCGCAAGTTCCATCGCCGCGGCGTGGGTTGAGGGGAAGCCACCGATCGATTCGCGCCATGCGATCGCAGCCGTCAGGCCAACCAGTGCGGTGTGGGTGACGGTGCCCGGTTCAAAACGGCGCGCACTCCCCCACATCCGCGGCCCCTCTGGCGTCTTCTCCATCGTCGGATAGCCAGGGAAGGCCGGGGCGATGCGATCGAGCGAGCCCGGATTGACCCACAGGCCGCCGGTGCCCGAAGGTCCGCACAGCCACTTCTGGCCGCTGATGGTGTAGAAATCGCAGCCCAGCGTCTGAACATCCACCGGGATACAGCCTGGACCCTGCGCGGCATCGACGAGAAAGACCGCTCCGTGCGCGCGCACGATTTCGGACATCCGTGGGATCGGCATGATCCGCCCCGTCGTCCAGACCACGTGCGAAAGCGCGACCAGCTTGACGCGTGGGGTCAAGGCGTCAGCGATCACCTGTGCAGGATCGTCCGCGTACGTGATCGGCACGATGATCACCTCGATACCGCGCCGCTCGCCCATAATCTTCAGCGGCACCGTCAGACCCGGGTGCTCGAAGTCGCCGATCACGACTTGGTCGCCCGGCTGCCAATCGATGCCACCGACCACGAGGTTAAGGCCATCGCTGGTGCAATGGCCAAGCGCGATTTCGGAGGCCGGCGCATTGACAACACGCCCGAGGGCGCTGCGGGTATCTGCTTCGATCTGCGATTGCTCGGCATAGCGATCGTCGCCGATACGACCCTGCGTCCAGACACCCTCAACGTGCGCGTTCATCGCATCGCGCACCGCAAGCGGAAACGGACCATAGGTACCCGTGTTGAAGTAGACGTTGTTGGTGACGGCCGGCATCGCGGCGCGAATCGCTGTGAGTTCGAGCATGTCGGTAGCGTACGGCCTCTGCCCGGGTAGCATCCAAGACATGTTTCGCCGCAAGCGCTTCGGAGACCTGATCGATCAGCAGTTGCGCATCTTCGCGAGCGACTATGCGGATCGTCTCCAAGCCATGCGCGAGGCTCGTGAGCGCTACCGCTCTGCCGACGCGGACGACGCCGAGGAGTCGTACGGCGAGTACGCCGACGAGATCGACTGGGCAGCCGAGGAACTCTCGGAGATGCGCGACGCCTACGCGGCGACGCTCGACGATCGCATTGACGACCAGTATCTCCGCGAGTTCTCGAAGGCTGTCCACCGCGCCTTTCCTGAGATTGCTGTGATTCTGGACACGCTCTAATGCTCGATAACGGGTTGATTGAGGAATGGCTCCGCAGCTGGGGCTACCTGACGCTCTTCGTCCCGCTGATGCTCGAAACCGCAGGCATTCCACTGCCGGGCGGCACGATTCTGCTGGTCGCAGCCGCTGCGTCCTCGCGCGGCATCCTCAATCCGTTCGTCGTCGCTGCCGTCGCCTCACTCGCCGCCATTATCGGCGACAACATTGGCTTCTGTATTGGCCGCTACGGTGGCCGTCGACTCGTCGATCGACTCAGCCACATTACCCACGTCGAGGCCGGTATCGTCTGGGGCGAGCGCTTCTTCGCCCTGCATGGTGGGAAGGCAGTCGTGCTGGCACGCTGGACAGCTGGCCTGAGGATCTTCGGTGCGTGGATCGCAGGCATGAGTCAGATGCGTTGGCGAACCTTCCTGCTCTGGAACATTCTGGGTGGGATCACCTGGGCCTGCACCCTGACGGCAGTTGGATATACGTTTGGTGAGTCGATCGAGCGTGTCGAGAACGTCGTCGGCGTGGGTGGCGCAATCGTCTTTGCGGTGATTGTCGTTGTCGCCGCCGTGATGATGCTTCGCTGGCTTCATCGCCGGCAGAAGACCCGCACAGAGGCGCTCCTCGCCGAGAAGTTTCCGGACAGCCGCGTCGACTAGAGCGTGACGACGACGCGACCGGGCTGCGCCTCGGTGACGCGCGGTACCGAGGCGAGGCTATCTACCTGTGCACATCTTGCGATATCGGCCTCGTGCCCCGTGCCGTGGAGATCGCGCGCACTCTGGCTGTCATTGAGAGCCGTCAGCGCGTCGGGATAGGCGCGTGCGATTGCGAGTGCAGTGCGGGCGCCATCGGTCGCGATCGACCCTGTCAACGCTTGCGCGAGACGTTCCATCAGGACACCCGCCACGTAGGCATCGTCCAGCGCAACCTCGCCTCGCACACCTGCGCAGCGCACCACGATCGTGCCATCAGCGGGCGCAGCCGCGAGCGCTGCGTCGACCAGCGCCTGTGCGTTCACGAGCGCTCCAACCAGCACCGTGGTCGCCTCGTCAACGGACTGCAGGATCGCGCGTGTCCCGTTGGTGGTCGTCAGGACCAGGCGGTCTCCCCGCTGCTCTGCATACTCGGCGGGCGAGTTGCCAAGATCGAAGCCTTCGATCAAGACGCCATGGCGTTCGCCACCTAGCAGCACGCCCTCAGCACGCTCCGCATGTGCGTCAGCGACCTCACCAACACACGTCACCGATGCATAACCCGTCGCAAGCGCGTGGGAGATCGTCGTCGTGGCGCGAATGCAATCGACCACGATGGCAACGTCGGCAGGCGCCGGATCGCGCGGGTCGAGTGCGACGTGGAGCGTGACTGCCACTGGCTGTTACCGATCCTTGAAGGTCGAGTCGAGCGCCGCCTGCGCTGCCGCAAGGCGCGCAATCGGGACGCGGAAGGGCGAGCAGGAGACGTAGTCCACGCCGACGTGATGAAAGAACCCAACGCTGGCGGGGTCGCCACCGTGCTCGCCGCAGACGCCAAGCTTGAGGTTCGGCTTGGTCTTCCGTCCGAGCTCGCAGCCCATCCGCACCACCGCACCGACACCGTCGACGTCGAGGGTCTGGAAGGGATTGGAATCGATCACGCCGTCCTCGAGGTACTGCTGGAGGAACTTGCCCTCAGCATCGTCGCGCGAGAGGCCGAGCACCATCTGGGTGAGGTCGTTGGTGCCAAAGGAGAAGAAGTCGCCATGCTCGGCGATCTGGTCGGCCACGAACGCGGCGCGTGGCAGTTCGATCATCGTGCCGATCTGGATCGGGAACTCGACACCAGCCGCCTCGCACTCCTCGTCCACCACTTCTTCGACCAACTCGCGCATGCGACGAAGCTCTTCTGCGAAGCCAACGAGCGGAATCATGATCTCTGGGCGCGGGTCGCCACCGGCGGCTTTGACCGCGATCGCCGCACGCACAATCGCCCGGGCCTGCATCTCGTAGATCTCGGGGAACAGGAGCCCCAACCGGCAGCCACGCGTGCCAAGCATCGGGTTCGACTCGGTCAACTCTTTGACGCGGGCCAAGAGTGCCTCGGCGGCCTTTAGGTTGCCCGCCGCGCCGTGCTCGCGGATGCGTTCGACGTCGACCGACGCATCGAGCAGCGACGGGAGAAACTCGTGCAGCGGCGGATCGAGCAGACGGATCGTGACGGGCAGTCCGTCCATCGCCCGCAGGATCCCCTCGAAGTCGCCTTGCTGCATCGGTGCAAGCTCGGCCAGCGCGGCGAGGCGCTCATCCTCGTCGCGGGCAAGGATCATGCGACGCACGGCCGGGAGCCGCTGCTCGCTCATAAACATGTGCTCGGTGCGACACAGACCGATCCCCTCGGCACCGAAGCCTCGGGCGCGCTCGGCGTCCTCGGGTGTGTCGGCATTCGCGCGTACGTGCAGGGTGCGGATCTCGTCAGCCCAACCGGTCAGACGCTCGAAGTACTCGTCGAAGCGCGGCGGCACGAGCGGCATCGCGCCGGCGAAGACTTCGCCCGTCGTGCCATCCATCGTGATTGTGTCGCCTTCGGCTGAGCGTGCGGCCACCAATCGTGATCGTGCGATTCTGGGCGTCGATCTGGAGTCCCTCAATGCCCGCTACGCAGGGCTTACCCATCCCACGCGCGACGACTGCGGCGTGTGAGGTCATGCCACCGTGGGCCGTCAAGACGCCCTCAGCGACGATCACGCCGTGGATGTCGTCGGGCGTCGTCTCCCAGCGCACGAGGATGACGGCCGTGCCGGCCTTGCCGCGGCGCTCCGCGGCATCCGCATCGAGCACGATCTCGCCCACGCCCGCACCAGGCGAGGCATTGAGTCCCGAGGCCAGCAGGTCGCGAGGCGCAGTGGGATCGATCGTTGGGTGCAAAAGTTGGTCGAGCTGCTTGGGATCGATCCGCTGCACGGCCTGCTCGCGCGTGATCACACCCTCCTCCACCATGTCGCACGCCACGCGCACACCGGCAGCAGCCGTGCGCTTGCCATTGCGGGTCTGGAGCAGATAGAGCGTTCCCTGCTCGATCGTAAATTCGATGTCCTGCATGTCGCCGTAGTGCGCCTCGAGGCGCGCCATCGTGGCGATCAGTTCGGCGTAGGCCTCGGGCAACTCGTTCTCGAGCTCGGGCAGCTGGCGTGGCGTGCGAATCCCCGCAACGACGTCCTCGCCCTGTGCGTTGATCAAGAACTCGCCGTACAGCTCTTTGACACCTGTCGCCGGGTTGCGGGTAAAACAGACGCCTGTGCCTGACGTGTCGCCGAGGTTGCCATACACCATCTGCATGATGTTGACGGCCGTCCCGAGGTCGTCGGGAATGTCGTTTGCACGGCGATAGACCGTTGCGCGCGGGTTCTGCCACGACGCAAAGATGGCGTCAATTGCGAGCCGCAGCTGCTCACGCGGATCGTCGCCAAACGCGTCGGGACCGGCGAACGCCGCCGTGATCTCCTTGAACGTGCCGACGAGTTCCTCGAGATCTTCGGCGGTCAGGTCCGTGTCGTTCTTGACATTCCGTTCGCGCTTGAGCATCGACAGCGCGTGTTCGAAATCATCGGAGGGCACGCCGAGCACGACCTCGCCGAACATCTGCACGAAGCGACGGTACGAGTCCCAGGCGAAGCGCGGGTTTCCGCTCTCGAGTGCCAGACCACGCACGGCCACATCGTTGAGTCCCAGGTTGAGGATCGTGTCCATCATGCCCGGCATCGAGAAGACGGCACCCGAGCGCACGCTGACCAAGAGCGGCTTCTCTGGATCGCCGAGGCGTCGGCCAGTACGCTGCTCGAGCGCGTCGAGCCGCTCGAGGACGCCTGTCCAGAGTCCATCAGGCCAGGCCCCTTCGGCCTTCATTGCATCGACGCAGGCCTCAGTTGTGACGGTAAAACCATCGGGCACGGGAACTCCAATGCGCTGCATCTCTGCGACGTTGGCTCCCTTGCCTCCGAGCAGGTTCCGCATCTCGGCGGATCCCTCGGATTGGTCGTAGACATACTGCTTCATGCGCTGCGCCTCCAGCGAGGTCGTTGGCTGCAGCCTAGTCAAGACTGTCCCGGGGCTACCCTGATTCCCACGCGTTGCCTACGACGAATAATCGCGCGAACCGGCTGCATCAGCGACACTATCCAAAACCTCGGGAGGCGCAATGCGGATTGTCAGTGACGGAACCACGACAGAGCTCTACGGCGGTCGCTTCACCGGCACCGTCAACCTCGAGATGTTGAGCGATGCTGAAACGGCTGGGCGTCCCGATATCGCCCGCGTCTCGTTTGCTGATGGCGCAGTCACGTTTTGGCACTCGCATCCCGGTGGGCAGAAGCTGCTGATCATCAGTGGAGTGGGCCGCATCGGAACCGAAGCTGGCGAGACCGAACTGCTGCCGGGCACCTTCGTCGACGCCCCGGCCGACGAGCGCCACTACCACGGTGCGGCCGTCGGGCACGACTGCACCGTGCTGGCGATTACGTGGGGCACGACTGTCTGGGAGGACCTCGCACCGTGAGCCGTGCAGCCGAGTTTGTGATTGTTGGTGGCGGCACAGCCGGCCCCGTGTTGGCAGCGAGACTGGCCGAGGCTGGCCGCGACGTTCTGCTCGTCGAAGCCGGTCCCGACTACGGCCCTCACGGTACGCCTGGCTGGCCCGTCGATCTGATGGATGCCACCACGCTCGCGCTGTCGCATGACTGGGGCTACACGGGCGGCGATGGGCGTTGGAGCTTTGAGCGCGCTCGTGTGATCGGTGGTTGCTCTGCTCATAACGGTGCCATTGCAGCAGTTGGTCATCGCGCCGACTACGACGCCTGGGGCTTGCCCGGTTGGACCGCAGACGACGTTGCGCCGATCTTCGCCGACGTGGTCGAGACAATGCGCGTGCGCACCTACACGGAGGCGGAGGCGGTGCCGTTCCATCGCCACTGTCTCGAGGCGACGCGCGCGCTCGGTTGGAAGATGATCTCCGACCTC